>DIUT01000048.1 GCA_002423105.1 Geobacter sp. UBA6151 | reverse complement strand
CAGCTTTTACAGCTACTCCTTGTCCATCTTTACCGGGTGCGCCGTCTACGCCATTTTTTCCATCAGATCCACAACCGGAAAGCAAGGCTGCGGAAAACAGTCCTGTTACGGCTAACAGAACAAGCCTTTTACTCATCCCTCTCATAAAACCTCCTCTAACGTTTTTTCGGTTGAACTACGCGAACAATGCCGAATGCTTACTACAACCTCCTTTCTTCATTGATTTATGTGCACAACCAGCACATTGGTGCCCTGCTAAAAAAACCTCTGCTACTTAATTCATCCAGTAACGCGTTGTATGGCATGACGTGGCGCAACTGCCTGAAGGCACAGCGGCAGTAAAGGGTGTGTAGGCTGAAACTTTTGTGCCGGAACCGCCAATGGTACTGGCAGCAGTGACTGGACTGCCAGACGGGTTGTAGAGTTTCGGAAAATGCTCTTTTGTCTGGACAATCCCGTTATGGCAGGCGGTGCAGAACAGTTTTGTGCCAGCAGGCGCGCTCAGATCAGGCAAAGCCAGATGGAGTTGATGCAGATTGGCTGCCGTAGATCCACCGAACGACTTGCTACCGGAATAAAAACTGTTGTACTGGGGAGTCTGAGGCGCTGTCCCCTGCTCATGGCACTTGAGACAATCAGTGGCGACGTTGATCGAACCGGTGTTCCAGTTCGGGGCAATACGACCGCCATGACAGATAATTCCTGAACAGGTGCTGTTGGCAGCATTAAAGCCGAATGCGGTGTAGGTTTTGGCCCGGTATGCTGTCGGAAGCGCAGAAACCGTGACCGTACCCCTAGCATGGTTAGGCGTACCCGACCCGGCTCCATTATGGCAAGTGGAACAGGTCATACCTGCCATGGCCAGATGTTTGGCATGGGCAGACGCCCTGTTTGGAGCAGTCTGCCCGTTTGGCGGGATACCGTGGCATGATGTGCAGCCTGTTGGAGCAACCGCCGGGCTGGTGGCATGGCATTGTAGTCCGTTAATGGCATTGGGGCTCATGCAGCTTACCGCTGTTACGCCGCCTAAGAGGTTTGAGCCGTGACAGTCGGTACACCGGGCGATATCGGCGCGGGCTTCTGCCTTGTGGGCTATCCCCCAGCCGGAGGCATGGGTGCCAGTGGTGGGATTGAAAGCAGCCTGGGGGGTCGCGTCACCGCAGCCGCTTGCCAGGGGCAGCAGCATGAGTAGCAAAATGGCAGGCAGGCGAAAGGAAATTACCGATGGCATGCAATGCACCTCGCGTTGTTCTGACGACCGTGGCACTTGGTACATGATGCAGGATTGATTCTGCCGTCAATCTTGTGCTGGGTCATGTAATCGGCCCGGTGGGGGAAGTTGCGCTGCGGGGAGCCGGAATGTTTGAGGCTGGGCTTCAACTCATCCTTACGGGTGTGACAATCCGAGCAAAATGACCTGGTGTGGCATGTTGTGCAGGAGGTCTGATTACTACCGGCAAACCGTCCGTGTTTTTTGAAGAAATCAGGAGCCTGATGGTTCAGTAATTTCCATTGTTCATTATGACATTCAGCGCAGTTGGGCATTCCGCTGACTTCCATGGGATGCTTGCGCGCTATGCTGGTATTGTTGGCACAGGCATACAATATGCTGAGCATGAGTGCGGTAAGTATGAAAGGTACTATTCGTTTCACCTGGTATCCCCTTTACGGCGTTGTATCAAACAGGTAGCTCAGTTTCAGTATGCCACGCAGCTGATTGTCAAAATCAGGTGTGCGTGAGTACTCAATATCAGCGCCCACTTTCACCTTCTTTCCGAAAGCATGTGATGCCGCGCCCGTGACAATGTAGCTGTTTTTTACACCAGCCACGCTTTTATCGTACATAAGCGTGATGAAATCAGCAGTGAGATCAGTTTTGCCCAGCATTTTCGATACATAGGCGCGCAGCTCATTGTAGCGCAAGCGCGAGGTGGCACCATCCATACGGTAAAAACCCGCTCCGGCCAAGAGAGAGTCCGGCAATCGATAGCTTACCTTACCGCCATAATAATTTGATTCGCCGATAATGTTATACGCATAATTTTTGAAATCTGCGGTAACGGTCAAATTTTTCGTCAGGTTATAGGCAACAGAGCCACCGACACTCACCATGTTTTCATCAGGATTGATTATGCCGTTCTTCAGACTGAAGGCAGACATGGTCATGTTATGGAAATAATGCCGGTAGTTGATGTTTGCCAGATCTACGGAAAGCTTCAGGCTTTCAAGTGGTGCATATGACAGCGCATAGGCATGTTCCATCCAACCGGAGGTAATTGAGTTATAGGAAGTCCGTCCGGTAAGGTCGAGGTCAGTTATTGGACGCGCCCAGACGTCAATACCTGCTTCTTCACGGTACCGCTCACTACCGCGATCACTTTTCAGCACACTTGCGCCAATGGCATAATAAGCTGGCATCGTATGACTGAGACGAGCGCCATAGACCGTATCAACCGTTTTTTCCTGAACTGTTGTCATAACCGGTTTACCAACATAGGCGGCAGCCCCAAAACCAGCTTTCAGATCTTGCCGGAGATACAGTCCGTCGAGCAGTTCGGTAGCCACACCTTCCGCCACAAACTGACGTCCCAGATTAATGACAAGGTTATTCTTTGCGCCCTGGTAACTTAGCAGCGCGTACTGGACATCACCGTCTGTGACCTGGCTGGAGCTTTTATCGGCAAGATCAAGGCGCCCCCAACCACCAAACTGAAATGAAACATCTGAACCATCTTTCAAAGTTGTATTAGTCTGAAGGCGAAGATATTCATAGACCGGATACAGATTACGTTTGCCCGCATCCTTACCCATCCGCAAGAGTGTATTAAATTCGCCTGTATAGGTTGTATCCGCCGCATACGCCTGATGAGCAGACATCAACAACGTGCCAACCGCCAGCACCCCCAATGCCCGACGTAACGGCAAATTACGTAACCACCTAAATCTGTTGATGTAATTGCCTCTCAATCTAGCTCCTCCTGCTCACTTAATCGCACTCGCGGAAACGTGCCGGACATTCGCGTTTGCTAGGTTATTACAAATACCTCAATACCAACATAGCTGCAATGTGATTTCCTCATAATGTATACATGCGTGAAAAACAGAAAATACATAAACATTCAAACAAGTTACCACCAAAAAACACCTCTTTTAGGCTAGCTGACAATTTCTTTTGCAACACACATGCCATAGAGTAAAAACAATTAAATTATGCATAAATATTGAATACTTAACACAAAATAACAAAACAATCCCCCATATTTACTGTCCAAATTACGGCACATGTTACATAAAAAACATCCGACCACCAAAAAAAAACCATTCATTATGTATGGTTACACTTATTATTTGACGTGTTCAAATTACGACACCTGGCTTACCGTACTTGATTTGCTATCAAAAAAGACCTAAATTCTCCCCCAAATGTTTCTGTTTCCTGTCAAATATCGCCACCAAATATGACAGCTGTTAATTTTGATACCAATCGCATTTGTTTTGGCAATGCAACTGTCGCTCGAATATGAAGATGGGTCCCGTTCTGGCTTGTCTTCGTTATCAGATTGCAAATAGGCTGTACATCAATTACAGTAACGGCCATTACTTTAACAGGCGGCGCTTATCATGAAATTTTACAACAGAGAAAACGAGCTAAAAGAACTGGCTACACTCTATGAGCAGTCCAACACCAGCGGACGGATGACCGTCCTTACCGGCCGTCGGCGGGTCGGCAAGACCATTCTCGCGCTGGAATCAGCCAAACGACACAAACACCTCTACCTGTTCGTATCCAAAAAAGCCGAATCGCTACTCTGCCAGGAGTTCATCGAAGAAATTCGACGTACTTTCACCATACCGGTCATTGGCGAAATCCGCCATTTCAAAGATATTTTCACCTTGCTCATCGAACTGTCCCGCACCGAGCAAATCACACTGATTGTTGATGAATTCCAGGATTTCTTCAGCATAAACCCGGCTGTCTATTCCGAAGTACAGGGAATATGGGATCGCAACAAGGCCAGATGTAAACTTAACGTGATTTTTATCGGGTCGGTACATTCATTGATGTATCGTATTTTTCAAGACGAGAAGGAACCATTGTTCGGCAGAGCCGACCGGATTATATTTCTTAAGCCTTTCAGCATTCATTCAATCTTTTCTGTAACAAGCGACTTCGGCCACACTGATACCCAGACCCTGTTTGATGTCTATGCCATAACAGGTGGTCTGCCAAAATACATTGAACTGCTGGCAGAGAATAATGCGCTGCCCAGGCATCAGATGTTTGACTTCATGTTTCGTCAGTTCTCGCCGTTCCTGAATGAAGGGAAAAGCCTGATAATCGAAGAGTTTGGCAGAGAGTATGGCACGTACTTCTCCATTTTAGAGTTGATAGCTAGCGGCAAGACCGCCAGGAGCGAAATAGAGTCGGTTCTGGATATTCATGCCGGTGCATACCTTACCAGGCTTGAAGGGGAATACGCCCTGATCGACCGGCACAAACCAATCAACGCAAAACCTGGAAGCAGGCTGCAGAAGTATTATATTTGTGACAACTTCTTGAACTTCTGGTTCAGGTTCATCTATCGCAACCTATCAGCAATCGAAACTGGCAACTTCAGCTATATCCGCGAGATAGTCGAGCGAGATTATTCCACCTGGTCCGGCAGAATACTGGAGCGATACTTCCATAAGCTCTTTGCAGAAAGTGGCGAATACAATCGCATCGGCTCATATTGGGAACGTGGCAATAAAAATGAAATTGACCTGGTGGCGGTGAACGACATCAGAAAAGAACTTGTCATCGGAGAGATAAAAGTCAACAAGGGCAGAATCAGCTTAACAGAACTTGAAAAGAAGGCTAAAAATCTGATTATGGATTTTCAAGGCTACAACATAGTATTTCGGGCTCTTGGCCTTGATGATAGCGCAGATTATCTCCGCGATCCCCGCGGCTCCCCTCCCGGCTGAAACGGATGCTCATCAAACACCGCAACACCAAACCACAATGTTAATTATATTTGACAAATTAAACCTATTATGTAAATAGTACTTACCGTTATGACAAGCCCAAATCGAACTACATCACTGTACCCATCTTCAGCCAGGGAGTTGCGGGATCTGGGGCAGCGACTCAAAGACGCCCGATTACGTCGGCGGTTCTCAATGGAAATCGTCTGTGCCAGAGCGGACATTTCACGCCCAACGCTCTACAAGGTCGAAAAAGGCGAACCGTCTGTTTCCATTGGTGTTTATGTACAGGTGTTGCGCGTCCTTGGCTTGACCGAAGATCTGGCTTTTGTGGCAAAAGAAGATGTTCTTGGCCGACGCCTGCAAGACGAGGCGTTATCCAAACCAAGGCGTGCTCCAAAAAGGATGGTTGTCCACCACGAAAAAGAGAAAGACCATGGCTAGACCGCCACAAGACCAGGTACAGGTATTTCTGGACGATCCTGGTTTGTCTTCGCAAGACTGCGTGATGTTGGAAGGTTTGTTTGTCATTGAGCGGCTTGTAGGAGACAATTCAACCAGGTGATCAAAGTGACACCTTACCCACCTGCCCCAGGGGGAACAGATGTCAGCTTGAATGCTTTTGGGAATTACAACGAATCATTTATTCCGGCTTGCTGATGCCGTATTTCTCGATCTTACCGTACAACGTGCCACGGGCGATATCCAGAACATCGGCAGCCTGCTTGAGGTTCCATTGTTTTTCCTCCAGAACCCGCCTGATTAAGGACGCCTCAACCTCAGCCAGGGTTGATGAGGCGCAGCTGAGGATCACACCGGTCTGGGGCCGAAGCGGTTGCCGGACCAGTTCCGGGAAATCAGCAGGCGTCAGCAGCCGGTTACGGCTGAATACCACGGCATGCTCGATAATGTTGGCCAGCTCACGACAGTTTCCGGGCCAGTGGTAACGGCAAAGCGTCTCCATGGCGTCCGCGGAAAAACCTTCAATCTGCTTGCCGTTCAACAACCGGAAACGTTCCAGAAAATAGTTTGCCAGAAGCGGGATGTCGGATTTGCGTTCCCGCAAGGGGGGTGCCTGCAAAGAAACCACGTTAATTCGATAGTACAGGTCCTCCCGAAACTGCTTTTCTGTGACCGCTTTGGCCAGGTCACGGTTCGTGGCAAAGATCATCCGCACATCCGCGCGGAGCGTTTCCGTACCGCCGACCCGTTGAAAGGTGCCCATTTCCAATATACGCAACAGAGCCACCTGCGTTGTCATGGAAATATCGCCGATTTCGTCAAGAAACAGGGTTCCTCCGGAAGCCTGCTCGAACAACCCTTTCTTCTGGCTGACGGCACCGGTAAAGGCCCCCTTCTCGTGGCCGAACAGTTCGCTACTTACCAATCCATCCGACAGTGCGGCACAGTTTACCTGAAGAAAAGGGCCGTCTTTTCTGGAACTTTTGCCATGAATGGCAGCAGCGATCAGTTCCTTGCCGGTACCGCTTTCTCCGGTAATCAACACCGTGGCCTGGGTCTGCGCCACCTGGTTGATTTTTTCGTAGATTTCAAACATCTTGCGGTCCTGGCCGATAATGTTTTCAAAGCTGAAGCCTCTTTGACGCGCCTCATCAAGGGAAGAGTGCGAGTGAAAGGCGTTGCGGTGAGCACAAACGGTTTCAATGGCGCGCTCCACCATGTCGAAATCCAGGGGTTTGAGCAGATAGTCGTAGGCTCCTGCCTTCATTGCCTTGACCGCTTGGGAGGTTGAATCAAGACCGGTCAAAATCAGCACAAACAGGTAGGGATAGCGGCTTTTTATCTCGGTGAGCAGCTCAAAGCCGTCCATGAACGGCATCTGCAGATCAGTAAACACCATATCGGCCGAAAATTGCTGAAGACGCAACAGCGCCTCCTCGCCACTCATGGCCGTTTCCACCTGAAAGCGCGGGTCCCGACCGATACGGCTGCGAAAGATGCGACAGTAGGCAGGTTCATCATCAACAAACAGGATACGGATTTTTTCGGTCACGACGCAACAGCTCCTTCTTTCGCAAATCCCCTGCAACGCTCTGACGCGTTTTTGATTAACGCCTTCAGCTCGTCTCTCTTCCATGGTTTGTGAAGAAAACCGACAATAATTCCTTGCCGCAGGGCGCTGGCTACCGCTGGAAGCTCGACAAAACCGGAAATGACAATACCGGAAACACGGGGCCAGCGGGAATGCACTTCATTGAGAAAATCAAGGCCGTTCATCCCCGGCATCAGATAGTCTGACAGAACAATATCAACCGGCTCCCGCTCCATGAGCGCCAGCGCGTCAGCGGCGGATGAGGCGCTCCGCACCGGTATCCCTTCATTCCTGCAAAAACGCTCCAGAGTACGCAATATCGGAGCTTCATCATCAACGCACAGCACAGACGGTTTTTCAGACATTTCTGTCTCCTTGAGCTGGGGCGCCCTTAGGTGGCTCACTGATCTGACAGTCGCATTTTTCCCCATACCCGGCATCCAGCGACAAACGGATCGTGAAGGTCGTCCCCTCCCCCACACGGCTTGCAACACTGATTTCACCCCGGTGCAGACTGATGATATCGTAGACGATGCTCAGGCCCAATCCGGTTCCCTTGCCAACCTCTTTGGTGGTAAAGAACGGCTCGAAAATCCTGGGCAGCAGTTCATCCGGAATGCCGCTACCGGTATCCGCAATTGAGACAAATACCGAGTCCTCTTCTCTCCAGCTGCAGACCGTGATCTCTCCCCGTTTCTCAATGGCATGTCCGGCATTGATCAGCAGATTCATGAACACCTGATTAAGCTGTTGGGGACAACAGCATAGAGGGGGAATATCACCATACTGGCGATGTACCAGGGCCTTGTAACGCAGCTCGTGGTGCGTGATATTAATGGTGCTTTCCAGACATTCGTTGATATCTGCAAGCTTGTACTCCACATCATCGACCCGGGAAAAACTGCGCAGGTTTTTGACAATACTGCTGATCCGCCCGGCCCCGTCCAATGATTCGCCAATCAGTGTATCAAAATCCTCAAAAATGGAATCAATGGCCAGTTCTTCCCGCTCACGTCGGAGCGCTTCCAAATCTGCCGGGCCAGCACAGCTCTGCGTAATAGCCTGTTGCGCTTCCAGAAAATGACGTAGACGGGACATGTAGACACGCAACTCTTCCAGATTGTTGCTCACAAAACCGATGGGGTTATTGATGTCATGGGCAACTCCAGCAGACAACAAGCCGATACTTGCCATCTTGTCCTGATGGAGGATCATCGCCTGACGTGACTTCAGTTCAGAATAGGCCTCTTCCAGCTCATTGCGGCCCTGTTCGAGTTCACGACTCATGGCCTCGAGCGTTCTTGTGCGTTCCTCGACCCGTTCTTCCAGGTGGTCATTCAAGTGCACAAGTTCGGCCTCCACCCGTTGCCGCTCGGTAACTTCAAGCTCAAGCAGGCTGTTGGCCCGGTTGACATTGTCCACTTCGTCCGCCAGCTTCTGCTGCGCACTGTGCAGATTGCGTTCAACCAGCCCCAGTATCCGCCAGGCAAAGGCAAACAGGACTGAGCAGATACCCAACCCCAACAGCGCAATTTTCAGCACAAAGTTATAAAAATCCTTGGTAATGCCGGTAGTTTCGTACAACAGCACAAACTCTCCCGCCACCCGACCGCCGGTTTCCACCAGCGGGAACGGCTTGACCGCAAAGCTCCGCTCGTCAAACGTGGCGTCTTTCCAGCCATTTCCGCTAAAGGAGCCCCCCCGGTTCCTGGAGAGCATCCGGA
This sequence comes from Geobacter sp. UBA6151, assembly GCA_002423105.1. Lineage (GTDB taxonomy): Bacteria > Desulfobacterota > Desulfuromonadia > Geobacterales > Pseudopelobacteraceae > Trichlorobacter. Next base: position 30,794 of record DIUT01000048.1, on the reverse strand, counting down.
CAATGTCGTCAGGGATATGCTTCAGTGAATGACTGGCCACCACCCGGTCCGGCAGCAGCTCCCATTCCGGCCTCCTGTTCAGCCGGATCATCCCCGCTTCCCAGTTTTTCCGTTCCAGCAGCTGTTTGTTGATGGTCACCAGATAGTCCACATGATTGATGCTGACCAGCTTGCGCATCGTGTCTTCAATTTCCGCGCCCAGCTCGATGTATCCCAGCAGCCCGGCATGGTCATGCCAGGGGATGACCAGACGTAAGGTAAGCATACCGGAGGAGTCCAGTTCCAGACCGTGGGCCGGAGTATGATTTTCCATGGCCCGACGCAGGGTTTCTCTGGTGATGCGATCTCCATACTGCTGCGGTCGGTAGACCCGCAGAAAGTTTCTGGCATCGGGACTGTGGAAATAGAATTGCGTAATGCCATCGGGGCCGGATATGCGCCGGTAGTAAGGAAGCGCCCGTTGATACAGGGCTGCCCGGTCACCACGCCGCATGGCCTGCTTCAGCAGCGGATCATTGATGATCGTCTCCGCCATGGCGATCATCCATTCCGATTTGATGGACAGCAGTTCGTTGAACAGCGATTGTGCTTCGTGATACTGCTGGTCCAGGGCACTGGAGATGTTGTTGCGGCGTATGGCGTATGCACTGTACAGAAAGCTGCCCAAAAGCACCAGAAAGGTAAGGGAGAGGGGGACCAGCACGTGTCGGCGAAGATTGGAGAGTATCATGGAATATTTCTTGTCACAAAAATGTCACTACGCAAACCGGTTACGCCACGCATAGGCCCGCTTCTGGCAGGCCAGCACCGATTCGGGCGAGACCCCCAGCCGCTCCAGACATTCAGCAGCTTCATCAAGTTCCAGCCGTTCCATCATCTCTGTCACGCACAACAAGGTGCCCAGATCACCGCCTCTGTTCACCAGAGCGTCCTGTATCTCGTCTGAAAGATTCAGGTTGGCCACAATTTCGGCCATATCAATCTCGTAAATATCCTTCAGCATGGAAAGCGTTCCCACCATGAACGATTCTTCGGGAATAACCCGGCGCACCAGTCGACTGTTCCCCAGATCAAGACGGGCCAACTCCTCCATAAAGGCAGCTCTGACAGCCGCCATGTCCATCAGCGGATTATTCAGGTTGGAACCGCTGTCATCAGCAAAAATTGCAAGCTGCACCCAGCGTTTCAGATGGTTAAGCCCCACCTGGGTAATGGCATGGCGAACCGTACGGATCTTTTCTCGGGTAGTGAAGGCCAGAGAATTGACCAGCAGCAGCAGTTTGTAAGTTAAAGGCGGGCTCTGCTTGAAGGTATCCTCAACGGCGTCGATATCCGCATCGCTGGAAAGCTGCTGCATAAGACGAAAAAATGAGGCAGAGGCATTGGCCATGCGGGTTTTCTGCACCAGAGTCGGCCGGGCAAAAAAGTACCCCTGAAACAGTTCGAACCCCATCTTGCGGCTACGCAGATAGACATGTCGGCTGTCCACCTTCTCGGCCAGCAGTTTCACCGGATACCGGCGAAAAAGTTCTACCTCCCGGTACAGGTCCTCCAGCGGCGTGGCGATCAGATCCAGCTTGATGATATCAACAATCCCCTGATACAGCGGTTCATACTCGGGGGCATACCGGTGATCGTCAAGCACCAGAAGACAACCCATTTTTTTCAATTCCCGGCAACGCTCGACAATTTCCGGTGTAATAACAATATCCTCAAGCAACTCAAGCCCGATATTCTCAGTCGGCAGCAACTCAATGGCGTCGCTCATCAACATATCCGCATCAACATTGATGAAACCGCGGTGCTCCCCCAGCACGTCACGCACACCAAAACTGGAGAGAATGTCAAACATGATCTGGGAGGTTGCCTTGAGCGAGGACTGGATATCAGCAGCGCCAAGGGAGGCAGGACAGCGGAACAGCAACTCGTAGCCCACGATCTCTTCAAGCCCGTTCAGGATCGGCTGTCTGCCCATCAGATGCTTGGAATGATCCACCGAGGTGCTCCTTAAAACGTCAGATACCGCTGATTAAAAATGTATCATACCACTAAAAATACTGTTTGTCATACCCGCAGAAACAGGCCGTTACGGCAACCGGTCCGCAATCACCAAGCCCTCCAGCAGGCCATAATCACTGACCGTCATCCGGTCAAATCCGAAGCGCTCCATGGTATGCAGGGTAATCAAGGTCCCGGCAATGATCAGGTCCTCACGGCCCGGCTCAAGGCCAGCGATTTTCAGACGTTCGGACGGCGTCAAAGGTGCAAGAAGATCATGAATCCTCTGCACTTCACTGCGGGTCAGAACATGGTTGTTGACCCGTCGGTAGTCATACTCGGCCATTCCCAGACTGATCGCCGCCAACGTGGTTGCCGTGCCGGCAGTACCCACCAGCAGGTTTTTTGCCGGGTCAGGAATGAGATGTTCCTCCGTTATTGCCTGCACAAGACCATCCAGCTCACGGTCAATTTTGTCAACCATGGCAACAGCTTCCGTCTTGCCTTCGGTCAGGCGCACCACCCCCAGCGGCAGACTCTGCACGAAAAGAGGGCGACCGCCCCGAGCAATACTGTACTCGGTGCTACCGCCCCCCACATCAAACATCAGCAGTTGTTGCGGCTGCTGATCCAAGCCCGCCAAAACCCCAAGCAGAGTAAGACGTCCCTCCAGACTGCCGTCAATTATTGCCAGCTGGACACCGGTCTCCCGGGCAACCTGTTCCACAAAGGAAGCGCCATTGGCAGCATCCCGCACTGCGCTGGTGGCAACGGCCCGCACCAGAGTCACGCCACGATGGTCAATCTCGCGCCGGAACCCATGAAGACAGTCCAGCGTCCGCTGCACAGCATCGGCGGCCAGACCGGTCCGCCGGTCAAAGCCTCCCCCCAGACGCACGATAGTTCTGGACAGGTAAACCTGCTCAAAACGGCCATCGGGAAAACAATCGGCAATCAGGAGCCGTGCCGTATTCGTACCCAGATCAATGGCCGAAATTCGGCGCACCATTGCTTAATTGCCGTCCAGAATCCGTTCCTTCAGTTCCTTGCCAACCTTGAAAAACGGCAATTTTTTGGGCTGCACTTCAATCGGCTCACCGGACTTGGGATTGCGACCGGTATAGGCGCCGTACTCCTTGACCACAAAACTGCCCAATCCACGAATTTCAATCCGGTCTCCGCCAATCATGGCTTCGCTCATGGAGTTGAAGATCATGTTAACCACCTCTTCCGCCCGTTTATGGGAAATGTCACGTTGGGCAGCAAAGGTTTCAATCAGTTCCGACTTGTTCATGGTGGCAGACTCCTTTGGTATCGAGTGATATCTATTTATTATTGTTTCAGAAAAAGCGCAACTGTTTCCAGGTGAGCGGTATGGGGAAACATATCCAGCGGAATCGCCCTGACCAGGTGATACTTCCTGCTTTCCAGCAGTGCGGCATCACGGGCAAATGTTGCAGGGTCACAGGAGACATAGACCAAACGGGCAGCTCCCAGTGCAGCCAGACCGAGAACCAGATCCGCTGCCCCGCTGCGGGGCGGGTCCAGCACGACTGCCTCAAAACGTTCACCTGCCGCCACCAGACGCTGCAACTCGTCCGCTGCATTGCAACACTTGAAAGTGCTATTGTTTACACGAAGTTGACGTGCATTGTCAATCGCTGATGTCACCGACGGAGCATACTCTTCAACCCCCAGCAGATCGGCAACCTGAGTGGCCAACGGCAGTGATAGATTACCGTTGCCGCAATAGAAATCCAGCAGACGCCCGGATGGTTCAAGGGCAAGCAGCCGTCGGACCAGCTCAACCATGGTCCGGTTCTGCTGGCGGTTGACCTGTGAGAACCCGCCGATCCCGTAGGCAAGGCTGACCTCCGCCGAAGCGTCCCCCCCGGAAGGCACCGTATAGACAAGGTTGGCGTCGCCGAACACCCTGGTCAGTGTTTCTTTTCTACCGGACTGCACAAAAAATCCCGCCAGCTCCAGTTCCTGCTTCCACTCGGACAAAAGCCGCACAAGACGCTCCTGCTGCTGTCCAATGTAATGGACCACCGCCACTACCCCGCCAACCCCTTCTTCAACGCTGACCTGGGGGATACGGTCCCGATCCGGCACCGTTGTCAGCAGTGGTCGCAGACGGAGCATCGCAGCATTAATGGCTGGCGTCACCACCGGACAGCCTTCCGGCAAATCGATCACAAGGTGGGAACCACGCCTGAAAAATCCGGCGGTAAGTCCTGAATCTGTTGAAAACAGTTTGAACTGGGCGCGAGCGCGGTAGCCGTAAGGATTGGGAGCAGCAACGGTTTCCTCAACCGGAGGGGAGCTCATGCCGGCAATCCGCTGGAGAGCGTCGCCAAGCAGCCCCTGTTTTGCCCGGCACTGAGCATCGTAGCGGAGATGCTGCCAGTCACAGCCACCACAACGTCCGAAGGCCGGACAAGGCGGCTCGGTGCGCAGAGGAGACGGCTCAAGCAGTTCAAGCAGCTCTCCTTGCATCCAGGAACGTTTGCGAGCCGTTATGCGCACCCGTAAACGGTCTCCCGGCGCGGTAAACGGAACAAAACAGACCGTGCCGTCCACCCGCCCCACACCGCTGCCGCCGGCAGCCAGCCGTTCAATGACCAGTACCGGATCACTCATGGCTGACGGGGACACCGCGCACAGTTTTTTTGCGCCGTTGATCAAGTTCAGACGAGATAAAGCTGGCCGGAAATTTCTCGTTGGACAGAAAAGGAAGCAGATGCCGCTCAAAGCGCTCACGCAGTTCCTGACGCGCCTGTTCCATCAAATCCTGCCGCACTGCCATTTTTTCAAGACGTCTGACAAAGGGAACAACCTCGCCCAGCAGAGTTCGGGCATCGGCACACATCAGCGGGTCGTCAAACAACCGAGCTGAGAGCGGCACCTGACAGACCACCTCAAGAGCTACCTGCCAGTAACCGCCGTAATAGTGCCGGGAAACATCCAGGAGTTCAACACGCAGCCCGTTTGGCAGGTCGTGTGATGCCACCAACGTCTGGCTATGCATATGATCCCTGCTCCATGAATTTCACCAGTTCCACGATTTTTCGCACAACCAGTTCTTCCAGACGGCGTCCTTTATCGGCTGAAGCCTTCGAGGGATCGCCCCAGACGCCACCAGGCCAGTAACGGCGCTTGTCCCGCACCAGCACACCGGTCGGAAAAGCAGGATATTCCTCCGGCGCACTCCCTCGCACCAGATGCGGATGGCTGTGCAGGATGCGCGAGGTCTCGATCTCACCGGCATGGGCGTCACCTACAGTTTCCACCAGCCCCCTGCCCTCTTCTTTCGCCAGCTCGTACTCGGTCACCACGGCGATCTTCAGTTCCGGCAGTTCATCCAGCAGTTCCTCCCCGGCATCCTGCAGCGCCATGCGGTGAGCGCCTCCGGCGTGGCCGGTCAAGGCAATCACATTGCGGACTCCCTGGCGGTAGAAGGAACGGACAATATCCTTCAGCAGCCCTTTCAGCGTAGCTGTGGAGATGGAAACCGTGCCGGGATGACAACTGGTGGAACGGCAATTACCATAGTGGACCGGCGGCGCAACAAAGAGCGGGATCAGCTGCGACGCCTTGCTGCCCACTGCAAACGCTTGCAGGGTATCGGTGGAAAGCGGCAGATGCGGGCCATGCTCTTCCAGCGCGCCAAAAGGAATCAACACGCTTTTGCAGGTTGCAAGCGCTTCCTCAACCTGGGTCATGGTCATGTCAGCCAGGATCATAACACCCCCATGAAGCGGTGCGTCTGTGGAATGACCCGCACATCAGCCAGAAGCCGGGCAGCCAATGACTGCCAGTGCAAAAGCTGCACCGCAGCAACGGTAACGGTTCCATCCCGACCAGTTTGCGGCTGGAGTACCAGCGGAATTTCCGGATCGACATCGGAAACCAGATCGCAGGCCATCAGCAGTTCCTGATCAGTGGTCTGGGGACCGACGATCATCTTGACCGAAACCTCAGTTTCCCGGGCCAGTTCCAGAAAACGACGGTGCTCTTCCCACAGGTCGCCAGTTCCGGCGACAGAAGGCAGCTTGATATCCATGCAGATGTAATCCAACAGATGCAGCAGCGGCGACAAGGCATCGGGCAGGGTTCCGTTGGTTTCCAGGTAAATCGGCAGGATTTCGCGCAGACGGGGCAACCAGACAGCCAGAACTCCGGCATGGAGCAGCGGTTCTCCGCCGGTAATACTGAAAGAATGATGCGCATCCGGCAGATCAACGCACCAACTTGCAGCAAGGTCGTACAGCGTTGAGAACGGCACCGGCTGTGGTATCAGGCGAAACTGCCCACTGCCCGGTTCAGTTTCAACCCTGCACTGCTCCGGCATCGCAAGCGGGGTATCGCAATAGCTGCATGCCAGATTGCACCCGGGAAAGCGAACAAATATCTGGCGATAACCCAAGAACAGCCCTTCCCCTTGCAGGGATGAAAAAACTTCTATAAGACCGGTTGCAGAATCAGTCTTCATAGTACTCTGCGCAGGCGTTATCCGATTCCCAGACCCCGATCCGCTCAACCGTAACATTACCGTTATTCAGGCGCACGGAAAGCTGCTGGTACAGATATCGGGCGATATTTTCTGATGAAGGGGAAATGTTTTGAAAAAACTCATGTTGATTAACGTACTTGTGATCAAGTTCATCAAGCAACAGATTCGTTTCGCGCTTCAACACCTTGAAATCAATGGCCAGCCCCGCATCGTCAAGCTCTCGGGCCGTTATGGTCACTTCAACTTTCCAATTGTGGCCGTGGAGATTTTCACAGTCACCCTGGTAGTTTATCAAATTATGGGCAGCGGCAAAACCGGTCTTGACGGTTAGACGATACATGGCAATCCCTTTCTTCAATCAGATGGCAGTACATACTACACAAAACAAAGGGCGGTCGCAAGGCCGCCCCCTGTGCAGTACTAGCCGGTTTCCTTATGCTTTCAGCGCCTGATCCAGATCGGCGATGATATCCTCCACCCCTTCAATACCCACGGAAAGCCGTACAAAATCAGGGGTCACGCCGGTTGCCAGTTGTTCCTCGTCCGAGAGTTGTTGATGGGTGGTGCTGGCCGGATGAATGACCAGGGTCTTGGCATCACCGATGTTCGCCAGATGGGAAGCCAGCTTGACGTTGTCTATGAAACGTACCGCCGCAGCCTTGCCCCCCTTGATACCAAAACCGATGATGGCTCCGGCGCCTTTGGAAAAATACTTTTGAGCACGGATGCTGTCCGGATGGTTGGCCAGGCCCGGATAATTGACCCAGGCCACCTGGGGATGCTGCTCAAGCCACTGGGCCACCTTCAGGGCATTTTCAACATGGCGCGGCATACGCACATGCAAGGTTTCCAAACCCTGAAGGATCTGGAAGGAGTTGAAGGGCGATATGCAGGCCCCCATGTCGCGCAGAATCTGTACCCGCATCTTGATGATGAAGGCGATTGCCCCCACCGCATCCCAGAACACCGCGCCGTGGTAAGCCGGGTCCGGCTCGGTGAACTCCGGGAATTTGCCATTGTCCCAGGGGAACATGCCTCCGTCCACCACACAGCCGCCGATGCTGGTGCCATGGCCGCTCATGAACTTGGTCAGGGAGTAAACCACAATATCCGCCCCATGCTCCAGGGGACGAAACAGAACCGGCGTGGTCACGGTGTTGTCCACCACCAGCGGAATGCCCGCCTCATGGGCAACCTTGGCAATAGCCTCGAAGTCATCGATGTTGTTACGGGGATTGCCGATGGCTTCGCAGTAGATCAGCCTGGTATTTTCATCAATGGCAGCCCGGAAGTTCTCAGGGCTTGAGCTGTCCACAAACCTGGTGGTAATACCGTAACGGGGCAGTGTGTGGCGAAACAGGTTGTAGGTTCCACCGTAGAGTGCAGAAGCTGATACGATATTCTGCCCGGCTTTTGCCAGGGTCAACACCGTAGCCGTAATGGCAGCCTGGCCCGAAGCAAACGCCAATGCCGCCGCGCCGCCATCCAGGGCCGCCACCCGCTTTTCCAGCACATCGGTGGTGGGATTCATCAAACGGGTATAGATGTTGCCAAACTCTTTCAGGGCAAAGAGGTTTGCGGCATGTTCACTGTTTTTGAACACGTAGGAACTGGTCTGGTAGATCGGCACCGCCCGGGACAGGGTTGTGCCATCGGGGATCTGCCCGGCGTGGAGGGCCAGGGTAGCAAGGGTCGTGGAATCGCTCATTGATTATTCTCCTTATTACCGTAAAATTTAAAATTGTTTTACCATAAATATAGTCAATTTCCATGTATCCGTCATGACATTATTTTTGTCAAATTACCGGAAAATGAACAGACCCGGTCACGACCGGCTTCCTTGGCTTCATACATGGCCGAATCCGCCACCCTCACCAGGGAATCACGATCCTCTGCGTCATCAGGGAAGGTGGCAACACCGAAACTGGCGGTTATGGGAATCCGGGTCCCGCTGTCGGTCATAAATTTGTGGGAGTGAAAGCGGTCAAGCATGTTACCGGCAACGGTCATGGCCCCCTGCTTACCGGTATTGGGCAGTACAATGATGTATTCATCGCCGCCATAGCGCGCTCCCCGGTCAGAGGAACGGATATGCTGCCTGACCAGTTGTCCCACCTCAGAGATCATGCGGCTTCCCACCAGATGGCCGAAGGTGTCGTTCACAGACTTAAAACGATCCAAATCAAAAAACATCAATGAAACCTGGCTCTTGTAACGTTGCGCACGTTCAATCTCATATTCAAGGATATCCTGAAAATGACGGGCATTATACAGCCCGGTCAGGTCGTCAGTAATCACCAGTTCACTGACCCGTTTGTAGTTGCGGGCATTATCAATGGCAATGGCGGCAAAATCGGCCACAGCCCCCAAAAGCGGCAGGTCGGCCTCATCAAAGCTGCGTTCACCGGCAGAGTTGATCAGCTCAATCACCCCCAGCACCCGGTCGCGAATCTTGAGCGGTACGCATAATATGGAGCTGACCGGATATTCCACCGCATCAGCAACATGCCGCGCAAAGCGTTCATCCTTGCTGACATCCGGAATCAGGAGCGGCTCTCCGTGCCGCGCCACCCAGCCCGCAATGCCCTCCCCCATACTCAGACTGATCCCTTTCAGGTCACTGGCTACCGGCGATACGGCAATCTCAAAGTGCAGGGTGCCGGTGGCATCATTCACCAGCAAAAGCGACCAGGTCTTGGGTTGCAGCAGACGCTCCACCTGGGACATGATCTCCTGCAGGACATCTCGCAGTTCAAGAGAGGAGATGATCGTCTTGCCAATTTCAAGCAGGGACGCTAACTCGGCATTACGACGGGCCAGCAACTCCAGCATGCGGGCCGGATCATTCACCTGGTCAATGGTCTTCATGACTCCCCCCCGGTAATCCAGGAAATATCCCCGGCGCCTTCACGCAGCAGTTCCACCTGATGATCGCCTACCAGACTGACAACCGAACTGACATCGGTCATCAAAAGCCCCCCCTCAATCACCAGCTCAAGCTGCTTGCCAAACAGGCGCTCGATCTCCAGGGGATCACCAATAGGATCCTCGTCGCTCAGGTTGGCGCTGGTGGTGACAATCGGCACTCCCAACTCACGCACGATGGCCATACAGATCGGATTGTCCGGTATCCGTATGCCCACGGTCTTCTGCTTGGTGGTCAGCAGGTCCGGAACCTCGCGGCTCGCTTCCAGCACAAAGGTGTAGGGACCAGGCAGACAGCGCTTCATGATTTTGAAGGCATGGTTGGTCAAACGGGTATAGCGGGACACTTCCGACAGGTCGGTGCAGATGAATGAAAACGGCTTGCGGCGATCCCGCTGCTTGATCTGGTAAATCCGCTCCAGCCCTTTCTTGCTGAAGATCGAGCAACCGATACCATAGGTCGTATCAGTGGGATAGGCGATCACCCCGCCGTTTTTCAGAATGGTAACCACCTGGCTGATCAGCCGGGGTTGGGGATGCAACTGGTTGATGGGCAGTAACATTACCTACGTCTCCGGGTTCAAGTCTTCCAGTTCTTGTAGCACAAAACGCCCGTTTTTCTGGATCAGGCGCTCATCAAACCAGATTTCGCCATCCAGCATCAGGCGCACCATGTCCCAATGCACGGCGGAGCGGTTGCCATTGTCCGCTTCGTCGTATGCCTGGCCCGGCGTAAAATGGATGGAACCGAAGATCTTTTCATCAAACAGGATGTTGCGCATCGGGGTGCGGATATTGGGGTTGACCCCCACCGCAAATTCACCCACATAGCGGGAACCTGCATCGGTATCCAGTATCTCGTTTAAGGCGCTGGTCATCTCCCCTGCCGTGGCCTTGACTATCTTGCCATCCTTGAATTCCAGGCGGATATTATTGAACTCCTTGCCCTGGTAAATGGTGGGGCAGTTATAGGTAATGACCCCCTGTACTGAATCCAGCACCGGCGCGGTGAACACCTCGCCATCCGGAATGTTGTAGCGTCCGTCACACTTGATCCCCTGCAAACCCTTGATGCTGAACGCAAGATCCGTATCCGGCCCTTTCAGGCGAACCTTGGAGGTCCTGTCCATCAGCTTCTTCAATTTCTCCATCTTGCGTGATTCCGCTGCCCAGTCGATATTGCAGGCGCCAAACAGATAATCCTCATACTCCTCCAGGGACATACGGGCTTCCTGGGCCGCACCGTTGGTGGGAAAACGGGTAACCACCCATTTGGTATGCTTCACCCGCTGGTCCACCAGCGGCCGGGTCAGTTTCTGGTAGGCCACCATGCTCTTCTGGTTCGAGGTGGCATTAACCATAGAGTTTTCACCGGCGGAAATACCGATGTAGGCGGTCAAGGTTTTGTAGAAATCCAGCTTATGCTGGGGAAACAGTTCAAGCTGCTTTTTTGAGGCCAGGTTATACAACTGGCGGTCAATTTCTGGCACGTTAAAGCTGTATTCCACATACTCAGCCCCGCGCTTCAGACAAAGGGCATATAACTCCTTCACCAGCGGCGCCGCCTCAAAACCGGCAGCAGAGATCAGGACACGATCCCCCTTTTTGATACGAGTGGAATAATCAACCAGAACACCGGCCATCTCGGCCACGCGGGGATCACGCATAAAAGCTCCTTTTCTGATTTATCTTTGCATCACTCGGTCTTTACGCTACAAATCCCTACAATCAAACGTTAGAGGGGATTTTTTACATGAAACACCGCGAGATTGAAACCAAAATCATGAATCCGCTGCTTGGCACCAGCATCCCGCTGCCAACCCACGCCACCGACGGTTCCGCAGCCCTTGACCTGCGCGCCTGCCTTGAGGAAGCGGTAACACTGTTTCCCGGTACAACCATGATCATTCCCAGCGGCATTGCCATTGCCATCCACGACCCTTCACTGGTGGCAATCCTGGCCCCCCGTTCCGGCCTGGGCATCAAGCACGGCATCGTGCTGGCCAACACCATCGGTGTCATTGACAGTGACTACCAGGGGGAGATCATGGTTGGACTGCGCAACCAGGGGGAGTCCTCCTACACTGTACAACCGGGGGAGCGAATCTGCCAGATGTTGTTCATGCCCGTGGTACAGGCTACCTTACGGGTTGTTGCGGCGTTCAGCGAGGAAAGTGTACGGGGCAGCGGCGGGTTCGGCTCCACGGGAAAACAGTAATAATGCCGTCATGGTGCAGGTAATCTTTGTTGGCCGTTGAGGCCGGTGTCATCTTTTGCCCCGGCGGCGATAGCTGATACCGAGCTTGTCCAGGCGCGAACGTAACGTACTTGGGTTGATCCCCAACATCTCAGCCGCACCTCCGCTCCCATCAATCTTTCCCTCGGCCAGTTTAAGTACCTGGGTGATATGCACTGCGTTTGCCTCGTCCAGATTGAGTGGGTAAAGAGATCCGTTATTTCCGGCGACAGGCGGCATGTTCTTTTGTTCCGGACCCGGCAAAATAGAACTGAAGGTCAGTGGTCCGCCACGATGCAGGATGAGTTCACGCTCGACCAGATTCTCAAGCTCCCGGACATTGCCGGGCCAGTCGTATTCCATAAGCCGCTGCAGTGCTCCCGGCGCGATTGACGGGGGCACCCCGATGCCGAGATCCCTGCTCCTGACCGCCACGAAGTGGCGGGTAAGGGCCGGCACATCCTCCTTCCGCTGTCGCACCGGCGGCACCATGATGGGAAAGCCGCTCAAACGGTACCAGAGGTCCTCGCGGAAGGTCCCTTCCATCACCATGTTTTGAAGGTTGCGGTGCGTTGCCGCAATTACCCGGATATCGACGGGGATCGGGCGTTTTCCGCCTACCCTCTCCACTTCGCGATTTTGCAGCACCCTCAAGAGCCGCACCTGCGCCGTCGGCGGGAGCTCGCCGATTTCATCCAGGAAGATGGTCCCACCGTCGGCCCGCTCGAAGCGCCCCCGGTTCTCGGCCACGGCCCCGGTAAAAGCCCCTCTCTCATGACCAAAGAGCTCGCTGTCGATCAGGTTTTCCGGCAACGCGCCGCAATTCACCGTGATGAAAGGCCCATTCTTGCGCAGCGATGAAAAGTGAATCGCGTTGGCGATCAACTCCTTACCGGTCCCGGTCTCGCCTAAGATCAGCACGGTACTGTTAAGCCGCGCCACTTGACTCACCATCTCCATGACATTGCGCAGCCCCGTATTGCCGCCGATGACACCATCCGCGGCGTCACCGTGCAACTCCCGGTTCAGAAAGCGCTTGTCGTCCAGCAGTATGGCCTGGTAGCGCAGCACCTCTTCGTGGGCAAGGGCATTGGCAAGGGCAGTCGCAAACGGCTCCGCAAGGCAGCCGGCAAGTTCAAGAAATTCTTCGCCGTATCGCCCCTGTCCCCGCGCGCGCAAATTCAACCCACCAAGCAACACTCCCTTGACTCGCAAAGGAATGATCAGATCTGTATTGCCACCAAGCCCCACCAGTGGCGCGAAAGCGCGGAATATATCATCATTTACCGCATCTACGACAAACGGCCCGGAAAAATTCCGCGCCGCAATCTTCTCCGCCATCCCTTCCGGTAGTGGGATAATCTGAGGAGGAATAATGATATCTTCAGAGGCCTGTTCAATGCGCCGGATCGCCCCCAACCGCTCGTCTATGATGAAAAGGATCAAGGCTTCAAGGGGAAATTGTCCCTTCAGATATTCGAAGACGCTACACAATGATTCTTTTATTTCCAGGCTGCCACAGATTCTGAGGGTTATCTCCCTGATGAATTCGTCGGCGTTCACCACGCTGGCGGTTCCCCTGTCTTCTGTTGTTGTCTTCATCTAATTTTAGACCTCCCGCCAATATCCGCGACATTTCGCACTATATCCATTTCCCTTTATATATCGCAACACAAAAGCAGAAAATGGGGGATGAGGCAGGTAGGGATGCTTCGGGTATGCAGAATTGGATATGTCCGAACGGAGTTATATGACCGTTTTATACGTGATTATACGATAATTTGTCCGTACGGAAATTATTGATTGACATATCTCTTTAAACCGGAATAATTTATCCGTACGGAAATAATGCGAGGGATATCATGAAACTTAACCGGAAAGATCCCAGTCACAAACCTGCCTATGGGAAGATCTCCACCCCCGAGGAACTGGGCAGGGTCATCCGCTTTAAGCGGAAAGAGATCGGTGTTCGTCAGGAAATAGCCGCCGGGATGACCGGGGTGGGGACGAAGTTTCTTTCCCAGCTGGAAAACGGCAAAGAGACCGCCGAGCTGGGAAAAACACTGCAAGTGCTGCGGAAAATGGGGCTGGAGGTCTATATCTTCCCCCGTTCTGCCGACCCCCTCAAGGAGCGGTAAATGCCCAGCACCCTGCATGTCTATTGGAACAACCGCCTCGTTGGGGAGTTAACCCAGGATGGCCCGCGGCTCGGCTTTTGTTATGATGAGGGCTATCGTTCCCTGCGCGCCAACCTGCCGCTGTCACGGCATCTCCCCCTCGGGCTGGCCGCGTTCGATGATTCCGCAACCCGGGCTTTCTTTGCCAACCTCCTTCCCGAAGGCGACATCCGCAGGCAGGTGGCGCGGCAACTCGGCGTCTCGGCGGATAACACCTTTGCCCTGTTGGAAGGTATCGGCGGAGACTGCGCCGGGGCCGTTTCCGTCCTCCGGCCCGGTGATATGCCGGGCTCGTCCGGGCAATACCGACCGATTTCGCGGGAAGCCTTGGCTCGTGAACTGGCAACCCTTCCGTCACACCCGTTTCTTGCCGGTGAGGAAGGGGTACGGCTCTCCTTGGCCGGAGCCCAGAACAAGCTGCCGCTCTACGTGAAAAACGGTGAGTTCTTCATCCCGGAAGGGAACCGCGCCTCATCCCATATCCTCAAGACCGCCATTCCGCAACTCGAGAACACGGTGCTCAACGAGGCGTTTTGCATGAACCTGGCGCACAGGATCGGCCTGCCGGTTCCAGCGGCACAGGTTGTCGAAATTGAGGGAGTTGAGGTCTACATGATCGAGCGGTATGACCGGAAACGGACCGCACCCGGAGAAATCGAGCGCCTGCACCAGGAAGACTTCTGTCAGGCCCTTGGGGTAATTCCCGAGATGAAATATGAACAGGAAGGGGGTCCCGGTTTTCTGGCGTGCTTCAGGCTGGTGGAAGAGTGGAGCGATGAACCGATCCTCGACACTCTCAACCTCCTAAGATGGGCTTTGTTCAACTTCCTGATCGGAAACGCAGACTCCCACGCAAAGAATCTGTCATTTCTCTATGTCGGCGGAACGGTTCGCCTGGCACCCTTCTATGATCTTCTCAGCACGGCGGTGTATGAGCGGGTCAGCAACAAATTTGCCATGAAGATGGGCGGGCAAAAAGACCCCCGCTACCTGATGGCCACACATCTGGACCGCTTTTCAGGAGAAGTCGGCATTGAGCTGCGCACCGTCCGGGCACAACTGCTGGAACTCTGCGGCAAGCTGGAAGGGGCAATCGGACCGCTTGCGGACACCTACCGTAAGGCGGACCAGCGTCCAATCATCGTTGAGAATATTATCCACGTCGTTGAACAACGACTGCGAAAGGCGCACTCCTTGATTGGTTGATGGAAAGGATCAAAACTTCAGAAACCTGAAACAACTCCCGCCGATTGACTGGAGTACCCTTCATAAATCATTCCCCCTCCCGTTTTGCCCCCATCTTGCTTGTAGACCTCCCACCAACATCCACGACATTTCGCACAACACAAACTTTCCTTGATATTTCGCAATGCAAAATCATGAAATATCACACCAACTCAAGCGCATCCACAACAACAACCTGTAATTATTGAGTAAATTATATTGGCACGCTTATCGCTATAATGAGGACAATGTCACTCAAAGGAGAGTTTAATGGCAAACCTTCTGTACGTCACCTGCAATGTCAGACCTCAAGATAGATCTCATTCCCTTTCGCTGGGGTACGAGTTTCTTGATGAATACCTGCGCAGGAATCCGCAAGACGAGGTGCAGGTTCTCGACCTTTACCGCGACGGCATCCAGCGCGTCGATCAGGACGTGTTCAGCGCCTTGGGACGGATCGAACATGGCGAGGACTACGTTCTCCTCTTTTCGGAGGAAGAGCGGCGCAAGATGCGACGGCTCTGGCGTCTCGCCGACCAGTTCACCCGTTGCGACAAGTACGTCTTTGTGACCCACTGTCTCAACCTCTGGTTCCCGGCTGAATTCAAGATGTACATCGATGCGATCTGTATCCCTGATCGAACTTATCGCCTGACACCTGGCGGGGCACAAGGACTGCTTTTCGACCGACACAAGAAATCTCTGCACTTGCATGCCGGTCCGCCTGTCAAGTTCGGACAGGAGCAAGACCTGAGCGTCCCCTACCTGCGCTCGGTGCTCAGTTTTCTAGGGGTGACACATCATGAAACAGTGCTCCTAGAGGGTGACGACCCGGAACGGGTATCCGAGGAGAATCACGAAAAGGCCCGACACAGGCTGTTGGAACTGGCCCGCCGCTTTTGAGATGGAATAACAACGCAGATAAATGAGTTTTTAAAAGGAGTCAAGACATGCAAGGCACATTCAAATCCATTCTGGTGACTGTTTCCGTGTTCATTTTGGGCGTTTCTCTTTCTGCCTGCTCACATGAGCAGAGCAAAAAGGAATCGAACAGCGAGGCCGTTCCCGTGACTGTCGGGAAAGTCCAACAGACTCAGGAGCGCGAACAGATATCAGTGAGCGGGACGATCTCCACACAGAACTCCCCCGCGCAACTGTGCTTCCTCGTTTCCGGCAAAGTGTTATCTGTGGGACCACGGGAGGGGGAATACGTAAAACAGGGACAGGTCCTCGCCTCCATCGATCCGACCGATTACCAGCTGCCGTGGGCGGGCGCCAAGGCGCAAGCCGATCAGGCTCGCGTCGGTTATGAACGGGCGGAAGACGAATTTAGACGGATGAAGATGCTGTATGACTCCAAAAGCCTTGCGCCGAACGATTTTCAAAAATACAAGGCCGCCTATGATTCCGCCAAGCAGCAGTACGAACACGCGGTTGCATCGGAAAAGCTGTCCCGGAAACGTATGACGGATGGGACCCTGAGCGCGCCCACCAGCGGCTACATTGCGAAACGGTCCATAGAGCCTGGCGATACCGCTGCTCCGGGTCGCGTCGCCTTCGAGATCGTTCAGATGGACCCGGTGGAGGTAAATGTCGGCGTGCCGGAAACGGATGTGAACCTGGTCAGGATCGGGCAGAAAGCGGAGATCACTGTCCCTGCCCTCCCGGGGAAGACGTTCCAGGGGACGGTGCGCGTCATCAATGTTTCCGCTGACCCGAACACCCGTACCTATATGACCAGGATCACTGTTGCGAATCAAGAGCACAAGTTGCGCGTCGGCATGATAGCGGAAGCAACCATACGCGGCGACCGGACAATATCCATGGCGACGCTTCCAGGGGATGCAGTGGTGCGTGACCCGCAGGGAGCGACGCAGGTGTATGTCTACTACCCGGACCAGAAACGCGTCTACACAAAACGCGTGGAAATCGGCGCGGCAGTCAACAAGAACATCCAGATAAAGAGCGGCCTTTCCGGTAATGAACTGATCGTTCTGGCAGGGCAGTCAAAGCTGAGAAATGGGCTGAGCGTAGCGGCAACAGAACAAACGGGCCGGAAATAAGTCGGCGACCGCGAGAGGATAAATCATATGAAACCGATAAAGTTTTCGCTTCGCTATCCCGCTGTTACTCTCATATTGACGGCAATGGTTGTCATGATCGGCATTCACGCCTTCCTGAAAATGCAACGGACGGAAGATCCGACGGTCACTATCAGAACCGGGCTGGTGGCCGCGATGTATCCCGGAGCAACCTCCGAACAGGTGGAAAAACAGGTAACCAAGACCCTTGAGAAGCATATCTTCAAGTTTCCTGAGGTACGCAAGGAAAAGACCTATTCCACCAGCCGTCCCGGCGTGGTCATCATTAACGTGGAACTGGAAGACAACGTCAAAAATTCCGACCAGTTCTGGGCGAAACTGCGCCACGAACTGAATGTGGTAAAGAGCACCGAACTCCCCTCCGGCGTCATGGGGCCGGTGGTGGATTCTGATTTCGGCGATACGGTCGCCATGCTGGTCGCCATCCGCGGCAAACAGTACGGGTATCGTGAGCTGCGGGACTTTGCGGACAAGATCCACGACGAGATGCGCACGGTCCGCGAAGCGGGGAAGCTCGTAACCTACGGGACGCAGTCCGAAGAGATCTGGGTTACCAGCAATCTTGAACGGATGGCGCAGTATTTCACTGACCCGAGCCAGATAGCAAATGCCCTGAGACAGCGAAACGTCATCCAGAGCGGTGGAAATTTCGATGCTGACAGTTCAAAGATCCCCATGAGGACCACCGGGATTTTCAATACCGAAAACGAAATCCGCAACGTGCTCGTGGACGTTTCCAAGGAAGGACATCCTCTCTACATCAAGAACTTCGCCAAGGTGGAACGCAGGTATCAAGACCCGACGTTCCTGGTACGCTACGATGGCGACCCCTGCCTGCTCCTCTCCGTCGAGATGCAGAAGGGCAAGAACATTGTCGAACTGGGCGAAGAGCTGGACAAGGTCTTCAAGCGCCTTAAGGTACTCCTGCCGCCCGACGTGCAGCTGGACCTGGTCGCCGACCAGCCGGGGGTTGTCAAGGAGCGCATAGCCACGCTCTCCCATGAATTCCTGCTGGCCATTATTTCCGTGGTTATTGTCACCATCTTGCTCCTGCCGCTGCGGGTCGCGCTGATTGCCGCCCTGGCCATACCGGTAACCCTGTGCGGCACCCTCGCCGTCATGAACGCAGTGGGGATAGCACTGCACCAGGTATCCATTGCAGCGCTGATCATGGTCCTGGGGATCGTGGTGGACGATGCCATCGTGATCGCCGACAACTACGTGGAACTTCTGGACCACAAGGTGCCAAAGGCTGAGGCTGCCTGGCGGTGCGCCAGTGACGTCTTCGTGCCGGTCCTCACGGCAACCGTTACCATCATCGCCTCTTTCCTGCCGCTCCTGATCATCACCGGCTCCTCCGGCGAATTCATCATGGCGCTTCCCATCGCCGTAGCGATCGCCCTGGCGGTTTCCTTTATCGTGGCGGTCATGCTAACCCCCCTGCTCTGCAGATTCTTCATCAAGAAGGGGCTACACGACCATGATGCCGCAGAAACCCACGGCCCGGAGAAGAAGAGCCTGCTGGATCGGCTCCAGGACAATTACGGGGTCTGGATCAACATCTTCATGAACAAGAAGTGGCTGGCCTTCACCATGGGCGGATGCGCCTTCGCCTTCGGAATCATGCTCTTTGCCTTCGTGCCGCAACAGTTCTTCCCATCGGCCGAGCGTGACCAGTTCGTGATCGATGTCTGGATGCCCCAAGGATCGCGGATCGAGGCCACCGACGAGGTTATGAAGCGGATCGAAAAAAGTCTGGGAGCCAGCAAAGGGGTTTCCCACTACGCCACCTTTGTCGGCCAGAGCGCACCGAGATTCTACTACAACGTGAATCCCCAGCAGCCCGACGGCGCCTACGGACAGTTCATCGTCAACACCGGCTCGGTGAAGGATACGACCCGGTTGGTGAAGGAACTGCGCCCGATCCTGGCAAAAGTAGCGCCGGAAGCGTTGGTGCTCGTGAAGGAGGTCCAGCAGGGAGCCCAGACGGAGGCACCCATCGAGGTGCGCATCTCCGGCGACGATATCAATGAGCTGAAGCGGCTGGGGGAACAGGTGCAGGGAATTCTGGAGAACGTACCGTTTTCCGACTACGTGTTTCGCGACTACTTCAACGATTCGTACATGGTGGACGTGAAAGTGAACGACGAACTGGCCAACCGTCTCGGCATAACCGACGCGTCGGTATCCCAGACCCTTTCCGGCGCATTCGACGGCGCTGCGGTGAGCACCTTCTGGGAAGGAGACCGCGCTGTCAATATCAAACTGCGACTGGACCAGACCTCCCGCTCGAACTTTGGGGATATCAGCAACACCTATCTCAACTCCGAACTGACCCATGCCAGGGTGCCGCTCCGCGCCGTCGCTCAGCTGGCACCCGAGTGGCAGACCAGCAGAATTGTTCGCAGAAACGGGGTTCGCACACTGACCATCCGTGCCTCTGCGGAGCCTGGGCACTACGCATCTAAAATACTGGAGGAGGCAATGCCAAAGATCAAAGCCATGCAACTGCCGACCGGCTACCGGATTGAGTACGGCGGCGAGAAATTCAACCAGGACGAGACCTTCCCACAGATGCTCGTCGCCCTTGGGATCAGCCTGGTGGCCATCTTCCTGGTCCTGCTGGTGCAGTTCAGGAACATATCCGACCCGCTGGTGGTGATGGCCTCGATCCCGCTCACCCTCTTCGGGGCGATCTTCGGGCTCCTCATCACCCATAACCCCTTCGGCTTCACCGCGTTCATGGGACTGATCAGTCTCTGCGGCATCGTGGTGAGAAACGGCATTATCCTGGTGGATTACTGCAACGAACGGGTTGCTGCGGGAGAAACCCTGGAGCAGGCTGCACGGGAAGCCGGAGCACGGCGGCTGCGCCCCATCTTCCTCACCACCATGGCAGCCGCGGTGGGAGTCACCCCGATGATCCTCTCCGGATCGAGCCTCTGGAGCCCGCTGGCCAGCGTCATCGCCTTTGGTCTGATCTTCTCCATGTTCTTCACCCTGCTGGTTGTGCCCATCATCTACGTGGCGGTTAAATCCCGCACGGCGAAGCCGGGGGCCGTGGCCATAGCCGTGGCGGTCTGTGCCGTGCTCCTTGCCGGTGGGCGTGAGGCATCTGCAGAGCCGATAAAGCAGGCCCTGACACTGCCGCAGGCGGTTGAACTGGCTTTGCAGCAGAACTCCGTGCTCAAAATCGGCCGGACAAAGGTGACGGAAAACAATCAGAAGATCGTCTCGGCACGGTCCCAGTACTTCCCGCTCCTTTCCAACAACACCAAGTATATGACCTTGTCTGACAAACAGCAGGTCACCGTGCCGGCGGGCAGCCTGGGAAATGTCGGCGGCGAGGCATTTCCCAACAACGACATGAAAATAAAACAGAGCCGCTCTTCCATTTTCTACAGCGAAACGACCCTCGCTCAGCCGACGACGCAGCTGCTCAAAATTCATGAGGCCAATCAGATTGCCCGTGCTGATCACGGGATCGCACAAGCAGAGTTGACCACGTCGGAAAACGAGACGGTCCTTGCGGTCCACCAACTCTATTTTTCCCTGCTGGTTGCCAACAAGGAAAGGGATGCTGCCCAGGCTGCGCTGAATGCTGCACAAGAGAACCTGCGCGAGGCCGAGGATGCGGTAAAAGCAGGGAATATGCTCGATGTCGTCGTCATCTCTGCCAAGGCCAATCTGCTGCAGGGCAGACAAGGCCTCATTGCAGCCGAAAACCGCGTCTCTGACACAACTTCAGACTTGAACGACCTGCTGGGGCTTCCGAACGATACCATCCTGGAAGTGACCGAGGCAGGCCTGCCGTTGCTTTTGGAACCGGCAAAAGAGCAGTCCTATGAAGAGGCCCGGGCAAAAAACGGCGAACTGCTTGCTGCCAGGCAAACGCTGGAAAAATCGCAGCACGCGGTACGTGCCGCAAAGTATGAGTACATCCCCGACGTGACGATTTTTGCCAAGCACGGCTACCAGGATGGAGCGCCGTTTACGGAGAAGAACGTTGGCATCTTCGGCGCTGAACTGACCTGGAACATCTTTGACTGGGGAAAGCGCAAGGGAGACATCGGCCAGCGGGTCGCCCAACAGTCGCAGGCAAAAGAGAACCTGGCCCGGATAGACAAGCGGATCGGCATTGAAATCGACAAGGTGCACCGCAAGCTGGACCGTTCGAAACAGATGGTAGACGTTGCCCGTGAGGCCTTGTCTCTGCGCAAGGAAAATGTACGGCTCAGCGAAAATGGCGTGAAGGCGGGAACAATTACGGCGGCAAAACATGCTGATACGGTTGCGGCTTTGAGGAGGGCGGAGATGGAAGCGTTGCAGGCCTCATTGGGATACCGCCTGGCCCAGGATGAGTTGGAACGGGTCAAGGGGACTCTCGCAACGAACCGCTAGGCGGGAGATATTTCAAGCGGTACCGGCCATTTCCGGCAAAACCGGATCTGGTCGGCAGCTCCAAAAGGACTAAAGGATGAAAAAGCGAGACATTTTGCTTGTGGATGACGACACCTGTTGCCTCCATTTTCTCGGCTCCATTCTCAGGCGTGAAAGATTTAATGTGTCAGTAGCTTCAAATGGAATCAAGGCACTGGAACTGCTGGAGAATGAGAGCGCCGATTTATTGATTACCGATTTTAACATGCCGGACATGAACGGTCTGGAACTGGCCTCCTGCGTACGTGAACAATATCCGGAGATGACCGTGTTTATGATAACGGCCCGCGTACTGTCAGATGTTGTCGAGGAAGCCGTCAACGCAGGCATTTCAAACGTATTTTCCAAACCGCTGGACATAAACGACTTTGTTACAGCAATCCGGTCTGCGCTTTATCCTCATGCCAGGTAACGCCACGTCGGGATACCAAACTACTAGAAAGGGATCAGCTATGAAAATTGCGAGAAGCATACTGATTGGCGTACTTCTACTTATTCCTGCTTTTGTTTGGGCCGACGACGCCACGTATCGTTATCCGATTGACGACTCCTTTGCTGCAACGATTCTGGGCACTCCGCAGAACTTGCGGCCGGAGCTAAAGGGGGAGCTTCCGATCAAGACCATGGTCCTGGAAACGGATCTGAAAAAGCCGGAGATATTCTTTTATGATCATGGGCTGCGCTACACGGTAGCATTTCAGGACCGGAAGGCTCCTCTGATCTTTCTTATCGCGGGCACCGGCGGCAGCAGTAAGTCGGCTAAAATAGTTGCCCTGATGGCAAACTTGTACCATGCGGGGTTCCACGTCATCGCGCTCCCCTCCCCGACCTTTTCCAACTTCATCATCAACGCCTCCACCACCCATGTCCCGGGGAATCTAGCTGAGGACGCCGATGATCTCTATCGGGTCATGGAGCAGATCTGGAGCCAATGCAAGGAGCGCATCGAAGTCTCCCATTTCCACCTCGCCGGATACAGCCTCGGTGGGACCGAGGCTGCCTTCGTTGCCAAGCTGGACGAGGAGCGTAAGGTCTTCGATTTTCGCAGGGTGCTGATGCTCAACCCGGCGCTCAGCCTCTACAACTCCGTGTCGAGGATTGAGGAGTTGCTGGACCGCATCCCAGGAGGACCCAGAAAGATGGGAGCGTTCTACAACCGCGTCATGGAGAAAAGCACCGAGTTTTATCGCAAAGGGGACTTTGTTGCCATTGACGACGATTTCCTTTTCGCGGCGTATCAGGCCCAGATCCTGGAGCGGGACGAAGTAGGGGGGATGATCGCGGTTTCCTTCCGTATCAGCTCCGCCGGGATGATTTTCGCTTCCGACGTTATGACCCGTGGCGGCTACGTGGTGCCGAAGAACAGGGAGTTGAAAAACAGCGATTCTCTCGAAGATTACTTCTGGACCTCCCTGCATCTTTCCTTCCTGGACTACTTTAACGAATATTTTGTCCCCTATTTCCAGAGCAGGCAGCCCGGCCTCACCAAAGAGGAACTCATTGAAACATTGAGCCTCAAGAGTATCGAACATTATCTCGCTTCCTCCACCAAGATCGGGGTGATTACCAACGAAGATGATTTCATTCTTGCTTCGGAGGAGCTCGACTACCTGCGCCGGGTTTTCGGCCCCCGTCTCAAGCTCTATCCCCGTGGCGGGCACCTCGGCAATCTCGAATATAGCGACAACATGGCCTTTCTGATCGATCGGCTGCACTCATCAACCTGGTAAGTAACGTGGAGGACGGTATGTACAACAACACGATCAAGTTGATCATCACCAGCACTCTGATCCTGATCCTCACCGGCTGTGCCGGGAGGGCCGCTCTCCTCCCGGGGGAGACGCCGCCAATGCACACGGTGAGCGAGTTCAGCGACGACGAAAACGTTTCACGTACGCACGACCCATGGGAAGGCTTAAATAGAAGCATGTACAAATTTAACTATGAGGCCGACCGTTTCGTATTCATTCCGGTCGTTTCCGGATACGAGACGGTTGTTCCCCGTTTCGCCCGCACCGGCGTGAGCAATTTTTTCGCCAACATCCGCGAGGTCCGTACCTTCTACAACAGCATCCTGCAAGCAAAAGGAAAAAGCTCTCTGGTGACCCTTGGACGGTTTCTGACCAACTCGACCATCGGCATTGGTGGACTTTTCGATCCGGCAACCGCATTCGGCTGGAGACAGGAGCACGAGGACTTTGATCGCACCCTGGAAACCTGGGGGGTCGATACCGGACCGTATCTGGTTCTGCCCATTCTTGGCCCAAACACTGCCCGGAGTGCCGCTGGACTTGCGGTTGACGGCGGGGTCCGCTGGGCGATCATGAGCGCAATCGATCCCTTTGGCGGGACCGGCGCCCGCACCGAAATCAATATGGGGACCATCGCTCTGGAAACGGTGGATCTGCGGCATAGGGAAAGTTTCCGCTATTACGACAGCGACTATCCCTTCGAATACTACATGGTCCGATACCTCTCCAGCCAGGAGCGGAAGTTGAAAATACTGCGGTAACAAAAGGAGAAGATGATGAAGAAATCCGTAATTGCTGTACTGATGGTCGGCGCACTGCTGCTGAATGTCGGCGTCCTGTTCGCGCAAGAGCACAAAATGGCATTTCCCGACGAAATGCAGATCAAGGTGCTGCGGCAAGACCTGTGGTCGCAGAAAAAACAATTAGTTGCCGCGAATATGCAGCTAACCGAGGCCGAGGCGGTGAAGTTCTGGCCGGTATACGATGAATACACGGCGGAAGAGATCAAGATCATCGACAACCGGGTGGCCATGATCAAGGAATATTCCGAAGACTACAACACCCTGAGCGATGGCCAGGCCCACAATCTCATCAAGAGATGGCTCCAGGCGGATGATGCCGAAGTTCAGTTGCGGCTCAAGTACATCCCGATCTTTTCCAAGGTTCTTCCCGCAAAGAAGACAGCGCTGTTTGTCCAGATCGACCGTCGTTTCGGACAGATGCTGGATGTTAAAGTGATATCGTCGATTCCCCTCCTTCAACCCTGACAGGTTGTTGTTTCCCAATGAGCAGGCTCGTCAGGGCATGAAATCACAGGAAAAGGAGTGATCTACGTGAAAGGTGAAAAAGGGGAGGAGCAGCTCTCCCAACAAGCCACGCATTTAGAACAATACGTGATCTGCATGAAAAGTGAAAAGGGAGAAGAGGGGCCACCTTCAGCATACGCCGATCCGGTATATCGCATCAGCAGGCTTGCTTCTTCAGCTCGCAAACCTCTTTCCGTGTCCCCTGACACTAAACTGGAAGAAGCCGTTACTCATATGCTTACCAATGACTTTTCTCAGTTGCCGGTGATGACCAGTGAAAGAGACGTCAAAGGAATGATTACGTGGACATCTATCGGTAGCCGACTGGCTGTGGGTAAGAAGCGTTCGGTAGCCCGTGAGTTAATGGAACAGCACCAGGAAATTCGTTCTGACGCATCGTTTTTTTCAGTAATCGGCATCATTGCGGAACATCAGTATGTGTTGGTTCGTGGCCATGACCAGAAGATTACCGGCATCGTCACAGCAAATGACCTGAGTTTACAGTTTCAACAATTAGCGGAGCCATTCCTGTTGCTTGGAGAAATAGAAAATCATGTGCGACGAGTTATCAACAAACGGTTTACCCCTACAGAATTAGAGTCTGCAAAAGACCCGACAGATACGAAACGCGTAGTCACTTCCGTTGCGGATCTTACGTACGGAGAGTACATCCGGTTGCTTGAACACAAAGATCGATGGGACAAGCTGAACCTTACCGTAGATCGTAAAACATGTATGGAGAAGTTTGAGTGCGTCAGGAAAATCAGAAATGACGTCATGCATTTTGACCCGGACGGAATACCCGAAAAGGATTTGATGACACTTCGTGAGTTTGCCCGTTTCCTTCAGAGGCTCCAGATTATCGATGTAATAAATGTCTAATCAGGCACGGGAAAATGAAACGGAAGAAAGGAGTACTATCGATGAAAGGTGAAAAAGAAGAGAAAAAACTGAAGGAAAACGGGAAAGAAAACAGTGCAAAGGCCGGAGAAAAGCTAAAAACCAAGGAGTATCAGAAGGAATTGGCCAAACTGCACGTGGAGCTGGTTAAACTCCAGGAATGGGTCAAGCTCAAGGGACTTAAGGTCTGCATCATCTTCGAGGGGCGCGACGGCGCTGGCAAGGGAGGAGCAATCAAGGCGATTACTGAACGCGTCAGCCCCCGCGTCTTCCGCGTCGTAGCTCTCCCGGCCCCGACGGAAAGGGAACAATCCCAGATGTACCCACAGCGCTATATGCCCCATCTCCCCGCCGCCGGCGAAGTGGTCATTTTCGACCGCAGCTGGTACAACCGCGCCGGAGTGGAGCGGGTGATGGGCTTCTGCACCGAGGAGGAGGCAAAACGTTTTATGCAGGTTACGCCCCCTTTCGAGCAATTGGCGGTGGAATCCGGCATTATTTTACTCAAGTACTGGCTCGAAGTGAGCCCGGAAGAACAGACCCGTCGACTGAAAGGCCGCATCAATGACGGCCGGAAGATCTGGAAGCTCTCCCCCATGGACATTGAGTCGTACAGCCGCTGGGACGACTACACCAGTGCCCGCGACGAGATGTTTTCAGCGACCGACACACCCTGGGCTCCGTGGTATGTGGCGCGATCAGACGACAAGAAGCGGGCGCGTTTAAATGTTATTACCCATCTCCTCAGCAAGGTCCCCTACAAGGAGGTACCGCGCGAAAAGGTGAAGCTCCCGAACCGGCAGAAATTGGGGAAGTACAAGTCACCCGATTATTCGTTCAAGTATATCACCGATGCCTATTGATCCGTGAACAGGCCGGAAAAAGGGGGTCCGTGATGCAAACTGAAGCCAATAAATTTTACTCATCCGAGGCGGCACGATCCTTCATCCGAGACATAGCAGATCAACTTTCCGAAGAAGATCCGGAGTTGATGGTGGAATTCTTTATTGCGCTCGAAACAGCAAACGCTGCGCTTGTATCGTGGCTGATTGAGGAGAAAGAGGTGGAAAACGCCTGCCTCGAAGAGGACAGTACCGAGTCAAGGGAGTTTCAACTGGCAGTGGGAAAACTCAAAATGACACTTGCGAAGTTGCGTGACTCGAAGCGTTGAGCCTGCCTCTACTATAGTGCCCAAAAAAGGAATTGTACCCGATGGAAAAGCCTGACAAGCGTGAAAAGATCGTCCGTGCAGCCCTCGCACTCATTGCTGTACGTGGGTTCCACGACGCCCCCCTGGCAATGATTGCCGACCGGGCAGGTGTAAGCACCGGAACGATTTACCTCTATTTTGAGAACAAGGACGTGCTGATCGCCGAGATTTACAAGGATATCGAAGACAGGATATTCCCCCTCATCATGAAGGGGTATGCGCCGGAAAAGCCGGTCAGGGAGCGTTTTCTGCACCTCGGCACTGTGTTGTTACGGTACTTCATTGAGAACCCTCTCGACTTTCGCTATCTGGAGCAGTTTCACAATTCTCCCTACGGCGTGGGGTTCCGAAAAGACAATATACTGGGGCACAAGCGAAACTGCACGGTGTATCGCGAGCTCTTGGAGGCGGGGGTGGATGGGCAGGTGATAAAGAATCTTCCGCTCGTTATCCTCTTGGCCTTGGCCTTCGGCCCCCTCGTGACTATGGCACGGGATCATATCCTGGGCTTCATCTCACTGGACAATTCCTTGATCACCCGGACCGTGGAAGCCTGCTGGGACGGGATCAGAAGATAAGGAGCAGCGTGTGATTAACACACGATCTGGAGAGAATTGAATGAAAATCAACCTTAAAAAACTGACAATCGAAATTGTCACCTTAATAGCCTTTTCGCTAGTAGTCCCTTTTATACTCTACATGGACGTTATGGTCCTGAGGACTGATATTGGAGAGATTTCTTTAACTGAGTTAACCCAGGAGACTCTTCTGTTGATAACTGCGGTCATATTTATAGTTGGCGCATATAAACGGCCAGCTGAACGCGGTTTTTTAATTTTAACAAGCGGGGCTTTTACCTGTTTACTGACAAGAGAACTGGATTTCCTGTTTGATATGGTATGGCACGGATTCTGGCTGTACCCGGCACTGTTAACATCATTTCTTGCGACGTGGTATGCGCTGGCCAAAAGAGAGACAATCCTGCCAGGTTTGTTGTACTGCGTTGAAAATCAAGCGCATATTTACGGAATCATTGGCTTAATTATTGTTTTAGTTTTCAGCAGAATCTTTGGAAGCGGCAGTCTTCTGTGGAACCATATTCTGGGTGCAAACTCTACCCATTTATTAAAAACCGCTGTTCAAGAAGGTCTTGAATTATATGGGTACCTGTTCATCACGTACGGAGCTTTTCGGTTACTACTCATTCCCACGAGCTATCAGAATGCAACTGAAATCGCTGGGCCTGAGGAAACATGGGCACGTGATTGGGGGTTTAAACCAATAACGGTTATAACAAAGAGTAGCCATGGGGCTGGTTGCGCTAACAAATATGACAACCTGATCTAAGGCAAAAACTCAGAACAAGGAGTAAAGCTATGGAACGAGCAACAACACACGACAATCACGACACCATGCGGACCGCTCAGAGTCCTGCCGACATACAACAGGCTATTCTTAATCACCTCCACTACACTCAGGCAAAACCGGTACACTTTGCGACAGGTAACGACTGGTATATGGCAACGGCTCACTCAGTTCGCGATCAGGTGGTTAATAATTGGCTCACGTCGTTCTATGACCTGATCTTTTTGGCCAAAGAAAAGCTTAAAGTCGTCAGCTATATGTCCTCGGAGTTTCTTCTCGGTCCGCATTTAGGGAACAACCTGGTAAACATGGGACTTGAAGCTCAGGTACGCGAAGCACTGGAAACGTTGGGACAGAATCCGCAGGAGATACTCCTGCAAGAGGTGGAGCCGGGACTGGGGAATGGCGGGCTTGGTCGCCTGGCAGCCTGCTATCTGGAATCCCTGGCAACACTGAGGGTTCCCGCCATAGGCTATGGAATCCGCTACGAATTCGGCATCTTCGATCAAGAGATTCACAATGGATGGCAGGTTGAAAAGGCCGACAATTGGCTCAAGTCCGGTAATCCATGGGAAGTACGTCGGCCGGATCTCGCTTTTGAAGTCAAATTCGGCGGTCATACGGAAATTGCACATGATTCCGAGGGGCGGCTGCCGGTCCGCTGGATCCCGGAAAAAATCATCAAGGGGGTGGCGTACGATACTCCCATTGCCGGTTATCGCTCCGGAGGAGTCTCGGTGCTCCGACTCTGGAAATCAGAGGCGGTGGCGGCATTCGATTTTCAGGCCTTCAATGCCGGAGACTATAACAGGGCTGTCGATGAAAAGGTGCTTTCCGAGACGATCAGCAAGGTCCTTTATCCAAACGATGAGCCGGAAATTGGAAAGCTTCTTCGCCTTTGCCAGCAATACTTCTTTGTTTCATGTTCGTTGCAGGACATGATCTTTTTCCACCTCTCCTATGGCAGAGACATTCAGGATCTCTCAGAAACCTTTGCCATCCAGATTAACGACACCCATCCTGCCATGGGCATCGCCGAACTGATGCGGCTCCTGGTGGACGAGCATCGGCTTGCATGGGACCAAGCCTGGGAGATAACCAATACCTGTTTTGCCTATACCAACCACACCCTGTTATCGGAAGCCCTGGAAAAATGGCCCCTGCCTTTATTCTCTTCAGTCCTTCCCCGCATCGTTGAAATCATCTACGAGATCAACCGGCGCTTTCTTGACGAGGTTCAGATCCGTTTCCCGGATGACCATGGCAGGATTGCCCGTCTGTCGTTGATCGACGAAACCGGCGACAAGTACGTGCGCATGGCTCATCTTGCCTGTGTGGGCAGTCATGCCGTCAACGGCGTTGCCGAGTTGCACACCGAGCTACTGAAAAAGACCGTGCTGCGTGATTTCGCCGAACTGTTCCCGGAGAAATTTCACAACGTGACCAACGGCGTCACCCCCCGCCGGTGGGTCGCGCTCAGCAATCCGGGGTTGACGGAGCTGATCTCTTCCCAACTCGGCGACGGGTGGCTCAGCAATCTGGAGACGGAACTGAGCAAGCTCCAATCCCTTGCCGCAAGCCCTGTCTTCCAGTGGAAATGGCTGGAGGTCAAGCAGACGAACAAAAAGGCGCTGGCAAAGGTGATCCGTGAGCGAACCGGCATCAAGGTTGATCCCGTGAGCCTGTTTGACGTTCAGGTGAAGCGTATCCACGAATACAAGCGCCAACACCTGAACGTGCTCCACATCATCACCCTCTATAATCGGATCAAGCATGACCCGCAGGCCGACATCACCCCCCGAACATTCATCTTCGGCGGCAAGGCTGCGCCCGGTTACTACATGGCGAAACTGATCATCAAGCTTATCAACTCCGTGGCCTGTGTGGTCAATAACGACATCGACGTGGCCGGACGCCTCAAGGTGGTTTTCTTCCCGGATATAAATATAACCAACGCGCAAATGGTTTACCCGGCGGCCGATCTCTCGGAGCAGATATCCGTGGCCGGGAAAGAAGCCTCAGGCACCGGCAACATGAAGCTCGCTCTTAACGGTTCCCTCACCATCGGAACGCTCGACGGCGCCAACATCGAGATCTGTGAGGAAGTGGGCGAGGAGAACTTCTTCCTCTTCGGACTCAATGCCACTGAGGCTGTTGACATCAAATCCTGCGGCTATCAGCCTCGAAGCTGGTACGAAGAGAATGCGCATCTTCGGCAGGCCATCGATCAAATCGCCGAAGGTGTCTTTTCCAACGGTGATCGGGATCTGTTTCGTCCCTTGGTGGACAACCTGCTTAACCACGACCCGTATCTGGTGCTGGCTGACTACCAGTCCTACATCGACTGCCAGGATCGGGTAAGTGCGGCATATCGGAACAGAGAGAAGTGGGCCGAGATGTCGATTCTGAATGTGGCCCGAATGGGCAAGTTTTCTTCCGACCGGTCAATCCGGGAGTATTGTGAGAAGATCTGGAATGCGCAACCTGTGTAAGGGGAGGCTATCGTGAACTGCCTGATTCCCAAGACAGCGAAGCATTAAATTCTTAGCAGAAGTGCATAGGCGGCCGATTGGCCGCCTATTTGAATAAAATACGGGAGATGTCCCTGATTATCGTGAAATTCCGGGTAGAGTAGAGAGCAGG
>DIUT01000053.1 GCA_002423105.1 Geobacter sp. UBA6151 | reverse complement strand
ACGCGACATCGTGTCGCGATAACGTCATAAGGCGCACCGGCGAAGCGTAGCGAAGACTGCGTGAACATCGAATAATCAGTGGAGCAATAAGGGGACAGGCACGTCCCCTTATTCTTTCCTTGTTGGATCTTTCGCTATGGCATTGTATCTTCAGGTTTTAGAAGGTTGGTCCTGATAACCTCCCTGTCATACTCATGGATGAGTTTTTTTACTGAATCGCGATATTTACAGATGAAGGTATAGTCAAGCGCGAGGTAATCGTTTTCACATCGGATGTGGGGGTGATTCTGTTTGAATTCATCGGTCAGTTTACCGTCACAATGTATGAGGAAGTGACGAGTTTCTAGGTATGGCAAAGCCGTTTCAATGTGTTCTTTGGCGACGTCTAATCCAAGTTTTGATGCAACCTTTTCAAGCAATTTTAATGTACTTCTTTCAGTTTCAAGGCTTTGAAAAACAGAATCAGTAACCATTTGACAAACACTGTCCCAATTTTCAAGGTCCAGAATCGTTTTTGCATCCACTTTAAATGAATGCTCTCCTACAATTCGTCCAGCGCTGAATCCGTTGCCTGACGCTTTCTTTAAAATAGTTTTGAAATACTCCGTGACCTCTTCGTAAATGTCCTTCACATATGAGGAATAGACCGAGGATCGCAGATGGTTGATGATCAATTTTCTGCTTCCATCTGAATTTTGGCGGCGCGCTATATGTTTATGTTTTGTTGGTTTAAGGCGTTTAAGGACGTGCTGGCTACCATTTTCGGTTAAATCGCCGCCGATTACACACGCCCGGAGGATGTCAATCAGCTCAACATCATCGTCAAAATAAATCAGCTTCTGTTCGAATGCATGGTAGGCTTTACTTCGCATTGTTCCTCCTTTTTAATAATCCAATGGCTGATAGCACACCGGCATGGCCGGTGTTGCGCTTTGTGTACGCCCGTCATGGGCGTGAACTTATGGGGTGCAAGTCCCCTGTACGAGAATCCAGTCACTGTCGTGAGACAGGGTAAAACTAAGTACTAGCCGAAGGCAAGGGCGTCTCCGCGAGGAGGGGTCTGGAGGAAGCCTAAGCGCAAAGCTATGAGCCGACGAACAGAAACAGCATACAAGGCCATCATCCGGACAAGTCAGCACAACATGACGAAGTCCACGGATTCAGGAGAAATGGTAAATGCTGCGGTTGTGTAGCGACAGTTCACGTTCTTATCCGGGGAGATCTGTCACACGGCTGGGGTCGGACCAAGCTAATATCCTGATTTTAATCGGAAACTCTCCCAATAATCATCATTTTCCTGCCTTAGAG
Organism: Geobacter sp. UBA6151; assembly: GCA_002423105.1. Taxonomy (GTDB): domain Bacteria; phylum Desulfobacterota; class Desulfuromonadia; order Geobacterales; family Pseudopelobacteraceae; genus Trichlorobacter. Next base: position 26,665 of record DIUT01000053.1, on the reverse strand, counting down.
CCTCGTTTTCCTGGTCGAAAACAGCATTATAAGAAACTGGTTGTTCTTTGATGATGCAGATGTCGCCATCATGCTTTTCAATCTTTCTGCCGACGGCCTTTGTCCCCAGCCTCCATTTTATTTCTTCAACATAACCGCTGCTGCCGACGGCAATTGCCTCTGTCCAGAGACGCTCCCGCTTGCTCGCGTCATTTTGCAAGGCATCTTGTACCCAATGCCGGTGATGCTCGGCAAAAGACTCACATTCGGGGATGCCGCAGAACTCGTGTAGTCCGTGGCGATCGATCACCCCGTACCGAGCGGGTGGATTCTGAATCTCGTTGAAGCCTCCTGCCTCCCACTCGGACGGATGCTTTACCACCCCCGCTCTGACCATGTTCAGATCAATGTACACAAGGCAGCGGATCAGATGTTCATTCCGTTCAACAGCAGTGGCGTGATAACGGTCTTCCCAAAATGCACCCTTCCGCTCTTTACGCTGATTGAATTCCTGGGCAGTTCTTCCCGCAATAAGCTGGATGCTGTTGGGAATCACATCAGGACCGCTATCGATTACGAGGAGGTGTATGTGATTGGATGTAACCACATAGTTGAGCACTCGAAGGCCAAAACGTTTCCTGGCTTCAAACAGCCATGTTTGCCAGCGCCGCCGGTCCCTGGCAAACTTCAGGAGAAATTCCTTTTTATGGCAGCGATGGGTGATATGCCACACGTGCCCCGGAATATGGTGTCGATTTGCTCGTGCCATTCTTAAAAGCTCGTTTCGATGGGTAAAAATGCACTTCTAAGTGTGAAAATGAGGCTGCTTTTTGAGATTAGCTTAATAAATTCGAGTTGTTAATTTGGTCCGACCCCAGCTATGCCGCCTTTATTAATCACCGACGATGGCTTAAAGGAGCTGGCCTGCCTTTCGGGACTGCGCAGGCTCTATATTTACCACACCGAAATCACCGACGAAGGGCTGGAAAACCTCTGCGCCCTTAAAGGATTGCGCTGGCTGACCCTGAGCGGCACCCAGGTGACGGACGAAGGCTTGGCCGCCTTCCGCGGCGCCATGCCCTCCTGCAAGGTGATTACCTTCAAGTGGCGCTACGAGTAGCACTGATTCCAGATTAAGGCCCTTCCTCTTTAAACTTTGCGGCGGACGTGCCAACGTCGTAAGCGCAGACAGCCGTCACTTCCTAAATATCGTTCACTGTTCAATAGCTGATGCCGAGCTTCTGCATTCTGCTCCTGAGAGTGCTGGGATGTATGCCGAGAAGCTGTGCCGCCCCTCCCGGACCGTTGATCTTTCCGTTGGTAAAGGCCAGGACAGTGCCGATATGCAGCGCCATGGCCTCGTCAAGCCGTACCGGTTCCAGAAGGCCGGGCTTCTTCTGTGAAGAACCGGATACCATCCGCTCCGCTCCCGGCACGAGAGACAGGAATTCGAGCATCCCTCCCTGGAAGCGGATTATCTCACGCTCGACTATGTTCTGGAGTTCCCGCACGTTTCCGGGCCAATCGTAGTGTACGAGCCGCTCCAGAGCCCCCGGAGCAATGGCCGGCGGGCGTACCAGCCCGAGCTCCCTGCTCTTCACCTGCACCAGGTGCCTGGTCAAGGCGGGAATATCCTCCCGGCGCTGTCTCAGCGGGGGAAGGAAGATCGGGAATACGTTTATGCGAAACCAGAGATCTTCGCGGAAGCGGCCTTCCGCGATCATTTGTTCAAGGTTCCGGTGGGTTGCGGCGATGATCCTGATGTCAACCGGAATCGGTTTGGTTCCCCCGACCCGCTCCAGCTCACGGGTTTGCAGCACCCGCAACAGCCTCACCTGGGCCGGGGCCGGGAGCTCTCCGATCTCGTCCAGGAACAGGGTCCCGCCGTTGGCCCGCTCAAAGCGTCCCCGTTTCTCCGTGAGCGCACCGGTGAAGGCGCCCTTCTCATGCCCGAACAGTTCGCTGTCGATGAGCGTATCCGCAATGGCGCCGCAGTTGACCTTGATGAAGGGGCCGCTGCTGCGCGCCGATCCGGAGTGGATGGCGTTTGCTATGACCTCTTTGCCAACGCCGGTTTCTCCGAGCAACAGCACCGTGTTGGTGAGCGGCGCGACTTGCCGGACCTGCTCCATAACATGCCGCAGGCCGCTGCCCTCTCCCACGATGGCCTCCCTGATGCCAGGAGTAAGCTCCCGTTGCAGGAACCGGTTGTCGTCGAGGAGAACGTCGCGCAACTGCAGCAACTCCTGGTGGGCCAGGGCATTGGACAGGGCAATGGCCACCGGCTCGGCAATCAGGCGAACCAGATCCGCATGTTCCTTGCGGTAAGCGCCATCATGGTTGGCCCGTAGAATAAGCATTCCTATCTTTTTCCCCTCGATGCGCAACGGCACAGACAGATCGGATTTTCCTTCGTTATTGGTGAGCAGGGCGATGTGTCTCACCATGGGATCTTTGTTTGAGGAGTCTACAATCAGCGGTTCGTCGGTGCTCTGAACCCAGGCCCAGACCTTCTCCGGAAGCGGTATGATCTCGGCCGCACTGGGAGCGCCATGGTCCGACACATGCGCAATCCGCCGTATGGCTCCCAGTTGCAGGTCATGAATGTCGAGGAACATCTCGTCAACCGGCAGAACCTCATGCAGGTACTGAAAACTGCGCTGGATGGCACTGTTGATGTCCAGACTGCTGCAAAACCTCAACGTAACCTCGCGAAAGAAATCTTCCGGCCTCAGCGTCATAGCCCACCTCTCTGATTCGATATATCGTCACAATACAATAATGAGCGATATTTCGAGACAGATAGTTTTATATATCGAGATCAGATATGGTTTGTTTTTAGTAACCATCTGATTTTGATTTGTTTTCCAACTTGGCACGTTTGTCGCTTTCCAAAACGGAAAAACCGCACCAAAGGAGTCAAGCCATGGCCAACGTGCTCTATATCACCTGCAACCTCAAGCCCCACGAACAATCACGAAGCCTTACCCTCGGCAGAGAGTTTCTGGCGGCGTACATGGAGCGTCATCCCGACGACCGGATAGATGTTCTGGACCTTTACCGTGACCATATCCAGCGCATCGACGCCGATGTGCTGAGCGGTTGGGAAAAACTGAGTCATGGCAACTCCTTTGACGCATTGACGGATGACGAACAGCTCAAGATCGGTAGAATTTATATGCTCGCAGACCAGTTCGCAGCCGCCGACAAGTACGTTTTCGTAACGCCGATGTGGAACCTGGGGTTTCCTGCGGAACTTAAAATGTACATCGACACCGTCTGTGTGGTCGGAAAGACGTTCGTCTACACAAAAGGCGGACCGGTGGGGCTTTTGCGCGGCAAGGGGAAGAAATGCCTGCACATCCATGCCTGCGGCGGGTTCCATTGCGGCTTCAAGGATGACCACTCGGCCCCCTACCTGAAATCGATCATGAACTTCATGGGCATTGAGGATTTCAGCAGGGTTGTCGTGGAGGGAGCAGACTCCATGCCAGACAAGGCACAGGAGTTCATGGACATGGCCTTGGCGGAAAGCCGGGAAGCAGCGGTCTTCTTTTAGGCCCTTGGGATCCGGGAGGATGCTGATATATGCAAGCACCGATTGTACCCGATCCATGGGTTCAAGGGACACCGCCTGCAAACAAATTTTTGGGATTGAAAGGAGACTCCTATGGAAAGCCAGATTGCAAAAGCAATACAACTGAAAACCGAGCCCGTTGCCCTCTATTATTCCGACACAAAACCGGAGGGAGCAGCCCAATTTGCGCTAGGAACCGTTACCTCGTGCGTAATGTATATGTTTTCATCTGCCGCCAAGGGAAAGACTGTCGTTTTTGATCGTGAGTCGTATGGTTGTTTTGGCGGAGGAGTTGGGCTCGGATTCGGTAATACCTACGAACAATTTCCCGGAGGAGTCCCGGGCTTTTGTCGCTTCCTGTCCAGCGGTAATGAAGGTGATCCAGCCGGTAAGGCAATCGGGGAGGGAATGAAAGCGGCGGGTGTGTCCGAACATTTTGTAGACGATTTCCTTCAGGGCGAGCGCTACAAAAAGACGCCAGAGCTCACTGATCAGTTCGTGAATGAACTTCCGATGTCGGAAGTTCCGACACGCTATGTTGTCATGAAACCTCTTTCTCTGGTCGACCCGGAAAGGGATAAACCGGTTTCGGTTTCGTTCCTGGTAAACCCGGATCAGCTTTCGGCGCTCGTTATCCTTGCCAACTATGATCGGCCTGGCCAGGAGAACGTGGCAATCCCCTATGCTGCAGCATGCCAAGTCATCGGGATTCTCTCATATAAGGAAGCTACTTCCGAACAGCAGCGGTGCCTGGTAGGCATGACCGACATCTCCGCGAGAAAGAACCTCAAGGCGCAGGGGATGGCGGACAAGCTTACCGTTACCATTCCTTTCCGCCGCCTCTGTGAAATGGAGTCCCAAGTTCCGGGGAGCTTTTTCGAGAGGGAAACGTGGAAACGTGTCATTTCATGAAGGGACCAGGAGAAATCTTACTTCCGATACGCCTTGTCATGTTGGACATGCAGGCTGACAAGGACAATCACGGGGCCTTTGAGCAGACAGGTAACGGCGCGGACACTGCCGGTAACCCGGAGCGAGTAAAGCTGTTCTCCGGTGCTTGGTTCAACCATTCCGTGGAGCTTTTCGAAGTTAAGGCCGGGGTGGCTCCAAAGCTGGTGCAGGGTAAGGGATTGTAACAGCATAAGCATTTTTGCCGCTGCTTTACTCACCGGCAGCTCAGCCTTTATGACTGCTTCGTCAAAGGCTGGACGGATTTCAATCTTCACCTGCCCACCTCGTGGCAATGGCAGCCGCATCCTGCGCGGATTCGACGGTAATGGATGGGCGGGGGTCGGTCAGGGACGCGGAAATGGCCTCTTTGCTTTCGGTTGTCCAGGCCCAAAGCTGATGGCGCGGAACCGGCTCGACGGGGATCAGCATAATCCTTCCGTCTTCCAGGATTTCAAGGTCAAGGGCATCACCGGGATTGAGGCCGGCGCTGGGCGGCAGGGTGATACGTCTCCTTGCGTCTGTCTGTACGAGCATGGGTTAACTACCTCCTGCTCAGACTATACCTAAATTGCCGCAAATGGGCAATGCCCATTTGCGGCAATTTAGATGCGGTATTCAAGCAGCTCCTTGATTATCTGCCGTAAGTCGTTTTAAACTCGCTGCTGCCCACATGCCGGATTTCTTTGGTGTCCCGGTGCTGGATATACCAGTCTATTTTCCAGTTGCCGCTGGTGTATTTGCCTGTCTTGATGCCGAAATAGGCGAATCCAGTTGTATAAAAGCCGTGCGGACCTGCTTCGAAGGTTGTTCCATCCGGGTTGGTAATTTTGTATTTGTAGCTCCAGACCGGCACACCGCCACTGTTCAGGTACTCTTTGGTGTGGGGCCCCTGAATCCAGGCGGCAAAAAGCTGGTTGCCACGGTATTTGCCCGCTTGCGCGCCGTTTTCGTAAAGTTCCCTGGCATCCCACACCGTGCCGCGTTCGACAATGTTTAAGTGCTTGTCGTAGTTTGCGTCCTCAATGATGAGACCAACCCCGATATCCTTTGCCTTCCAGCCGGAGCTGGCAGCCTCTGTCTGTTTGCCGTAGGTTGTCTTGAACTCGTTGGTTGCCACATGCCGGGTCTCTTTTGAGTCACGGTGCTGGATATACCAGTCAATTTTCCAGTTGCCGCTGGTGTATTTGCCGGTCTTGATACCGAAATAGGCGAATCCCGGTGTGTAAAAGCCGTGCGGACCGGCTTCAAAGGTTGTTCCATCCGGGTAGGTAATTCTGTATTTGTACATCCAGACCGGCGTGCCGTAACTGTTTTGGTACTCTTTGGTGTGCGGCCCCTGAATCCAGGCGGCAAAAAGCTGGTTGCCACGGTATTTGCCAGCCTGCGCGCCGTTTTCGTAAAGTTCCTTGGCATCCCACACCGTGCCGCGCTCGACGATTGTTAACTGCTTGTCGTAATTTTCTCCTTCAACAATAAGGCCCACGCCACTGTCTTTGGTTTTCCAGTTTTCCGCGTTTGCTGCAGTTGCAAGAACAAACGAAAGCATAATAACCAGTAACCGTAACATAGCAGCCTCCTTTGCTTAACCGCTGTCAATTCTTAAGCCGCCGCATACGCGACGGCTGGGGTCGGACCAAGCTAATAATCACCCCGTACCGCGCGGGTGGATTCTGAATCTCGTTGAAGCCTCCCGCCTCCCACCCGGACGGATGCTTTACCACCCCTGCTCGGACCATGTACCCCGGAATATGGTGTCGATTTGCGCGTGCCATTCTTTAAAAGCTCGTTTCGATGGGTAAAAATGCACTTCTAAGCGTGAAAATGAGGCTGCTTTTTGAGATTATCTTAATAAATTTGGATTGTTAATTTGGTCCGACCCCGACCATGCTACCCCGGCCATGCCCTGTATTGTCTCCTGCTTACCGTTTCATAGCCTTACGCTTCATTTCATACATATATCGGCATTCCTTGTAGTCACTTGGTGCCTTGTCTTTCGAGAATGTATTGTCTTTTAGGCCATCGCTAACTACTTTATAAACAATCTTCTCATTAGTTGCTTCGACAACATCAAGCAGGACGTCTTTGAACCTTATCTGATTGGCTGTTGTTTCGTAAACTAAGTTTTGGGAGAATGAAGGCCGTGCCAAGTCATCTATAGTGAACTCTCTGTAAGCAATATTGAGAGTTACGTTATTGATACCCCCGTAAAGCAGTTCGAAATTGGTATAACATGCTAATAAATCGACGTTACTGTCGTTGTGTTTTTGCTCAACAATCTTGTCGGTTATTATTAAGGTTAAAACACCAGGAGTGACGGAGGATGACTCTGATTTCATAATCCGGTCGTGATCATCATCAAGAATACTCTCCTTGAATATCTTGCCTTTTTCATCAATCAGAATCCCGATTTCTTCCTTTTTATCATGGGCTTCATTGACCATGTTGACAATAGTGTACGGGAGACCGTTTACACTGGTATAACCGGTGGCAGGGTATAATTCGTCTATTTTACCAACAACTTTTACTGTAAAGTCAAAATACTGCTTTTTGATGTACTTACCGTTAAGTTCGAAGTCACTTGATGCCTTCAAGTAATATTTTACGGCAAATTTTTTCTGAAACTCGTCATAGTTGGCATAAAGATCCCTCACCTTGACAACGGGCTGTCCTATGTAGGCAGTTTTAATTTCGCCAAGGGAGTAATTTTTCAAATACGAATGCTGAATCAGTTCCGATCGGTGTTTTCCGCATCCTGCAAGCAAAATTATAATGAAAACTACTGCAAATTTTTTCATGGTCACCCTCACAAAAAGCTAGTATTAGTTTGTCGTTCTTCATTTGTTAAACATGAGTGTTAACCGTGAGTCATCTGAGTTGTAACATTTATTCAAGCTCAAAACCGTTCCAAAGAACAAAATTACACCGTTACTCCGTCTTCAACCGCCGCAGAATGGCAAAGACCAGCTCTGCCTGCTCCGGCACTCCCAGGGCGGTGGCTACCGCTGCTGCATCGCTGCTGCCGGGATGCTCCGCAAGATACCCCCGCACCTTCTTCTGCAGTTCAATCACCGTTCCGGCGGCCTTTTTCCCCGCCTCAACCCCCGGCTGATGATAGGCGTTGATGTTCACCAGATAGGCGTACAGTCCCACGGTCCGCTCGAAGAGGGCGATCAGGGCGCCGATGGTGGCGGCGTCGATCCGCTCCACGGTGATGGTCATGGATTCCCGCCCGCTATCCGCCAGGGCTTGGCGGGTGCCGTAGAGGAAACCGAACAGGAAATCGCCGCTGGTGACCCCCGGCTCAACTTCCATTGAGTTGCCGCTTCTGTCTTGCAGTACCTCAATGAAGGTGACGAAGAAGTTGTGTACCCCGTCGCGCAGTTGCTGCACGTAGGCGTGCTGGTCCGTTGAACCTTTGTTGCCGTAAACCGTCAGTCCCTGTTGTACTTTGTTGCCGTCCAGATCGCGGTCTTTGCCGATGGACTCCATGATCAACTGTTGCAGGTAGCGGGAGAAAAGCAGCAGGCGATCTTTGTAGGGCAGCATGACCATGTCGCGCTTGCCGCAGCCGCTGGAGCCTTGCAGCCACATCAGCGCCATCAGCGCCGCCGGGTTGCGTTGCGTCTCTTCGTTGCGGGTCAAGCGGTCGGCATGGCCTGCTCCTGCCAGCAGAGCGGTGATATCGATCCCCTGCAACGCTGCGGGCAGGAGGCCTACGGCCGAGGTGACCGAGGTCCGGCCACCCACCCAGTCCCACATGGGGAAGCGGGCGATCCAGCCTTCGGCAACAGCCAGCTTGTCCAGCTCGCTCCCGGCGCCGGTCACGGCCACGGCATACTTGCTGAAGTCAAGACCGGCCCGTTGCCAGGCGGCTTTGGCTTCCAGCATGCCGTTGCGGGTCTCCTTGGTGGAACCGCTTTTGGAGATGACGATCACCAGGCAATCGGACAAACTGCCGATCTGGTTAAAGACCCGATCCATGCCGTCCGGATCGGTGTTGTCCAGGAAGAAGGGGGTCATGGCGTCCGCAACGCCACCCAGGGCGTCGGCCACGAACTGCGGACCGAGAGCAGAGCCGCCGATGCCGATGACCAGAAATTTTGTAAAGGGCTGACCATTTGGAGCCGGGAGTTTTCCGGCATGGATCTCCGCCGCAAACGCGCTGACGCTACGCACCGTTTCTTCGATCTCCGTGCGCAGGGCAGGGGAGGGGGCCAGTTCCGGCGCGCGCAGCCAGTAATGCCCCACCATCCGGTTTTCATCGGGGTTGGCGATGGCGCCCGCTTCAAGCTGTTCCATGCTGTGCAGGGCCTTTTGCACGGCCGGTTCCAGAGCGGAGAGGAAATCATCCCCAAAGTTCATCCTGCTGATATCCAGCCAAAGGCCGATTTCCGGGCAATGACAGAGTGTGTCCTGAAAACGGGTCCAGAGTGCGGTGGTGTTCATGTGCGTTCCCCCTGCATGCTTTTGTGGTGCCATTGTTATTAACACAGCATCCGCTTCTTGCATAGCGTGCGCGAACTGTTTAAACTTGGGCGCAAAATTTACCTGCACAATCTCGTACCATCCATCAAGGAGAGCGATCCATGCTGAACATCATGCAGATAACCCTGAAAGGTATTTTCCGCGACCGTGTTTTTCAGGGGATCATGGCCTTGGGCGTGCTGTTTCTTTTCATCCCTTCGGCGGCGTCGTTGTCCATGCGACAAGTGACGGAACTGTCCATCACCCTGTCCCTGTCGCTGATCTCCTTCATCCTGCTGCTCTTGGCGGTGTTTCTGGGCTCCACCTCCCTCTGGAAGGATATGGAGCGCCGCTATACCTTTAGTGTGCTCAGTCTGCCGCTCAGCCGCAGTTCCTACCTGCTGGGGCGCTTCTGCGGTCTGGCCCTGTTCCTGATCTTGACCTCAACGGTGCTGGGGACAGTTGCCGGTCTGGTGATCAAGATGGCCTACGGGATATACCCCTCAGACCGCCCCATTGTCTGGAGCTGGCTGGCGCTGGCCGTACTGTTTGCCACCCTCAAGTATATCCTGCTGGTAGGGGTGGCCATGCTGCTCTCCACGGTCAGTACCTCGTTTTTCCTGCCGATCTTCGGCACCATCTGCGCCTTTCTGTCCAGCGGCATCACCCAGCAGGTGTACGAGTTCGTTAACTCGCCCGCTGCGGCCAAAACCGTATCGCCGCTGATGAAGCCGCTGGTGACGGCGGTGTACTATCTGCTGCCCAATCTGGCCGGGTTTGATCTGAAGGTGAACGCCATCTACGGTATTGCGCCAAATCCAGCCGGACTGTGGCTTACCTTCGCCTATTTCTGCGCTTATACCGCCATACTGCTGGGAGCTGCCACCCTGCTGTTCAACCGGAGGGAGATGAAATGAGGCCCGTTTCCGCCCCTGCTGTCCTGCTGGTTGCGGGGCTACTTGCTTACGGCCTGCTGATCGGCCCCTTTACCTCCTATATGGCCAACAAACCGGTGGAGGAAAAGCTGGGCTTTGTGCCCAGCATCAAGCTGATCAAGCCGCTCAGCGCCGACCAGAAAGAGCTGATGGGGGCATCGCTGGTGATGAAGGTGCTGATGTATTTTGGCGGCGCTGTTGGTAAATCCCAGGATGCCCGGATCATCGGCGAGCCGGTTGATCTGCAGGGGATGTCCCGCCTGTTGCACGGCGCGGTGCAGCTTGATCCCTACAATATGGATGCCTATTACTTCGCGCAGGGCTTTCTTACGTGGGATGCCAAGCAGTTCAAGGTTGCCAATGAGCTGCTGGACTATGGCATGAAGTACCGTACCTGGGACTGGTATCTGCCGTTTTTTGCCGGTTTCAACCATGCCTATTTCCTGAAGGATTATCCGAAGGCGGCAACGTACTATCAACGGGCCGGAGAGCTGAGCAACAACAGTCTTTTCATCAATCTGGCCGGACGCTATATGCAGGAAGCCGGACGGACCGACCTGGCCATCGCCTATCTGACTGCCATGGAGCAGAATGAGAAGAACCCGGCCCTGAAAAAGGAGTACCTGATCCGGTTGACGGCATTCCGGGAGGTGCGGCGGATTGAAGAGGCCCGTGACCGCTTCCGGCAGCAACGGGGAGTGCTTCCGCACTCCATGGAGCAGTTGCTGCAAAGTGACCTGTTGACGCCCGTGCCGGTTGATCCCTATGGCGGCAACTTTTACCTGGAGGCGGACGGCAAGGTGGCCAGCAGCAGCAGATTCAGCTTTGCGAGAACAGGAAACCCCAAGGGAGACAAATAAGATGCAGGCGATTGAGATAACGGAGCTGGGCAAGGTGTTCAAAGGCAAGAAGGGGGCCGTGGTTGAGGCGCTGAAAGGGATTTCGCTGTCCGTGGGACAGGGAGAGGTGTTCGGTTTTCTCGGCCCCAACGGCGCCGGTAAAAGCACTACCATCAAATGCCTGATGGGCCTGCTGCAACCGACCTCCGGAAGCGCGACCATCATGGGCAGGGCCATTTCCGCTGCTGCTGCCCGGCAGGCGGTTGGTTATCTGCCGGAGAATCCGGCGTTTTATGATTACCTGACCGCCGAGGAGTACCTGCAATTTGTGGGCAGGGTGTTCAAGATGCCCGAAGCCCTGCTGGCCCGGCGCACCGAGGAGATGCTGAAACTGCTGGAGTTGTGGGATGCCCGCAAGCGGCAGATGCGGGGCTACAGCAAGGGGATGGTGCAGCGGGTGGGNNCTGGTCAAGGAGATCATCCTTGATCTGAAAAAGCGCGGGAAATGTGTCTTTTTCAGCACCCATATCACCGATGATGTGGAAAAGGTCTGTGACCGGGTGGGGGTCATCAACCGGGGAGAACTGCCCGTAGTGGACCATGTGGAAAGCATTCTGCAACGGGGGGTGCAGGGCTATGCCGTGCGTGTGACCACTGCCGATGGCCGGAGCGAAGAATCGTTTGTGGAAAAGGATGAACTGCAACCGTTTATTCGGCAATCCGTCGAAAGTGGGCAGTCCATTGAGAAGATCGAGCCACGCCGCAAAGATATGGAGGCATTTTTTCTTGAGATTGTCTCCCGGTAACAGCCCGCAGCATCATCCGCTGCTGTTGCCGCTTGTGCTGGTGGCGGCTGTTCTGGCGGTCTATTATCCGGCACTGTACAGCAGCTTCCATCCCATTGACGACAGCGGTATCGTTACCTTCTATTCTGCATCCCCGCCGCTAGTCCGGGTGCTGCTGCCCGGCAGCGGTTATTACTACCGGCCGCTGGTTGAGCTCTCCTACTACCTTGACAATCTGCTGTGGGGGATGGAACCGGCAGTCATGCACCTGGAAAACATCCTGCTGCATTGCGCCAACAGCCTGTTGCTCCTGCTGTTGGCCCGCAGAGTCCTTGCCGACAGTTGTCAGCATTCTCCGCTTGTTCCGTTTTTTGCCGCCCTGCTTTTTGCCCTGCACCCGGTCAATGTTGAGGCGGTGGCCTGGGTTGCTGGTAGAACCGATCCTCTGATGGCCCTGTTTCTGCTTTCCTCCCTGTACTTCTGGCTGCGCTGGCTTGACAGCGTTCGCTGGCCTGATCTGGCAGCGGCATTGCTGCTGTTTGGAGCGGCTCTACTGACCAAGGAGACGGCCTTTGCGTTTGGCGCGGTGCTGTTTCTGTTGGCCCTGACCTGGCCGGGAGCGGCCACGGTCCGCCAGCGCTGGGCAGCGGTTGGCGTCATGGCCGCGCCTGCTCTGCTGCTGATTATCGGTATTCTGCTGGCGCGGGGTGACGTCAGCGGGTTGAGCCGTTTTATCTCCGGCATTGATCCGCTGTCAACGGAGAACGCCTGGAACCTGTTGGCGATACTTGGTTTCTACGTCAGGAAACTGCTGGTGCCTGTTCCGCTTAACTTTGCCATAATCGATGTGCATCCCGGCTATGGACTGGCGGGACTGCTGCTTGGGGCACTCCTGTGGTGGTTGCTGCGGCGCTGCCGTCCGGCGGGGATGTGGTTCGTCTCGGCCCTGCTCATGATGCTGCCTGCGCTGCTGATCGCCATGAAACAGGTGGCCTGGACCCCGGTGGCCGAGCGTTATCTCTATTTTTCCAGCGCACTGTGCGTGCTGGGGCTGCTGCCTCTGCTGAGCCTGGTCCGGGAGCGGATGCGCGGGAACATTATTCCGCTCATGGTGCTGGTTGCGGGCGGGTTTGCTGTCGTTTCGGCACAGCGTACACTGCTTTGGCAGGACCAGCGTGCTTTCTTTCAGGATGCAATTGCCAAGTCACCCGCTTTCGGTTCGCTGTATAACGAACTGGGTAACCTCCTGCTGAAAGAAGGTGAACTGCAACAGGCTGAAGCCGCCTTTGTGGCAGCGGACCGCCTGAATCGGCGCGATTCCATGCGCTTGGCGATCAAGGCCAACCTGTTGGCAGTGCAGTATGCAAAGGGGAATTATCCGGAGGTGCGGGAACAGTTTTTCCGTCTGTTCAAAGCCAAACAGGATGCTCCGGCTGATTTTCTGGAGCTGCTCTACCGGGCCGACAATAACCGGCTGGCTTTGCTTTCCGGTAAAGACAGGCTGCTGCTGGCGGGTGATCTGCTGGAAACACTGGAGTTGCTTGACCGGAAACGCCCGGACCCATTCTGGTGGTATCAGAGCGGGCAATTGCTGCTGGGAATTGGGGACAGGGTACGGGCGGTGGACTTTTTCCGCCGTGCCCATGCTGCTGCGCCGACTGATGCCCATTACCGGAATGCGGCGGAAATCTGGCTACGCAGGTTGAAATGACCGGCTGTGGCAGACTGAACAAAAAACCCGCCATGCAGGCGGGTTTTTTGTTTCAATGCTTGTTGCTGCGGTGGGCCAGCGATGCCCCCACGAAGGCCTTGAAGAGCGGGTGCGGTACCAGCGGTTTTGATTTGAACTCCGGATGGAACTGGCAGCCCAGGAACCAGGGATGGTCGGGCAGTTCAATAATTTCCACCAGGTTTTTCTGCTGGTTGATGCCGGAGAGCACCAACCCTTTGTCGGTCATCTGCTCACGGTAGCTATTGTTGAACTCGTAACGGTGCCGGTGGCGTTCGGAAATATCCGAGTCGTTGTAAGCATCAAAGGCCTTGGTCCCTTTGGTGATGGTGCAGGGACAGGCTCCCAGGCGCATGGTGCCGCCTTTTTTACTGACGGTTTTCTGCTCTTCCATCAGGTGAATGACCGGGTCTTTGCAGTCCGGTTTGAATTCGCTGGATGCGGCTTTCTTTAATCCGCACACATTGCGGGCGAACTCCACTGCTGCCATCTGCATGCCCAGGCAGATGCCAAAAAAAGGCACCTTGCGAGTACGCGCGTACTCAATGGCCTTGATCTTACCTTCTGATCCCCGTTCGCCGAATCCGCCGGGAACCAGCAGGCCGTCAACATCATCCAGCCAGCCTTCTATGCCGGTTTCCTCGATTTTTTCCGAATCGATATACTTCAGGTAAACCCGGCAGTCGTTGGCAATACCACCGTGGGTCAGCGCTTCGGCAAGGGACTTGTACGATTCGGTCAGGTTCACGTACTTGCCCACGATGGCGATACGCACTTCGCCATGGCTGGGATGGCGCAGGGTTTCAACCACGTTCTGCCAGTGGGTCAGGTCCGGCTGCTTGGTCCAGATGTTCAGTTTTTCCACTACCTGATTGTCCAGCTGTTCCTTGTTCAGGGAAAGCGGAACGGCGTAGATATGTTCTGCGTCAACGGACTGGATGACGCTGCTTTCCTCCACGTTACAGAATAGAGAGATTTTTTTCTTCATATCCTGGGGTAGTTCACGGTCACAACGGCAGATCAGGATGTCAGGCTGGATACCGATCTTGCGCAGCTCCATGACCGAATGCTGGGTCGGCTTGGTTTTGAGCTCGCCTGCGGTGCGGATGTACGGCACCAGCGTGACGTGAACATAGAGGGTGTTGCCGTGGCCACGGTCAAAGCGCAGTTGACGGATTGCCTCCAGAAACGGCAGGGATTCAATGTCACCAACGGTTCCGCCGACTTCGACAATGGCGACATCGGCTCCTTTGGAGTTTTCAAGAACCTTGTTCTTGATCTCGTCGGTGATGTGGGGGATGACCTGGACCGTTCCGCCCAGGTAATCACCACGCCGTTCTTTCTCGATGACCGAGAAGTAGACCTGACCGGTGGTGAAGTTGCTTTTCTTGGAGAGGCGGGCTGATGTGTAACGTTCGTAATGTCCCAGGTCCAGGTCGGTTTCAGCGCCGTCATCGGTAACGAACACCTCGCCATGTTGAAACGGCGACATGGTGCCGGGATCGACGTTAATGTAGGGGTCAAGTTTCTGCATGGCTACCCGCAGTCCCCGCGCTTCCAGCAGTGCGCCCAGGGAAGCGGCGGCCAATCCCTTGCCGATGGAGGAGACAACACCACCGGTGATGAAGATGAACTTGGTTTTTGTCTGGCTTGGATCCTGATCCTTGGTACGTGGGCTCATATCTGTAGTAGCTCCCTGGCTTTGACAAGATCTTCGGGGGTATCGACACCCAGAGATTCAAAAGATGTTTCGACTACCTTGATTTTTTCACCATGTTCAAGAGCTCGCAACTGTTCGAGCTTTTCCGAAAGCTCCAGAAAAGTCTGGGGCATGGCGGCAAATTGCAGTAGGAAATCACGACGGTAGACGTACAATCCGACATGTTTGAAGCAGAGCAGTCTGCCGGTTTCAAATGCTTCATTTTTCAGGTCGTGCCACTTGTCGCGGAAAAACGGCAAGGGAGAGCGGGAAAAATAAAGGGCATAGCCGCCTGTGTCCGTCACCACTTTAACCACGTTTGGTGAAAGAAAATCATGGAGGTTCCTGATGCGGCTTTTCAAGGTGCCCATGCGCAGGCCCGGCTCGTTCAGGAACGGTTCTATGGCCTGATCGATCATGGTCGGCTCGATCAGCGGTTCGTCTCCCTGCACGT
This sequence comes from Geobacter sp. UBA6151, assembly GCA_002423105.1. Classification (GTDB taxonomy): domain Bacteria; phylum Desulfobacterota; class Desulfuromonadia; order Geobacterales; family Pseudopelobacteraceae; genus Trichlorobacter. The sequence continues at coordinate 11,253 of DIUT01000053.1, read as the reverse complement.
TGACGATGAGGTCAGCGTCAAGACCGCGGGCCACTTCAGCCAGACGGTCCGTGCCGGTTTCATGAGCGTTCGAGGTCATGATCGCTTCGCCGCCCATCTGCTGGACAGCATCGGCGATGCGCTTGTCATCGGTGGCCACAATGGCGCGTGACACCAGCGTTGCGGCGCAGGTACGCTCATAGACATGTTGGATCATCGGTTTTCCTGCAAGATCGGCAAGCGCCTTACCGGGAAACCGTGTGGAACCGAAGCGGGCTGGTATGATGGCAATAATGTTCATGAAATCACGGGATAAAGGTCCAGGGGCCATAGGCCAGGGTGAACGTCTAAAAAAGAAGGAAATTACATACTCTGAACTGGGCAACCCTGTCAAGGAATACGCTAAAAGCTATTCATCTTCTTCATAATAATAGTCGTCATCATCCTGGTTTATTCCGTGTCGCCAGTTGAAGGCGTCCAACTGCGCCGCCAGTAACTGGTCAAAGGTGATGCCGGTCTGGTCAAGAATCTGCTGCACGGCAACGAAATCGGTTTTTTCAAGACGCTCGGCCAGATGGAGCAAGGTACCGAGCTGCCCTTCGCGGCGAAGCAGGGCTGCGGCAACCTCGTCACTCAAGTTCAGGCTTTCGACCACATGTTCCATGGGGGTTTCATACAGGGCATCCAGCAAAGAAAGAATGCCGGTCAAAAAGGCTGATTCCACAAGATCACTGGTACGGTCAAGGCCTGTGCGCTGGATCATCAGCAGTTCCATCATTCTCCCACGCACGGCTGCCATTTCCAGTAGTGGAGAATTAACCCCCTGGTCTTCCTTGCCGGCATACAGCGCCAGTTGCACCCAGCGCCGCAGGTGGTTGACGCCGAGAATCATGATGGCGTGGCGAAGGTTTCTGATTTTTTCCCGCGTGCCAATCATGACCGAATTGACCAGCTTGAGCAGGTTGAAGGTCAAACTGGGGTTTTCGCGGAATGTCTCTTCGATGTCATTGATGTCCCAGTTTTCGTTGAGTTGCTGCAACAGCTTCATCATGGCCATACCGGATGGATCGATCTTGCGATGATTCAGCACAATCGGGCGCTCGAAAAAATAGCCCTGGAACAGTTCAAAACCGTATTCGATGCATTTGTCAAACTCTTCCACGGTTTCTACTTTTTCCGCCAGAAGCTGTACCGGGTATTTGCGTAGGTTGGCGGCTATCTGCGGCAGTTCTTCCGGATCGGTTTCCATGATATCCACCTTGATGATATCCACGACCTTGTAGAAAGAAGAATGTTCCGGATCGTAGATGTGATCGTCAAGGGCGATCTTGAAGCCCAGCTTTTTCAGTTCATTGCAACGTTGCTGGACAGCTTCGTCCAGTTCGATGGTTTCCAGAATCTCCAAGACCGCTTGTTCAACGGGCAGCAGTTCCAGCATTTCGGAGTGGAGCACATTGGAGGTGATGTTCAGAAAGCCGAACTTGTCGCCCAGGATATCCTGAAGCCCGAAATCCGACAGCGCGCTGGAGATGACCGATGCCGAGGCCTGAGCCTGGCTTTCAAACTGGGCGGTCTGGTGGTGCCCTGCTGCGCGGAACAGCAGTTCATAGCCGTAGAGTTCCTTCTTGCGGTTGAGGATCGGCTGACGTCCTATGAAAAATCTTTGCTCCGTGGATTGGTTCATGGTCTGTTGGTAGTGTCTGATAGTTGTTTCAGCAGGGCATTCATGTGGAAACAGACCGTGACATACGGCAAAAGTCAAGGGAGCAGGTTCCGCGGTTGTCATCTCCCAAGCGGTTACAGCCCCCGGCGTAGATCATTTCAAACAGCGATTTTATTTGTTGAAAGGCGTCCAGTACGTCAGGATCGAAGTGTGACGGCATCGTTCTGCCATCTCCTTTGGTAATAATTTCTACCGCCCGTTCATGGCTGAACGGTTCCTTGTAGGGGCGGCGCATGCGCAGCGCGTCATAAACATCCACCAGTGATACAATCCGTCCTTCAATGGGAATGTCAGTGTCTGCCAGCCGATTGGGGTAGCCGCTGCCGTCCCAGCGCTCATGGTGGCAACGGGCAATAAGTTCAGCGGTCTTGAGAATCGGCGAGGAGGAACCTGACAGTATCCTGGCTCCAATGACCGGATGCTGTTTCATGACATCAAATTCTTCAGCGGTCAGCGGTCCCTGTTTGCCCAGAATGGCGTCGGGAATACCGATTTTTCCCACATCGTGCATAGGCGCGGCATAAAAAATCATTTCGCAATGCTTTTGAGGAAGCCCCATAACTTCCGCCACATGCCGTGCGTAACAGGCGATACGGGAAATATGGATGGAGGTGTCTTCATCCTTGTATTCAGCAGCCATTACCAGGCGGTGAACGGTATCGATGTAGGATTCCCGCACCTCCTGGGTCTTGCAGTTTACCTCTTCCTGCAGGCGCTGGTTGAAGGTGGTGATCAGATCCTGATGTTCCTTGATTTTCAGGAGGTTGCGTACCCGCAACAACAGTTCCGGGCGGTCCAGCGGTTTGGACAGAAAATCATTGGCGCCGCTTTCCAGGGCCTTCAGTTTCATGGCCCGGTCGGTCATGGCCGTTGCGATGACGATTGGCGTGGTTGCCGTGCGCGGTTTTTTCCGTAACTGTTCCAGTACTTCAATGCCGTTCATACCCGGCATCATCAGGTCCAGGATGATCAGATCAACTTCCGTACACTCCAGGATTTCAAGGGCTTTCGGGCCGTCTTCAGCAGACAGCACAACATGGCCGACCCCTTCCAGGATGGCCCGGTAGAGCTGGATGTTCAGGCGTTCGTCGTCAACGCACAGTATGCTTGCAGGTCGTATGTTCATAACTTTGAAAGGTATACCAGAGATCAGAAATAACTCAAGCCGGTTCCGTGGAATCTATTCTTTATACTTTCCGCGGCCCATCAGCACCACACCGGTCACGGTGTTCATGATTATCTTGCGTCCAACAGGGCCTTCCAAGTCAGATGCAGCAACCCTTATCTTCCATTCGTCCAAGGTCGTCAAGGCCAGTTCAACATTTCTACGTCCAATGGGACAGGCTGCCTGGCTCATCCCCAGAATATTAGCGCCGCCGAACACCTTTGCAACCAGCCGCTCCTTTTTGCAGCCGATAGCCAGCACCTGCTCCAGCAGCTTTTCCATGGCGATGGTGCCGTATTTGGGGGTTGCCAGACCTTCACCGTTCCAGAGCGGCAGCATATAATGATTCATGCCGCCTCCACCTTTGGCAGCATCCCAAAGACAGACCGCCACACAGGAACCGAGCACGGTGGTAATGACGCATTCACCGGCATCTGTGTGCAAAGTGCCGGGAAAAAGAAAATGTTTGCGCGTCTCTGCAGATGATCCGTTTTTCACGCCTATTTTTCATCCATTTCGTCAAAGAGAAAAAGGTTGCCGCCCTCGGCAAAGGTGACACCGTTTTCATCGAAAGCAGCTGGAAAAAGAGTGACGCTGAATACTGAGCCGACACCCGGGCTGCTTTGCACCTGAATGGTTCCCTGAAGCAGGTCCAGCAGCGCCTTGGTAATGGAAAGTCCCAGACCATGACCGTGATGAGCACGGGTTGAACCGGTATCAAGCTGAATAAACCGGTCAAATATCCGTTCCAGATCTTCCTCGGCAATGCCGATTCCCTGATCTTTTATCTGGATGTGCAGCTCCGACTCCAGATGCCCAACCAACAGGTCAATCTGTCCATTTTCTGTGCTGAATTCCAAGGCGTTAGCCACAAGATTTGAAAGTACAACTTGAAGTTTTTCCGCATCAGTGGGGAAATAGATTTGTCCCTGATCGTCGGCGCCCATCAAGGTGAAATTCAGCGAGACCCGCTTTCCATCTGCCATGGCTCTGAAGTTGTCAAGGGTGTTGGTAATTACCGAAACCACGTCAACCAGCTCGATATTGGGCTGGGTTTCACCTGCCTCAAGTTCGGCGGCAATGAAGATATTACGCAACTGGTAGTCCAGGTTGAAGGCCTCGGAAAAGATCATGGTGGCGACCTCTTCTGCCTGGGGATCGTTGACCAGCGACGCCAGATGTCCGGCCAGTCCGATGATGGCGTTCAGCGGGTTGTTGATCTCATTGCGGATATTGGAGAGAAAGTTGCTTTTCAGAGATTCGGACTGCTCCAGCCGCCGGTTCATCTCCAGAAGCTTACGGTTCATCACCGAGATGTCGCTTAAGGAACGGCGGCTTTGATTCAGCCGCGTCTTCAGTTCTTCCAGTAAGCGTTCGTCTGAAATACTCTCCATCGTCATCTCCCGTACGCAGCTTAGTGATGTAAGGCAGATTCCACAGCCTGTTTGATGGCCACCAGCAGTTCTTTCAGGGCCACCGGTTTGGTGACATAGTTGTTCATGCCCGCAGCCAGGGCGTGGTCGCGTTCGTGGGGCAAGGCGTGGACAGTCAGGGCGATAATCGGTATCTGCGCACCGGTATGCTGTTCAGTGTCGCGGATTAGTCTGGTCACCATGTTGCCGTCCATTTCCGGCATATCGATATCCATCAGGATCAGATCAAACTGTTCAGACTTCCAGGTAGCCAGAGCCTCCAGGCCATCAACGACTCCCGTGGTGCGATGCCCAACGGATTCCAGCAGCTTACAAACCAGTTGCCGACTCAGGTTGTTGTCTTCCGCCACCAGTATATTCAGTGAACGGCCTTCCCAGGCAACAGGAAGATCAGGCTTCTCCCGTTTTTTACTGACTTGATGTCCGCAGCAGGCAAGGGGTAACAGCACGGTAAAACTGCTTCCCATTTCCGGGGTACTGGTGACCTCGATGCGGCCTCCCATCAGTTCCGTAAGGCTGCGGCAAATGGAAAGTCCCAACCCCGTTCCGCCGTAACGGCGGGTAATTGAGCCATCAGCCTGGACAAATGGTTTGAATATTTCGTCCAGTTTGTCCGGAGCAATACCACAGCCGCTGTCAATGACCGTAAAGGAAAACCATTGATGGGTGTTGGTTTTGTGCAGGGTGCTGACCGAAAGCGTGACCGAACCTTTCTCGGTGAATTTGACGGCATTGGTCAGCAGATTGGTCAGTACCTGCCTGATTTTTAGAGGATCGCCCTCCACGGAGTGGGAAAAATCAGGAGGAATATCCAGCGTAAAGACAAGCCCCTTGTCCTTTGCCAGTGGCTCGCCCAGTTTTGCCACGCTGTCCAGCAAATCATCCATTCTGAAGCAGATAAACTCCAGAGGAACTTCGCCGGATTCAATCTTGGAGATATCCAGAATATTGCCCAGCAGTTCCAGCAGGGTTTCTGCCGAATAGCTCATCAACCTGATATATTCCTGCTGCTCCGGGGTTATGTTGGTCAGCTCCAGGAGTTGCAGAAAGCCCAGAACTCCGTTCATGGGAGTGCGGATTTCGTGACTCATGGTGGCCAGAAATTGACTTTTGGCGCGGTTGGCCAGCTCTGCTTCTTCCTTGGCTTGTTGGAACTGAATGGTTCGTTCTGTTACCTGGCGTTCCAGCTGTTCGCTGGTGGCAGTTGCCATCCGCTCCGCGTTTTTCAGCCGTGTGACATCCGTAAATGTCAGGATAACTCCGTCAATGCGGTTACGGTCAATGCTGAACGGCATGGCCCGGTACAACAGCCAGCGCCCGTCGGCAAGCTGCTTCTCACGGTCAATCAGTGGATGGCCGCCAAGTACGCTGTCGATGTCCGCCATCAGTTCGGTCTGGTCAGCCAGCACGTAAGAAATATGTTCAATGGGACGTCCCAGGTCGTGGGGCATCAGGCGGAAAATGGTCTGGACTGCCGGATTGAACTTGCGAATGCGCAGATCTCGGTCAAGGAAGATGATGCCGGTTTCCAGGCTTTGCAGAAGGCCGTCGTGATCCAGGTTCAACAGCCTAAGCTCGCTGTTTTTCCGCTCAAATTCGGCATTAACCGTGTACAACTCCTCGTTGATAGAGTGCAGTTCCTCGTTGCTGCTTTGCAGTTCCTCATTTGAAGCCAGCAACTCCTCGTTGGTAGCCTGCAGCTCTTCATTGCTGGTTTGTAGCTCCTCGATGGTGGCTTGCAACGCTTCCTGGGTGGATTGCAGCTCAAACTCAAGATCCTGGATATACTGACGGTATTGGCCACTTACATCAAATTCCATGGAATCCGGGACGAGGGTGGGTGGAGGCTCTGCGGGACGGACCCGCTCAAAAAAGATATGGTAGTGACAACTGCGGCTCTTTTCATCATGGATCGGCTCTATCGTCAAATCCAGCAGAAACTCTTCGTCATTCGATGTAAAGCGAATATTGCGGGTCAATATCCGTTCCCGTTGTTTGCTGGCCCGCTGCAAAGCGGTGCTTACTGCGATATGCAGCGAATCTTCCACCATCTGCAAGGCATCATGTTCAGCTACCCGTCCTTGCTTGGGTTTCAGAAATTGTGAGACCTCACCGAAATAATGCAGGATTTTGCGATCCTCATCCACCAGCACGCCCGGTGGCAGTTGATGGTTCAGGATATGGTCGTAGTCATGCATGATCTGCCGGTTTACCGTCAAGGTACGGGGACTGCTCGGTTTTATCAGCGGCGCACCGACGACGGTTCGCAGGTTGCGGGATGGGCTGAAATCCATGGACAGCCGCATCTCCCGCTGCTTTTTGAACAACTTGGCGTGGCCGTCGATGGTCTCAAACTCGGGGCTGTACATACCCAATCCCTCACTACTGCCCAGGAAGAGGATGCCGTCAACTTTCAGCCCGTAGTGGAACAGTGATATGGCACGGTCTTGTTCCTCCGGTAACAGGTAGATCAGCATATTGTGGCAGCAGATCAGGTCCATGCGGGTAAAAGGGGGATCATTGGTCAGGTTGTGGGGCGCAAAAACCACCATCTTGCGCAGGTCTGGCGAAACCCGGTACAGACCGCCCGATTCTGGACGGAAATGACGTTCGATCCGTTCCGGCGAGAGATTGATAAGTCGTGTCTGGTCGTACACTCCGGTTGAAGCAAACTCAAGGGAGGTACGATGGACATCGGTGGCAAAGATGGTAATCCGGTTTCTGAAACCCAACTCCTCAGCCTTTTCCTTAAGCACAATAGCCAGGGAGTAGGCTTCTTCACCGGTGGCGCAGCCGGCGCTCCAGATGCGCAACTCCTCATCGGGGATAACGTTGCGCAGCAGGGTAGGTACGATCTGTTCCTCGATGGTACGGAACATTTCCGGGTCGCGGAAAAACTCGGTAACGCCGATCAGCAGATCGTGATACAGCAGATCCTGTTCGGTTTCGTCTCCGGCAAGCAGCACGGTATAATCATCCACCGAAGGGATATGACGCCGTTCCATGCGGCGTTGAATACGCCGTCCAACCGTACTGACTTTGTATTTTGAGAAATCAAGGCCGAAACTGCGGCGCAGGATAGTGAATATCTCGTTGAAACCGTCCGGATTCTCTGTTTCCCCTTCCTGCCGGTCCGGTTGATTACGCCGGGCCAGCACTGATTCCGGGTTGTATTTATACTCCATCAGCAGTTCCGGAATGCGGTCCGGGGGCAGTTCAAAATCAACCAGACCGGTGGCCAGGGCACTACGGGGCATGCCGTCAAATTGAGCGGTTTCAGGCGTCTGGGCAATTGCAACTCCGCCTTTCCTGTGTATGGCGTGGATACCGCGTGAGCCGTCGGAACCGGTGCCGGAAAGGATGACGGCAATCGCGCGTTCTCCGGCGTATTCGGCAAGGGAGTGAAAGAAAATATCGATCGGCAGCTCAAAATACGGTTGGGGCAGTTTGTCACGCAGATGCAACAATCCTTCCACGACGGTCATCTGGCATTTGGGAGGGATCAGATAGATGGTGTCCGGTTCCAGCGCCATGCCGTCTTCCACCCGCTTGATCTGCATGGTGGTACGGCGGGAGAGGATGTCATCCATCAGACTCTTGAAGTCCGGCGAGAGATGCTGGATCACCACAAAGGCCATGCCGCTGTCAGCAGGCATGTTGTCAAAAAACTGTTCCAAAGCGTACAGTCCTCCGGCAGATGCGCCGATGGCAACAATGGGAAACGATGGTCTGGATACTGTTTCGGACATGCTTAACACCCCAAGCTTCTGAATTTTCCATTTACAGTCTGCATTGCTTTACCACCTCTGCAGCAATTTTTTCAAGGGGCATGATTTTGTCCACGCCGCCACGTTTGATCGCTTCGTTGGGCATGCCGAATACCACACAGGTGGCCTCATCCTGGGCGATGGTAAAGGCTCCGGCATCGTGCATCTCCTTCATTCCTGAAGCGCCGTCATCACCCATACCGGTAAGGATGACGCCAACCACGTTTTTTCCGGCGTAGCGTGCTGCGGAGCGGAACAGCACATCAACCGACGGGCGGTGCCGCGAGACCAGCGGACCGTCTTTTACTTCCACGTAATATCTGGCTCCGCTACGTTTCAGCAAGGTGTGTTTGTTGCCGGGAGCAATCAGCACGTGACCGCGAACCACAGAGTCATTGTCTACCGCCTCTTTAACCGTGACCCGGCAGATACTGTCCAGGCGCTTGGCAAAAGCCGCGGTGAAATGCTCCGGCATATGCTGTACGATCACGGTGCCGGGAGTGTCTTCCGGCAGCATCTGTAGAAACAGGGAGAGAGCTTCGGTGCCGCCAGTGGAAGCGCCGATGATCACCAGTTTTTCAGTGGTCTGCACCATTGCCTTGCTGTTGGGGCGCTCCATGATGACATCCGCGGTGTATTTCGGAGCTACTTCACGCATGGCCCGCAACGGGGTAAGTCGGGCTGCCGCCGCCGCTTTCACGCTGTCGCAGATTCTGATTCTGGATTCCTCAATAAACTGGCGGGTTCCCATCTTCGGCTTGGTGATGATATCCACCGCGCCGTATTCCAGAGCCTTCATGGCGCTTTCACTGCCGCTTTCCGTAAGGCTGGAGCACATGACCACCGGAATCGGGTGCTGACTCATCAACTTCTGCAGAAAGGTCAGGCCATCCATCCGGGGCATTTCCACGTCAAGGGTGATGACGTCCGGAACCGCTTCGGCAATCTTCTGGGCCGCCACAATCGGATCCTGAGCCATGGCGATCACCTGAATGCCGGGATCGGAGTTGAGGATTTCAGTGAGGGTCTGACGCACCAACGCAGAATCGTCAACGATCAGGACTTTTATTTTTTGAGGCATGAAATCACTCTTTCCGGTACACCGTATTGCCAGCCTGGGTAAACGGTACATCCAGTCCGTTCAAGGTTTCCGAATGGCCGATGAACAGGTAACCGCCGGGCTGTAGTTGCCGGTAAAATTTCTTCATCAATGCGGCTTGTGTCTGCTTGTCAAAGTAAATGATTACATTACGGCAAAAGATCACATCCTGCTGTTCCTGAATGCCGAACTGATCGTCCATGAAGTTGACCCGTTTAAAGCTGATCAGCGAACGCAACGCAGGTATGATTCGCACCACCCCTTTTGCCTTGTCCTTGCTACGCAGCAGGTATTTTTTTTTCAAGGGCAGGGGGATGGTATCGGTGCGCTCTTCCACATACACAGCATTGGCGGCAGAGCGTAAAACCTGGGTGCAGATGTCTGAAGCGGTTATGGAAAAACGAAAGCCGGAATTTACTGCTGCATACTCGGCAAGGACCATGGCCATGGTGTACGGTTCTTCGCCGGTGGAACAACCGGCGCTCCAGATACGGAAAGGATTCAGGGAGCTTTCTCCGACTCCCCGCAGTCTTTGCAGGGCTGGAATCGCTTCTTTTACCAGAAAATCAAAATGGTGGGGTTCGCGGAAAAAATCAGTTTTGTTGGTGGTAACGACATCAATCAGGTGGATGATTTCCTGCTCCCGTCCGGTGCCGGAAAAGACCAGGTTCGCATACTCCTTGAAGCTTTGCATTCCCAATGCCTTCAGCCGTTTCTGCAATCGGGCCTCCAGCAGGGTTTTCTTGGCAGGGGGCATTTTGATGCCGACTTGTTCATAGATAAACGCGCTGAACTGCTCAAACTCATGGTCGCGCATGGTGCAGAGGGGAGGCGCTATCGAAGTGTGGTTTCCACTCATGATTGCTGATCCAGGGGGAGCAGTTTGGCAATAATACCCAGCAGTGCGTCCTGTTTCAGCGGTTTCATAAGCCAGCCGGTTGCTCCGGCGTCGCGCGCTTCCTGAAACTTGTGTTTCTGAGAATCGGTGCTCATCACCAGCACCGGCAACGTGGCGCAGCATGCCAGTTGCCGGATTGCCCTGATTACACCGATGCCGTCCAGATTGGGCATATTCAGATCAGTCAGCACCAGATCGGGCTGAACTTCCTGAATCCGTTCAACAGTAGTCAGCGGGTCTGATATGATTTCAACCCGATATCCTGCCTGTTGCAAGGTGAATTTTGCATTCAGCAGTTGCGTAAGAGAATCATCGATTAAGAGTACAGTTTTCAATGAAGCTCCTTAAAATCAAAACCTGAGGGTGGTTGCCTCTAGAATTTTTCAAACTCATCATCCAGATGGTCTTTGTCTGTGCTGCCCAGGTGGATATGCACGCCGCTGCCTGACTTTAACGGTGCATGGTGGGCAACCATCATCGGCTTCTTTGCTGCCTGTGGTGCGGCACGATGGGGCAGGGCACGCTGCATGCCGTGGGTGTCCAACTGGAAGAAGGCGATGGTGCCCTTCAACTGCTCGGCCTGGCTGGTCAGCTCTTCCGTGGTGGAAGCCATCTCCTCGGCAGCCGAAGCGTTCTGCTGGATAACCTGATCAAGCTGCTGAATCGCCTTGTTGATCTGATCTGCTCCGGCATCCTGCTCGCGGCTTGAGGCCGAAATCTCCTGTACCAACTCGGCGGTGCGCTGGATGTCAGGCAATATGGCGGTCAGCATCTGACCGGCAGACTCGGCAACCTGTACGCTTCTGCCGGAAAGCTCGGATATCTCACCAGCTGCTGTCTGGCTTCTCTCCGCCAGCTTTCTCACTTCACTTGCAACCACGGCAAAGCCCTTGCCGTGCTCACCGGCTCTGGCTGCTTCAATGGCGGCGTTCAAAGCCAGCAGATTCGTCTGTCGGGCGATCTCTTCAATGATGCTGATCTTGGTGGCGATCTCTTTCATGGCAGCTACAGTTTCCTGCACCGCCTTGCCGCCCTCCCGTGCGTCAACTGCCGACTTGTTGGAAATCTTCTCGGTCTGGGAAGCGTTGTCGGCATTCTGCTTGATGCTGGAAGACATCTCTTCCATGGAACTGGAAACTTCTTCTGCTGATGCTGCCTGCTCGGTCGCCCCTTGCGAAAGTGACTGGGC
>DIUT01000061.1 GCA_002423105.1 Geobacter sp. UBA6151 | reverse complement strand
CCGAAAGGCTCCTGACCTACCCGGTAACATTCAAACTCTGCTGTAGGGGCGATCCTTGCGATCGCCCGGACTGAGCGAACATAAAGTTCGCCCCTACGATTCGTACATTTAATCACCTGAGCAATATGCTTTTCGTCGCCCCATAAAATGCCTTCTTGACCCCGCACTCTATAACGCATACAATAACGACATATCATGGAGGTGCGTTATATGCGTGCAACACTTAACATACCAGATGACCTTATTGCGGAAGTACAGCAACTTTCCGGGGAAAAATCAAAAACCAGGGCCATTGTTACAGTGATGGAGGATTATGTCCGTCGCCAGAGGATGCGTGCTTTGCTTGATCTGCGCGGCAAGGTGCGGATTGAGTACGATTGGGAACAGGAAGAAAAGCTCGAATTGAAGGCAGCCGAGGAGCTGGAGCGCTATCATGGTGAATAGAATTTTGCCTGATACCTGCGCCTGGATCGATTTTTTCAGGGGCAGGCCCACACAAATGGCCGAACAGGTGGAAACCGCGCTGGTGCAGGGAGAAGTTGTCACCTGTGGCGTTGTGCTTTTCGAACTGCTCCAGGGAATCAAACATGCAAAGGAAGAAGCTCTGGTTTTACGTGCTTTTCAGGCTATTCAGCATCTTGAAATGACTGGCCGCCTTTGGATCAAGGCAGGACAATTGTCATCAAATTTGCGTAAAAAAGGACATACCCTGCCGCTGTCCGATGTACTTATTGCAGCCCTGGCACTGGAGAATAATTGCTCGCTGTTGACTGTGGATCGGCATTTTGACGTTATCGCGGAGCTTACCCTCATACATCCGGCACGTTAAACCCACTACCCCAGCACCACCACTTCTTGCCCCCGCAGTTCCACATCCATCCGCTCCAGCGCCCGTTCCGCCGGGCCGGTCAGCACCCTCCCCTGCCGGTCAAAACGGCTGCCGTGGCAGGGGCATGAAAGCATCTCCGGGGTCACCGTCACCGTGCAGCCCAGATGGGTGCAGATCAGGCTCAGCGCATAATAGCCGCTGTCATCCTTCAATATCGCCACCCGCTCGTTGCGGAACACCAGTGCTCCGTTAGCCGGCACGTCCGCAAGGGCGGCGCTTGCCAGCACACGGCGCCGCACATTGCTGCGCGGGGTAAGATAGCGCACCAGCAGACCACCCGAAGCCAGCAGCAGGGTCAGGGTCGTGATGAAGGTTCTACGTGATTGAGAAAAGATTTCCATTTTTGCAGGTACGCCTTTGTGTAAGCCGGGGTTTTGCTGCTCATCTTCTGATAGCGCCAGAGAGGGAGAAAGTCACCGTTCACCACCCGCTGTCCCTTTTGCAGCCAGAATGATTCCAGGCCAAGCCCATCCTTTGCCGTCTGGTAGATTCGCTGTGACACCGGTTCCAACAGAAAACGGCGCGGGTTGTCATGGCAACCTTCACAGGTCACAGTCCCCCGCTGGATGGTGTGGGGAAAAAAGGCCCGCCATTCAGCCGCCAGCAGCGTATTCTCCGGCCCTTTGTTACGGGCACGTTGGATATCGGTGTAGTAGGCGATGAACTGGGGACGGATCGGGCTTACTCTGCCTGAACTATTGATCCCCAGCGGCGGCGCATCTTGCAGCTTCAGATAGGCGCTACGCAGGTACTCAAGGCTTGGACCCGGCTTCAGATCAAAATCCTCTTTCAGGTTCAGGTCGCGGAAGCGCAAGTAGAAGGTGCCATACTCCTGGGGTGCCCAGCCGGAATGACAGGAGTAGCATTCAAGTTTCTCCATATGGGCCGCAATGCTGTGTTCGATCACCTTCGGGTCCGGCCTGTGGCAATCAAGGCAGTTTTTTGATGATTTCCCGCCCTCCATCAAGCTGGACATGCCATGGCAATCGCCACAGGTCATACCAGCCCGGTAATGCGCATCCGGCAACATTTTCAGCCAGGTTTCCCCCTTGTCGGACCGCCCCCGCTGGTAGCGCATGTTGTCTTCACGGGGGGCGCGACCGGCATAATCCCAGCCGGTGTAGTAGCCGCGATGACAGTTCTGACACGTGCCTACCGCAGGCTTTGTGGGTGTCTTGAAACTACCATGACAATCAGAACAACTGGTTATATGACAAGACATGCAGTTCTTGTTGAAAAAATTACTGTCCATCCTGGCGTAACTGCGTTGCACAAAACGCTGTTCAGCCAGACGGGTAGTCATGGCCTGATCAAAGATACGATCGCGTCCCGGATGGCAGCTGACGCACCCGGCGGCGCGCTGCGACGACCCATCCGGCGCGGTAAGTAGCCGTCCGTCGCTTACGTGGCAGAAGGTGCAGGCAAAAACCGTATGCGCCGTCTGGCCGCTAGCGCCATGACACCGGAAACAACTGTCGGCACTTACTATTTCAGCGGTCGCCAACAGACAGCAGGCGGCGATGAAGGGCATCATCCAGCGCACGATAATCCAGTCCTTTCCGGTAGATCGGGTCTTCGGCCCGCCCGTGGCAGGGCAGGCAGAGGTTGACCGAGAGCGCCCGCTTCACCTCCGCGCCGTTCAAGGGGCGGGCGTTTTCACGGGTAATGGCGGAAAAGGCTTGTACTTTGCCGTTGTTCATCGCCAGAAAACCGTCCATCGGCTTGTGGTCTGAGCGCTCACATAACAGGGTTGCTCTTATACTGTTTTTTTCAACAACATGCTGGCCGAAACCGAAATATGCCGGGTTACCATGGCACTCTGCACAGCCCACCGCCTTTTTGCCGGTATTGTGCGAGTAAAAGGGGGCAAAGCGCAACTGCTGTTTCCCTTTGTAGCGGGATACATAGCCGGATTTTGAGAGCGAACCGTCAGCCTCAACCACCGTCACAAAGGTCTGGCAGCCGGGAGTAACGGTGGATATCTTGCCCCGCTGGTTCAGGGCCAGCGGAAAAGGTGACAGCATCCGGTAATCCTCGCTCTCGCTAAAAAGCCCAGGAGTCTCCTCGCCCTTGATGAAATCCATGCCATCCCTGCCCTTGTCATAAGCGGTGTGGCAACCGTAACACTGTACCACGGTGCGTGAATGACAACTGTAGCATTCCATCCGTTCGTGACCAACGATCCGGTGCGCCGGAGTCCCGGTGATGACTTTGCTTTTGTGCAGCTTGCCGCTGCGCTTGCCCTGCACCCAGATCACGCCCTCGCGGTAAAATACGTTGGAATAACTGCGGCCTTTTGAGGTCTGGATCATCCTGCTGCCCGCCTGCATCGGCAGTTTGTAGCTCTTCGACTCGCGCAGCGCCTCGTCATTTTCCCGGGTTATTTCCCGGTAACGGGGTGTTTCCGTGCCGCTGCCATGGCAATCCTCGCAGGCAACTTCCGTCTGCTGGTACATGTTTTGGTAGGCAAAACCATCCCCCATCAGATCCCGCGAAGTGTGACAGTCGATGCATTCCATGCCGGCCGCAAAATGGACATCCGGGGTGATGCGAGTCAAGTTGCGGGCGCCGCTGGTCATCAGCGGGCCACCTTCACCAGCGCTGGTGGGCACCAGGCTGTTATTGCCATCATTAAGCCCCTGGTAGGAAAAGGCTATCCTGCCGCTACGGTTATGGCAGCGGGCGCAGACCTGGATATCCGGGAACGGCTCCATGGCATGGCTGGCGGAATACCCGGCCTTACCTTTGATTGTCTTGTCGCGCCCTTCGTAGGTTGCGGTATCGTTCCAGGGAAAATGACAGGCAGCACAGCCCGATGAATGGGCCGCTCCGTAGGATTCAGCATTGGCGATGCCGATATGGCAGCGAGAGCAAAACTTGCGGTACAGCTCGCCGGAGAGGTTGTCCAGTTCCACCACCGGATTCAGCTTTAGTGTGCGGCCCTTCTCGTCAAACTGTTCTCCCCCGGATGACGAGTAGGAACGACCATCCTCCCCCTCCCAGGTGAGCTGAATGTTGCGGATCATGCCGCTATTGGTCTGCATGATGGTGGATTTGACCCGTTCCAGCTGGTAGCGGTGACAACGTCCGCAGCCATCCTGCCAGACGCTCGGCGCAGATGGGTTGCTCTCGCCCCGCATACCGGCATGGGCCTCCGTTTTATCACGGGCAACCGGGTCGCCGCCGTGGCAGGATACGCAGCCCGGATGGGCAGGGGAGGCATGTTCGATACCCTGATGACAGGTGAGACAGCGCTCCCGGTCACCGGAAGCGGCAGTGCATCCGGCCAGCCAGATCGACAGGCAGAGCAGCGCCATGATTGAGGCTATCAGACGAATAGACAAACCGGTTCCACGCTATTTTTTGATTTCATCAGAAGCATCGGGCTTCTTTTCCGTTTGAGCGCCCCGGTCCCCGAGGTCACAAGAGTTGGACAGTCAGGTCTGTATTCCGAAGCGTGGCAGAATGAATTTCTGCAACACTATCCAGACAACCAGCACCACCACCACTACGAGCAGATCTTTCATGATACGTCCCTTACTTTCTTGTCAGCATTTCCGCAATCTTGCCTGCCACCTCGCCGGTCAGCACCGGGCAAGCGCCTTTATGGGTCTGGCGAATACTCTTGCAGCAGGTCACGCCATACTTTTCCTTGAACCAGCCATGCAGCTCCTTGGTCAGGTGGCTGGCGGCCTTTTTGTCGTGCAACGCCAGACCAATGGCCACAGTGCCACCCGCAACCGCCCCGCAGATGCAGCCAACTCCAGAACCGCTCCCGAAACCACTCACCATCCCGACCACTGTTTCAGGAGTCGCTGGTGAAAACTGTTTACGCACAACTTCCAGCACCGCTTCGGCACAATGGTATTTCCCGGAACGGTAGAGTGCTTCGGCCTCCAGGCGACACTGTTCAGACTGTTGCATCCCTTCAACAGATGGTTGTGCTTTTTTAGACCAGAACATCAAACCTCCTTCTAACAGGTATCTCAGCCATGCATCCGGAATTTGGCGACTATCCCCTGTAGATCCTGGGCCAGATTTGACAATCTTCCCGCTGCTTCAGCTGTTTGCTGTGAACTTCCGGCTGTTTCCTGCACCACATCCGTAATGCGCTGCATATTGCCGCTGATTTCGCAGGTGGTGGCGGTCTGTTCTTCGGCAGCAGTTGCAATCTGGTTTATCTGCTGCGTAACCTCGCTTATCTGCGACAGTATCTGCTGCAGGGCCTGTCCCGAACGGGCCGCATCCTCCGTGCCGCGCTCCACCTCCCGGACGCCATCTTCCATGGCCGCAACGGCATTTCTGGTTTCTCCCTGAATCGCTTTGATCATTTCGCCAATTTCCCGTGTGGCACGGGTGGTACGCTCGGCCAGCGCACGCACCTCATCAGCCACAACAGCAAAACCACGTCCCTGCTCTCCGGCACGGGCCGCTTCAATGGCAGCATTCAGGGCCAGCAGATTAGTCTGGTCGGCGATATCTTCAATGGTGCCGATAATCTGGCCGATCTGATCGGAGCGTGCGCCCAGACTTTCCACGGTTTTAGCACTATCCTGCACCTTACTGGCAATACGTGCCATCCCTTCCACGGTCAGTTGCACGATTGCCGCACCGTTTGTGGCGGCATTACAGGCCTGATTGGCGCTTTCCACCGCCATGCTACAGTTACTGGCGATATCATTGGAGGTGGCAGCCATCTCTTCACCAGCCGTGGCAACGGATGTCGCCTGGGCAGCTACATGTTCCGAACCGGTTGCAATCTGCTCCGCATTGGCGCGCAACTCCACCGCCGCTGCCGTCAGTGAGCCGGATGATGACCGTACGCGCTCCATGACCGATTGCAAGGCATCGGCAATCTTGTTGAAACTCTGAGCGATCACGCCAAGCTCATCACCCGATGCGATATTGGCGCGAACAGTCAGGTCGCCGCCTGCCAACTGTTCTGCCGTATTCTTCAGTTCAACCGATGATCTGCCGATGGAGTTGGCAATCACGAAACCGGACCCGAATCCGCACACCAACGCCAGCAGGATGGAGCCAATAATGACATTGCGGAGCATGGTATAGCTTTTCTGGCTTTTGGCGTGGGCAGCTTCAGCCAGGTCAACATCATGCTTCATCAATGCCTCCAGCGATCTGTTGGCCTTCTGAATGGTCGGGTTAATGATGTCTATGGTTATGTGGTACGCTTCCCGGAAATCATCATTCTGCACCGCCGCAATAACCGGTTCGATCCCTTCCTTCAGGTATACCATCCGATCTTTGTGGTACGTATCAGCCAGTGTGCGTGAAGTTGCATCTGTCAGCCGACCGTAATAATCATTCCAGATTTTCTCAGTCTCGGTAAGATACTTCCTGTTCGTCTCAATATGTACGGAGGTTTCATGATCATGAAGCTTGCTGAATTCATTGGTGGGGTCATGCTGCAGGGCAAGCAGCATCTGGATACGGCTGGCGCGCATCATGCCGTCAATTTTGGAAAGTATGGCGGCATTCTTCATGTTTACCTGAAAAACCTTTTCAAGCTCTTCATTGCTCTGCCTGAAGCCGGTAAGACCGATAATTCCCACCACCGCCATCAAAAACATCATGATTGACGTCATGCTAAACAGTTTCGTCTTCAAGCTGAGATTCATGAAAAAACCCTCCTGATGAGTGTGCGATTTTTTAGCGCCTGCCCAAAGTCAGCAGCACCGGATATCGCCGCTCACCCTTGGTTATTTCTGATGCTTTTACCACAGAAACAGAAGAAAACCCGGCTTCAGTCAGCAGCTCAGACATCCGCTCGGCGCTGAAGCCATGGTGAAACACCCCGGTTGAATCATCATGAAAACTGCCATCTTCCGCAGCAAGATCAGCCAGAGCAATCCAGCCGCCGGGATGCAGCAATCCCCGCAATGAGCCGAGCAGTGGCGCAACATCCGGGATATGGTGCAACAGCATGGCAGCGGCAACCAGATGAAACGGGCCTTGGGGCAGCTCATCCCGTTCCAGGTCGATATGCACGGCCCGGATATTGTCTTGGCCCGTTTCCTTCGTCTTTTCTTCAAGCCGGTCCAACATGGCTTGGGAACCATCCAGCGCGACAATGCCAGCCACCTGCGGCGCAAGCCTGAGCGTAACCAGACCGGTGCCACAGCCCAATTCCATGACATCCCATTCATGGGAAAGCGGCAGATGGGCGGCCATGGCTGTAAAAATATCCTCCGCCAGCCTGATCCGCTGCGGTTTTTCGTCCCAGGCGGCAGCAGCGCTATCAAAATCCCTTCGAGCAGGCATCGTGTCACGGCTCCTTTTCATTCTGTTTAACAAAAAAGGGAGGCACGTCTGAACATGCCTCCCCGATACCGATCATACTACGATTAGCAACCGGACATCTCTTTTTTGCCCTTGGCAGCCGGTTTTGCTTCCTTCTTTGCAGGAGCCTTTTTCACTTTCTTGGCGTCCTTTTTCTCTACCTTTTCAGCAGCAGGAGCTACGGGAGCTGCCTCTTCCTTTTTGTGACTGGAAGCAAATGCCATTGAAGAAAGGCTCAGGGTCATCAGTGCGGTTACCATCAGGGCTACGATCTTTTTCATCCTTAGTTCTCCTTTTGTCCCGTCATAGCGGGTTGATATAACTATCTGCATATTACCATACAGCTACAAAATGTCCAGCAGACATTCAGGTAATATAATAGACCATTGGCTTGGTGCCCAGATCTTCCTTGTACTTGATCACGTTGCCTTTTGAAATCAGTTTAGTGATTAACGCCTTGGGATCATTGATATCTCCAAAGAAGGTGGCATGGCCCAGACAGGTGGTGGTGCAGCGGGTCAGCTCTCCCTTTTCGACCCGGTGGATACAGAAGTGACACTTACGGGCATTACCAACCGGTGAATGCCAGTGGGATTTGCGCTTGAAGGTCTTGCCGTATTCACCGGAATTTTCCACTTCATAGGTCTTTTCGCGGAAGTCGCCCGTGTAATAATGCCCAACATCAGCCGAACGGGCAGCATAGGGACAGGCTACCAGACAGTAGCGGCAACCGATGCACTTCTTGTAATCAATGGTCACGATGCCGTCATCCCGCTTGTAGGTTGCGGTAACCGGACAGACCGGTGTGCAGGTGGGAGCATCGCACTGCATACAGGGACGCGGCAGAAAGCGCATTGAAGTGTTCGGATATTCGCCGATCTCTTCCTCTTTCACCGGGCGGTAGTGAATGTCCGGCGGGGTCAGGTTTTCAGACATACAGCCAGTGGTGCAGGCATGACAACCGATGCACTTCTTCAGATCTATGGCCATGGCCCAGCGCCGGTCTTTTCGCTCTTTTTTCAAGGCACGCTGCAGATCCTCGTGCATGATATCGAGGATATCCTTATCGTCAAACTGTTCCATGATTAATGTGCCTCCTTGCTGTTTGCAATTTCAAAGAGCCCTGCTTTTTCACAGAGGATATACAGGACGCTGACCAGGGAAACCGAGGCCACCAGCACCAGGAATTCATGCATGGAGGGCATGTAGGTGATGGTCTCAGGCATATCGTAGACCCGGAAGAGCGGCACCTTGAATCCCCCAACCACCAGATCATTACGGGTTTTCAGTTGCGTGACCATGATAAACAGACCGGTGAAGGCCAGCCATGATGCGTTGCGACTTAAAGTAAGCATCACATACGGTACCACCACGGCAATTCCCAGACCGAACACGATGTTGTTCATCAACGTCAGGCTGAACACCTCTGAACCATCCACATGCCCGGCCAGACCAATGGCAGAGCGCCAGAATCCCAGCAGGAAAGCCAGTCCAAGACCTATTTTCAGAAACTTGAAAAACGGCTCAAGGTGAAAATTTGCGTCAAGCTTCAGTTGCTTGACTGTCAGCGCCGCCACAATAGCCGTTAGCGCACAGCCGGTCAGAAAGGCGATGAACAAAAAGTAGATCGGCAGCAGCGCGCTGTAATAATAGGCCCGTGAACTGACGGCGCCCAACAGGCTGCCCAGGGTACTGTGAGTGATTACCGCCACAAAGAACGCTCCCCACATCACCTTGTTAGAATGCTTGTTAGTCTGGATGTTGATATATTCCAGCACAATCATGACGAAATAGGCGGTGTACCAGACCGACATCCAGAACATGGGCGACTTCGGATTTGGCGACAGCAGGAAGTTGTACATGCGGTCAATGCGACCCATCTCAGTGGCCAGCGAAAAGAAAGCGGCAGCGGCGGTCATGATCCCCAGAAAGATGACCCGCGACGCAAACGGCTTGTACTGCTGCGGGAAAAAGACATAACCGAAGAAATTGACAAAGGTGCAACCAGTACTGATCAGTACGAAATAGATGTAGGTGGTGATCTGCAAGCCCCACGGAATATTGTTGGAGGTATTGATGGTATGACCGTGCCCCTGGATGAAGATCGAGGCGATTGCCGCAAAGCCGATCAGCATTCCGAAAATCGAGATATAGAGCGGAAGCCCCCCCTTACCCGTGGCAACATCAGTAAGTGTTGAAACTATTTTTTCCTTGGTAGGAACAAGTACGCCGAAAATCTCCATGTCAGGCCCCCTTCACAATCTTGACAAAACTGCCGCGCATGGCGGTTCCACCCATTATCGGGTCAATGGCATACTTTGTGATCAGGTCATCATCAGCTATGCCCTGATTATTCGCCCGGCTCATTGCCTTTGCATGCACGCCAAAACCATGGTTCATATAAACGGCATCGTCGCGCATACGCTGCGTCAGCTTGACCTTGATTTTTCCAGGTGCGCGTACACCGTCCTGATTTTCAAGATAAACAAAATCGCCGTCTTTCAGCCCCATCTCCTTACCCTTTTTGGCATTCAACCAGAGGTAGTTGCTCTTCTGCAGATCAGTCAACATGAAGTTGTTGGTAGTTCTGGAGAAGGTGTGCAGCGGCGCACGGCCAAACAGCAACCGGAAATGACCTTGCGGAGGCTGGGGATGTTTGGTGTATTTGGGAATCGGATCAAATCCCGCCTCTTCAAGCTGCGTGGAATACAGCTCGATCTTGCCGGATGGGGTACCAAACTCAGGCTGATGGTCAGCGGTGATGTAAGGATTTCCCCCCTTCTTGATGATGACTCCGTCCCGCTTCAACTGCGCAAAGCTGATGTCGGCAGCCTCGCAGCGCTTTGCGATGTACTCTTCTCCATCTTTCCAGGGGAAATAAGCAGCCAGTCCCAGTTTGTTCGCCAGCTCCTTGGTCATCCACCAGGATGGCTTGGACTCCCACAGCGGTTCCACTGTAGGCTGACGAAGCGCTATTTCAGCTTCTCCGTTGAACTTGCCCACGTTGATGTTGTCGTAGCGCTCCATGTAGGTGCATTCCGGCAGTACCACATCGGAATAGTTGATGATATCCATCGGCATGGTGTCTATGGTTACCAGCAGGTCCAGATTCTGGGCCGCCTTGATGGTCTCCAGCTTGTCCGGCATGGTCTTCATCAAGTTTGAACCGTAGATGAACCAGCCTTTGACCGGACGCGGATTGCCGTTGATGGTTGCCTGCCGGATTGAGGTGGTGGTTTGCAAGGCGGCAAAAGGATAGGCTGCATCCAGCTTGGCAACCTCTTCATGCTCAGGATAGGCTGGCAGTCCCGGATATTCCGGAACCTTGGCACCAGTAGCAAAGAAATAACCGCCCTTTCTGCCCCAGGTGCCCAGCAGCGCATTCAGAATAGCAATGCCCCTGCTACGCTGAACATCATCACCGTACCAGGCTGTGTAACGACCGGCTCCGATGCAGATATTGGGGGCATGCTTACCCATTTCGCGGGCCACCTTGACGATCATCTCCTTGGCTATAGTCGTCTCAGCCTCAGCCCATTCCGGCGTATA
Organism: Geobacter sp. UBA6151; assembly: GCA_002423105.1. Taxonomy (GTDB): domain Bacteria; phylum Desulfobacterota; class Desulfuromonadia; order Geobacterales; family Pseudopelobacteraceae; genus Trichlorobacter. Next base: position 14,917 of record DIUT01000061.1, on the reverse strand, counting down.
CTGCTGAACAGCTGCACGCAGTTCATTAAAACCGGTGGCATATTTTGCGACATACTCCTTGTCGTACAGCCCTTCTTCAATGACAATGCGAATCCAGGCCAGAATGAGCGCCAGATCGGTGGCCGGCTTGATCGGCAGCCAATGATCGGCTTTTGAGGCTATGTTGGAAAGACGTGGATCAACCACCGTCATTTTTGCGCCGTCAGCAAGACCGTTCATAATGTCCTGCACCTGGCTGTTATGGGCATTTTCCCCCAGATGGGAGCCAAACAGCACAATGTACTTGCTCTTGCTGAAGTCATAATACTCAGGAGAACCGACATCGGAACCGTACGTAAGATAAAAACCCACATCCCGTGGTCCGCGGCATTGAGCAAATGACGGCGCAGCCGACAGGGTGCTGCCATAGGCATGCAGCAGGTGTTTCCAGAAGGAAGCGCCGGTGCCGTGGTAGATCAGGGCAATTGACTCAGGGCCGTACTTTTCCTTGATTCCCTTCATCTTACTGGCAATCAGGGTCAAAGCCTCGTCCCAGGTGGCCTGTTTCCAAACCGGCTCGCCTCGCTTACCGACATTGATCATCGGGTGTTTGAGACGGTCCGGATCGTACAAGGCGCCCAAGGCGGCGTTACCGCGACCGCACAGACGTCCGCGCCCCCGCAAACTCATGGGGTTACCGTCAATTTTTACCACTTTCTTGTTCTCAACCTTGGCGATCAGACCGCAGTTCCAGAAGCAGAGCTCACAGAACGTGGGGATCTGTTGCATATCCTTCTGGGCAGTTTCTTCAGCCCAGGAAAGCATTTTTTTCGGAACAGAAGTTGCCGCAGCGATTCCGGCTGTGGCTGCACCGGCCGCCTTGAAAAAGGTCCTGCGTGAAAATTTCATCGAATGGCTACCTCCCGTCAAGCAAACTATAATATAAGTATATGAATTTATGAATTAACAAAGCCAAATAAAAAACCGTCATCTGCCTGCCGCCTCTACACCACAAGAGACGGCAGGCAGGTTCCGGGTTAATCCTTGGTTATCTTGAACTTGCCGTTCTTTTCAAACTCAACAATTGCATTCAGGAATTTGACATCCTTGAAACCAAGCTCCTTCAGGGTGTGATAAGCCATTTCAGCCCGCACACCGGTGGCGCAGTTGGTGATGATCTTCTTGTCTTTGGGAATTTTGGCAACATTTTCTTTTAGTTCTTCAGCAGGGATGTTGATAGCGCCTTTGAACATGCCGGAGCCAACTTCATCCGCATTACGCACGTCAATGATCTGAACATCTGCCGGAGGAGCAGCGGCGATTTTCTTGAATTCGTCGATTGCTATTTCCCCGGGACGCGGCTTGGGAACATAGGTAGCCTTTACCGGCAGTTTGCCGGTTGCCACATCGTAGGATGCTGCTTTCCAACCCTCAAAACCGCCGGTCAGGATGGTGATCTTGCCATACTTTGCCTTCAACAGCGCCTTGGCAACCTTGGCAGCCTGCACGCCGTCATTGGCATCATAAATCATGATCGGCGCCTTCTTGTCTGCAGGAGGCAGATTTTTCAGCAGCTTGGCAACCTTGTCAGCAGGGAACGATACCGCCCCTTTAATAAATCCTGTTTCTGCCACGGCAGCAGGACGGACATCAAGCAGCACATGCGGGATATCCTTGGCAATCCAGGCATCCTTGAGAAACTTGGCAGACAACACGCCGTAGTTGTTTTTGCTCCATGCCGGCATTCCTTCGGTGTACACCTTGATATTGGTGTAACCCAGTTTTTTGGCCTTGTCGGCAGAGCCGGGGCTCAGGTTGCACATCAAACCGCCGCAGTAGAAAATGACCAACTGGCTCTTGTCGGCAGGCAGCAGTTGCGACGCCAGCTTGTCAAAAGCCGGGAACGGCAGGTTTTTAGCGTAAGGCATGGCTGCTTCCTGAAAGCGTGGCGCTGGACGGGAATCATAGAGCAAAAACTTGCCTTTTTCCGGCCCTTGCGCAATCAGCTTTTCCATGTCTGCCGTATTAATAACCATCTCGGGTGGCAACTTGACCGGCGGCTTCTCAATCAACTTTACCGCAGTCTTGACACCATCTTTCTCGGTATACTCAACTTTTATTTCGTGACCTTTTTTTACCTTGTTGCCTTTGAGGAATTCTCCATCCCCCACCTTACCGGCGGTATTGACCACCTTGATCTCATCCTCATCAAATTTGAATAACTCGGTAGCTTCATCAACCTTCATCTGTATGGTTTTTGACTTGAATGCGACGCCGTCAAAATAGCCACGGAATGCATTGGGCTCCGGTTTGTGGCAGTTAAGACAGATTTTAGCGGATGTGGCCTTCTTGGGCGCTGGCTGCGGATCTGCGGCAAACGCAGAAACGGTATAGCTCAGTGCAAGGCAGACAAAAAGAAACAGATTGAACGTTTTTTTCATAAGTGACCTCTCTCCTTTGTAAATTAAATTCAGCAACCAGCAGTTTTCTTGAAGATCCTGGCCTTATTCACGTCACCGTTTTTTTCAAAGGTTGAGCGAACTTCGTCACCGTTTTTGATGACATGCTCCTTGAACTTGGTAACGGTTGACTCATCGGTAATCACAATCGTAACATTCTGTTCGGTCTTGTTGTCCTTGACAACTGCCGTCACCGTTTTCTGGTCATCGGATATTTTGAAGCTGGAAACCGTACCCACCATCTTCATGGTTTCCGCCTGGGCATTCACGCTAAAAAGACCAACAAAAAAAACAACCATGACTGCAACAATTGAAACTGACAGTATTTTTTTCATTTTAAAACTCCTTGTGCAATGTTTTCTGAAAAAGGGCATGGGCAGATACCTGCACCATGCCCCGCAACTCGTTTAGAAATGAACTTCAAAGGTACCGTAGATGTTGTGAGCTTCCTTGACCGGCGCCATCAGCATCAGGTCAGTCGGCTGGATTTCAGAGATTTTCTTCGGCTCACCAACCCAGTTGTTGCTGCCGGTGTAATGGAAATCATAATACTGGTAACCAACCTTGAAGAAGGTCTTGGCAAAGAAAGAGGAGAGCGGCTTCAGATCAAGCTCCTGGATGACGTAAGGCTCAAACACCTGACCACGGGTACCGACCTTGCTGGTCCACATGTCATCGGCTGCCGGGGCAAAGGTGACCCAGTACTTGGAGCCGTAGTTGTATTCAAAACCAAGCTTGGTCTTGCTGGGCAGATCGTAGCGCACGCCGGCGAAAACAGCATAACCGGTCTGGGACTTGGGATTGAAATCCTGGGCAAAGAACTCGCCGCTCATCAGACCCTGGAAACCTGCATTCTGGGACACGTTTTTAGTGGGATGGCTGATGCTGACGCCAAAGTCGGCAAAGGCATTGAGATCGCCGGGGCCTACCTTCTTGAGGGTGGTCATGGCGCCTGCGCCGTACCAGTCCATTGCACCAAGATTAACTGAAGGAGCGGTGTTGCCGAACAGGGTGTTGGTCATCTTCGGGAAGTCGTAAATGTCGAAACCACGATTCCACTGCAACCAGACCCGCAGGGGATCGGTATCAACCGGTATGACCGCGATGCCGAGCATATCGGTATCCTTCACCGAGTTACCGGGGGACACCTTGAATCCGGAATCAAAACCGCGACCGTAACAGACCTTGGTGTAGAAACCGGGCAGCATCTCGATATCGGGAGCATACCCAAGAGTCATGCCGTCAAAGGCATAATTGACCAGCAGGCCCGGGGTGCCGCCGTTGCCGGGACGCGCCGTATTGCTCTTCAGGTTGGTGGGAGCGCCATCGGTAGACGGACGGCGGCCAACCGAAAACCAGACCGGCTGGTCCATAATATTGCTCCAGGTGGCATAGGCACGGTCCACATTCAGGTAGCTGTTAGATGGGACATGCCCCAGCACGCCGTCAAACACCCCAACCCGGTCAGCAAAATAGCCATTGGATGTGGCATCCTGATCCTGGGAACCGAACACCTTGTACATGCCCAGCTTGACGTTGACCGTCACGTCGCGGGTTGCTTTGGCTTTCAGATCTAGGGAGAACTTGTTACTGTAAAGGGTTTCATTCTTTGGCTTGAAGGAAGGAGTATAACCGGCTGTCTGATAGGCGCTCCCGGCTCCCAGGAACCCCTGCATCATCATCTGATTGGCAAGCTGGGTAATCTGCTGGGGACTGTAGCCCATACCGGCCAACGCGGTCATCATATTGTTCCATTGAGCGCCAAGCGTCGCACCGGGAACCTGTGCGCCACCCATCTGGATATTTGCCGAAGCAGGCATTGCAAATACTTTATCCATGACGCCATAATGGGTCAAGGTATCAAGGATTTTAGATTGCTGTGCGGTAAGCGCCGTTCCGGAAATGGCACCGGAAACAGCTGTGGGACCACCACCAATAATTGAATTCAACTGGGTCAGGAAGGGAGTGCTGGTGAATCCGCCATACATGGCGTTCGGCATGTAAGAGTTCAAAATAAGACCGAACTGCCCTGGCGAGAAAAGTGCGCCTGACTGGGATTGCATGGCATACCCGGCAAAACCGCCAGTGGGTCCGGAAATAGCTGCTGCATTGGGTCCAACCAGAAAATCCCCTACCATCGCCTGCATAGTACCCATAGCATCGGTGTACGCCTGTGTCTTCCCATGCAAACTGTCAATACGGAACTGGTAACTGCCACCGATCTGCAACCACTTGCCAAGAGACTTATCCTCAACCTGTTTGACCTGTCCCTTCAACTCTTCCATCTGCTGGGTCAGCTTATCAATCCTGACCTGCAGATCAGCCTCGGCAGCATCCGCAGCAAGTGGCAAAGCCAACCCCGCTGCAAGCGCCATTGCCCCCAGTTTCAATGCCCTCTTCTTCATTGAACCCTCCTTTTTGTTTGCAAACAGCAGCCAGCATGGGCTACGGTTGTAGGTCAGGTTGCTGCGCACGCAACAACAGGCACCTGTCCTGGTCATTTACACACATCTTTATATATATTGAAAACGAAATATTTGCATACCACTATGCACAAAACGCATGACAGCCATGCAGGAGCAGCATAATGCAACTTGAATGCTTTAAAACACTCGTAGAAACGGTAGCTCTCGGCAGTTTTTCCAAGGCGGCAGAAAAACTGTTTGTAACCCAGTCAACTGTTTCACGACGGATACAGCTTCTGGAAGAACACTACGGCATGCAACTCCTTGACCGCAGCAGTCCGGTGCTGGCTCCCACCAAGGTTGGCAACATCGTTCTGGAAAAGGCAACGCGTATCCTGTTTCTTGAGCGGGAACTGGTACAGCAGGTACTGGACCTGAAACAGAACCCAAGCGTCAGTTTCTGTTGCACACCGGCCTTTGGCATCGCCTTCCTGCCCGACATCATGAAGCGCTTCATGTTGTCCCATTCAGCAGTTTCCGGAGTTAAATTCTTTTTCGAACTGCCAGACAAGGTGATTGAAGGGTTGCGTGCAGGAAATTTTCAGGCAGGCATCATTGAACATTTCGAACAGTATGAGCTTGACGGATTTGAAACCATTGCACTGCCTGACGATGAACTGGTTTTTGTCAGCTCACCCAAACTTGGGTTGGATGAACACACCACCACCATAGACGAGTTGATTCGGCACGATCTGTATGTACGGATGGAAGGCTGCTGTTCAAGCAAGCTGCTGGCATTTAACATGCAAAGTATCGACAGAACCTGTTCCGAATTTGCCCGCACCATTGTCTGTGCCGATCTGCACATGATTATCGACACGGTCTGCGAAGGTAACGGCATAACCTTCACCTCCCGCTCACTGGTGGAACAACAGGTACAGCGCGGCACACTCAGAATACACCGACTGCCGGGCTTCCGGCATGAACACAAACGGACCATGGTCCTCAATCGCTCATCAGACTCATGTCAACTGCTGCAAGATTTTGTCACCGAGATCAAGGCTATTTTCGACCCCGGTGTTGTTGTTTAACCGCGCCTGCGGCTGTTGAAAAACAATCGCAACACCGATCCTCAAGTAAATTTCTAAAACTCTGCTACACTACGGTCAGAGCTTCCTGTATCACAACAGCATTGGAGCAAAGATTGTAGTCATGCGCCCAAACAACTTCTTTCGCCATAACCTCTTCCTGTTTTTCATACTGCTGACGCTCCTGTGTGTCCATGGTGCTTCTGCCGCAGAAAATGGTCGCGAAACCATAGTTCTCAGCGACATGACAAAATTGATAATCGCTTGTGGCGTAGCCTGCCTGTTTGGAACCCTCCTGCTCCTCGTGGTCTATTGGAACTACTCGCTACGGGAAAAGGTCAATCAGCGGACCGCCTCGCTCCAGAACGAACTGCTGGAACGTCAGAAGGCGGAGGATGCCCTCAAGGAGTTGGCGCTTCATCAGGAGGAACGGGTCAGGGAACGCACCGAAGAACTGCAAAAGGAAATCGGCGAACGCGTCAAATCAGAAGAACAACTGAAAGTCAGTGAACAGAATTATCGGCGTATCACACGGCTGACATCTGATTTCGTGCACAAATGCACACGAACAGGGGCTGAGCCGTTCAGGATCAAGTGGATTGGCGGCTCGGTCAAGTCTATTTCCGGGTACAGCGCTGAGGAAATATACGAACGGGGCTGCTGGCTTCCCCTGGTGCATCCGGATGATCAAGACCGGGTTGCTTCATATCTTTTTAATCTACTTCCGGGGGACGGTAAGCAGATAGAATTCAGGCTGGTCACCAAACAGGGGGAGATTCGCTGGATCACAGAAACATCCCGTTGCGAGGCGGGACAGAATATAGACGAACTGATCCTGTTCGGCTCCTCCAAGGATAGTACTGAGCGCAAACAAGCCGAAGAGGCGTTGCTGAACGCCAAAAACACTGCCGAAGCCGCCAACCGGGCCAAAAGCGAGTTTCTGGCCAACATCAGTCACGAAATCAGAACCCCCATGAACGGCGTCATCGGCAATGCCCAGCTGCTGCGTTTTACTGACCTTAGCGAAGAGCAGGAACGATGCCTGCACAATATTGAGACAGAAGCCCGCAATCTGGTGTCGCTGATCAACGATGTGCTGGATATTTCCAAAATTGAAGCTGGCAGGATTGAACTGGAACAGACCTCCTTCAGCCTGCGGGACTGCTTCAATCAGGTACTCAAACCCCAGGAGACACGAATACGTGCCAAAGGGCTCACGCTGACAACCGTAATTGAAAACAGCATACCGGACCGGTTGCTGGGAGATCAGCTGCGTCTCAGACAGATACTGCACAATCTTGTGGGCAATGCCATCAAATTTACCGAAACGGGAGAGATACAGGTACGCGTGGAGATGCTGGATACAAGCACGGACAGCGCCCGCTTCATCTTCAGTGTGAGTGACACGGGAATCGGTATCAAACCGGAGGCGCTGGAACATATCTTTGCACCGTTCAGCCAGGCCGACACCTCGACGACACGCAGATTCGGCGGCACCGGGCTGGGCTTGTCCATTTGCAACAGACTTGTCAGACTCATGGATGGTGATATCTCGGTCAAAAGCCGGGAAGGTCATGGCAGCACCTTCCAGGTGACACTGCCATTACGGCTGGACAGCACACCTGCCGCATCACCGGAAAAACCACAACAATCACGAATAACCGCAGAATGGGAAGGGAAACCGCTGCGCGTCCTGGTAGTGGATGACAGCCGGACCAATCGGGAAATGGCAGCAAGCCTGCTCCGGCGCTTCGGCCATGACATTGTTACCGCCTGTGATGGAGCTGAAGCTTTGAAAAAATGGCGCAACGGAAGCTTTGACATCATCCTGATGGATATTCAGATGCCGGTCATGGACGGGATTGATGCCACACGGATTATTCGGGAGCAGGAACAGGAAAGTGGCCAGCATACCCCGATCATCGCCGTGACAGCCCACGCCTTGAGCGAACATCGGGATCAACTGCTGGGGGCCGGTTTTAACAGCTACATTTCTAAACCGATCGATCTGGCCGCACTACATACCGAAATGAAGCGGATAACAACACAAACTCAGCAAGCAGACGCTGCGGCCCTTACTGTTGCTTGACTGTCATGGAAAGCCAGATACCGGAAAGCATAAAAACCAGATTCCCCCCCCAAGCGGCCGCAAAGGGCGGCAACACCCCGCTCCGGCCATATGATTGCACTGCGGCATTCATGATGAAATAGGCGAACCCGATGGCTACACCGGCGCCGATCCCCATGGCGACACCGCCTGAACGACCGGTCTTGAGCGCAAAGGGAATTCCCAGCAGCACCATCACCACCCCGCTGAACGGCACGGCGATCTTGGCATGCATCATGGTCAGATAGCGGCCTGCCGCGTACCCTCCCCGCTCGAGACTGCGAGCATACTCACGCAACTGACGGAAGCTTAAATTATCGGCATTATTGTCCAGCACCCGCAGATCATCCACTTTGAGCGCCAGCGGAATAGAAAGCATTGCCACCTGTTCAAGCCCTCCCTGCCCCGCAAAGCTGCGCTGGGAAACCTTCTCAAGACGCCAGCCGCCGGAAACAAACACTGCCTGCTCAGCATCAAAGCGTCTGACCGGCTCCATATCAGATGACAGTTCCCAGACAACAACTCCTTTCAACGTAACGGTTTGCGGATCAAACAGCTTGGCCTGAAGAATTTTGTTGTCCGAGCGGAACCAGATATTATTGAGCCTGAAAAAGGTATTCACTCCCTGTTTGCGGATCAGCACCTTCTCGATGTGCTCCATGCGGCGATAACTGTCCGGCACAACGAATTCGGCATTCAGCAGCATCAGGGCACTGCACGCCGTTCCAAGCGCCAGTATCGGCGCTACGACCTGCGGAATCGAGCGGCCACAGCTTCTTAAGGCGGTCAACTCACTGCTGCGGGAGAGCATCCCCAGGGCCAGCAGGGTTGACATCAGAACGGCAAAGGGCATGGTCTGCCCCAGCATCTCGGGAATCTTGAACAGGAAAAAACTGCCGATCAGTCCGAAACTGGCGCCTGCCTTGAGAAACCTCCCCAATTTTTCCATGAAGTCAAGGATCAGGTAGACTGCCAGAAACCCTCCCTGGCAGAGCAGAAAGAGCCGCAGCCAGGTGGTTGCAACATAGCGGCCAATAATGCCCATCAGGCAACCCTCCTCTTCCCGAATCCCAGCATTGCCGGAATATCCCGCAGGTTTTTTTCCGCCGCAGCCATGCGTAACAGCGCAAGACCTAAACCGCCGAACAGCAGGTTGGGCAGCCAAAGCGCCGCAAACGGCGGAATAACGCCTTTTTCAGCAAGGGTACGCAAGAATAAAAGTAACACGTAGTACAACAATAAAATGAAGATACTGACCGTAAAACCGGAGGTTTTGCCGGAACGGCGGTTCTGCAACCCCAGCGGTACCGCCAGCAGGGCAAATACAAACACGGCGCCGGGAAAGGCAAAACGGCTATGCATCTCAGCCAGCATCTTCACGCGTGCCTGGGGTGCTGTTTGCGGCGCGTTTGCGGTGTTAAACAGTTCTGCAACCCCCATATCGGTCTCGGTACGCACTACTGCTGCGCCACGCCCTGCTTCAGCGGTCAGCAGATATTCGCCAAAGGAGACCAGACGATAGTCCCCATTGGCGCTCTGGGTATGGATGCTGCCGTTGTGCAACAGTATCCGCAAACCGCTACTGGTTATATCCGAGGTTATCAGGCCGTTTTTAGCAAAAATAGTCAGAGGACGTTCAGGATCGCGGCCATCCTGGATCATCACACGCTCCATGCGCCGCGTGGCTTCATCATAATGATCCACGTACAGCACAATACCAGGTATATCGTCCCGGAATATCCGTTCGCGAATGGCAGTGGCAGCGTATTTCCTAGCAACATCCACGGTCATCTGCTTGAAACCGCTGTTCCCCCAAGGAACCGCCACCAGACTGATAAAGAGCGTCAGCATCCCTGCCAGCACTGCTGAAATCAGCACCGGCGGCAGCAACACATACAGACTGAGACCGCTAGCCTTCAGCACCGTAATTTCGTTGTCGCTGGAAAGACGTCCGAATGCCAGCAGAACCGCCAGCAAAAACGCCATGGGAATGGTCAGAACCAGAAAAGAGGGGAGCAGCAAGGCAATCAGCCGGGCTACTTCAACAAGCGGCACACCATTTGACACCACCATCTCCATCAGCTTGACCATGCGCCCCATCAGCAACACCAGGGTGAAGATGGTCAGTCCCAGCGCAAAGATGCCGACAATTTCCCTGATCAGGTAGCGGCTTATAATACGATTTCTCATGGCGGCGGATAATACATGATGTGATGGTTGGTGTAAAGAAAGGGGCGTCCGTCTGGACGCCCCTGTATCAATTAATGGGGAGTGAAATTTTCAGGCTTCTGATTTCCATTGGCCGTGCAGATTACAGTACTCACGGGCACTGACTTTATCGGCAGTCACACAGAAGGTGGCTTCCGGAGCCTGGCCCGGCTCAAGAAACTGACGATAGACCTTACCGTCGGCAATCAACTCAATCCACTGAATATAGTGCTTCTCTTCCATCGGGTGAGTCACGCTGCCGACCTTAACGGTGATGGTGCCGTTGCCTTTTTCAATAACCGGCACATGTTTCTCTTTCGCCGCATCAACGGTGTTCTCTGCCTGAAGCTGCATGTTCTCGCCGCAGCAGACGATGTCTGCGCCGCCACCAACCATAACCTCGATGATATTTCCGCAATGCTGACATTTGTAAACTTCAAGACGTTTCGGCATGATGTTCCTCCTTTGTTTTGAGTGTGTGGTCTGTTACCAGTTTTCTGCAAGAATTTCAAAATGCGCCTTGGGATGGGCACAGGCGGCGCAGATTTCGGGAGCGGCAGCGCTGCTGTGCAGATAGCCGCAGTTGCGGCAACGCCAGACAACGGTTTGCTCACGCTGAAACACGCGGCCTGCCTCGATGTTTGCCAACAGATCGCGATAGCGTTTTTCATGTTGCTTTTCAGCAACCGAGATGGCATTCCAGACAGCCGCAATCTCAACAAAACCTTCTTCCTTAGCTGTTGCCGCAAAAGCAGGATACAGATCGGTATGTTCCTCATGTTCGCCACAGGCCGCAGCCAGAAGGTTTTCAGCAGTTGTACCGATCTTGCCAGCCGGGAAACAAGCCGTTATTTCAAGGTCGCCCCCTTCCAGAAACTTGAAGAAACGCTTGGCGTGCTCCTTCTCCTGATTGGCGGTTTCTTCGAAAATATCAGCAATCTGAACATATCCTTCCTTTTTTGCAGCAGCGGCAAAATAGGTATAACGATTGCGGGCCTGACTTTCGCCGGCAAATGACTTCAGCAAGTTTTGTTCTGTTTTGGTTCCTTTGACTGATCCTGCCATTTAGCGTCTCCTTTTCATGGACTGAGTTCAGTAACTCTACCTCAGAATTTTTCCTTTGCAAGAAAAAGGTTGATTTAGTCCTTAATCAGACATTGAAACGGAAGTGCATGACATCACCGTCTTTCACGACGTACTCCTTGCCTTCCAGCCGCATCAGCCCCTTTTCCTTGGCTCCTGATTCACCGTTACAGGCTATAAAATCATTGAAACCGATTACCTCAGCCCGGATAAAGCCCTTTTCAAAATCAGAGTGGATGACACCGGCAGCCTGAGGAGCCTTCGTACCACGGGTAATGGTCCAGGCACGCACTTCTTTGACGCCTGCGGTAAAATAGGTAATCAGCCCCAGCAGGGCATACCCTGCGCGAATCAGGCGGTCGAGCCCGGATTCAGCCAATCCCATCTCCTGAAGAAACGCCTGTTTTTCATCCCCTTCCAGCTCAGCAATTTCAGCTTCAATCTTGCCGCAGATCACCACCACACCTGAACCTTCGGCAGCGGCAATTTCGCGCACCTGGGCCACAAAGGGATGGTTTCCCTCAAGATCATCTTCGGCCACGTTTGCAACGTACAGTACCGGCTTGGCAGAGAGCAGATGCAGGTCCCGCAACCAGATCCGCTCGTCATCGTTTTCAGCGCAGTCCCGCACTTTTTCGGCTTTTTCCAGCAAAACCCGTATCCGCTCATAGAGGGCAACTTCGTCCTTGGCTTTCTTGTCGCCACTCCGGGCCAGTTTTTCCGCGCGCTGAATCTTCTTTTCCAGGGTATCCAGATCGGAAAGAGCCAGTTCAGTATTGATCACTTCAATATCATCAACCGGCGAGACCTTGCCGTTTACATGCACAACATTCTGGTCATCAAAACAGCGCACCACGTGCACCACAGCATCCACTGAGCGGATATGCCCCAGAAACTGGTTACCCAGACCTTCTCCGGCGCTGGCACCCTTGACAAGTCCGGCAATATCAACGAATTCAATGGTGGTATACTGGCACTTTTGAGGATTGACGATGGCCGCAAGCTGATCAATGCGGGGATCCGGCACCTGCACAATCCCCACATTGGGATCGATGGTACAGAATGGATAATTGGCCGATTCAGCCCCTGCTGAGGTGATGGCGTTAAAAATGGTGGATTTGCCCACATTGGGCAGTCCGACAATACCGCAGTTGAAACCCATGTCTGTTTATCCTTCCAGATAATTCCTGTTGTTATAAAGACTCATCGCCTTGGGCGCTCCTTCATCCAGAGCGGTTTCCAGCTGCTCAAGGGCGCCATCCAGAACCCGGGCGACAACTTCCATTTCCTGGGGACTGAAATTTCCCAGCACGTAGTCGCTGACATCACCATGCAGCGGCTTGCCAATACCTATCCGCAACCGCAGAAAATCTCCCCGGCCCAGCAGTTCCATGATGGAACGCAGACCGTTGTGACCACCATGCCCCCCGCCCTGCTTAAGCCGCACTGTGCCCAATGGCAGGTCAACTTCGTCATGCGCCACGATCAGGCGTTCCGGTTTCAGTTTATAGAACTGCAAAGCGGGCATGATCGAACGGCCGGAGAGGTTCATGAAGGTTTGCGGTTTCAGCAGTACCAGCCGTGCATTCTTACGATCCCACTCAGCGGTCTGCCCTGAGAACTGCTTGCGAGCAATGGAAAAACCTTCCAGAGCCGCAATCCGGTCAAGAAACAGAAAACCCGCATTGTGGCGGGTCCATTGATACTTGGGGCCAGGATTACCCAGCCCTGCAATGATGAAGGTTTCCATGATTCGCAGACGATTCCCCGGAGGTGCAGCACACACTGGCACTGCACCTCCGGCAATCGGATTTTTATGCTTCAGCCGGAGCTTCTTCTTTGACTTTACCCAGCACGCCGACAACCGGGGTTTTGGGATTGTCCAGACACTTGACACCCGCCGGAAAGGCAATATCGTCGACATGGATCGAGTGGCCAATTTTCAGCGCTTCGATATCCACCACGATATGCTCGGGAATCTGAGCAGGCAAACACTCCACATGCAGCGTGTGGTGTGAAAAATCCAGCAGACCACCTTCCTTGACTCCAATTGCGGTGCCATTAAGGGAAACCGGCACGGCAACCCGCACCTTTTCGCTCATGTTTACCCGGTGCAGGTCAACATGCTCAGTCGTGCCTTTCAGGGGATCACGCTGCATGTCTGCAACGATCACCACTGCTTGGTCCAACTCGCCACCACACTGCAGGGTGATCAGGTTGTTCAGGCCGCCTTCACCGGCAATGGCGGCAGCCAGGGCTTTGGGGTCAAGAATGACCGGTACCGGCTCCATGCCGCGGCCATACACAACACCTGGAATACGCCCTGCTGTACGCAGTCTACGGCTGATTCCCTTTCCCGTACCGGTTCGTATTTCTACTTTCATCTGTGTCTGTTGCATCTCTTCCTCCCGATGCGGGTAGCCTGAAAGGCTCCGCTTGAATATGATATATCTCAGTCAAACAGCGAACTGACCGATTCATCTTCATGAATACGTCTGATCGCTTCTGCAAGCAATGGAGCTACTGACAGCACCTTAACCTTGGAGGTTCTTGAACTTTTTTCACCAAGGGGTATGGAATCCGTCAAAACCACTTCCTCAATAACCGAGCCGTTGATCCGGTCGATGGCAGGTCCGGACAGCACGCCATGGGTAGCGCAGGCATAGATGGCAGCCGCACCATTTTGTTTCAAGGCCCCGGCAGCTTGGGTCAAGGTTCCGGCAGTGTCGATCATATCATCAAGAATTATGGCAATCTTGTCTTTCACGTCGCCAATCAGGTGCATAACCTCGGCCACATTGGGACCGGTACGGCGCTTGTCAATCACGGCCATCGGGCATTCCAGGCGTTTGGCAAAAGCCCGCGCCCGCTCGGTGCCGCCTGCGTCAGGACTCACCATCACCACATCCTGTCCGGCAAACCGTTCTTTGAGGTGGGCAAGAATAACCGGCGCAGCGTACAGGTTATCTACTGGGATATTGAAAAACCCCTGAATCTGACCGGCATGCAGGTCTATGGTGACCACGCGGTTCGCACCGGCGGTGGTCAACAGATCAGCCACCAGCTTGGCCGAAATCGGCGTACGGGGAGCAGCCTTGCGATCCTGACGGGCATAGCCGTAATACGGTATAACCGCAGTAATTGTGGCTGCGGAAGCCCGTTTCATGGCATCCATCATTACTAGCAGCTCCATCAGGTTATTATTGGTGGGGGCACAGGTTGACTGCACCAGATACACATCACGTCCGCGAACATTCTCACGAACCTCCACCAGCACTTCACCATCTGAAAAGGTCTTGACCCCGGCATTACCCAGCGGCACGCCAAGTGCTTCACATATCTTCTGTGCAAGAGCGGGATTTGAGTTGCCGGTGAAGACCCTGATTTTTTCAAACATGGTGGTAACTACCTTTCAAGCCGTACATGATTATAAATGGCAGGGGTGCCAGGATTCGAACCTGGGGATGCCGGAATCAAAATCCGGTGCCTTGATCAACTTGGCGACTCCCCAAAAACTTTTTTCGCCTGCGACGCGGATCGTTCGACGAAGCGGGCGCTATTGTAACCACTCGTAAAGCGGATGGCGAG
>DIUT01000029.1 GCA_002423105.1 Geobacter sp. UBA6151 | reverse complement strand
CCGCGACCGCCCGCATGGATCTGCGACTTCACGACCCAGAGCGGACCCGGCAACTCTTTCGCCGCCGCCTCCGCGTCGTCCGCTTTCAGAATTGGCACGCCGCGGGAAACGGGAACCCCGTATTCGCGCAGGACGGCCTTCGCCTGATACTCATGAATATTCATGCTGTTCCCCTTTATGAATGTTACTTCCCGTCCCGGACCCAGAAACAGAGTTATAGCGAGTTGCTGCTTCAGGTATTTTATTCAAAGTAAAAACTCAGCAAACATGCACCCAAAAAACAGCCCTGTCAAACAGAATATTACAATAAAAACATAAACAAATATTTATTTATGATAAAATTAGCGCTCAATACTGCGCCGTAACAGCTCAGTCAAAACACAGCAACCCAACTTCCGTCAACTGCTCTGACAAACCCTTTTTTAAGGGCGGTACTTAGACTTGCCAATTTGACTTGGGCTATAGAAGTGCTTGATGATAGTAATGGTGCCTGCTCTATCTCGTTGCTGGAAACTTTTGGATAATAGTCAGTTGTCTTGCGCAAATGCAGACAGAGGATAGAAGGGATACACACTATGTACGAACAATTTAGATGCAGAGCCGAGGCAGTCGGAGCCGAGGTCCACCGTTTCCGGACCAACGATGAGGCGCTGGAGTTTATCCTCCGCTTCCTGCGCACTGAAGGGATGGCCAACACTCCCGGTCGTTACGCTGCCTGGGCCGATGGCCCGTTTCTGAACGGCATTGACAAGGCGCAGCTTGCCGCTGAAAACCCCGGCCTCGGGTTTGAGATCAGCCGTCAGTTGGCTGCGGATGCCAAAATAGGAATCAGTGAAGCGGACTGGGCGGTGGCGGACACCGGTTCTCTGGTGGCGGATCAGGCTGCCGTGGAGCAGCGGCTGGTATCCACCCTGCCGTCCATCCATGTCGCCCTGATCGGCACCGGGCAGATTCTAGCGGATAAGGTTGCTGTCTTTGAGCAGATCAATCCATTGACCAGCCGCTATATCGCCTTTATCACCGGTCCCAGCCGTACCGCCGACATCGAGCGGGTGCTGACCATCGGCGTGCATGGCCCAAAACGACTGGTGATCGTATGTGTGGATGCGTTGGGAGGGATAGCCCCATGAAAAAGGATTTCAAGGATTCAATCGAACGGGCCGTGAACAACGCCAACCTGACCGGCGCCCTGGGGAAGTTTTCCGAGGCCTACAAGGTGAACCGCGCCAAGGCCTATGAAGGAATGGACTTTGAAGCGCTACGCTCGGTCATTGCCGAGCGCAAGGCCCATGCCGCTTCCCACCTGGAGCAGATGGCCGCCGATTTCACCCGCAATGCCGAAGCCTTGGGGGCCAAAGTCTTCCAGAGCAATGACCCGGAAAAGGTCAAGGAGTACATCCTGAAGGTTGCCAGGGAGCATAATGTCAAGACCGTGGTCAAGTCCAAGTCAATGGCCAGTGAGGAGATCCATCTCAATGCCTATCTGGAGAAAAACGGCATTGCGGTGGGAGAGACCGACCTGGGGGAGTGGATCATCCAGTTGGCCGGACAGACCCCGTCGCACATGGTGATGCCCGCCATCCACATGACCAAGGAAGAGGTGTCCGACCTGTTCAGCAAGGAGGTGGACGAGCGGCTTTCCACCGATATCCCACGGCTGGTGGAGGTGGCCCGAAACGAGCTGCGCTCGAAATTCCTGGCAGCGGACATGGGGATTACCGGCGCTAACCTGGCGGTGGCCGAAACCGGCAGTATCGTGCTGGTGACCAATGAAGGGAACGCCCGTCTGGTCACCACCCTGCCCAAGGTGCATGTTGCCCTGGTGGGGATCGAGAAGTTCGTGGAGAAATTCTCCGACGTGGCACCGGTCCTGAACGCCCTGCCCCGCAGCGCCACAGCCCAGTTGCTGACCAGCTACGTCTCCATCATCAGTGGGCCTTCACAGAACACCGATGGCTCGCAGAAGGAGCTGCACATCATCCTGATGGACAACCGTCGCTCTGAAATGGCTGCCGACCCGAAATTCCGGCAGGCGTTACAATGTATCCGCTGCGGTTCCTGCCTCAACGTCTGTCCCATCTTCCGGCTGGTAGGCGGCCATGTCTTCGGCAAGGTCTATACCGGCGGTATCGGCACCATCCTTACCGCCTGGTTCGATGAACTGAAACAGTCTGAAGAGATTCAGGGGCTGTGCATCCAGTGTGGCGCCTGCACCGAGGTTTGTCCCGGCAAGATCGACATACCGGAGCTGATCATGGAGATCAGGCGGCGGCTGGTCAAGGAGCAGGGGCTGCCGCTGATCCAGCAGGCCATCTACAGTGTGGTGAACAACCGTCGGCTGTTCCACGGCATGCTGCGAGCCGCCTCGGTGGTGGGCAAGCCGCTCACCTCCGGCGGATTCCTGCGCCACCTGCCGCTGTTTCTGGCCGACCTCACCGACAAACGCAGCCTGCCTGCCATCGCTGCCAAGCCGTTCCGGGATCGCTTCAGGAAGATCAAGCAGCCGCAGTGCAAGGAGAAGGCGGCCTTCTACGCCGGGTGCCTGATCGACTTCGCCTACCCGGAGATGGGGGAGGCACTGGTCAAAATCCTGAACAAGGCCGGGATTGAGGTGCTCTTCCCGGATGAGCAGACCTGCTGCGGCGCTCCGGCCCGTTACAGCGGCGCCTATGAGGTTGCCGCCGGTAATGGAGTGGATAACATCGAGGCCCTGCTGGCGGAAGAGGTGCAGTATGTTGTCTCCGCCTGCCCCACCTGCACGGTGGCACTCACGCATGAGTTCATCAGGGATTTCGAGAGCCTGGGTCAGACTGATTGGCTGCCCCAGGCGCGGAATCTGGCTGCAAAAACCGTGGATTTCTCCACCCTGGTCACGCGACTGGTGCATGAGGGGCGACTGACGTTGCAGGAAGGGGAGCAGCTGGGGAGCATCACCTACCATGATTCCTGTCACCTGAAGCGGACCCTGCATGTCTCCGCACAACCACGGGAACTGCTACACAAGGCGGGGTACGCAATAACGGAGATGTTCGAGTGCGACACCTGCTGCGGCATGGGCGGTTCCTACTCCATGAAGCTGCCGGAAATCTCTGGACAGATCCTGCAACGCAAACTGCACAATATCCGGAAGACCGGGGCAACGATGGTGGCCATGGACTGCCCCGGCTGCGTGATGCAGATTCGCGGTGGATTCGATCAGGCCGGCGGCGGGGTGCAGGTGCGGCATACGGTGGAACTGCTGGCGGAACAATTACACCTTGTGCGATAGTATCATTTGGCGATACCGTCATTACATGAATCCGGCACTAAGACCCAAAATAACCTGGCCAAAAGCTTGGTGAAGGCCTATTCGGCGCTGAGACAAGAAGGATTGACGTAGTGACAAGCGTAAAAACTCTGTTCATTTTACTGCTTCTGCTGGCGCTGCCGCACACTGTTCGGGGCGAGGTGATCATCCAGGCCGTGGGCGACATCATGCTCGGCGGACGCTGGGAACGGACCGTGGCCGCCAACGACTACTTCCATCCGTTTGAAAACATTGCCCCGGAACTGCAGGCCGGGGACATCACTCTGGCCAATCTGGAGATGCCGCTTACCCGGCGGGGTAGAGAGTATACCAACAAGAAATTTCGCTTCCGCGCCCGACCGGATTCGGCATTTGCCTTGAAAAAAGCCGGAATCAACGTAGTTACTTTGGCTAACAACCATATAATGGATTATGGCGTGCCAGGTCTTGCCGATACCCTGGCGTCTCTGATGCGAGCCGGTATAGAAAGCGTCGGTGCCAGCGGCGACCTCACTACAGCATGCATGCCGCTGATCACTGAAATTAAGGGGGTACGGGTGGCGATTCTGGGGTACTCCCTTACCCTGCCCGAACAGTTCTGGGCCGGGAAGAATCGGCCCGGCACCGCGCCGTTGCGGGAAAAACCGGTCATGGCTGATATTGCCGCTGCCCGTGAGCAGGCCGATATCGTGATCGTCACAGTCCATTGGGGAGAAGAAGGAAGCACCCGCCTGCGCGACTATCAACCGCGGTTGGCCCGGTTGATGATCGACAGCGGAGCCGACGCGGTGATCGGCCACCATCCCCATATCCTGCAAGGAATTGAGCGCTACAAACGGGGGATCATCTTCTACAGCCTGGGGAACTTCGCCTTTGCCCACAAGAGCCGGATAGCTGACCGCACCCTGCTGGTGCGGCTGCGCTTTAACGGGGACAAACGCAGCGCAGAACTGCTGCCGGTGAATATCCTGCACAGTGACGTGGGTTTTCAACCCACGTTGTTATCGGGTAAAAAGGCTGAAGAACTGATTGAACGGGTGAAGAAGCTGCCACCCGGCAGGTTGGAGCTGCGTAAGGACGGTGAGCGCTGGCTGGTGGACTTTTAATACAGCAGATATTTTTCCCGCCGTTTCTTGAACTCCTCGATCCCTTCCTGCCAGCGGGCCGACACCTGCTCCGGCAACATCCCCTCCACCGTCAGCATCCGCCATGCCTCACGATCCCCCAGCATGCCGTGAAATCCTGATGCCGCGTTGTACTGTTTTGGGTGGGCGCGGTGGATGGCGCGGGCCAGATGCAAGCCTGCCAACGGCAGGTCGGCACGCTGCAGATCAGTGATGGTGACCCCGATCCCCTGACAGAGCTTGCCCAGATAGGGGTGCCCGGCAGCGCTGGGGGTGAAGCTGGTGGCACTGAAGCGCAGCCCCGGCAGTTCGGGCAGGTTTTTCAGCACTGCCGATGGGTCGAGCCAGGGAGCGCCGTACTGATGGAATGGCCGGTCAGTGCCCCGCCCCATGGAGAGGTTGGTGGCCTCCAATGGGCCGAAAGCCGGGTAGAGCAAAGAGGCAAGCGGGTCTTTCATGTTGGGAGAGGGATTAACCCAGGCCAGATCGGTATCAGCCCAGAGCATCTCCCGCTGCCAGCCCTCCATGGTCACGATATGCAGGTCGGCATTAATCCCCGCCTCAGCATTGATCAGGCGGGCCAGTTCAGCAACGGTCATGCCGTGGCGGGTGGGAATCGGGTGCGTAACGGTAAGGGAGCGACAACCGCTCTTGTCAGCGGCAATCCGGCGGGCGACACCCGCGGCATCCGGCATGGCTCCTTCAACGGCCATGCCGCCCAGCGGATTGGGGCGGTCCAGCACCACCAGGGGGATGTTGCGCTGCTTTGCGGCCCGCAGGGCATGGTGCAGGGTGCCGATGTAGGTGTAGAAGCGGGCACCGATATCCTGGATATCAAAAACCAACAGCTCGATACCATTCAGCATATCCGGGGTGGGACGGCAGATTTTGCCGTACAGGGAATGGATAGGCAGGCCGGTGCGGCTGTCGGTTGTTGAGGAAAGCCAGACATCGGCATCACCCCGGATGCCGTGTTCCGGTGAGAAGAGGGCCACCAGCCGGGCTCCGGGGGCGGCGGCCAAGAGATCGATACTGCTGACGCCTGCAAGGCTGCGGCCGGTCTGGTTGGTGATCAGTCCCACCCGCTTTCCCTGCAACAGATCGAAGTTGCGTTGGGCCAGGATGTCAATGCCCGGCATGACCCCCGCAGAGGCGGTAGCAACCGTCACCAACAGCGCCAGAATAGTCAGCAGGCAGGCCATGCGACCTCTTCCATGCCGATCTCTTTTTCCAAGGCAATGAGCAACCCCTCCAGTTCCTCTTCCCTCCCCGGCGGTGCCATAATCCGCACGATCCCTTCAGCATTGTCCACGGTGCTGACGGTGCAGAGTCCCTCGTAGGATTCCGTAATAAAGGTCAGGTATACATGCTGGCTGCGGTCAACCCGGAAAAAGCGCGCCTTCATGCCGTCACCTGCGCTCTCTGCAGGGCAACCGGCAGGGAGCGGCCCTCCAGCATTTCCATGGAAAGACCGCAGTCCGGAGCATTGCTGACAGCGACGGCAGCCTCCGCCAGGGTAACGCAGGGGATCTGCCGCTCTTGCAGGCGTGCCAGCAGTTGACCGAACTGGCGGCTGATGACGCCCCCTTCCAGCTCGGTGTGGATGGTCAGGACATTCAAGCCCGGCTTGAGCAACCCGAGATAGTAGTCAGGCAGGTCGTCAGGACTTAAGCCCTCTCTTCCCAGGACCTCATCCGCCGTGGGCAGGGTGGTGGGAATTTGCAGGGTGCTGTAGCGCGTACCGTCCATGACCGGATAGAAGGGACAGCTTCCCCGGCTGTCGCTGCAATAGGCAAGGTTCATTTGATCCTGGAGCGCCAGTGACTCGGCGGATACCGTCCAGCCGGGGGCTGCGGTTGTGGCGGCAAGCGTGCCAAACACCTGCAAAAAAGCCTTGGCTGCCTGCCCCAGTTCCGATTTTGCAAAGGCCATGTCGTTGCCGGTCAGGTAGTCGTGCCAGGTCACGTGATCCCAGGCATGAATCCCGGCCTCGTGCCCCTGACTGACCACCTCGCGCATGATGTCGCCGCACTTCTTGTAGATCACCGGCCCCGGCAGCAGCACGCCGTACATCATGGTCTTCAGGCCATAGGCAGACGGCGCGCCGGAGCGCAGCGCTTTCTGCAAAAAACCTTTGTGGGTGAAGATGCGGCGCAGCGCCCGACCGGTGTGGTCCGGCCCCATGCAAAAGTAAAACGTGCCGCGGGCGCCGTGGCGTTGCAGCAGCTCAAGCAAAAGAGGGACGCCATCGCGGGTTCCGGCATAGGTATCCACATCTATTTTCAGGGCAACGGTGGTGTGCGTCATCAATGGAAATTCCTCTGAATCTTTTTAGGGGCGGGTAGCGCCGCAAACGGTATTCTTCAGCACCACCGTTTTGTTAAAAAGGCTGTAGTCGGCATCAGACTCAAGCAGATGTTTTCTGATCCATGTTTTCAGGAACTGCAGCACCTCAAGAGATATGTGCTCTTTGCCGAGATTATACCCATCCTGCAGTTCAAGCACGGATGTGCAAAAGTTTTCATGTTCACGTCTGTGTTCAGCCAGTCCGGGATACCCGTTCTGCAGCATCCAGTTCTCTTCAGCAGCAAAATGATGTCCGGCATAGTGGATCATTTCATTCAGAATATCGGCAACATTTTCGTTTGGAGTCCCCAGGATAAAGTCATCATAGGCTTTGTTGAGCAAACCAACCAACTGCCGGTGATCATGATCAAAGTCATCAATCCCGGTTACAAGCTGTTCATTCCATTCAATAAAGGACATTCCGGCACCGCCTGATCAAAGTTGTGGTTAGCGTACAGAAAATCAGACATCTGTCAAGATGTCTCGGTGATGGAACCTGCTCTTTTACCGACAACAATTTATATTGCTTTTTGACATCTTCTTGACAACCCGGCCCCCCATTTTGACACCTCATTTATTTCATAGCCGCTATCCTGCAACCAATGACACATGATCACAGGAGAAACGGTGATGAAATGCTATCTGTTCAATGCGGAAAACGGACTCTATGCAGGTGAAACTTTTGAGGACAGCGATATGCTTGCAGATGAGGATGGAGTCACAATCATCCCCCCTCCCGAGTACAGGCATGGCCAGGTGCCGGTGTTTGACCGCGCACAGCACCGATGGGTGGTGATCCCCGTCAGCACAGCCCGTCAACTGCTCAATCTTGGAACTGATAATACAATGGAGACATATCAATGAACACGTATGAATGGTTGCAAACAATCATCTTTTTTGTCCTGCTGCTGGCCTTGGTCAAACCGTTGGGCGCTTTCATGGCCAGGGTCTTTCAGGGGGAGCAGACCTTTTTGTCGCCCGTCCTCACTCCTTGCGAGAGCTTGATCTACCGCGTCTGTGGGGTAAACAAGGATGAAGAGATGGGATGGCAGCGCTATGCCGGTGCCATGCTCCTTTTCAACCTGGCGCTGTTCGTTGCGCTTTTCATCATGCTGATGACCCAGCACCTGCTACCGCTGAACCCACAAAAAACACCTCCCTTTACCTGGCAACTGGCGCTGAACACGGCGGTCAGCTTTACCACCAACACCAACTGGCAGGCCTATGGGGGAGAGCAGGCTGCCAGCTACTTCACCCAGCTGGCGGGGTTTGCTGTGCACAACTTTCTCTCCGCCGCCACCGGCATTGTGATAGCAATTGCGGTGATCCGCGGCTTCGTGCGCCGCAAAACCTCGCTGCTTGGCAATTTCTGGGTCGACATGACCCGTTGTACCCTCTACGTCCTGCTGCCAATCTCCCTGATCCTCTCGCCGGCGCTGGTTTCCCAGGGGGTAATCCAGAACTTCAGTGCCTACAAGAGTGTGCCGCTTGTCCAGTCAACCAGCCATGAAAAACCGAAGTTGGATGAGAAAGGTTCTCCGCTCAAGGATGCCAAAGGCAACCCGGTGACCCAAAACGCGACGCCCAAAGAAGTCACCATCCCCATGGGGCCGGTGGCCTCCCAGGAGGTGATCAAGGAACTGGGCACCAACGGCGGAGGCTTCTTCAACGCCAACTCGGCTCACCCCTTTGAAAACCCGACACCGCTCTCAAACTTTATTGAAATTCTGCTGATCCTGCTCATCCCCGGCAGCCTGACCTACACCTTCGGGGTCATGGTGGGCAACACCCGCCAAGGGTGGATGCTGCTGGGGGTGATGCTCTTCATCCTGATCGGCGCCTTCGGGATCCTGCAATGGGCCGAGAACAGCGGTAATCCACTGGTGACCAAGCTCGGCGTACAGAGTATCAACATGGAAGGGAAAGAAGTTCGTAACGGTCTGGCCGGAAGCAACCTTTTTGCCGTTGCCACCACCGGCACCTCCTGCGGCGCGGTCAATACCATGCACGACTCCCTCACCCCCATCGGCGGCATGATGCCACTTTCCCTGATCCTGCTGGGTGAAATCATTTTCGGTGGTGTCGGTTCCGGGCTTTACACCATGCTGGCCTTTGCCATCATTGCGGTGTTCGTATCCGGGTTGATGATCGGTCGCACGCCGGAATATCTCGGCAAAAAGATCGAGGTACGGGAAATGTGGCTGTCTATCCTGGTTATTCTGACCGCCGGGGTTACGGTCCTGATTCTGTCGGGGATCGCCATGCTCACACCGTCTGCCGTGGCTTCCATGGCTAATCCCGGCGCCCACGGCCTGTCAGAGGTGCTCTATGCCTTTGCTTCCATGGCCAATAACAACGGCAGCGCCTTTGCCGGGCTAAACGCCAACGTCAATTTTTACAACCTGGCAGGTTCTCTGGCCATGACCATTGGCCGTTACATCCCGGCCATCGCGGTGCTGGCCATGGCCGGTTCCCTGGCGGAAAAAAAGTATGTCCCCCCCAGTCTGGGTACCCTGCCCACCGACAAGGCGCCGTTTGCCCTCTGGCTGATGCTGGTCATCCTGATCATCGGCGCTTTGACCTTTTTTCCGGCCCTGGCCCTGGGACCGATTGTGGAGCAGTTGATGATGGTGGGGACATAACCCCTCCCGGCCTCCCCTTAACATAAGGGGAGGAGAAAAAGCTCCCCCTCTTAAGATAAGAGGGGGTTGGGGGGAGTTATGAAAAAGCAAGGAGAAAACAAAATGTCCAAACAGATCCAACAGCCAAAATCGGCCTTTGATAGAGCGCTCGTCAGCGGAGCCCTGGTGGAATCTCTGAAAAAGCTTGATCCCCGCACCCTCTGGCGCAACCCGGTCATGTTGTGTGTCGAGATCGCCAGTGTCATTACTCTCATTACCTTCGTCATGTCCCTGACCGGCGCCAACAAGGAACCGGCCTGGTTCACCGGTGCCGTCTCCGTCTGGCTCTGGCTGACGGTCATCTTTTCCACCTTTGCAGAGGCATTGGCCGAGGGGCGCGGCAAGGCACGGGCAGCCAGCTTGCGAAAAAGTCGTACCGACGTGACCGCCAAGCTGCTTTCCAAACCTGAGTTAAAAAGTGCTTTCACCACCGTCGGCGCAAGTCGGTTGCGCATGGGAGATCTGATCCTTGTCGAGGCCGGAGAGATGATTGCCGGTGACGGTGATGTGATTGAGGGGGCGGCCCTGGTGAACGAGTCGGCGGTGACCGGCGAGTCGGCCCCGGTGATCCGCGAATCGGGGGGTGACCGTAGCGCCGTCACCGGCGGTACTACCGTCATTTCAAGCAGCATCATTGTCCGGATCACCGCCAATCCCGGTGAGACCTTCCTGGACCGGATGATCGGTCTGATCGAAGGCGCCAAACGGCGTAAGACTCCCAACGAGGTGGCGCTGGAGGTGCTGCTGATCGCGCTGACCGTGGTGTTTCTGCTGGTCTGCGCCAACATCAGCCCGCTCTCAATCTACAGCGTCAAGGCCGCCGGACAGGGTGCTCCGGTGTCGCTGACCATCCTGGTGGCCCTGTTCGTCTGCCTGGCCCCCACCACCATCGCAGCCCTGCTGCCTGCCATCGGCATCGCCGGCATGGACCGGCTGTTCCAAAAGAACGTCATCGCCCTTTCCGGCAGGGCCATCGAGGCAGCCGGGGATGTCAACGTGCTGCTCCTGGACAAAACCGGCACCATCACCCACGGCAACCGCGAAGCGGTGGCCTTTGTCCCGGTGGACGGCCACACCGAGCAGGAGCTGGCACAAGCCGCCCTGATGGCCTCCCTTACCGATGAGACCCCGGAAGGGCGCAGTGTGGTGGAACTGGCAAAACAGAAGTATGGTCTCACCAATGATGCGCTCCCGGCTGGAGCCGAGACTATCACCTTCAACGCCGACACGCGGCTTTCCGGCGTTAACACCGACGGCAAACAATACCGCAAGGGCGCATCCGATTCAACCATCGCCTTTGTCAGGAAGCTGGGAGGAAAGCAACTCCCCCGTGATCTGGATGAAGTTGTCGACAGGATCGCCAGGGGTGGCGCCACGCCGCTGGTGGTCAGCCGTGACAGTGAGATTTTAGGCGTCATCAATCTGAAGGATATCGTCAAGAGCGGCATCCAGGAGCGGTTTCTACAACTGCGCAGCATGGGGATCAAGACCGTCATGATCACCGGCGACAACCCGTTGACCGCAGCGGCAATCGCTGCTGAAGCACAGGTGGACGATTTCCTGGCTCAGGCGAAACCGGAGGAGAAGCTGCGCCTGATCAAGGAATATCAGGAGGGGGGCTTCATGGTGGCCATGACCGGCGACGGTACCAACGATGCCCCGGCCCTGGCCCAGGCCGACGTGGCAGTGGCCATGAACACCGGCACCCAACCGGCACGGGAGGCGGCCAATATTATTGACCTGGACAGCAACCCCACCAAGCTTTTGGACATCGTGGAGGTGGGCAAGCAGATCCTGATGACCCGCGGCAACCTGACCACCTTCAGCATCAGTAACGACATCGCCAAGTATTTTGCCATCATCCCGGCCATGCTGCTCTCCATTTACCCCCAGTTGGGGGCACTGAATGTGATGCAGTTGGCCAGCCCCCACAGCGCCATCCTGTCGGCGGTTATCTTCAACGCCGTCATCATCCCGCTGCTGGTGCCGTTGGCATTGAGGGGGACAAAATTCCGTCCCATGCCGGCAGAGCGGATGCTGATTCGCAACCTGCTGGTCTACGGACTGGGGGGGATTGTAGCGCCGTTTTTAGGGATCAAGCTGATCGATCTGGCAATCGGGTTGATGGTGTAATGTAAATGTAGGGGCAACCCCATGTGGTTACCCTGATTAATTTGCCAGCCCGTTTCACCAAGGGCGGCCACACGGGGCCGCCCCTACAAAGGAGAAAAAACCATGAAAGACATAAAACCGGCAATCCTGCTCTTCATCATTTTCACCATCATCTGCGGTGGCATCTACCCTGCCGTCGTCACCGGCGTGGCGTATGCCCTCTTCCCCAAGCAGGCGGCTGGGAGTTTTATCACCGACAAAAACGGCAAAGAGATCGGCTCCCGCCTGATCGGCCAGCCTTTCTCCGACCCCGAATATTTCTGGCCCCGTCCCTCCGCCACCGCGGAATTCCCCTACAACCCCCTTGCCTCCGGCGGTTCCAACGCCGGACCAACCAACCCGGACTACCTGAAAACCGTGGCCGAGCGAGTTAAAGGGCTGCGGGACAGCGGCATCAGCGGCCCTATCCCCGCGGAACTGGCTCAAGCCTCGGCCAGCGGACTCGATCCGCATATCTCGCCGGAAGCGGCAGTCGTGCAGGCTCCGCGCGTGGCCAAGGCACGGGGGATGGCGGAGGCAGACGTGGTGAAACTGCTCAACGAACATACCGAAGGCCCGCAACTGGGGATGCTGGGGGCAGCACGGGTGAATGTGCTTGAGCTTAATCTGGCGCTGAATGGGCTGAAAGCAGACTGAAGGCGTCTTACTGATGTCAGCTATACATCTCATAGTCTTTTAAATTGCCTTGTATTTTTAAAATGCTGAGATGAAAATTGCCTTGTATTTTTGAACAGAAGGATGATCTAGGTTATTGAACTTTCATCTCATGTGAGC
This sequence comes from Geobacter sp. UBA6151, assembly GCA_002423105.1. Taxonomy (GTDB): domain Bacteria; phylum Desulfobacterota; class Desulfuromonadia; order Geobacterales; family Pseudopelobacteraceae; genus Trichlorobacter. Next base: position 15,024 of record DIUT01000029.1, on the reverse strand, counting down.
GTTAACTGACACACCATGACCAACCCTGACCCCACCATACGCCCCACACCTGAGGCGATGCTGAAACTGGTCCAGGCGGAGGAAGCCCAATCCGGACAGGGCAGGCTGAAGATATTCCTGGGCTATGCCGCCGGGGTGGGCAAGACCTACGCCATGCTGGAGGCAGCCCGTGGACGCAAGCGGGATGGCCGCGACGTGGCGGCGGGCTACGTGGAGTCCCACGGCCGCAGCGAGACCGACGCTTTGCTTGCGGGACTGGAACTGATCCCCCGACGGGAAATGCCTTATGCCGGGGTGACACTGCCGGAGATGGACCTGGATGCGCTGCTGGCCCGCAAGCCGCAGATCGCCCTGGTGGATGAGTTGGCCCACAGCAACGTCCCCGGCAGCCGCCATGAGAAACGCTGGCAGGATGTGGAAGAGCTGCTGGCCGCTGGCATTGATGTCTACACCACGGTGAACATCCAGCATTTCGAGAGCTTAAACGACGTAGTGGCACGGATCACCGGCATTACGGTGCGGGAGACGGTGCCCGACCGCCTGCTGGACGCCGCCTTTGAGATCCGGCTGGTGGATATTCCACCGGAGGATCTGCTGCAACGTTTGCAGGAAGGCAAGGTGTACCTGCCGGAACAGGCTGCCCTGGCCACAGACAAGTTCTTCCGCCCCGGCAACCTGATGGCCCTGCGGGAGCTTTCCCTGCGCCGCACCGCCGAACGGGTGGACAACCAGATGCGGGCCTATATGGAAACCCAGGCCATCAGCGGCCCCTGGCCCACCACGGAACGGCTGCTGGTCTGCGTCAGCGGCAGTCCTTTCAGCGAGCAGTTGATCCGGGCCACTCGCCGCTTGGCCGACGAGTTGAACGGTGCCTGGCATACCCTCTACATTGAGACGCCAGCCACCGACAAGCAGGCCCGGGAAAACCGGGAGCGGATCTGGAAGGATCTGCGCTTTGCCGAAAGCCTGGGAGCCCAGGTGGCCACCGTCAGCGCCACCATGGTGGCGGAGGGGGTGGTGGAATTCGCCGTCAGGCACAACATCACCAAGATCGTCGTGGGCAAACCGAGCCGTTCCCGCTGGCGGGATCTGCTGCACCAGCCGCTGGTGGATCAGATCATCCGCAAAAGCGGTTCCATCGACGTGGTGGTGGTCAGCTTTACACCGGATGATACTCCCAGGCCGGACCATGCCGGGAAAACGGTGCATGCTCCCTTGGCACTTGGTGCCTACGGGGCAAGCGTCCTGCTGGTTATCGCCACCTCGCTGGTCTGCCTGCTGCTGAAACCGCTGCTGGAACCGACCAACATGGCGATGATTTATCTTTTGGCCGTGGTGCTGGCTGCAGTGCGGCTGGGCCGGAAACCGGCCATCCTGACCGCCTTCATGGGGGTGCTGGCCTTTGACTTCTTCTTTGTGCCGCCACACCTCACCTTTGCCGTTGCCGACACTCAATACCTGATCACCTTTGCCGCCCTGTTCATCGTTGGTGTGGTGATAAGCAGTCTGGTGGCGCGGGCGCGGGAGCGGGCGGAGATGATCCGTGTCCGCGAGGTGCAGACCGCCAGCCTCTATTATTTGAGCCGCGATCTGGCCGCTGCCGCCGACATTCCGGCGATCATGGGGGCGGTGATCGCGAACGTGGAGGAGGCGCTGAGCGCCCATGCGGTTATACTGCTTGCCGAAGGGGAGCGGCTTGAGGTGATGGCGGCAAGCAACGGCCTGGAGCTGGACGGCAAGGAGCATGCGGTGGCGGACTGGGCCTTCCGCAACCGTCAGCAGGCCGGACGGGGCGCGGAAACCCTTGTTTCGGCACGGCTGCTCTATCTGCCACTCCAGACGCCGGGCAGCATTCTCGGGGTGCTGGGAGTCAAGATGCGCCACGAACCTGATTATCGTTCCCCGGAAAGCAGGCGTCTGCTGGATGCATTCAGTACCCAGGCGGCCATGGCCATTGAACGGGTCCGTTTTGCGGGTCAGGCGGAACAGGCCCAGATACTGCAAGCACGCGAGAATCTGGAACGGGCGTTGCTCAATTCCATTTCCCATGACCTGCGCACCCCGCTGGTTTCCATAACCGGTGTGCTTTCCAGCCTGAAGGATGAAGGGGAGTTGTTGGACGGGAAGGCTCGTGATGCGTTGCTGGACACCGCCTGCGGCGAGGCCGAACGCCTGAACCGCTTTGTGGCCAATCTGCTGGACATGACCCGCATCGAGGCCGGTGCCATCAGGCTGAATCGCGCGGAGTGCGATATCCAGGATCTGGTGGGCTGCGCCATGGCGTCGGTCAGGCAGCGCGCCGGAAGCCGGGCGGTACGGATCAGCCTGCCCGACGACCTGCCGCCGGTACCAATGGATATGGTGCTGATGATCCAGGTGCTGGTGAATCTGCTGGATAATGCCTTTAAGTACGCTCCGGCGGAAAACGACATCGAGATCAGCGCCTGCCGGGAGGGGAGGCGGCTGACCCTGACCGTTGCCGACCATGGTCCCGGCGTGCCGGAGCAGGATCTGCAGCGGGTATTCGACAAATTCTACCGCATACCGGTCCCGGAAGGGGCCGGAGGCACCGGCCTGGGGCTTTCCATCTGCAAGGGGATTGTCGAGGCCCACGGCGGTACCATCAGGGCGGAAAACCGCAACGGCGGCGGACTGGCGGTGACCATGCGCCTGCCGCTTGCCGATGCACAGGAATAGCAGCAGCATCCAGTCAGGAGTTTACATGTCAGCAGAACGCAGCAGCGACCATCAGCCTCGTATTCTGGTTATTGACGACGAACCGGCCATCCGGCGTTTTCTGCATACCGTGCTCTCCGGCGGCGAATTTGCGCTGTACGAGGCGGAGAACGGCCATGCCGGGCTGTCGGCAACCGCCTCGGTGCGGCCGGAGATCATCCTGCTGGACCTGGGCCTGCCGGACCTGGACGGCGTGGAAGTGATCCGGCGGATTCGCGAGTGGTCGCCGGTGCCGATCATCGTGCTGTCGGTGCGGGAGCGGGAGACTGACAAGATCGCCGCCCTTGACGCGGGTGCCGACGATTACCTGACCAAGCCGTTCGGCGTGGGTGAGCTGCTGGCCCGCATCAGGGCGCACCTGCGGCGCTCCCAGCAGGAAACACCGGAACCGGTTTTCCGGCTTGACGACCTGGAGGTGAACCTGGAGCTGCGCCGGGTTACGGTGCGGGAACGGGAGGTACAACTGACCCCCACGGAGTACGATCTGCTCAAGCTGCTGGTCAGCCATGTCGGCAAGGTGCTGACCCATCGCCAGATACTGAACCGGATCTGGGGCCCTACCTACCTGGAGCAACCCCATGTACTGCGGGTCAACATCAGCAATCTGCGCCGCAAGATCGAGGCGGACCCGGCCCAGCCACAGCATATCATCACTGAACCAGGGGTCGGCTACCGCCTGGTGTGATTCCGGTTCCAGATCAAAGCGCTATCTTCGTTGGCTCGTCTTCTTGATGTTTTCTTGATACAAACCACCCGCATATTGACACCGCTTTAACCTGCCGGGACCTACAATACAACAAATGGTTTTCAGGAGTCGCCGTAACTAACCGGCGGCTTTTTTATTGAACGTCTTTCCGGAGAGGAAATCCATGCGACCGTCTGAAGAAGGATCCGTCTGGGGCGGCATCGTCAAATCCATGGGGCTGGTATTCGGCGACATCGGCACCAGCCCGATCTACACCCTCACCGTGGTCTTTGCCCTGACCAAGCCCACCATTGAAAACATCTTCGGCATTCTTTCCCTGGTCTTCTGGACCATGACCATTCTGGTGACCGCCGAATACGCCTGGCTGGCCATGCGGCTGGGGCGCAACGGCGAGGGCGGGGCTATTGTGCTGAAAGAGATCCTGGCTCGCATGATCCGACCGGGCCGCCAGTTGACCTTTGTGGTTTTTCTCACCTACATCGGGGTCTGTCTGCTGATGGGGGACGGCGTGATCACCCCGGCCATTTCCATCCTCTCGGCCGTGGAAGGGATGGTGCTGATCCCCGGCCTGGAGCAGCTGGGACAAGGCTGGCTGATCCTGATCGCCGCCGTTATCGCCGTTGGGCTGTTTCTGGTGCAGTCGCGGGGCACCGACCGGGTGGCCGGAGCCTTCGGCCCGGTGATGCTGGTCTGGTTTGCGGCTCTGGCCGGTTCAGGAGTCGTTTCCATCACCTCCCACCCGGATATCCTACTGGCAGTCAGCCCCCATTATGCGCTGGAATTCATGCTGCACAACGGCCTGGCCGGGTTTATCGTGCTGTCAGAGGTGATCCTCTGCGCCACCGGCGGCGAGGCGCTCTACGCCGATATGGGGCATCTGGGACGCAAACCGATCGTGCGGGCCTGGTCCATCGTCTTCTGGGCATTGTACCTGAACTACCTGGGCCAGGGAGCCTTTATCCTCAGTCATCCCGAGGCGAAAAACTACCTCTTCGGCATGGTGCAGTATCAGGCACCCATGCTCTATGTCCCTTTTCTGATCCTGACCATCATGGCCACCATCATCGCCTCCCAGGCCATGATCAGTGGTGTCTTCTCTATTGTCTATCAGGGGATCACCACCCGTATCCTGCCGCTTCTGAAGGTCGAATACACCTCAAGCCACCTGAAATCCCAGATCTATGTGGGGGCGGTGAACTGGCTGCTGATGGTGGCGGTGGTGCTGATCATGCTTATATTCAAAAAATCCGAGAATCTGGCTGCTGCCTATGGTCTGGCGGTGACCGGTTCCATGAGCATCACCGGCATGATGATGATCCTGATCCTGTCCCGCACCACCAAACGCTGGAAGGCGGTTGTTGCAGCCCTGATTACCGTGGTGGACCTGGTGTTCTTCAGCGCCTGTCTGACCAAACTGCCCCACGGCGGCTACTGGTCCATCATCCTGGCCCTGATTCCCTTTTTCACCATCCTGATCTGGACCTACGGACAGCGGGCACTGTACCGCTCCATGAGGCCCCTTGATCTGGAGACCTTCCTAATATCCTATGAACAGATTTATTTAAAAGGGAAAAACATCCCCGGCACCGGTCTGTTTTTTGTCAAGGAGTACAGCGTGGTGCCCCCCTATGTCGCCCACTGTATTATCCGCAGTAATATCATCTATGAGCGTAATGTTTTTATCTCCATAGTTCGCACAGATGAACCTTATGGGGTTTATAGCTGCCTCACGGGCGGGATTGCCACCGGATTGGACGCGTTTGAGATACATGCCGGGTACATGGAGCATATATCCATAGAAGCGTTACTGCAGGAGAACGGCATAAAGGAGAAGGTCATTTTCTACGGTGTGGAAGATATTTCTACCAATAACTTGATTTGGAAGCTGTTTTCAACGATCAAACGTCAGACACCAAACTTTGTTCAGTTTAACAAGCTGCCTGCCAGCAAGCTGCAGGGGGTGGTTACACGGGTTGAAATGTAAGCCGTGCCGTTTAAACAGCACGGGCGGCACCTTTGCAGGTACCGCCCGTGAAGTATTAACCTATGGGAAGAAGAGAAAACCGTTATTCTTCCTCGGCAACGCCCCATTTGTCCATGAAATGGCAATGGTGCATCTTGTTCTGCACATTGACCCCTCCCAGAATTTCGTCCGTCTCTTCCTCGGTAAAGCCGACTTTGGGTCTGACCCCCATCCACGACTTTAGTCCTGATGTTGAGGGGGGATCAAATTCACGCGGAATCGGCGGGCCCGGCTTGAAGTGGCCGCCGATAAAAAGAGCCGCCTCGTACTGACGAGGGCGCTTGACCAGAAAAACCTCGATCAGCATACCGTTTGACAGCGTTTTCTCCACGAGGGTACTGATTACTTCCATATCACTTGGAACACCTTCCAATGGCATTGTATCCTCCTGCTTCTCGATTGTAATTGAACTGCGCTTGCTGCGGGAACCTGAACTGTTTTCAATTTTGAAGGGGGTATTCTACACAATGTACCGGGGATAATACCACAATAATTTCATCTGCGCATCTGACATCCCCTGACAACTGATCGATGTAGATTAATACACTGTCTTCAACCCCTTCGCAAGCAATTACCCCACAACTTCCATCACCCTTTTTATTGACGCCAAATGAAGCGAAGGGCTACAGTCGTTCCATGCCGTCACTGTTTCAGCATATTTTCCCTGGTCTGCACAAAAGGCCAGTCTCCATCCGCAGGTCAGTATTCAGACTCTCCATGCCGGTACTGCTTTCCTCTCTCTTCCAGCGGCTCGTAGGCATTGCCGATATATTCATGACCGGTGGGCTGGGAGCTCCAGCCATTGCCGCCACCGGCCTGGGTCAACTGCTGATTTTCACCACCATGACCATTTTCTGGGGGCTTTCCACCGGCACCACCGTAGTGATCGCCCATTTGAGCGGCGCCGGTCGCCTTGATGAAGCCCGCCGGGCTGCTTGCACCGCCGCAACCGCCTGCCTGACGCTCACTGCTGTCTGCACCGTAGGCGGAACCATCTGGGGCGCTGGAGTGGCACGACTGATCGGCGCCTCAGCAGAGGTACAGGCCCTGGCCAGAGACTATATCCAGCTGGTGTTTCTCTGGATGGTCTGGACCACCGGGGTTAATATTCTTTCCGCCATCATGCATGGCAACGGGCAGACCCGCATTCCGATGCAGGGTATTCTACTGGTCAACATCCTGCATATCCTGATCGCCTGGCTGCTGATCTACGGCAAATTCGGTCTGCCTGCTCTTGGTGTCAAGGGAGCAGCCATCGCCATCAACCTCTCAGAGTGTATCGGCTTTTGTTATCTGCTGTACCAGGCCTTCAAGCATCGCTATATCACCTGTAACCTGCCCGATATCCGGCTTTTCAAAAAAATCTGGCGCGTGGGCTGGCCGGTGGCTCTGGAACGGGTGGCTCACCAGAGCGGCCAACTGGTTTACTCCAGTTTTATCATCGCCTACGGCACCACCGCCTATGCAGCGCACCAGATCGGACTGGCCATTGAATCCCTCTCCTTCATGCCGGGCGCCGGGATGGGTATTGCAGCAGCCACACTCATGGGACAATCGCTGGGAGCAAAGAAGTACCGTCGCGCCCAGGCCGGGCACGGTGAAGCGATGCGCCTGGCGCTGGCGGTGATGGGCGGCATGGCCCTGCTCTTTCTTGCGCTGCCGCAGCATCTGGTGGCCATCTTCACCAATGACCCGGACGTAATCCGCCAGGGAGCGGTATTCCTGCGCATCGTGGCCTTTGCCCAGCTGCCGTTGGCAGCTTCTTTTGTCTATGCCGGGTCGCTGCGGGGGGCCGGAGATACCTTCTACGTCTTTATCGTCACCATGTTGACCATGTGGGGGGTACGGGTGCTGTCGGCCTGGATAGCCGCATCCTGGCTGCATCTGTCACTCTACTGGGTCTGGGGGGTCTTTCTGGTGGACTGGTATGTGCGGGGAACTGCCTTTGCCTGGCGCTATCACAAACGGGATCTGCACGGCATAACGGTGTAGCCCCCGGCTCAAGGGGCTACACCGGCAGATGAAAAACTTACGGGAACCGCACCACAACCCCGGTCAATAGCACAAGATCGGTGGAAGGCTTGTTCAACCCTCCCCGCAGACCCAGGTCAAGATCAAGCTTGTCATTGACCGAATAGATCAGACCGCCGGTGACATAGGCGGGCCAGACGTCCGACCCTTTAAGGTTGTTGGTAGCCGTCCCCACTTCGGCCACCACTTGCAATCCTTTCAACACCTCAACACTGCCGGCCAGCGACATCTTCCAGAGGTCGGTACGACTGCCGGGACGGACGGCATCGACATACTCCTGATGCACATAACCCAGGTTGGCGTGGATGGCCAGCGGCTTCAGGTCCACTGTGGAGATCAGGGTTGCGTTGTAGATGGCACGTCCATTGCCCAGGCTTCGGGCTTCATTGCCGTTGGGGATGGTCATGGTCGGCTTTATGGCCAGACTCACGGGCCCAAGCTCCAGAAAGCGCCACTTAAGAGCCAGGGTGATGTCGCTCAGACCATTATTGTCCAGGGTTGTGACATCATTCTCTTTCATCTGCTGAATGGTAAAGGGGAAGGCTATGGATGCATCGAGACTGTCAAAAACCCCTGCCGTAAGCGTTAACCCAAGATTCTGCTGATTGATCTTTGTAGTAATGCCGTTCAGGGTCTCTTTGTGCCAACCGAATTCTGCGGTGCCTTCCACCTGAAACTTCAGCATTCCCTGGGTTCCGGTATCGTCGGTAGCAAGCGGGTGCCCTGCCTGCGCCACGCCGCTGCACGCCAGAAAACCTACCATTGCCATGATTCCAATCAGCTTTCTCATCGTACGCTCCTTGCCTGTTTCGTTCAGAATTCGTCATACCCCAGCAACTGCATCAATAGCGGATCATTCAGTACTTTGTCAACCGGCCCCTGACAGATGACCGTCCCCTGATCCATCACCGCCACCTCGTCGGCCCAGGAGCGGGCAAGGTGAATATCATGGGTGGAAAAGAGGATACCGGTTCCCTGGCAGTGCAGTTCATGCAAGGCAGCCAGAAGCTGCCGCTGCCCCGGATGGTCCAGTCCGGCAGTGGGCTCGTCAAGTATAAGCAGCTCCGGTGAAAGCGCCAGCACACCAGCCAGGGCAACCCGCTTTTTCTGGCCATGTGACAGCAGATGTACCGGACGGTGACGCAGTTCTTCAATCCCCAACGCCTCCAGCGCCTGATCGACCCGCTCCCGCGCCTGCTGTTCGTCCATCCCGGCGGCCAGGGGACCAAAGGAGACATCCTGCTCCACATTGGCAGAAAAAAGTTGGTCTTCAGGATCTTGCAGCAACATCCCCACCCGCTGCCGCCACTTTCCCACAAACTTCCGTCCGTACTCAACCGGACGGCCATCCAGCAGTATCTCACCGCAAGAGGGGCGCAGGATTCCCAGCAGGTGCAGGAACAAGGTGGTCTTACCGGCACCGTTATTGCCCAGGAGCGCCGTGCGCACACCGCGCTTCACCGCCAGATTGGCGTTACGCAAGGCCACCACCCCATGATCATGGCTGTAGCCTACCCCTCGCACCTCAAGCATCGCTTCAGCCGACATAATGTACCCAGGGTGCCAGCAGTACAACCATGGCCAGTAGTGCCTCCACTGCCAGAAATCCGGTAACCGACCGCCATGACAGCCGCTCCTGGCGGGTCAGCAACAGCATCTGGCCCTCATACCCCCGCACCGCCATGCCGGTCTCCATGCCCCGCACCCGATCCAGCACCCGGATCAGCAGGCGGCTCAGCAACAGCCCCGCAGAATGCATGCCGGTACGCAGGGTACGATAGCCGTTGCGGGCCTCCTGGGCGGTACGCAGGGTCTGGGCGGTACGAAAAAAGGTAAAGATGAAACGGTAGATCAGCAACGCCAGATCGCCCACTTCCCGCAAGGCCGGATGGCGCACCAGTGCAATCCATTCTGCTATGGGTGTGGTCAGAGCCAGAAACAGCATGGCGCTGCTGGCCCCCAAAGCGCGGTTCAGCAGCTTCCAGGCCAGCTCCGCCCCCTGCGGCGCAAGCCCCAGGCTGAAGGAACCTTGCTCCAGTGAAAGGGAGATCAGCACCGAACCGATCCCCAGCAGAATGAAGAAAAAAGGCAGCGCCAGCACCTTCAGGTAGACCAGCGGATTGATACGCGGTCCCAGCAACGTCACGACAGAAACCGTTGCCAGCACGGCCAGACCGCCGGGAGGCGGCAGCAGCAGCGCCAGCAACAGCATCCCGCCGCCAAAGACCAGCTTTTCCAGGGGATGCCGTCGGCTCCAGCGGTTGTCGTAGGCACAGCAATCAAGCAGCTGATGCATGTTCGTCCTTTACCGGTTTTGCCGTTTCAACAGAGGAACGTCCCTTGCGATAGCCAATGTAATAGAAAAGCACACCGGAACCGATGGCCGCCTGCAAGGCAAACAGCAGACTGGCCACCTCACCACTGGGAGGTTCCCAGATGGGAGAGAACCAGGGTTTGTAATCAGGCTGTACCGTGGTTATCAGCGCCTTTGCCTGATCATCAGCGCCGCCGAAAATTCCCTCCCCCTGTTTTTTCACCATGAACAGGGGAGCAATGGAGATAACAATGGCCAGAAGAATCAGGAGAACGGTTGTCTTCATACGGCTTTCTCCTTTGCCAGCAGCCGCAGGCTTGCCAGATCAGGGCGGCTGTAGTGCTCCAGAATCCGCATCACCGCCACGGTCAGCAACCCTTCGGTAATGGCCAAAGGAATCTGGGTCAGGGCAAAGATGCCGCCGAACTTGACCAGAGAGCCGACAATACCGCTGACAGCATCGGGAAAAGCCAGGGCCAGTTGCACTGAGGTCATGCAGTAGGTGGCCATATCACCCAGACTGGCGGCCAGAAATACCGCGACCCCTCTGGACAGCCCAACCGCCGTACCCCCACGATAGATACCCCAGGCAACCCAGGGACCGACAACCGCCATGGAAAAGATATTGGCACCCAGGGTAGTCAGTCCGCCGTGGGCCAGCAACAGCGCCTGAAACAGCAGCACGATACCGCCCAGCACCGTCATTACCGATGGCCCGAAGAGCACGGCCCCCAGACCGACGCCGGTGGGATGGGAGCAACTACCGGTCACCGAAGGTATCTTCAGAGCAGACAGCACAAAGGCAAACGCTCCTGAGGCGCCCAGCAGAAGTCGGGTCTCCGGATGCTCCCGCAGGGTCTTGCGGACAGCAACGACACCGGCTGCGACAAAAGGCAGCGAGACCCCGTACCAGATGGCGGTATGTGCCGGGGGCAGAAATCCTTCCATGATGTGCATATGTTTTTCTCCTTTGTTGTGTATTGAAACCACCAGCAACCCTCAGGCACTAAAAAAGTCCGCATATGCTGAGGCATCATGCGGACTTTCCGTATTTAAAGTCTGGTAATGGTTTCACTCTCCCTTTACCATCGGGACTGGTGAGTGCTGGGATCAGGCAGGTCTTCTGGCTCGCGATTCATCCTCCGGGCGTCTTCCCAACCTTCCGGTCAGTGACATCTTTGCCCTTTGTCCTCGCTTACAGCGGCGGGTCCGCGGGGGACTCGTTCCAATGGAACTGCACCCCTCTTCCCTATCAAGCCCTTGCGGGCACCGTGATCCGGTATTCGGCTTCCGCCCTGTTCCGGCAGAATATGTTCTTTCGTTTCCGACTGTTGCAGTCGCGTGTACAGATGCCAAGATTAGCGGTTACTGTCAAGTGAATCTTTTCCGGAAATCATCTGCTGCCAATTAATACGGGAAGCATCCCTGTTTACTCAATACACCGTATCGTGGTTGCCAACTTTTACCGGAATAATTTCCTGATCTTTAAAAATGAATTCAAGGGTGATGCGATAAGACAGGTTGATGGAGACCGAGTGTAATCCAGAGAGTCGCCCCGACAGCGGATGCAGACGCAATGAGGGATGGTGTGGGTTGGCCTCCAGTAGTTGCAGTGTCTTCAGATACTGCTTTTCAAGTTCAGGGTGGTGTTTCAAAAAACGAAAGGCGCGTTTTTCGTACTGTTCGGTAAATACCAGGGACCAGTTCATTATGCAGCCTTAAGGCGGGCCAGGTGATCTTCTACGCTCCCTTTGACAAAGCGCCCTTCTGCAAGATCGGCACGGGTCTGGGCCAGAGCCGATTCCAGTTCGCATTCACGCAGGTAATGATAATGCTCCATATCCATAACGACAAACCGCTCCTTGCCGCGAACGGAAATTACCGCTTCCGGTTGAGTAGCAAGCATGGCTTCAATTGCAGAAACTCCTTTAATTTTCAAATCATTTGCAGATATCTGCGGCATTGCCAACCTCCGTAACATTTTTTACAGTGCATTCAATCACACTATTAAGAATACTGTCAATGGTATTGCTGGTCATGGAACGGTTCAAGCGCCAGGAGTATCTAAGGGAAACGGCCAACAACTACTTCTGGCGCACCTATACGAAAAAAGAGCTGGACCTTGTGGAGGAGCGGGACGGGAAGCTGCACGGATACGATATCAAATGGGGCAAGGCCAAGCCCCGTGGGCCGAAGGAGTGGACAATGGGCTATCCCGAGGCAACGTGGAATTTGATAAACCGTGATAATTATCTGGAGTTTATCGCCTGAATCTGGTGAAAAAATATTGTTTTGCTCTGATATTTATGCTAGTCACACAACATGAATGAAATCTATTCACATACTGAATCAAATTACAGGCAACGCAGAATATCCAGCTATATCAGAAAGATATCTACTGCTATTCCCGTTGTTGTGGTAACCGGCGCCAGGCAAGTCGGCAAGAGCACCATGCTCCGGCATGAATTCCCGGATCATACCTATGTCACCATGGATGATTATGCCCTGTTGGACCAGGCACGGCGAGACCCCCAGAGCCTGTGGCATGACACTGACAACATTATTATTGATGAAGCACAGAAACTTCCATCCCTGTTCCATGCCATAAAACTTGCCGTTGATGCTTCCAACCGGAAAAAGAGATTCATCATCTCCGGCTCAGCCAATCTGTACCTGATGGAAAAGGTAACGGAATCACTGGCAGGGCGCGCCGTATATGTGGATATGCTGCCGATGACCCTGGGTGAGCTATCCAGCAGGGAATCCGTCAACTTCAATCTGCTCTGGCAGGAACAACCGCAGATCAGTGGTTGTGAACCGCCTGATCAGGATCTGATGACCACCCTTATCAGAGGCTTTATGCCGCCGGTGATGGAATTAACCACGCCGGATCAGGTGCTGGTCTGGCTTGACGGCTACATCAAGACCTACCTTGAGCGTGATTTGCGAGAACTGTCCCAAGTGGATTCGCTGATCGATTTTCGTAAGCTCATGCAGACCCTGGCGCTACGAACCGGCAATATTCTCAACCAGTCAGATGTTGCCAAAGATTGCGCCCTCTCGCAACCAACGGCCCATCGCTACATAAAACTGCTGGAAGTCTCAAACATCATCCATCGGGTTCCGGCCTATTATGCCAGCAGAACAAAGCGCATTGTAAAATCGCCCAAACTCTTTTTCCTTGATCCAGCCCTGGCTGTTTTTCTTTCTGGCTATAATGATACTGAGTCACTTCAGAAAAGCCGCGAGCTGGGTGGTTTTTTTGAAACGCTCGTGTACCTGCATCTCAAGGCGCTCTGCCAGACCATGACACCGCCTGCCACAATCTATTACTGGCGCACCACCACAAAACGTGAGGTGGATTTTGTTATTGAGCACGGAAGAAAGCTGTTGCCAGTAGAGGTAAAACTCACTGCAAAGCCCACCATCCATGATGCAGCCAGCCTGCTTGCCTTTATGGGTGAACACCCGCAGGCACAGTTGGGGGTGTTGGTTCACAGTGGCGACAACGTGCTGTGGCTACACTCAAAGGTGGTTGCCGTGCCGTGGTGGTGGCTGGATTATTAAAATGCTTTCAGTCTGTTTTTTGCGAGAATATTATTCGACACTAACCCCTTGTGTCCGTAAAATTTGTGAGCGCTGAAGGAAAGCAAGTCAAACTATATCCCCACCTCAAGCTTGAAGTGGGTAGCCTTGACCTGGGGTATTAACTCCCGAGCACTGTTCCGCACCAGATCAACAATACCGTAGCCTGCCAAGGTATGCAGCGTCCTGGAAAGATTGCTTTTATTGCGTCCAGTCAGTACTCCCAATTCACTAATGGACTTGGGCTTCTGTTCTTCAATGACATGCAGCAGCATCCGATTATCGTCACTCAAAACCTGAGCAAAAGACTGTAATGACTCAAACCAGATTTTAGGTTCATCTTTCTGAGGCTTGTATTCCCCTTTTGCGATGGCAATAGTCCGCTGCTTGAACTCATCCCGTGATAAAATCCCGACATTCACGCTTTTCTTCATTTGTTGCCTCCATCAATAACCTGCTCTACCTCTTTCCAAAAATCTTCCAGTAACTGGACTGCCGACTCATACTCGTACAACAGGATATTTTCCTGATGGTGCTGGTGATCCCAAGCCAGCCGACGTCCACCAAACTTTTTTCGTTTTGGTGGTGGGCAGCCATGGGCATTGTCAAAACCAACTACTCGCGTATTGTTACGGTCATGAAGGGTGAGCGAGTATGAAATCCCGTGGGGAATCTGCTCGCTGGCCGTCACCATATATGCTTCAAATTTGACCCAGTATCCCTTATCCAGACGGTAGGTAATTCCATGCAGATCCAGCAGGGTATCGAGTCCTATTTCTTGTGAATGCTTCATGCCAGCTTTCAGAAAAAAAGGTTGTGAGCTGATAACAACCATACGTTGTCACCAGCTGTAAAGCAAGAATGATTTATCCTTAAAAAGCAGTTGCTCACGCGAAGCCCGCGGGTAAGGGCGATGTCTTCAACCTCTTGTTCAGCTCCCTTACCAAGCTGGATCATTTTCCTGACGTCAGGAAAACGATCAGAGACCTCATGCCCGGCGGTTTGGCAGGCAATCTTGGCCTTATCGATAACCTTGGCAAAGTTTTCCCCATTTGGCATATCCAAGAAGCCCCAGCAGGTCACGGGCAAACCAGAACTCCTCACCATCAATCTGACGAGCGTAATCCTCGAAATTTTTGTGTAGTTGGATGATGATGTCACTTTGCATGCTGGCTTCCTATTCTGAGCGTCGAAATGCAGACGACCATTTTGTTTACGTCAACAAAATGGTTCGAGATATCGTAGTCCAGGGTTTCACAAGCATCGTTTTGCTGACGTCAGCAGAACGATCAGAAACATCAATATTTACGGAAAACTTTCTGTTGATGCCAATGAAGCGCGTCCAAGTCCGGCCATAATATTTGCTCGGCAGGGCCGATAATGCCGCGACCGGAGAGGGTCATCATATGGCTGGGGATGTTGTTGTTAGCGGACAACTGTTTTGAGACAATCACGGCATACACACCGGAAACCGTGATCAAACCTTCGTCAAATGTCCAGTGGCACAGGCGGCAGAGCGCCATGCCGTTTTGAGCCAGAAAGGGGGACGTTCTTAAAAACTTTACCAACTAGTCCTTTTGCCCTTCCAAATCAACTTTTTAAGTACGTTATATATGACTGAGAGCTGTA
>DIUT01000007.1 GCA_002423105.1 Geobacter sp. UBA6151 | reverse complement strand
CCGATGGCGGCAGCACCAGCGGCAGGGCCACAACCGCTCCAATCGGTCCTTTCCAGCGGGAGCGGCTGCGGGCCAGCCACCAGGCAATGGGGGTGCCCAGCACCAGCAGGATGGCGGTAACAATAGCGGCCAGCCTGACTGTAAGCCATAGAGCCTGAATATCATCAGCATCAAGAAACATTTGATTCCTTGTCAGATTTCGTAGCCGTATGTACGGACAAGAACTTTTACCTTATCGGTTTTCAGGTAATTTGCCAATCCTTCAGCAGCCGGATTTCCTTTGCCCTTCAAAAGCAACACAGCGTCCTGACGGATCGGCGAGTGTAGCGCCCCCGGCACGACCCAGGCCGAGCCGCTGCTGATCTTGCCATCCTTCATAACCTGGGACAGGGCCACAAACCCGAGATCAGCATTGCCGGTGGAGACAAACTGGAAGGTTTGGGTAATACTTTCCCCCTGAACAAATTTCGGTTGTACTGCTGCAAGCAACCCCTGCTTTGTCAGCACTTCAATGGCAGCCGCACCGTAGGGTGCCAGCCTGGGGTTAGCAATAGATACCTTGTTGTACGTTCCCTTGCTCAGCACTTCTCCTTTCGGGTCTACAAAACCGGGCTTGGAGGACCAGAGCACCAAAGTACCCACTGCATAGGTGAAGCGGCTGCCGGGAACCGTCAGGCCATCTTTCTCCATCTGGGCCGGTTTTTCGTCATCAGCGGAAAGAAAGAGTTGAAACGGTGCGCCGTTTTTGATCTGGGCGTAGAACTTGCCCGATGCGCCGAAGGAAAGCACGACCTTGTGGCCGGTGGCTTTTTCAAAATCGGCAGCAATTTGCTTCATCGGCGCCGTGAAGTTGGCGGCAACGGCAACTGTAACCTCTTCAGCCCTGACCGGAACGGCAAGAAAAAGACCCATGACGACAAACAGCATGCTTTTTACCACGATCTGCATAGTTTTTACTCCTTTCTGTTGGTACTACTTAAGCAGGAATGATGCTTACCCCGATATCGGACGGCTTGCCAAAATAAACCGAGGATAAGACGATAATGTCAATGCCGGTGGCAGCAAATTCTGCCGCATTCATTTCATTGATCCCCCCGGCTGCCGAGATCTGGATGTCTGGATTTGCTGCACGGATGGCCTTAACGGTAGCGTTCAGTTCAGTGCCTTTGATCTTGTCGAGTTGCACGATGTCAGCGCCGCTGGCTGCGATCAACAGAGCTTCTTCATGGTTTTCAGCCTCAACAATAATTTTTGTTTCACGGGCTTTCAGACGTATGTCTGCCAGAAGGCTCAGGAACGGCTCCAGCCCACCTAGAAAAGCTGTGTGCTGTTTGAATACCAGCACTGTCTCCGACAGCCCCAGGCGGTGGGGCAGACCGCCGCCTGCTGTGATCGCCTTGATGGCCAGCTTCTTGGTGCCGGGAAAAGTCTTGCGGGTGGTTAGCACCGCTATGCAGGGGTTGATGTCCCTTGCAGCTTTGACAATTCCGGCAGTTCGGGTAGCGATGCCGGAACCGTACTCCAGCAGATTCACTGCCACCTTCCAACCGGCGTGCAGGGCCTGGGCCGAACCAATGGCCTTAAGAAAAGTCTCGCCTGCCCCCAACAACGTACCGCTGGGAGTCTGCTGCGTGATGCTGCAACCGCACTTTTCAAGCAGCCGTGCCGCCTCTTCCGTGCAGCAGAGCATGGTTTCATGACGGGTACTGAAGCTGATCTCACCCGATTGTTGCCCGATCCCCAGCAGATGGGTGGTCAGATCGCCATAGGGCAGATCCTCTTCTATAAATCGTTCAATGTCGTAATCCGGCAAACAGTACATGCTCTATCTCCCCGATTCGTTATGGTTTGTTGCATATAACGAAAGGCGTTAAAAAAGGGGACAGCGTCATTGATGTCCCTGTCAACCAAGTCAGCTGACTCCAATTATCACGCTGGATGCCTTGAACATGGCAAAGGCTTTGCCACCTGCCTTCAGGGCAAGCCTGGCGGAGCTGTCATGGGTAATCACGGCGCTGATGGTGTTCTCATTGCCAATCGCCAGATCAACCTCGGTGTTGACCGGCCCTTCGATCACCTTGGTGATGGAACCGTGAAAGATGTTGCGGGCGCTGACTTTGGCCTCTTGCAGATCAGTGCCGATGATGATGGAGCTGGCCTTGATAATGGCGTAGGCGTCCATACCGATACTCAGTCCCAGATTATTGATGGCTCCGTTGGTGACCGTTGCCACCAGCGGAATATCGCCTTTGAGGGAGAGGATTACCTCCGCGTTTACTGCTCCTTTGGTTATGCCGGTCACTTTGCCGGCAAAGGTGTTGCGTGCGCTTACTTTCATGCTAATCCTCCTTAGGAATTGATACAGGCTGACGCTATCCCCCAGCCTCTGTTCCAGATTACGCAGGAACTTACCGTGCTCCTCCTGAATGGTTCTGAATTGCTCAAGTACGTCCTTTCCCTCTGTGGTCAGACTGGTGCCGCCGCCCCCCTTGCCACCGGTTAGCCGCTCCACCAGCGGTTTTTCCGCCAGGTTGTTGAGGGTGTTGACCTGCTCCCAGGCGGTCTTGTAACTGATCCCCACCGCCTGCGCCGCCTTGGTGATGGAGCCCAGTTCATGAATCTTTTCCAGCAGGACAATCCGGTCGGCCCCCAGGAATTTACTGTCGTCACGATTCAGCCAGAGGCTGGCATCAAGGGCGATACTGTTTTTATGGCTTTTCATGCTGGTATGCTCCTTTGTGTCTGTCAGCCCTACCCGTAATGGTTTGTATTACATAACGCGTGCCAAAGTCCAACGGAAAAATATAACTGATGCCAACTCCATGAAGCCTGGTGTCATATTACGGAGATACGGCCAATAAGTTGCAAGGGTGTGGATAAGACTTGGCAGCATGGCGGGGAAAAACAATGCCCACCGGAGTTTTCGCAGCGCTTACCCGCGCACTCGCGCTGAAAAAACAATCCTGACTGATCAAAAACCTGGCAGTACCTTCAGAGGGGGAGCAAAACGGTTCAGGAACGTCAGCAGCAGAAGCGGATAGACAAAAGGAGAGAAACGGCATGACCGGAAAAACAACAGACCGCTACGTAACCTTCAAGGGAATCGATGGTGACGGCAACGCGCGGAAGCTGATCGCCCTGCTGCGCCGCCATATCGACGCACCGGATAAAAGCAACCCATTCTGGGAAAAATTTAAGGAGAAGTTGCGCGGGATATCCGATCCAGCACTGAACAGCGGCAGGCAACTGGATGAACTTTTTCTGGTGCATTCCTACATCAACAATATCCGTGAACTGTTTGAACAGTACGACGATCATGAGGCATTGGCCCTGCTCGATCAGGTAGAAGCCGAATCCTGCTGATGCGGAGCAGTGCCTTTTCTCGCGGTGTCACGAAGAAAGAGCCTGAAGTCAAGCCATGGCCATTGCCGAACCGCCCAAGCCCAGCATGCTTCGATAATAGCTGTCGTGCTGGGGTGCCGACAAGGTTTTCAGGATTGTCTGGTCAACACGTTTTCGTGACAGGTACAGCTGATAGATGTAGCCAGACATGCGGGTATCACCGATGATTATGTAGCCGTTGATCTTGCCGTCCTGCAGGTAGACCCTGCGCCAGATGTCGCCATCCTGCCAGGTTACCGCCTCACCGCTGAAGCTTCCGGCCGATACAATCGGGAAATCGATATGCTTTTTCAGCACGTTGGTGTTGACGGAGCCGCTGAATGCACCGTCATTGTGCAGCAGGTGCCGGGCTGCGGTGCGGGCCTGCTGCATGGCGTTGGGATAGGTGGCATAAATGCCGGATGCACCGGTGACGGCATGACGGGTGACAGCGACGTCGCCTGCCGTGTAGATACCCGTCTCAGCCTGCATCTGCGGATCAGAAGGCACCCCTTTGTCATCGCCCCGTAGCGGTTCCGAGTTGGGAGAGACACCGATGGACACAATCAGCAGCGCTGTTTCCATGGTGCTGCCATCGGAGAATCGTACCGACGCCAGTTGCCCGTTACGGGCGGTAATCTCCTCCACCGTGCTTTTCAAGCGGATCTTGATGCCGGTTTTCTCCGCCAGTTTACGGGTGGCAAACTGGCCGCCGTCTTCATCGGTCATCTGTGACAGCAGTCTGGTGTTGCGATGCACCAGGGTTATCTCCAATCCCCGGTGCCACAGGGCCAGGGCTGCATCAACACCGATGAAACCGCCCCCGAAAACCACCGCCTTGGTGATGCCCTGTTTCCTGACATACCGGTCTATGGCCACCATATCGGTCAGGGTCTTGAAACCAAATACACCGGTTGTTTGCAGCCAGTCCGGCCGGGGATACCAGCTGCGGGCACCGGTTGCGTAGAACAGCCGGTCATAGGTTTCGCTGCGTCCGGCAGCGGTCCTGACCAGATTCCGCTCTGCATCTACCTCCACCACCGGGTCCCCCAGGCGTGCCGTTACCCGGTACTGGTCATAAAAATTCTTGCCTTTCCAGTAGACGGTGTCCAACGGCTCACCTGCCAGATAAAAAGGGATCACGCAGGGCGAATAGGGGGCAAAGTCTTCGTCGCTGCACATGACGATTTCGCCATCAAAACCATCCAGCCGCAGGCGCTGGACAAATTCGGCAGCAGCCATGCCGGTTCCCACCGTTACCACCCGCATCATACACCTCCGGAACGCCGGGCGAATTCCTTGCGGCGCAGTTCACGGAACAGCTCCAGCAACGGTGGCATCCCTTCAGCGCCCAACAGGTAGGTACGCAAGCTCTTGGCAGCCCGGCTGGATCGTGTTGCATCGTATTCGGCGTAAATCAACGCCCCGGAGTGGCAGGCTTCTACGCAGGCCGGTGTGCCTCCCTCCTTAATCCGTTCGTTGCACAGGTCGCATTTGTAGGCCACATCCCGGTCGAAAGGTGCGCGGTGGGTATGTTTGAAGGAGATGGCATCAAAGGGGCACACCATGGCACACATGGCGCAGGCCTTGCACAAGGCCGGATTTAGCAGCACAGCACCGGTTTCAGGATCGCGGGTGATGGCGCCGGAAGGACAGGCGTTGAGACATTCGGCAGGTTCGCAATGGCGGCAGGAAAGGGGAAACGCCTCGTGTTCGATCCCCAGTACCCGCACGTTGACCTGAGTTTTACGATCACCCAGAGCCGCTAGCAAGCTGTGGCCCGGATGGTGCTCAATGGCGCAGGCGGTCTCACAGGCCTTGCAGGCCAGACATTTCTTGTAATCCACGAATATCCGTTTCATGGCAGGTTCTCCCTGATTAGTGTGCGTGCTGATGCCCGTGGGCATGGTGGTGGTCATGTCCGTGGGTATGATGATGGTCATGGGCGCAGGTACAGGGCGGTGAGCTGAGGCGTGAAGCCAGCGCCGTCACCGCAGCGGCATACGGATTGCCCTGCTCGTCCATGATTCTGGTTACCTCGGGATCAAGCGTCTGCAGCTGCGGCGCTGATGGCAGTTCAAGCACGGCATCAAATATTTTGGACAGATCACGGCCGCTTTCCTGCTGAAACCGCTCCAGCTTTTCATTGTTCCCCGGCACCGCCCGGTTTACCACCAGATCCACCAGCGAAATACCGCTCTGCCGGGCCAAAATTGCCGAATGGCAGGCCACGTCCAGCGCGTTGAATGAGCTGTCAGCCACCACCAGACAGTGACCGAAACCCTTGGCAAGCGCCCTGCCAAAATGTTCAACCCCGGCCTGGGTGTCCAACAGGATTGCTTCGTTGTCCCGCAGAGCCAGATGCCTGATAGTGGCATCCAGCAGAACATTTTCTGCACAGAGGCAACCACCGCCAGCCTGTTTGACCGTGCCCATCACCAGCAGGTTAAGGTTGTCGGTAATCTGCAGGCCAACACGCCCCACCACGTCGTCAACGTCAGGGTTCAGCTTGAACAGCGCGCCCCAACCGCTCTTGCCGGGGCGGATTCCGGTTTTTTCCTCAATGTAGTCAGCATGACGGTTAAGGGGAACGATACAGGATGCGGCCTCGTATCCGACTCCTAACGCATTGGGCAGGTTCATCTGCGGATCTTCATCCACTGCCAGGACATTAATGCCGTTGCGGGCCAGCACCGTTGCCAGGCAGGCCGTGAGGGTGGTCTTGCCCACCCCGCCCTTGCCGGTAATAACCACGCGGAATCCGGGTGATTGCGATTGACACATAAGGTTGTCTCCTCTCAGATGCCCAGGGCAGCGCGCCGTTCTTGAATAATCGCTTCCATCTGATCAGCGGCGGCAACCGGGTCTTCTTCAACGAAGAACCAGCCGCCCAGCACCTGTTTGGCGTCCTGGGTCAATATTTTTGTCACTTCCGGCCCGCCCAGGATCGGCGGCACCGGCCAGAGATGGACCGGAATGCCGGAACCGACAAAGTAGGTGCCGATGGCTACAGCCTTTTCTGTGGTCCACTCAGGTGCAGAGCCCACCAACGGCAGATCGGAAACATCCACATTAAGATGGTCGGCAAGGGCACCTGCCAGGACCAGCATGCGGGAACAGTCAACGCATGATCCCATATGCAGCACCGGCGGAATACCCAGTTGCTTGCAGACTGCCTTCAGACCAGGACCGGCCAACTCCTGGGCAGGCAGATCCATCAGGCCGTCTTTGGCAGCAGCAATGGCCCAGCAACCGGTGCCGATCACCAGAATATCCCGCTTGATCAGCTCTTTGGTCAGCTCCTTGTGGAAGAAATCCTGCTGCACCTTGACGTTGTTACAGCCGACAATACCGGCAACGCCTTTGATAGTACCGTTGACGATCAGGTCTATCAGTGGCTGAGGCGTGCCACCCAGCGCCTTCAGGATCTCTTCAACCGTGAAGCCGACAATGGCGGTTGCAGTGTGCTGGGGAATGTAGACCCGGCCTTTGTTGCGATTGGGGAAGGCCTCAATGGCGGTGGTGACAATACGGGTTGCAATGGCATCGGCATGATGTTCTTCAAACTGGATATGCATGCTGCCGGGGATCTTGGCCTGCTCGCTGGTGGTGATAAACTTGGTATGGAAACAGGAAGCCAGATCGGCCAATGCCGGAAAGATACATTGTACGTCAACCACCATGGCATCTACGGCACCGGTCATGATGGCCAGTTCGCTGTGGGATTCGTTACCTGCCATACCGACCCCCTGGCGCAGCAATACCTCGTTGCCGGTACAGCAGAGACCCACCACGTTGACGCGTTTGGCACCAACCGCCTGGGCAGCCTTAAGACACGCCTCAGACTGGGCCATTTCCACCACTTTGGCTGACAGGATCGGTTCATGACCATGCACCACCACGTTGACACTCTCTGCTTCCAGCACTCCCAGATTTGCCTTAACGGTCTTGATGGTTGGCGTACCCAGTAAAATATCCTGCATCTCTGTTGCAATCAGTGAACCGCCCCAGCCGTCGGACAGTGAACAGCGCACCGACTGCGCTACAAGAGAGAGCGGATCATGGTCACAGCCAAAATGGGTACGGTGCAGGATATCCACCGCCTCCCGGTCAATGCCCCGCGGCAGGAAACCGGTCTTGGCACCGGTGGCCTTGTACAGTGTCTCTTCAAGTTCTTTCAGCCGCTGGAAGCGCTTCTTCGGCATGTATTTCTCGGCAAACACAATCGGTGTTTCACCCTGGTGGCCGAAGCAGTTGATGGCTGTATCTGCAACATCGCCAGCTATTTCAGGCAGGGATCGCCCTGAGGTAGGTATGCCGAGTTTGGCAGCCACTGCCAGCAACTTCTCTGGATCAGTAATGTGGTAATCCGTGTTCGTGCCGTCAGCTACCTCTTTCAGGAGCAGTGCTGCCTTACGGCCATGATCCGAGTGGGAAGATGAACCGACGGCAGCCATGCGGGCCAGGTTTCGGGCTACAATGGTATCGGCCGTGGCACCGCAAACACCCCGGGTTGGCCCTTCACCAAAGGGATCGATACGGCACGGGCCCATGGAACAGATACGACAGCAGGTTCCCAACTGACCATAGCCGCACTGGGGTTGCTGCTTTTCGTGACGTTCCCAGATCGTTGAATAGCCTTCCCGATCGGCAATGCGCAACATCTCCACCGCAGCCGGATCAGCACTTCGCTTGTCGTGTCCCTTCTGTGTCACGTCCATATCCATCCTCCTGGAAAAGGTTCTTGGTTAATCTGGTTTAATGTACGTATACGGTACTCAAGAGGAACAAAAACAGATGGATCTTGCCGGAGGTGTTCTGGGCTTGTGAAAGGGGGGAAAACCATGGTGAATGGTAATGCGGAAGAGTTATTTAAGGCCGATTTCCATCAGAAAGGCCTGCAACTTGTCACGACTGATTGGCAGCCGGAGATCTCCTCCTGCTGCTTCGACCACGCACTCGTGACGGTCGCGGTGAACCTTGCGAACCTTGGTGATATTAACCAGATAACTGCGATGGATACGGAAAAACATCTCGCCTGGAAGACGCTTTTCAATAGCCCCCAGAGACATGTCGCAATGGTATTCTCCAGATTCAGCGCAGATTATGCAATAGTTGTTGTCAGCCCTGAGAAATACTATCTCATCCGGCTTGAGCAGATGGATCTCGCCCCGTGAGGTAACCGGTACCCTGGTCAACTTGCGTTCAGTGGAGATGAAGGGGGTAATATCGTAGAACATGGCGCAAATCTTGTCATCGCCCGGCTCCTGCTCTGCCAGGGAGACCAGTTTAATCAGCAGATAACGATCCTGTCCCTCGCTGGTAATGAATTTGAGCGAAAGCGGGATATGCCGTTTAGCCTGTCGGGCCAGCCGCAATGTCTCAGCCACTTTGGCACGTACCTCCTCGCGGTGCAGGCCAAGCAGATCTCCCTCGAATATCCGCTCGCGGGGTATATGACCAAAGATCATGAAGATCATGCTGCTGACAGAGGCAACCGTCAGGTTGCTGTTGAGGATAACGACCCCCGGTTCCATCTGTTCAATCATATTGATGAGAGAGCGGGTCATGCTGGCATGCTCCTTTAGGGGGATCGGGCAACCAAAAACATAGCACAGATATTTTTTAAAGCGCAAACAGTGTTATTTTTTAAATTTTCGTGCCACCAGACGTGGTGAATAGCCAGAAAAGTAGATAATGCAGACATGAACGTTCTGAAAGCTTATTTAACTTTCAATTGTTGAGTGCCTTACTCTGTCAGCGATAACCTACCACCCCCCTGCTATCTCTTCCCCATTGCGCAAGGCATGGCGCACAGCAGTCAACCGCGCATCCATCGCTTCAAACAGGGTCAGGTTGGCCCGCTCTGCCGGGCTGGTACTGCGGATGCTGGAGACACCGCCATTCTTGAAGATCAGCCGCTGCTGTCCCATCAGGGCCAGGATCGGGTCATGGGTGGCCATCAGCACAATCTTGTACTGATCCGCCAGTAGTGACAATGCCCGCTTGCGGTCGATCCCGGCATTTTCAATCTCATCAATCAGGACGATTGGCGAGCTGCTGAGACAGGCCACGTCAGCGATCATCAGGGCGCGGGACTGGCCGCCGGAGAGGGCGGTGACCGGAGTAAGCGGTGTAAACTGTTCACCGGCCAGACTGTTGGCAAGTTCAAGGATGGTTGCGGTTATGGCAGCCGGATCAGCTATCATACGGCTTTCAGCATGCAGCCGGATGAACTCTTCAGCCGAGAGGTCCATCACAAAGTTCATGTTCTGTGAAAGCTGGGCCACAAGTTTCTGCTCCACGGCATAGCGGCGGGCCAGGTCAGGGGCTGCACCATTAATCAGGACTGTCCGTCCGGTAGGGCTGTCCCCCTGGGCTAGCCATTCAATATCAGCCAGAAAGCGGCTCTTACCTGATCCGGTAGGACCGACAATACAGGTCACCTCTCCGGGACGCAGTTCAAGCCTGAAATTTTCAGGATTTCCGCTCTTGTCATGTCCCCCCAGCACCGTAACCGAGGAGACCAGAGCTTGCTGCTGCTTGCGCAACCGCTCGACTCCTGCCATATAGTCGCTAAACTGTCGCAGCAGATCCTGGCGCTCAATCCCCACATCCAGCAACAGTTCTTCATTCAGTGCCGCTACGGTCGTGCCGAGTGTCTGGCCTTCAGGCAGCGCAGATAGCCCAAGGGCAGAAAAAAATTCCCGCGCATGGGGCTGTTCGCAAAACAACCGCTCAAGCGTCATATCTGCATAGCTGTTGTCCACGGCTACCCCAATTCCATCTTCTTAACGTTGCCCATCTGGAAATCAGCACCGATCCGGCGCTGTCCCAGGCAGTAAGAGCAGAGCGCGGCCGGCATTGAAAAGCGCAGCAGTTTGCCCTGCAGTGAATCAACCGCAGCGGCATCCCGTAGCAACCGACCCAGCTCGTGCCCCCCCTGGCCGGTCAGGCCGTTGACATGAATAATCACGGCACTGCTGTTGACCTGCCGGATGCGATGCACAAAGACCTCCCGTTCTGCCTGGGAGACAATATCACCCTTGGTAACCACCACAATATCTGCCATCTTCAGCATCGGACCGATCTTGCGCGGGGTGTCTACGCCGCTTAAATTGTCGATCACACAGACAGCACAGACATCCTTGATATGGGGGGCGCAACGGTTACAGAGACCGGCGCTTTCCACCACCAGCAGGTCAAAACTGCTTTGCTCTCCCCAGTCCAGGCAGTCCTCAATGTTGCTGACATAGAAATGATCCGGGCAGAGATTGCCTGACAGCCCGGTGCGGGCCGGTATGCCGCGACGCTCATAGAGCGCCTGATCTCCAGAAGAGAGACAGTCGAACTTGACCACGCCAACAGAGACACCATCTGCCTGTAACGTCTCGGCGGTCTTGCAGATAACGGCGGTTTTACCCGATGAAGGCGGCCCTGCCACGGTTATCAGGCGCATCGGATGTTTTCTCCCCGTCCCTGCCGGAATGCGGCGTTTATGGCGCTGATCAGCTTTTTGATGTCATTGTTGATGATGTAATCCCAGCCGATCCATTTGAAGGTCGCATCTTCGGGCAGACCATTATCCACCTGGGGATGGACTGCCGGAAAAAATGCCTTGCTAAAGATGGCCGCCACCCTGGGCCCGGCCCAGAAGGCCAGCAGGTCATCCAGCCCGGCCCGTTTTTGTGTCTTGACCAGCATGGTAACAGGACTGATCAGGGCTCCGTCTTCGGGCCAGATGACGCTGTACTGCTCCTTGCCAACCAGATTCTGCGCAAAAAAGAGCGGCATAACGCTGATGGCCGGTGCGGAAGGCGCGCTGCCCAACGCAGCCTTGACCATCTGGGAGGGATGCCAGCCGTAACGCACATTTTTGCCCATACAGCGAACCCCTTCAATACCAACATCCTTGTAGAGGGTCATCAGCAAGGTTTCGCAAAAGGTGCCGTCCTTATGGCCCCGGATGGCCAGACTGTTCTCAAACTCCGGCTTGAGCAGATCAGCCCAGCAGCGGGGCACCGGACGATCACCCAGGCGGTGGTGATCCACCACCGGCACCAGCAGGTTCATGGCCAGCATGGTGTAATGCCCGGTTGGGTCACAGACCCCCAGCGCAGATAGATGCCGGTCACCGGCATAATCGTTGACGCTCACAAACTGACCGGTCTTGATGAACCGCTCCACAAAAGGGGGTTCAAAAAGAGTGTTGAACCCGGGGGAGATGATGATGTCCGGAAACTGCTCCAACTGTGTCAGATGCTCCACAGTGTCGTAATAATCCGATTCAATGTTTGCATTCCCTTCCAACTGGCAGTGCAGCGCAGTTGCGCGCTCAGGCGGCAAGGTAGCCAGATATTCGTCAAAGGCATGTTCTATCGGCACCTTGACCGGGCAGGGGAGTAATGCGAGCAGATTCAGTCCAGCACCAACCATGGGCATCTCCTATAGTGATCAACTGTCCGTATGTTTTTGGACTTACTACTGTCTGTTTCGTTATGCATACGCAAACACAACGGTTTGCACGACAAAAGCCGCCGCTATGTCAATTGCTATATAACGGCAGCCAAAAAAATCAGACCGTACACATGATCCGGCGCACCAGGTATTCGCCGCCGATCACCAGGTATTCACCTTCACCCTTGAGCAGGCTGGTGGGCAGCAGGCGGTCAAAAAAGAATATCTTGGTCATCGGCACCTGTGTGGCCCAGACCGTGGAGCCGAACTCCCAGGCCCGCTCTTCCTGATCGGTGAAGGAGACCAGATTGTTCAAGCGCACGATCTGCGCCCGTTTGTCCACTTGTTCCAGCAGGTCATGTTCTGAGGCATCGTAGGTACCGCGATACAGATCAAGCCATTGCCGGTCGACGTGTTCCCGCGCCAGTTCGTACTGGCAATATTCGTAAAGCAGGTCCAATTGGGCATTGATGGCGTTAGTCCGCTTGCTGCCACGGGTACGGTCCAGCACATATCGGTAGTGAGCTTCGGATTCAGTGCCGCTGATTCGCCCATTGTGGAAGGCGGGCGAGATTCCCATGCGGCTCTCCACCCAGCTCTTCAGTACCGCTCCCTCCACGGAGTTGCTGTCCATCATCCACCCTTTGAGAAAGCGCAGGTAGCTGTTGCGCAGGCTCTTTCTGGCGGTGTCGGTCTGCCCCTGTTCATGGTGCAGGGCAAATTTTACCGACAGGTAGTCGCTGAATACCTGTCCCCGCTCATCACGGTTGGCAATGCTGTCCAGCTTGTTGAACAGGAAACGGTTGGCAGAGCGCACCCCCTGGATCTCCAGCGGCTGTGGATGCTCATTGTAATGGCGCGAAGCTATGACCCAGGGGGGGAGGTTGCAATAATTAAAGGCGGTGCTCGACATTGAGGCTACCCCTCTGGCGACGTTTGGTCAGTAAAGCTTGACGATTTCCGGCAACACCTGTTGAATCGGCCCGGTGACGGCATGCACCTCAATACCGATCCGCTCCAGTTCTTCCTGCGGCGCTTCGCCGATCATGGCAGTTACCACTACCCGGCAGTCACCTAAGGCTTCAGCAAAGGCGGCTAGCTGTGCCGGACGCATGCCGTGTTCCGGCTGGCCGTCGGCGCATTCCCGCATCTGCTGTACCGTTGCGGAAAACTGCTCCGGCGGCAGTTCACGTATGGCCGCAGACCAGGTACAGTAAGGACTAACAGCGCACTCCCGCAGCAGTTCGGCCCTGCCGTCCGCCACCTCAAAGATGAGGAGACGGTCGGCATGGCCAAAGTGCTGGTTGATGGTGATGCCGTCTGTTGAGGTTACGGCAATCAGCATGTGATAAACCTCCAGGTTGAGGCTAAGGTTGAGGGCACAAACGACCCGTACTGCGCAACCTGAACCTGTTCTTAAGCGGCGACCGGTGCGAAGGTGAAGCTTTTCTTGGAACAAGTCTTGCCGCAGGCCTCGCAGCCGATACAATTACCAGCGTTTTCCACCTTCATGAACATCTTGGCAGAATCATCCTCATCCAGCTCTTCAAAGGCCAGCACGCCGTGGCTGCACACCTTGAAGCAGCGGCCACAGCCGATACAGGTCTCTTCGTCGATGGATACGATAAACTGCGGGGTCCACTCCTGCTTGTCCTTGGTCAATCCGGTAATGTAAGCCATTATAATTCCCTCCTTTAGTTAGTTGTTTGTTGTCGTTTTAGTCTTCGTCAAAGGAAGCAAGCTGCCCCTTGTTCATCGCCTTGCGCAGCCAGGGAGGCGGGTTATTGCGCAGCACCTCCTGCAGTTTTTCCAGCGTCTCCTTAAGCCCCACCTCCGTTGCGGTCTTCATCGGATGAATCTTGCGCGCCACCAGCTTGGCCGCTGCCGGCCCTCCCACCTGCATGGTGTAGACGATAGCGCAATCGCTCAGCAGGTCGGCGCGGGCTGCAATCCGGTCTTCTTCGTCACTGCCATGGGCAGCAACCTGCACGGTTTCCAGAAAAGCAGCCGCATCAGGACCAACCTCCCAGATCTGGAATTTTTCGCACTGGCCAAAATGCTGATCAATCATCGTGCCGTCACTGCTGGTAAAGGCAATTTTCATGGCTGCCTCCTTTCCCTACCTACAAAACGAGCACAAGCATGGAGTATGCCAACAGCCAAACACTAAGCAAATACTTGATTTTCCTGGTTTGTCTTTTGGTGATTCTGTATCAGAAATGACTGTTTCTTCAGCAGATAGGCACAGCAGAGGGCAGGGCAAAGCAGAGACAGGAAGCCAACGGGCGAAAGGCGGACCGTAAGCTGGATCGGAATTATTCCACTTCCAGCAGATACCCCCGCTCCCGCAGCAGGGCCAGCGTTGCCGCGGCATGCTCCTGGCCTTTGGTTTCCAGCACCAGATGCACCTCGGTGCAGCCCATGCCCAGCCCTTTGGAACGGCGGTCATGGTTGATCAGGTTGATGTTGGCCTGGGCTTCGGCAATGTCGGCAGTCAGGCGGGCAAGGGAGCCGGGCAGATCCTGCAGTTGCACCCGCAGCTTCAGGTAACGTCCGGCAGCCAGCAGGGCCCGTTCCACCACCACGGAGAGGGTGCGCACATCGATATTGCCCCCGGAGAGCAGGCAGACGATCTTGCCCTGCAACGTTTCGATGCGGTTATTCAGCAGGGCGGCCAGGGTGACCGCTCCGGCCCCTTCCACCAGCAGCTTGCTTTTTTCCAGCAAGGCCACGATGGCCAGGGCGATCTCCTCCTCCTCCACCAGTACAATTTCATCCACCAGATCGCGGATGATCGGCATGGTCACCCGGCCGGCGGTCTTGACCGCAATGCCGTCGGCAATGGTCTGGGCCAGGGGGACGGTGCAGGGCTTGCCGCTCTTCACCGCCTGATACATGCAGGGCGCCGAAACGGTCTCAACACCGATGATCCGCACGTGGGGATGGGTCTCCTTGATGGCCGTGGCGATACCGGCCAAGAGCCCGCCGCCGCCGATCGGCACAATCACGGTGCCCACATCCGGCAGCGTCTTCAGGATTTCCAGGCCGATGGTGCCCTGCCCGGCAATCACCAGGGGATCGTCAAAGGGGTGGATGAACACGGTGCCGTTCTGCGCGCTGTCAGCCTGTGCCGCTGCAAAGGATTCATCGAAATTGGCGCCGGTCAGCACCACTTCGGCCCCCAGATCGCGGGTGGCCTGCACCTTCTGCGGCGGCGTGTTTTCCGGCATAAAGATACGGGCCGGAATTCCCAGCAGGTCGGCGCCAAAGGCCACTCCCTGGGCATGGTTGCCTGCCGAGGCGGCGGTCACCCCCCGAGCCAGGTCGGCACGGTCACGGGCGGTCATGAAATTAAGCGCGCCGCGCAGCTTGAAAGCACCGGTCTTCTGCAGGTTCTCGCATTTGAGAAAGACCGGGGCTCCCAGCTTTTCGGTGAAATGGGGCGAGGCGATCAGTTCGGTGTGCAGCACCCGCTTGCGCAGGCGGTCAGCTGCCTCAAGGATCAGTTCGTAGCTGAACATGATGTTAGCCCCTTTCTAATCCGGCAAATTTGACCATCAGTTTTTTGGGACCGGTGGCGTTGAACCAGACAACCACCTTCTGGTTGTCGCCACTGCCTTCGATCTTGCGGATGGTTCCCGGTCCGAATTTTGAGTGGCGCACCTTTAAACCCACGTAAATGCCGCACTCGTAGTCATCGGTCGGCTCCGGCACCATCTCCACCTCGGCCAATGCCGAAGAGACTGCTGCAAGATTGTGCAGCGCCGGTTCCGGGGTCCGGAGATCGGCATCAGGATAGTAGCGTGCGGCCTGCTGGCTCCAGCTTTCCTGAAACTGTTCATTGCTTTCCATCAACTCTCCCGGAATCTCCCGCAGGAAGCGCGAGGCCAGATTGGCCTGTTCCTGGCCGAAAAGATGCCGCCGCCGGGCATTCAGCAGGTAGAGCCGTTCCCGCGCCCTGGTCATCCCCACGTAACAGAGCCGCCGCTCCTCCTCCATGCCGTCCGGATCATCCAGGGCCCGCACATGGGGAAACAACCGCTCTTCCATGCCGATCATGAACACGGCGCGGAACTCCAGCCCCTTGGCCGCATGCAGGGTCATCAGGGTCACGGAAGGCTTGCCGCTCTCCCCCCGCTCCAGGTCGGCAACCAGGGCCACCTGTTCCAAAAAGTCGGCCAGACCGGCTTCCGGGTTGGCCCCGGCAAACTCCTCCACCGCAGCCAGCAGCTGGTCCAGGTTTTCCAGCCGTTCGGCATCATCCTCATCCCGGCTTTGGCGCAAGCGTTCGGCGTAGCCGGACTCTTCAATCACCACCTTGACCAGCTCCGGCAGTGGTGCCACGGACAGACAACGCCGAAAACTATCCAGCAGCCTGACAAACTCGGCGATCCTGCTTGTGGGACCGCTGGACAACAGGCTGCCCTCGGCGGCGCGGGTCAGGGCCGCATCAAAATCGATCCGCTCATTGGCCGCCATTGCGGAGACCCGCTCAATGGTGGCCGCGCCGATGCCGCGGGGGGGGACGTTGATGATCCTCTTCAGCGCCACCTCGTCGGAACGGTTTTCCAGCAGGCGCAGGTAGGCCAGGATGTCTCTGACCTCCATCCGGGCGTAGAAACGTACCCCGCCGACAATATGGTAGGCTAGCCCTTCCGACACCAGCGCTTCTTCCACCAGGCGAGACTGGGCATTGGTCCGGTAGAATACCGCCGCCTCGGTCAGGGGCAGGCCGCCTCGGTGCAGGGTGGCTATTTCACGGGCCACAAAGCGGGCCTCATCACGATCGGTTTCCAGGCGTTCATGGCGGATCGGTTCACCGTCGGGGTTGGAGGTCCAGAGGGTTTTGGCCTTGCGTCCCATGTTTCTGGCCACCACGCTGCCAGCCGCCTTCAAAATAGTGGGGGTGGAGCGGTAGTTCTGCTCCAGGCGGATCACGGCCACATCGGGAAAATCCTTCTCAAACTCAAGGATGTTGCGAATATCGGCCCCCCGCCAGGAGTAGATGGACTGGTCATCGTCCCCCACCACGCAGAGATTGCGGCGGCTACCGGCCAGCAGGCGGATCAGTCGGTACTGCACCGGGTTGGTGTCCTGATATTCGTCCACCAGCAGCCACTGGAAGCGTTCCTGCCAGCGGGCCAGCACCTCTGGGTGTTGTTCGAACAGCCGGACGGCCTGCAGCAGCAGATCACCGAAATCCAGGGCATTGCAACGCTTCAGCCGTTCCTGGTAGGTGGCGTAGACCTCCACGAACTGGCGGTTCCAGATATCCCCCACCGGCAGTTCTTCCGGGGTCAGCCCCCGGTTCTTGCAGTCATCGATCCGTCCCCCCAGCTTGGCCGGAGGAAAGCGTTTGTCGTCCAGGTTCTGCTCGCGGACGATCTCCTTCAGCAACCGCTCGCTGTCCTTGTCGTCATAGATGGCAAAGGAGGAATCATAGCCCAGAGAGTGGCCATCCTTGCGCAGGATGCGACCGCAGGTGGCGTGGAAGGTGGAAATTAATGGAGTGTCATCGCTACGCAGCAGATGGCGAACCCGCTCCGCCATCTCCCTGGCGGCCTTGTTGGTAAAGGTTACGGCCAGGATGTTCCAGGGGCGTACAGTGCGCTCACGGATCAGCCAGGCGATCCGGTGGGTAATGACCCGGGTCTTGCCGGAACCGGCCCCGGCCAGAATCAGCAGTGGCCCCTCGCCGTGCAGCACGGCTTCTTTTTGGGGGGGATTGAGATGGGAGAGAAGAGTATCAGACATTTACGCATGATGTACCACACTGCACATTGTGCTGTAAACAGGCGTCTGTGCCCGCCCGCGCTCTGGAGAATCCCGTTGACAATCATGCGTGAATCCACTAGGTTTTACCGTACGTTCTTTCATTGTAACCGCGCAGTACCGCTAGGGGAGTTTCGACTGAGAGCAGCAAAAAGCTGTGACCCTTGGAACCTGATCCGGGTAATTCCGGCGGAGGGAAGCGGCCGATTTGATACCACGTAAATCGCCGCCTTTTCAGGCGGCTTTTTTGTTTCAGGAGGGTAAACGTATGACCATTACAGTAAACGGCGAGGCGCGTGAAACAGCTTCCGGCCTGACGGTCCGGCAACTGCTGGATGACCTGCAGATTCCGGTGGTGCGGGTGGCAGTGGAGGTTAACCTGGAGATTGTCCCCAAGGCGGCCTATGATCAGCACACCCTGCAGGACGGCGACAAGATCGAGATAGTCCATTTCGTGGGCGGAGGATAGATAACCATGTCAAACAAGAAATTTACGATTGCTGGCAAAGAGTTCAATTCACGGCTGATGGTGGGTACCGGCAAATACGCCAGCAACGAGCAGATGGTGGCGGCTCTGGAGGCCTCGGGCGCGGAGATCATCACCGTGGCGGTGCGGCGGGTCAACCTGGCCGAAATGGGCAAGGGCTGCATGCTGGACTACATCGATCCGAAGAAATATACCCTGCTGCCCAATACCGCCGCCTGCTACACGGCGGAGGATGCCATCCGCACCTGCCGTCTGGCCCGCGAGGCCGGTCTTTCCGACATGGTCAAGCTGGAGGTGCTGGGGGATGAAAAAACCCTTTTCCCGGACAACGAGGAACTGCTCAAGGCGGCCAAGGTGCTGGTAGCCGAAGGGTTCACCGTGCTGCCCTACTGCAGCGACGACGTGATCCTCTGCAAGAAACTGGAGCAGCTGGGCTGCGCCGCGGTCATGCCCCTGGCAGCGCCCATCGGCAGCGGTCTGGGTATCCGCAACCCGTACAACCTCAAGATCATCATGGAAGCGGTCAGTGTGCCGGTGATTGTGGATGCCGGCGTGGGCACCGCCTCCGACGCCGCCCTGGCCATGGAGCTGGGCTGCGACGGCATCCTGATGAACACCGCCATCGCCGGTGCCAAGGACCCCATTGCCATGGCCCGCGCCATGAAGCTGGGGGTGGAGGCCGGACGGCTGGCCTATGAGGCCGGACGGATTCCCCGGAAACTGTACGCCACCGCTTCCAGTCCGCTGACAGATATCATTGGCTCGTGATCGATTTTTCACTCTACCTGATCACCGACCGCCACCAGACCGCCGGACGGCCGCTCTTGGAGGTGGTTGAGGCAGCGCTTTCCGGCGGAGTGCGTGCCGTGCAGCTGCGGGAAAAGGATCTGCCGGTTAGTGAGCTGTACGAACTGGCCTGGGATCTGCGGGCCTTGACCGCCCGCTATGATGCCCGGCTGCTGATCAATGACCGGATTGACGTGGCCCTGGCGGTGGAAGCGGACGGTGTGCATCTTGGCACAAACTCGTTGCCGGTGACCGCTGCCCGGCGGATCGCGCCGGACCTGCTGATCGGCTATTCCAGCCACGGGGTGGGTGAAGCTGCGGCAGCACTGGCCAAGGGGGCCGATTTCGTCACCTTCGGCCCGGTCTTTCCCACCCCTTCCAAGGCGGCCTACGGCGATCCGCTGGGGCTGGGCAAGCTGTCCCGCGCCTGTTCAGCAGTGAGCGGGCCGGTCTTTGCCCTGGGCGGGGTCAAGCTGGAAAATCTCAAGCAGGTTATGGCCAGCGGCTGCCACCGGGCAGCGGTTATCTCCGCCATTCTGAGCGCAGCCGATCCGGCTGCCGCAGCGGAGGAGTTCCGGCGGGGATTACAATAGGCTTTTGATGACTCTGTGCACAGATCCACATATCCATCCCGAGCTGCGGATCAACTCCTACGGCCACTACCTGCGCCGCCGCTTCGGCTGCCGGGTGAGCAAGGTCAACGTGGACGCCGGTTTCACCTGCCCCAACCGCGACGGCAGCAAGGGGACCGGCGGCTGCATCTACTGCAACAACGTCTCCTTCTCTCCCCGCGACACCCTGGCTGAAATTCCCCTGGAAGAACAGGTGCTGGCCGGAATGGCCTATCACCGTAAACGGCTGGGGTCCGGGAAGTTCATCGTTTATTTCCAGAAATACACCAACACCTATGCCTCGGTGGAGCATCTGGCCAACCTCTACCGCCGCACCCTGGCCCTGCCGGACGTGGCGGGAATCTCGGTGGGAACCCGCCCCGACTGCCTGACCGGCGAAGCCCTGGAACTGCTCACGGAAATCGCCCGCACACACTATGTCTGCCTGGAACTGGGGCTGCAATCGGCGGACGACGCCATTTTAGAGCTAATCAACCGGGGGCATTCGCTGGAGGACTTTGTCAACACGGTACAACGGGCCAGCGGCCGGGGCTTTGATATCTGTGCCCATCTGATCTACGGTTTTCCGGGGGAAGAACCGGCGGAGTTCGTCAAAAGTGCCGCGCTGCTGGATTCCCTGCCGGGGATAACGTCGATGAAGCTGCACCAGCTGCATGCCGTGGAAGGGACCGAGCTGGCTACCATGTACCGCCGGGGGGAATTCATGCCGCTGACCCTGGAACAATACGTAACCACTGCTGCGGATTTTCTGGAGCAGCTGCCGTCGCGAATCAGCGTGCAGCGGTTGTACGGTTCATCACCGCTGGAAATCAGGGTTGCCCCGCAGTGGGGGTTGAAGAACAATCAATTGTGGTACGCCATACTGAACGAACTGAAGCGACGGGACAGCTATCAGGGCTGCCGCGCATCATAATTTTTCCAAACGCTTCACCAGATCCCCGCGCCCATCCTTCTGCAGCATCTGCCGCACCTTCTGGCGCTGTTCCGGCAGATGCCAGAGCAGTATCCCCTTCTGCAGAATCTTTTCCCGGTCGCTTTTTGCTACAAAGAGCTTCTCACCGGTTTCCGGGTTGATTCCGGTGTGGTACATGCAGGCCGCCGCTGTGGCCGGGGTGGGGGTAAACTCCTGCACCTGCTCCACTTTCAACCCCAGCCGTTTCAGTTCTCCGGCCAGAAAAACCATATCCTCAAGGGTGCAACCGGGATGCCCGGACATCAGGTAGGGCACCACCCCCTGCCGTTTTCCCAGACGCTTGTTTTCGTCACGGAAACGGGTCAGAAACCGTTCAAAGGCGGTACGGTCCGGTTTGCGCATCAGGCGCACCACCTGCTCTGCCAGATGTTCCGGCGCTACCTTCAGCAGCCCGCCGGTGTGGTGAGCCAGCAGTTCCTTGAAATAACCTTCCTGACTGGCCAGCAGGTCGTGGCGGATACCGGAGGAGATGGTAAGACTCCTGACCCCGGCCACCTTGCCGACCCCCTTCAGCATGGCCAGCGCTGCCCGGTCATCGGTTTTCAGGTTGGGGCAGATGGCCGGAGAGAGGCAACTGGGTCTGCGACACTGCCTGCCGCCATCCTGTGCCCCGCAGGCCAGGCCATACATGTTTGCCGTCGGACCGCCAAGATCGCTTAAGGCCCCGTGAAACCATTTCTTTTGTGCCAGCGCGGCAACCTCCTCCATGATCGATACGTGGCTTCTGGACTGGATGAATTTGCCCTGATGACCGGCAATGGCGCAAAAGGCACAACCGCCGAAACAACCGCGGTGGGTGGTGACGGAAAGCTGGATCTGCTCAAAGGCCGGAATCGGCTCCCGGTAGGAGGGATGCGGTTCCCGGCTGAAGGGCAGGCTATAGATGGCATCCATGGCCGCCATATCCAGGGGCAGGGCGGGGGACAGGCAGACCACCTGCCGGTTGCCATGGCCCTGAACCAGCGGATGGCCGCACCAGGGGTTCTGCTCCCGTTCCGCCAGGCGGAAGGCGGTGATGAAGGCTGCCGGGTCCGCTGACGCCTCTTCAAAGGAGGGAAGTGTCACCGCTGTTTCCGGCCCGTGGGGGCTGATAAAGGCGGTGCCGCGCACCGTCCTGATCTCGCCAAGCGTCTCGCCGTCCCGCATCCGCTGGGCCACCTCCAGCAGCGCCTGTTCCGCCATGCCGAAGCAAAGCAGGTCGGCCTTGGCATCCAGCAGAATGGAGCGCCGCACCTTGTCGTCCCAGTAATCGTAGTGGGCCAGGCGGCGCAGTGAAGCCTCGACTCCGCCGATCACCACCGGAATATCGCGATACGCTTCACGGATGCGGGAGGTATAGACGATGGTGGCCCGGTTGGGGCGGGCGCCGTGACGGTTGCCCGGCGTGTAGGCATCGTCGTGGCGCAGCTTCTTGCGGGGGGTGTAGTGGGCCACCATGGAATCCATGGCCCCGGCCGCCACCGCAAAAAACAGCCGTGGCCGTCCCAGGGCCATGAACGCTTCTTTGCTGCGCCAGTCCGGCTGGGGGATGATCCCCACCCGGAAGCCGTGGGCCTCAAGCCAGCGGGCCAAAAGCGGCACGCCGAAGGCCGGATGATCGATATAGGCATCGCCGGAGACAAAGATCACATCCAGCTCATCCCAGCCCCGCTTGCGTGCTTCCGCCATAGTGATCGGCAGATGTGTCATGGAGCGTCCGTCCGGAGCTGTTCCAGGAAGCTGATTACAAAGCGCTGGGCGGCCTGCACGGCAGCCGGGATATTCCATCGGGAACGGTCCCGGTCTTCCACCAGGTTGCTGATGCCGCGGATTTCAAGACAGGGAACACCGTAACGCAGACAAACCAGCGCTGTCGCCGCCCCTTCCATGTTCTCGCAGATCACCCGGTAGCGCTCTGCCAGCTCCCATCCCCGCGCCGCCGTGCCACTACAGGCGGCAACTGTGGCAAAATTCCCCTTCAGCAACTTCAGGCCCAGACTCCCGGCACAGCGCAACGCCTGTTCCAGCGGCTGCGGCGCAAGGGGCAGACGGTTATAGAGCGTCTGATTGGCAGTTATGGCCAGCGGCAGTCCCATTTCCTGCATATCCAGCCAGCCCTCCGGCGTCATCACACCGAGGTCGGCAAACAACTCTTCGGACGCAATAGCCAAATCACCGACTGCAAGGCCGCTGCCCGGACAGGCGCCACCACAGCCGGTCATCATTACCAGCGATGGCTGATAGCGCTCAATCAATGCCGCCGTTGCCCCGGCGGCATTGGCCGTGCCCGGTCCAGCGGCGCAACAGACAACAGTGGTCCCTGCCAAACAACCGGTAACAACCGGCCAGGCTGGATGCTCCACCACCTGCCTGTCCATAAGGGAAGCGATTAACAGATCAAGCTCGGCGGCAACTGCCGCCACTACCAGAATCGGCTGGGTAACATGGGATGAGTAGTTCATTGCGTGGCGCTCCTCAACTCTTAAGCAAATAGATCTGCTGCACAGGCTCAATTATTTTCAGGGCTTCGTCAAGGTTTTCTGGACACTTACCGAAAAACGCAGACAGGGCGGCCATATGGCCGCCCTGTTCGTGAAGCGGAAAAAGAAAATAACGGCTCAGAACAGGAGCCCCGTGACGTTGCCTTACATCACATAGAGAATATCAATATTTAAATATTTGCCTTCTTTTGTGCCGACCAGCGGTTTGCTGGGGCAGGTAATGGCCGGGTAAATATTATTTGTATCTACTTGACCGTCCTTCTTCAAGGGGTTTCCATTATTATCAAACGTGTCACCTAAGTGCCACATCACCTCGTCATATGCCCAGCCATATACTTCGCCTTTGCCCAGCACATTGTTTTGCAGGTAATTGAGCCAACCCAGAGCGACCGGATTGGTCCGCCACCAGATATGGTAGGCGCTCTTCAGAGCTTTGTAGGAAACTCCTGCCTTGTCTACTCCTGCTGCTGCATCCGCCAGCACAAAGCCACTTAACGTTCCATAGTTAAGCGCATTGGGATAGTCCGTGTTGTATTTAGCTAAATCTGTTATTGCGGCATTCTGATAGTCTACCGGCACATTGTCGAGGGTAAAATCTTTTGCTGCACTAACCCAGTCCGGCTTTATAATGTTACCGATATCATCATACGGATAGAGCTTGGGATTGACACAGGTATTGAAGAAACCGTCTCCGTTTGCAGTTGAGCTGATGTACAGGCAACCACTGTTGGTTGCGTTATAGGCTTCCAGAGGAATCTTAATGGTTCTCCCTGGATTACTGTCACACGCACAATCTGCACTTGTGCCGCACCCCGGACCTTCAAAGTGCATAGTCGCTTTGACGTGTACGCCGTTCACACCGCTTACATCCCAAACAACCTCATCAGGCAGCGTAATACCTGCCGGGTTAATAAAATGTCCCTGCACATTATGCTCGAAAACCAAGCCATCATTTGGCGGGGCCGGCATAGAAACGCCTTTCCTGGTCACCCACGAATTTGTACCTGCCGTTTCAATTCCGCCTCCTCTTTTGTAATACCATTCGGGAATGCCGCTATCGCCAAGAGACAGCGAAACAATAGGAGGCACAATGCGTAATATCTCTCCTGTTTCAAGATCCACACTATTCGATGGATCAATCTTCTGTTGTGTGCCGTCTGTTTTGATTATGTAAAATTTTGTGCCTGATTTTTCAAAAGAGCCGCCAGGAGCAGCCAATGCTTTCCACTTGTCAGCATACCCAGAGGGTGCGCCTGATGTATCACAATTAGCTGCTTCAGCTTTGGAACAGGGGGGCTGGTCACCTGTCAACCAGACCGTGATAGCAGAGTCAGTGCTGTTACGGTACTGGATTGAAAACACGTTATCTGCGTAGGTGGGAAAATCTCCGCCATTGTTACCATCAATAAAAAGAGAAGGATTTTTCACAGCCAACCCGTCGGCCCCAATTGGCGCTGTGCCATACAGAAGCTTTGCCGTGAAGCTGATGCCGCCGGTTGTTTCATTGTAAATCGGGTTCTTCAGGGTGACAACCTGTACCCCCCCAACCGCATTGTCCTTTGCATTGTAGGCAATGGTGGCGTTGGGGGGATCTGTGCCAAATCGGGTCTGCCAGCTATCTATATACTTCTTAACCGTGAGATTTGATGATTTCCGTTGTGGCGCAGAGGTGAACTCGTAGACGCCTCCAATGGTTTTTTGCATACTGAAAGTGTAGATGCCGGGATCTTTAGTAGGTGTCAGCGTACCGGCATCACCGGCCATCAGTTGTGACCAGACCCCGGGTTGAGCTGATGCGGCATTGTTCGCAATGATTATTTTCACATCAGTAAGGGCGAGATTGGCCGCAGGTCTTCGGCCATCAAGGTAGGTAACGGTAAAACCAAGCTGACCCGTTCCCTTGTTATACACCGGCTTGTCCAGCATGCAGAGCAGATTGATAGTTCCCTGATCCGCAGTGGTGGCCTGCATTACCGCATTCGGCGCAACTGTTCCATACACCCTGGGCCAGACCTTGTTCATCACATTGTCCGTACTGTCATACCCGCTCTCTGTTGCGCCTCTGTTGGTAAAATAGAGTACCTGTTCCGGCACGTCACTCAGATTGAGCTGGAACTTGGTGGCCGTGGCATCACCGGCAACCGCAGCAAAGCTCCCTTTTGCCACAGCCATCTCATAAATTCTGAGTGCTTCATTGTTGCTTTTGCTGCTGCTATCGCTGCTACAGCCTGCCAGCATGCCGGTAACTGCGATGAAACTGAATAACATAACCCATCTGAACCATAATCTGTGAATAGTCATCTCCGCCTCCTTTGCACAACTAATTAGCTGTAAGACCAACCTTCACCAACACATCAACCGTCTATTGCCAATCCTGTGCCAAGAGCTATCTGCTGTGATACTGCATGGTTACATGAGATTATACTGCCAACTTCCGCCAACCACTGCCAACTCCGGAGGAGGTGTAACAGCAGCTGCTGTATGGGGGGTGTGCTGTTGTCACGTCAAACTTACCCCTGTTTATCCCCATGTCAAGCTGCCCTGTAGATAACGCTTCGGCCGGACAAACCCCTTGCCGCTGCCGTTTGAATCAGGTATGTATGCAAACTGTTTGATCAAATGACGAGGTGTCCGGTGACTAACGAATCAAAACAGAAGGTAAGCATGGTCAGCCTGGGCTGCCCTAAAAACCTGGTGGATGCCGAGGTGATGCTGGGGGTTCTGGCACAACAGGGCTTTGAGATCACTACTGACGAGAAGGACGCCGATGTGATCATCGTCAATACCTGCTCCTTCATCAAGGAAGCGCGGGAAGAAAGTGTGGAGGCGATTCTGGATCTGGCGGACCGCAAGCATGACGGCCGTTGCCATACGTTGATCGTGGCCGGTTGCCTGCCCCAACGCTATCAGGAGGAGCTGGCCCTGGAATTGCCGGAAGTGGATATCTTCATCGGCACCGGCGACTACCCCCGCGTTGCAGAACTGCTGGCAGAGAAGGCTGACAAGGAAGGGCAAATAAAGTATGTGGGTGATCCCAACTATATCTTTGACGAAACCCTGCCCCGGCTCAACTCCTCCCCCGGTTGGTACGCCTATCTGAAGATCGGCGAAGGCTGCTCCAACTGCTGCACCTACTGCGCTATTCCGGCCATTCGCGGCGCTTATCGTTCACGCCCCCAGCAGGCGTTATTGAAAGAAGCCCGGCGACTGGTTGCGGGCGGCGTCAAGGAACTGATTCTGGTTTCCCAGGATATCACCAAGTATGGCGTTGATCTGGGCAGCGGCGCCACTCTGGCAGGCTTGATCCGCAGTCTGGCAACCATTGAGGGGCTGAAATGGATCAGGCTGCTTTACGCCTATCCCGATGGCATTGACGACGAACTGATCGAACTGCTGAAGTCCGAGCCAAAGCTCTGCAAGTATCTGGATATCCCGATCCAGCATATCAGCACCCCGGTCTTGAAGCGGATGAACCGCCGCAGCACGGAAGAACAGATCCGTGCCCTGATCGCTCGTCTGCGCAGTGAAATACCGGGCATAGCCCTGCGTACCTCGCTGATTGTCGGTTTCCCCGGCGAAACCGTGGAGGATTTTTCCGCGCTGGTTGCCTTTGTGGAGCAGTCGCGTTTTGACCGACTGGGAGTCTTCTGCTATTCCAGGGAAGAAGGAACTCCGGCGGCAGAGATGCCGGACCAGGTGTCGGAACGGGTCAAACGGGAGCGGCACCGCAAGCTGATGAAGGTGCAGGCGCGGGTTTCGTTCCGCAGCAACCGCGCCCTGGTGGGAAAAATCGAACAGGTGATCGTGGAAGGGTACAGCGAGGAGACTGAACTGTTGCTGAAAGGCCGTTCCAGCCGCCAGGCCCCGGACATTGACGGACAGGTCTACATCACCGCCGGCCAGGCAAATGTGGGAGACATCGTGCCCTGCACGATCACGGATTCATCGGACTACGATCTGGTGGCGGAAATGCTTGAAGAGGGCTAGCGGATAATCCGGGCAAAATCATACACTACGTGCACATCTACGGGACCGTAGCCGACAAAATCACCATCCACCTGAACCGGCTTGTTGCCGACAACTGTCAGGTTACGTGCCACAAAGCG
This sequence comes from Geobacter sp. UBA6151, assembly GCA_002423105.1. GTDB lineage: Bacteria > Desulfobacterota > Desulfuromonadia > Geobacterales > Pseudopelobacteraceae > Trichlorobacter. The sequence continues at coordinate 19,324 of DIUT01000007.1, read as the reverse complement.
GTATACCCCCTGTCCGGACGGCTTCCGCCCAAGCAGCAGCGTCAGGACAAGCTTGGCGTAGGTGAAACGGCTCTGACTGGTTATGCAAAGCGCGGTAAGGGACGGCAGGGACAGACTCTGCTCGGGAGCCAGCAAAAATCTGCCAGCATAGCGTGTAGCATTACTGACAATGACAGAATGGCAGATAACTTCTTCTCTATCGGTGTAAACTTTCAGCATCCGTCGGTCCCAGTGCCACAGCGTACGCAAGGCTGACAGGCCATAGGCCCATTTTTTCAGCAGCTGTTTTTCGCGCTTTCCAACCCCGCCAACAATTGCTCCATCAACACCGACACCAGCCATCAGACTGAAGTAACGCTTTTTGCCAGCTATGCTTATGGCGCCAACGCTGAGCACCCTGCTGGCGCCAGCGGCAATACGGCGCACGGCATCATCAACGGAAACGATACCCAGCTCCTGCGCCAGCACATTGGCGGTGCCAACAGGGATGACGGCTAATGTCGCCCGGCCCGGCAACAGTCCGTTCAGCACCGCGTTTATGGTGCCGTCGCCACCGGCAACAACTATGTACGGTTCCGGTTCAGACGCCTGAATGGCGGTGCTGGCCTGCAGCGCCCCCTCCAGGGTCGTCACCACATGCTGCTTTGGAACGTACCCCGCCTGTTTGAGACCGGCTTCAATCTCGAAGCCAACCGCAAGGGAGTAACCGCCAGAGAGACTGTTGACAATCAGATGCATGGTCATATCGCTGCGTCGGTGCTTCGAGGTGAATTTTAGCAAACAGATAAAAACAGTACTGTAGAATTGCACAAACAAAAGCAAGCCACAGCAGAAACAAGCCGATTAATGGCTATAGGACTCTGGAATTTTAACGTCAGGGGCCAGTGGCAGCAGCTCTGTTGGTATGACGCTCCGCCGGGCTCCAGACAACTCTGGGCGGCGCATTACTGTACAGTATCTTACATGAACTAACATCCGCTCTTTGCACAGCCACCAGCTGCGGCAACAAATCGGGAACCTCCTTCAGGCCATTAAGGCTTTCAAGTGTTACATTAGTCAGCAAAACCTCACCGCCGCGGACAACTGAAGCACAGCGCAACGCTTCAACAACACCCTCCCACTGCTGCTCAAAAGCATCGGAAAAACCATGTCCGGTATGCAAAGCAATACGAGCAAGAACCGGCGTATCGGAAGAACCGGCAAGATTTTTTTCCTCCACGGCAGCCTGCAACTCAACAGCAGCACGCACAGCATCTTGAGCACCTTTGAAACAGGAGACGGTACGCCCTGCATAGCTACCAAGTTCAGCGCCACCATGGTTGCCACTTATCGGTGCAATAAGATCATCGTAGTGCTTTATTATGTCACGGCCACCGGCATCAACTGCGCCAGATACGGTGAATGTCGTCACCATGAACGTAAATTCGCTGTTTTCAAGCTCATCTAAAGCCTGCTCGGGCATATCATCATGCCACGTCTCAGTATGAGATGCCATTATCGTCTCCTTTCGGGCTGAACCCAACCAGTTCGACCATCCACGCACACCTGAATGTACGTAATTGAACAATAGAAGTTGTTCCGGCAAATGTACACCCACGAGATGTAATGAAGTGTGACCGGATGTAACGGGGACCAAGAGTACTGCGCAGTACCTAACATTGTCTATCAGGGGAAACCCTTACGAAGGATCAAGAGGGAAAGGAGAGAGCAGTTACAGCTGCTCAGCGATCATGGCCCAGCGGGCCAGCGTGGCGGCGTTGGAGGCGTCAAGCTTGTTCATCAGGTTGCTGCGGTGGATTTCAACGGTTTTTATGCTGATTCCCAGTTGTCCGGCGATCTGTTTTGAGGTATCGCCCCGCCCCACCATCAGCAATACCTCATGTTCCCGTGGCGTTAGCCGCTCCCGCAGATATGCTCGCTCCTGCTGGAACGATACGATACCCGCATTCTGGCGGACGGAATTCATCCGGTTCAACCGCCCGGTAACCGCTGCGATCAGCTCTTCGGCGGTAAAGGGCTTGGTCAGGTAATCATCAGCCCCGGCGGACATGGCTTTACGCTGATCGGCACGATCAGACAGGGCAGTGACAAAGATGAAGGAGAGATCAGCAAACACCACATCGCTTTTCAGGATATCGAAAAAGGTGTGGCCATCCATCTCCGGCATCATGATATCGCACAGGATCAGTTCAGGCAGTTCTTCGCGCATTAGCGCCAAGCCTGCCCGCCCATCAGGAGCGGTGCGTACGCTGAAACCTTCCATCTGCAGGATAAGCTCCATGTTGTGGCGATAGGCGGCATCATCTTCAATAATTAAAATTGCATGCATTATTGCTGTAATCCTCTCATGTCATTGCATCCGCAAGCGGCAGCACAACCTGCATGGCCGTACCTTGGCCCTGACTGCTGAGAACGGTTATGTCTCCCCCCATCAGCTCAACGGACTCCCGCACAATAGCCAACCCCAACCCCAACCCGCGCCGGATACCGATATTGTGCCCCCGGTAGTAAGCATCAAAGATATGCTGCCGGTCTTCTTCAGCGATCCCTATGCCGGAGTCAGCAACCTCCAGCAATAACGTGTCGCCGACCCGTTTGACCGACAGTTCGACACTCCCTTCGGGCGGGGTATAGCGGAAGGCGTTGCTCAACAGATTCTGCAAAATACGGCGCAGCAGCGTTTCATCAAGCAGTGCGCTGCCGCAATCATCTGCAATGGTCACCTGAAACAGATGTCGGTCGCTCCAGACGGTTACGGCGTCAGCGGCTATGCAGCGGCATAGCTCGCCGATATCCAGCGGTTCCGGACGCAACTCATAGCCCGCCTCAGTCTGATTATAGGAAAGTATTGAATTCGTCAGGGTTGCCAGCTGATTGGCGGCGCTACGTATCCGGTTGTTTTGTTCATAGCGCTCTTCACTGCTCAGACGTTCCCAGTAACGGTCCTGAATGTCGGTACTTGAGGCGAGCAGCCCCAGCGGCGTGCGGAACTCATGGGCAACCATCTTCAAAAACATGCTCTTTGCCGTATTGGCCACAACCAGCTCTTCTTTTTGACGCGACAGCAACTGCTGCTGCATTTTCTGCTGCGTGATATCAGTCACGGAAAAGACCGCGTAGGACTGGGCCCGTTCCGGAAAAATCGACGTGCCCTGTACCCATACCCAAAAACGCTCCCCGTTGCGGCGCATGGCGGCAACCTCACCGGCAAAACGATTATACAGCTGGATATCGGCATAGATTGTTCTGCCATACGCTTCGCTCGCCTCGGCACTTTCGTAAAGGCAGGCCACAGGTCTGCCCAACAAGGTTCCCGGCATATACCCGAACATGGACTCCAGCGCCGGATTGCAGCGTTCAATGACCCGGTCGCGGAGTATGACGAGACCGGTGGGCAGGGTTTCAAGTATGGCCTTTTGTTCCCGCAATGCCCCCTGCAAACTGCGGTCGGCAGCTTCTTTGGCCAGCAGCAACATGCTGAAACCACTGATCAGCATCATGCAATAGATGGCAGGCAGCATAATCTGGTAGATCATGGCCCCGAAAAACAGGTGCGACTGCTCGGGAATCAGGATCGCCCAGGCGCTGCGTACCGCGAATATCAGGGCCAATATCCAGAATCCCCAGCCTAGGCTGACACGCAGCAGTGATTTTTCTCTGCCACTGCACAATAGCGCCCAACCGGGGAGTCCGTAGAAAATCGTGTGAATAAGAAAATTAAGGGCAAGCCCGTTGGCAGCATTCAGAAACATCATGATGCTACAAGCCGCCACGATACAGGCCGCCGTCACCAGATGAAGGCGACGGCTGACGCTGCGCCCCGTAATGTAAAATATTGCCCATGCTTCATAGGCGCAACCGCACAACAACAGGCTGCTTGCTAGCACCGGGATATCGTCACGATAATACAGCAACAGCGAGCCCGTGCCCTGCATAAACTTGGCGGCAACCCAGAACGGAATCCGTTCCGATTGCTCCTTCCGAAACTGAAAAAGTATCAGCAAGGCGCCAAAGACAAAGGAACCAATCGCCAGCGCCAGTATAACGGTCTTTGTATCCACAACAATCTCCGGACTTTCCAGCAGGTTGTTGAAAAACAGCCATCTCGCCGCCGTCCTCGAAACCCGCCTTGTACGGCGTAGCGTGGCTCAAGCCTCCGCGGGGCTTTCTCCGGGTGCGACGATCTGACTATTTTTGAACAACCTGGGCTTTTCAACAACCTGCTAGACGCCGTAGCTCAGCACGGCCGCAAGCTCACAAAATCGCAAACGATTCACTCAGGCAATAGCCCACACTGTGCACGGTCTTGATCGGTATCGGCTCACCGCCTGACTGGGAGGTCTTGGCCCGCAATCTGCGTATAAGAGCATCAAGCGCACGACCGGTATATTCATCGCAACGGGGATAGAGCAGCCGTTGCAGATGGTCACGGGTAACCGGCTCACCCGGTGTTTCCAATAATGCCGTCAGCACCTGCATTTCCCGTGAAGTCAGGGCGATAATTTCGTCTCCGGGGGTAAACAGTTTCCAGGCAGTGCGGTCAAGTGTCCAGCGCGGTGTCCTGGAGCTGTTCTGTCCGCCGACAGGGCCGTGCGTAGCGGGTAATCGCTCCACCAGGCGTGTTATGGCCGAGGCAAGCACCCGGCTGGGGAACGGCTTGGTCAGATAGAGATCACACCCTGCGTCATATCCTTTGCAACTGTCTTCTTCGGAGTCGTGGGCTGTAAGAATGATAACACCCATAGTAGTGTTGGCGCGGCAGTACTCCGCCAGCACCAGACCGGATTGGTCAGGAAGACCGACATCGAGCACCGCCACTGCAAAGGGGCCGTCATCGGCAAGCTTGCAATAGAACTCCCGACCGCTACCGACACCGGCCACCTGGAATCCAGAAAGCTCAAGCCCCTCCATGATGCTTTCCCGCAGGTCCGCATCATCTTCAACCAGTATGATCCGCGGCACCTTAGACTGCATGGTCCACCTCATTTTCTCTGTCAATAGGCAATCGCACGGTAACCGTTACGTCATGGAAATTTTCAACAGCAAAATCAACGCTTCCCCCGTGTAACTCCACAATCTGACGGGTCAACCAAAGCCCCACACCGGTGCCGGCCAGATCGGCGCTATTGGGACCACGGATATATTTTCGAAAAATGATTTCCGGTTGAACCTGTAACGCCCGTCTGCTCCGGTTTTTAACTGAAAACTCCAGATCCTGACAAGCATGTCGGCTTTCAAACTCCACGACCGCACCTGGCGATGAATATTTGATGCCATTGTCCAACAGATTGAGCAGGGCCGTCCTCAGTAATTGTGAATCCGCCGACAGAACGATATCTTCATCAATATCTACCGTAAAAAGCAGACGCGCCCCCCCCCAATGGCTCACCGCTTCATTGCGCAGGTCAACAAGAAACACGCTCGCCACCACCGGCTCCAGGATAATTTCCTGCATTTTATATTCAGGTCCGTCTTTTCTCCGCCCCTGTTCAAACACCTCCAGCAACCTGTTGACAGCACGCTGCATTTTACTCAGGTTTGTCTCCAGCTGTCCGGGCAGCATTGACTGTTTCATCCTGAGAATCTCGATGTTGGACATGAGAATCGCCAATGGTGTGCGGTATTCATGGGAGATCATGGTTAAAAACCACTCCTGCTCCTCTCGAGCCCGCTGTTCACGCGCCAGCAACTCAGCCTGTTGTTGTTCGTTCGACTTGCGTACGCTGATGTCCCGGGTAATCCCGATATAGCCGCTGATGGCCCCTTGTCCGTCCCGGAGCGGGACGGCATGAACCTCGGTCCAGCAATAGCTTCCGTCTTTCTTCAGTTGCTGAACTTCAAAGCAGCGGGAGCCGGTCTGCAGCCCCTGCTGTTCCAGTTGCAGGCGCTCCCGGTTGACAGACACAACCTGTTCACCCCCCTCCGGTGTCAGAAAATCCGTGATCAGCCTGCCAATCACCTCGTCCCGCCGGAAACCGCGCTGGACCGCATCAGCCTCATTCACATAACAGTAGCGCAAGTCACTGTCTATCTGCCAAATCACATCCGCCGCGTTTTCCGCAAGACCTCTGAAGCGTTCCTCACTGTCACGAAGTGCGTACCGCACACGCTTTTCATTCCGACGCAGGTACACACAGACAATGGTCAGCAGCAAGTTGATCATCATTGAAACTATGGCCAGTGTGGCAATATCAAGGGAAGGCATGGGATAATCACTTTCACCAGAGACTGGTCAGGCCGCAACAGTGTATACACAGATCGACCGCAGGTACACGAAATACCACAGCTCTTGTATCCGGGCAACCAGAGTTCATGCGAGACAGAGCGTATCCCTGTCGCATCCCCCCGTAATTCCCCGATTCTCCTTGACAGTCCAGGGTTTTTTTGGTACTTGTTGCCGCCATTTTCAGCCCACGGCGCAGGAGTCAAACATGGCCACCAAGAATGCCGCAGCCCCAAAAGCTGTGCCGACAACAAAACCCGCTTCGGCAACAAAGAGTTCGCCGAAAAATAGCGTTTCTGAACCCAATTCAGCCGCAATAACCCCGGCTGTTTCGGAGCAAAAAACGCCTACTGCCCCAAAGGCTGCAAAGAAACCAACTGTAGAGACCACTGCGGCAGCAACGAGCGCAAAACCGCTAAAAAAGGATGCAAAACCCGTTATTGCCAAGCCAGTTCTCCCAACACCTGCCAGTGAAACCGGAAGCACCGACACGGCAAAAAAATCCGTAAAACCGGTCGACCTCAAAGACAGGTGGGCACAAATACGGGAGATTTTGCTGAAAATGAAGCAGGATGTCCTGCTGGAAATCGCGCGCTCCATCAAGTCCGGCTCGGAATCATCCGCCACCGCCGAAACCAGTGGTGATATTTACGATCAGGCTTCTTCGGAACGGGACCGGGAACTGGAGTTACTCTTAAATGACCGTGAGCGGGATAAGCTGCACCATATCGATGAGGCGTTGCTACGCATGTCGGAAGGTGAGTACGGTATTTGCGAGGAATGCGACGACGAGATACCGGTGGGACGCCTGAAGGTGCTGCCCTTTACCCGTCACTGTGTCAAGTGCAAGTCCGACCTGGAACGGGTTCAGGCTCAGACCCGCTGGGTTGATGACTCGCGGGCCTACCGCGAGATACCCTCAGGAGAGGATGAAGAGAGCTAAGGAGAGCCGTCGTTATCCGCCAATCATCCGTAACAGCAGACTTTTCTTTACCTTGAGCGCATGATGTGGACAAAGCTCCCGGCAGCACCAGCACCGGATACAGCGCCCTGAATTCACCTTCAGGGCGTTTTTTTGCAGCGTGATGGCCTGCGGCGGGCAGGCGTCGCGACAGATACCGCACAGCACACAGTTTTTCTCTATCGCCTCAGGCAGGGGCGTCAGTTGATTGCGCAATAATACTTTCAGAAATCCGGGCAAACCAAATTGCACATCCAACCCCTCCGGCAACCTGAATGGCTGCACAACGGGGGGAAGCAGCAGATCGCCGCACAGCTGGATCTGATCAAATTCTGTGCCCGGCAAGCCACGCCGTCGTGCTTCGCGCTCCACCGGCAGCAACTCAGGCGGAATACCTGCAATACGGGCAGCAACCGTATCCACCGCAATCGGATTTTCTCCCGCAAGCAGCAGTCCTAAAGAGCGGGGCGTTCCGCTGTTAGGGCCATTACCCTCCATGGCGGTAATGCCGTCTACGATGGTAAGCGCCACCGGCCTGGCCTGGGCTATTTCCAGCAAAAGGCCGGCAAACAGCTCTTTTGAGCGCCCTGCGGTAAGATGCAGTCCCGCTTTTGCAGCACCGACCACGGCCCCGTACAGGTTTTTCACGCCGCAGGTCAGGGTCATCATTTCATGGGTTTTTAATTTGGGGAGATTAATGACAACATCCGCCTCACAGTAGGTGCGCGCCAGATCGAGACGGCGGAAGGTGCCGATTCCTTCCACAACACAGATCTCATCAAAAGCGGCCATCCGGCCTCCTGCCGCTTCCACCGCTTCCCGGATACCGCTTTTTTCCCCAACCCGCGCCATGCTGCCGATCCCGGGACTGTCACCAACCAACGCCTCGCCACCGGCTGCAACAACTGCCCGCACCACGCACGCCACCAGAGCCGGGTGGGTGGTTACTGCCTCCTCCGGCAGGCGGGCAGCCAGCATGTTAGGCTTGAGCAACACCTTTTGCCCCGGACGCACATAGTTTGCCATGCCGCCCAACGGCGTCAGCAGACGCTCCAAGGCATCAGCCACCTGATCAGGCGTATAGCTTGCGCATTGGACAAAAACAACTTTTTCCATTACTCACTCCTTGCAAATTCTTCAGCTTCGGTTAGAGTATCAGCAGATTTATTGGCATCCTGCATGAATGTGCAGACACGGAGCACCATATGAAGGCATCCGGACTGGAACATTACGACATATCATTACTCTACGTGGAAGACGAACGGGTCACACGAGAGCAGGTTTCCCGTATTCTCCAGCGGATTGTCACCGAACTGCATGTGGCCGAAAACGGTCAGGAAGGATTGAAGCTGTACCAGGAAAAGCGTCCGGACATCATCCTGACCGATATCATGATGCCGGTGATGGATGGCCTGGAAATGTGCCGCGAGATCAGACGCCTTGACCGGGAAAGCCAGCTGATCATGCTGACCGCGCACAGTGACACTGAATATCTGCTGGAATGTATCTCCTTGGGGGTCAACCAGTATGTGCAGAAACCGGTAGATTTTGTCCAGCTTGCCTCATCCATAGAAACCTGTAGCAATTACGTCCTGCTCAAGCGCAAGATTGTCCGCCAGGAAGCCCGTATTCAGATGCTGTCTCAGGCTGTTGAACAGGCGCCTGCGCCGGTAATCATTACCTCTCTGAACGGTTCAATCGAGTACGTTAACGCCATGTTCTCCCGGCTCACCGGCTATGACCCGGAAGAAGTGCTGGGCCGGAATCCCCGGTTACTTAAATCTGAACTTACCCCGCCAGATCTGTATGCGGAACTGTGGCGTACCATTACTAGTGGCAACGAATGGAAAGGTGAACTGGCGAACAAGCATAAAAACGGCTCCATTTACTGGGAGACGGTTAAAATATCTCCGCTACGGGGCAGCGATGGCGCCATCACCGGTTTCTTGAAGGTATCCCAGGATATCACCGACCGCAAACTGTATGAGGAAAACCTGCATTACCTGGGAACCCACGATCCGCTGACCGGTTTATATAATCGCGCCTATTTTGACGCAGAGTTGCAGCGGCTTGAGGCTGGCCGGGAATACCCGGTCAGTGTGGTGATTGCCGACCTTGACGGGCTGAAGGATGTCAACGACAACCAAGGGCATGACGCAGGAGACCGGATGATCAAGGGAGCGGCAGAGGTACTGCTGGCCGCCTTCCGGGCCAGTGATGTGGTGGCGCGTATCGGCGGAGACGAGTTTTCCGTGCTGCTGCCACGTACCGACCATGAAGCGGTCACCGCCGCCATTCAGCGATTGAGAACCAATGAACGGGATTCGCGCCTGGGGTTTTTTGCGCGTTATCTCTCCATAGGAGCTGCAACGGCCAAAGAAGCCCAAGAACTGCACAATACCATCAAAAACGCCGACCGTCTGATGTATGCCGACAAGACGCGGCGCAGAACAAGCCGGAAAAACATACCGCAAATTCCGCTGTAATCAGCCAAACACCATTTATCCCAGGTGTTCTTTGGCCCGCTCAATGCGGGCCACCGTCTCGGTAATCCCCAGCGCCATGACAATCTCACCAATTCCTGGAGCCTGCGTACTGCCGGAGAGGGCTACCCGCACCGGCTGGCCTACCTGGGGCATCTTCCAGTTGTTTTCTGTGCAAAGTTCCTTAAACAGGGCATCCACCGCCGTAGTGCCTATTGGTTGAACGGCAAGCAGCTTGGCCGACACTACGGCGAACACCGCTGCCAGATGCGCTTTCTCAAACTTGGCCAGCGCCGCCTCATCATAGCTCTGCGGCGCCTGATAGTAGAAAAGCGCCCGGTCCGCCATCTCCTCCAACGTCTGGGCCCGCTCCTGCAGGGTTGTTATCACCCCGGCCAGGTCAGGAGATGAGGTGTCGGAAACACCTCGCCCAGACAGATGCGCTTGCAGCAGTTCGGCCAGCCGCGATGGATCGGACTGCTTGATGTAATGGGCGTTCAGCCAGTTCAGCTTATCCGGGTTGAATACCGACGCAGAACGCCCCACCTGTGCAATATCAAACTTGGCGATCATCTCTTCACGGCTGAATATCTCATCATCGCCGTGGCTCCAGCCAAGGCGCACCAGGTAGTTGTTCAGCGCCTCCGGCAGATACCCCATATCACGATAGGCAATCACGCTGGTGGCGCCGTGACGCTTGGATAGCCGCGCCTTGTCGCTGCCCAGGATCATCGGTACATGGGCAAAAAGCGGTACCGGATAGCCCAAAGCTTCATACAACTGAATCTGGCGGGGAGTGTTGTTGACATGGTCGTCGCCACGAATGACATGGGATATGCGCATCAGGGCATCGTCGATCACCACGCAAAAATTATAGGTGGGAGTACCGCCGGTCCGGCTGATGATCAGATCATCCAGCTCGGCATTGGGGAAGGCTATCCGCCCCTTGATCAGATCATTGAAAGCGGTCTCTCCCTCTTCAGGGGCACGAAAACGGATCACGTGAGGTTGATCAAACGAGCGATCCTGAGCGTTACGGCAGGTACCATCATACTTGGGCTTACGCCCCTCAGCCATGGCCGCTTCCCGCTTTGCCTCCAACTCTTCCTGACTGCACCAGCAACGGTAGGCCTTGCCTTCATCCAGCAGCTTCTGGATATGCTGCGTGTACAGCGGAAAATTGTCCGTCTGGTAGAACGGCCCTTCATCCCAGTCAAGCCCCAACCATTCCATCCCTTGCAAAATGGCATCCACCGACTCCTTGGTGGAGCGCTCGGTATCAGTGTCTTCGATCCGTAAAATGAATGTACCGCCAAGGTGGCGGGCATAGAGCCAGTTGAACAGTGCGGTACGTGCACCGCCCACATGCAGATAGCCAGTGGGTGAGGGGGCGAAACGGACTCGAAGATCGGACATGATAGTTACTCCTTTGCCTGCCAAAAGACGGGAAACTATGACGTATTATGTCATGGCTCTATGCTAGCCTGTTTGCACTGAAACTACGGAGGCGCAAACAATGGAACCAATCGTTATAATGGGCGGGATTATCATGGCGGCAGGCGGCATCTGGAGCTTCCACGATCTGTTGGAAGACGCGGGAATCCGCATCAAACAACACCGTAAAGATCATGCATATTCTGATTTCAGCTCCCGCGACATCAGTTCCAGAACCGCTTCACGAGCTGGTTTGCCGCACTGGAGAATTTCGTAAACCTTCTCGGCAATCGGCATCTCTACTCCTTTGCTTTTCGCCAGAAAATACACCGATTCCGATGTCTTGACCCCTTCCGCCACCATCCGCATCTCGGCCATGATCTCAGGCAGCGACGCACCCTGGCCCAGCTTCATCCCCACAGTCCGGTTACGGGACAGGTCGCCGGTACAGGTAAGCACCAGATCACCCATACCGGCCAGTCCTGCAAAGGTGGCATCCTGCGCCCCCATGGCCCTGCCCAGGCGGCGCATTTCCGCCAACCCACGGGTTATAAGGGCAGCTCTGGTGTTGTGTCCAAAACCGAGGCCATCGGCAATGCCTGCTGCAATGGCCAGCACATTTTTTACCGCTCCACCAAGCTCAACTCCCAATGGGTCATCACTGGTGTAGACACGAAACAACTGATTGCTGAAGGCCGCCTGGGTTGTACACGCCGCGCTGGTGGAACAGGAGGCGGCGACAATCAGCGACGGCAGCCCTTGTGCGGCTTCCCGGGCAAAGGTTGGGCCGGACAAGGCCACATAGCGTTGCAGGGCCTGTTCACCAAACGTTTGCACGACAATACCGGAAACCGTGGCCAGGGTGTTCAGCTCTATCCCTTTTGAGGCATTGACCAGAATCGTCTGTTCTGAACAGTGGGGAGCCAATGTAGTAAGCAAGCCGCGCAGTACCTGGGTCGGCGCAACAAGCACAAGCAGATCACTACCTGCCACGCAGCGGCCCAGTTCATTGGTGAACGACAGTTCCGGGTGCAGCGGAATGTCCGGCAGAAAGAGCGTATTCACCCGCTGATCTGCCATCTCCTTGACCAGCTCCGGCTCATAGGCCCAGAGCAGCGTGTCGTGCCCGTTGCCCGCCAACAGGTTGGCCAGGGCGGTTCCCCAGCTTCCGGCGCCGATCACTCCGATCTTCATTCCCACTCCTCGTCGTCATACATGGCCTGCTTGCGCGGATCAACTCCCTCTGCAAGAGATTGGCGGGCCATCTCAATACTGTCAAGGGCAAGACGCCGGATAAACGGATGACGCGCAAGGGGCAGCGGTCCGCCAGCAAGGCTAAGGCTGACCGCAAGGGTACGCTGGATTATTCCCGGGTAGGAGCCAACCTGTTGAATGAAATCCGCTGTCAACAACAGTCTGCGTACGATGCCTGCTCTGTCAGGTTCGATAATCTCAGCACAGAAACGCTCGACAAATGGATGCTGTTCGTCAGGCGAACACTGCTCCAGAACCGTGTCACCCAAAGATTCGGCGATGGTATAGACAGACGGATCGTACACGATCCACCCTTCAAAAAACGGCTCTTCCAGCAATGTCTCGCTGTTGGCCAGATACGATGCCAGACGCGGCGTCAGTCCGTCGAGGAGTGCGGGATCAAAGGAGGGCAGATAGACCTGCGGCCTCAGATCAACATCACCAAAAAGATGGTGGGAGGCATAGAGATCCGGCGGCAGATAGTAGTTGTGCTCGATGCTGCGCAGCTTGGCATCTTTCAGCAAGCGTACGCCATAGGAAAAATCAATCTGGAACATTCCTTCTTCGGCGTTCACTTCGTCCAGGTATTCATCATGCTCGGCACGGTTCTGAAAAAAAATGGAGAGCGCCTGCATCACGCCATCGTGCTCACTGGTCTGCAGCACCAGGCCCGCATACTGCTGGTCAGCCGTCTCCCAGGAAAACCAGAGCGTCCCGACACCCTGGGCATCCAGAGGCCGTGCCTGCACCGTAACCAGCGACAAGGGGTATACAAACTGCACCGGTAACGGCGTAGCTTCTCTGACGGTCAGGAAGGCAAGTCTGCGCCTGCTGCGCTCGATGCGCGCTTGCAAACCGTCAACCGTGAGATACTGCAACTCGTGCAGCACGGTCAAGGCACAGCCATGCCTGAGCGTCCCCAGAGCATCAATCGCCTGACCAGCCACTTCAGAAAATTCAAAATGGGCCAACATCCGCAAAAAAGCGGCAGCTTCGGCCCCTTGCTCCCAGCGCATGCCCAACCGTTTTATCAACTGCTCACGCAGTGACTCATCGGCATCCAGAAAACGGTCCATCAAGCGCATCAGTCCCCAGTTTCCGTCCTGGAGACAGCTATCCAGAAAAGCTGCCGGATCTGCACCGGCACTGTCACTGCGGGCAAAGGGAGGGCACGAGACATCCACACCATAGTCCTGGAGAATCTCCAGCAAGGGAATTCGCTCGTCTTCTCCAAGGTCCCGGCGTTTCAGGGTCAGTGCCACCAACTGATCTATCCAGACGGTGACGTCAAAAAAATCCAGCATGCAGGTATAGCGGTACAGCCGCTCCGGGTCCCGCTCTTTCCAGAGCCGCCTGACCAGCGGCGGCAATGCCCGTCTGCCTGATTTCTGCAACCGGCGACCGATCCGCTCCATCTGGTCACGGGTCAACTGGTCACGGGTCAAAAAATCCAGCAGCCGCACAATCCGCCGCCGTTCCCGGTAGGTGGTATCAATGGTGAGCGGGTTCATGGCAATCAGGCCGACTCTTCCTCAGCAAACTCGGCTCCGTCATCTTCATCTTTTTCAACAAGACGGGCCACAGCAACGATCTTCTCCTGCTCTTCGGTGACCATCAGGCGTACCCCCTGGGTGTTGCGGCCAATGACCGAGAAACCGGATACCGGTACCCGCAGGATCTTGCCTTGATCCGTAATCACCATCAACTCGTTCTCGTCGGAAACCTGCATCACATCCACCACCATACCGTTGCGCTCATTGGTCTTGATGGTGATCAGGCCTTTACCCCCCCGGCTCTGGCCACGGTATTCATCCAGGTCAGTCCGCTTGCCATAGCCGTTATCAGTCACCGTGAAGATGGTTGAACCGGTTGCGGTGGGATCAACAACCTCCATACCGATAACTTCGTCTGCACGGTCAAGGTTCATGCCCCGGACCCCCCTGGTCACCCGACCCATGGGACGGGCATCCTCTTCGCTGAAACGGATCGCCTTGCCGCCACGGGAAGCCAGGAAAATATCTTTGCCACCATCAGTCAGGGCCACGGCGATCAATTTGTCCCCCTCATCCAGGTTGACGGCATTGATGCCGCTGGTACGGATGTTGATATATTCGATGAGTGGCGTTTTCTTGACCACACCATTGCGGGTGGCCATGAACAGGTACAGATCCTCGCGGTTCAGATCCTTGACCGGCAGGATGGTTGTCACCTTCTCACCATCCTGCACATTGACCAGGTTGACCACCGCCTTGCCTTTAGTGGTGCGGCTTCCTTCCGGAATCTCGTAGACCTTGATCCGGTAAACACGGCCCATATCGGTAAAGAAGAGCAGGAAATCTTTGGTGGAGGCGATAAATAACTGCTCCACGAAATCCTCTTCTTTGGTCTTCATGCCGGTCTTGCCCTTGCCGCCACGGCGCTGTGCCCGGTATAGGTCAACGGCGCTGCGCTTGATATAGCCGGTGTGGGAGACCGTCACCACCATCTCCTCATCCTCAATGGTATCTTCCAGGGAGATGTCGGCAGTGCGATCCACGATCTCGCTACGGCGCTTATCGCCAAACTTGTCACGGATTTCAATCAGCTCGCCAATGATAATCTTCATGATTTCTTCATCGGAGGCCAGAATTTCCTTCAAACGGGCGATCAGTCTGAGGATATCTTCGTACTCCTGAATGATCTTGTCCCGCTCCAAGCCGGTCAGACGTTGCAACCGCATTTCCAGAATCGCCTGGGCCTGGATATCGGAAAGTCTGACCTCTCCTTCGTAGCCTGCCGGGGCAGGCAGGTCGAGACGCTTCAGGTAGAGAGGATCGGCAAAGGCGCCGTCCATCAGTCCCTGTTTGGCTTCAGGCGGAGTCTTGGACTCACGGATCAGCTCGATCACAGCATCAAGCCAGTCCAGCGCGATCTTGAGACCTTCCAGAATATGGGCGCGTGCCTCGGCTTTTTTCAGTTCAAACAGGGTACGCTTGGTCACCATTTCAAAGCGGTGCTCCACAAAGCAACGCATCATCTCCGCCAACGGCAGCAGTTTGGGACGGTTGTTGACAATTGCCAGCATGTTGATACCGAAAGAGGTCTGCATCTGGGTATGCTTATACAGCTGGTTCAGCAGTACTTCGGCATTTTCGTCTTTTTTGAGGTCGATCACGATCCGCATACCGTCACGGTCCGACTCGTCACGCAGGTCGGCGATCCCTTCAATCTTCTTCTCCTTCACCAATTCGGCAATGCTGGTAATCAGACGCGACTTGTTGACCTGGTAGGGAATCTCGGAGACGACGATCGACTGACGGTCCGCTTTTTTGCTGACCTCCACATGAGCCTTGGCACGAATCTGGATGATGCCCCGGCCTGTGGCATAGGCGTCCAGAATCCCCTGGCGGCCATAGATGGTGCCGCCAGTGGGGAAGTCGGGACCCGGCACCAGAGCGATCAGTTCCTCAAAGGACAGCGCCGGATTGTGGATCAGGGCGATAATGGCGTCGATCACCTCCACCAGGTTGTGGGGTGGGATGTTGGTGGCCATGCCGACCGCAATACCGGCCGAACCGTTGACCAGCAGGTTGGGGAATTTGGCCGGCAGCACCGTAGGTTCATGCAATGATTCGTCATAGTTAGGAGAGAAACTAACCGTCTCCTTTTCCAGGTCTGCCAGCAGCTCATGGGTGAGCTGCTTCATGCGGATCTCGGTGTAACGCATGGCTGCCGGGCTGTCACCGTCAACGGAGCCGAAGTTACCCTGACCGTCCACAAGCAGGTAGCGCAACGAGAAATCCTGGGCCATGCGCACGATGGTATCGTACACGGCGGTGTCGCCATGGGGGTGGTATTTACCAATCACGTCACCGACCACCCGGGCCGATTTCTTGTAGGGCTTGTTCCAGTCATTGCTCATGTCGTGCATGGCGTAGAGACAACGCCGGTGCACCGGCTTCAGGCCATCCCGGACATCAGGCAATGCCCGACCGATGATAACCGACATGGCATAGTCCATGTAGGACCGTTTCATTTCATCTTCAATGTTGACTGCTATATTCTGGCTTGCTTGTTCCTGCATGAGGTATTCCCCTCGTAACTGTTTTGAGTCTCAAAAGTGTGAAAATGTATCACATTTTCTCTACCAAGAGAACCCCAATTCTTGATTTATTTTCGATACAACAGAGACAGCGAAACAGGTTTCCCGACGTTTTGCAAAGTCGCGGCAGCCTTCCAAAGATTCCAGGTATAATCACACTGACGCTCTATCGCGCGTCCATCTTCTTCCTCAAATACAGTTCTTCAACCTTGTCTCTGGCCCATGGCGTCTTGCGCAAAAACTTCAGGCTCGACGGAATGCTGGGATCATGAGTAAAACAACGGATATCAACCACCCTACCCATTTCTTCCCAGCCATACTGCTCAACCAACTCCGTCAAGATCATCTTCAAGGTCACACCATCCAGCGATACTGCTTGGGGCATATAAACTCCTGTGCCGAGAGAGGGAAATGTTACAAGAGAACTATCAAGGCAATGCCGCCACCGATTACCCCGAAATTTCCGGTTGCTGAGATACCTGAGATAAGCGCCCCTTAAGACGTCAAAATGATTACATTTTTAAAACATCCAGCAAATTCAGACCGTGTTTGCCGCGTCTACTTCATAACCAGTAATTGTTGAACCTTCTTTTTAGGGGTCTTCCCCAACTGCTGCATGAGCCCGAAGGGAACCTCAGTGCGCCTGTAGCCTGCCTTGATGTCCTCAATCATGCTTATCCACAGGTGTGCCGTCATTTCAGCATCTGCCAGTGCCCGGTGATGAACGCCGTCGGTTTTCAGGCTTCTGTAGTGCACCAGTGTTTCAAGCTTATGGTTGGGGGCTTCTGGATATATCCTTCGTGCAACCAGCATGGAGCAGGCGAATTCATTGACTCTTTTGTGGTTGATTCTGCTGAACTCGGCATCGAGGAATTTCGAGTCGAAAGAAGCATTGTGAGCAACCAGATAATGTTTGGCGATAAAGGCTTTCAGTCTTTTCATCACATGGTCAATGTCCGGAGCAGTTGAGAGCATCCGGTTCGTAATGCCGGTGTACTTCTCGATAAAGCTGGATACCCTCATTCGAGGATTCATCAGGCTTTGGAACCGGTCCACTATCTGATTCTCGGAAACGATAACGGCACCGACCTCTATAGTCCGGTCTCCGTAATGCGGCGACAAGCCAGTGGTTTCAAAGTCTATGACTGCAACGGTGTAATTTCCCATGTCGTCATCTCTCGCTATTTCCGGTCGAGACTTTCCAGCAACCGCAGGTACTCCTTCTGGCTTTCCCAGACGCAGCAGGTGATGAAATTGATGAATGGCTGGTTGTTCCCCTTGTTGGAATCACGCAGGGCTGAAATATAGTCGCCACGGATAATCGGGGGAATGATGGTAATGGGGTAGCCTGCCTGCAATAGTGCAAGGTTCATCAGCAACCGGGCGGTTCTGCCGTTGCCGTCAATGAACGGGTGAATGTTGACGAACTGCAGGTGAAGCATGGCAGCGTATTCGACCGGGTGCAATGTGCGCAATGTCGGCAGATTGCCAAAGAACTCCTGCATGGCAAGAGGAACCGCTGCTGGTGTCGGAGGTGTGAAGTCGGTACCGGTGATGATGACGTTACGCTCGCGGTACTTTCCGGCGGTTTCGGCATCAATCCGGTAGTAGAACAGGCGGTGCAGGCCAAGAATGTCATCTTCCGTTATCCTCTGGCCCTCTGCCAGCTTGTACAGCAGGTCGAATGCTTCACTATGACCGATGGCCTCGAAGTGGTCCTTCAGGGGTTTCCCGCCAATGGTGATACCGTCTTCAAGAACGACCTTGGTTTCGCTCTCGGTCAGGCTGTTCCCTTCGAGGGCATTGCTGGTATAGGTCAGGCCGATACGATAATACTCTTTCAACTGCTTGACCTCATAGGCATCAAGCGGACGATGAGAGCGAATCTTCTCCTGGAGTTTGTCGGTATCAGTCAGTCTGTTTTCGTATTTCATCTCGGTCCCTTTAATTGACAATTGACCGTATTATAAACAATTCTCAATATTTTTCATGCCTTATGTTGCTTGCCGTCACAGCTTCCTTTTTGGTACACCCTGTCTTTTCAGAAACTATTTCAAAGATGTCAGCTTTGGTCATTTGCTCGCTCCTATGCTATCGACCTGCGACATCCAACAGAGATCGTTCGACTCCTTCAACATGGAACTTGAACTCACTGGCCCGAATGGCACTGCCGGTTAGTTACACAACTTTCTTTCGGCTGAGTCACAATTCCCCCTTGAATGCCTTGTCAAGGATTGATGGCAGCATGGCGTCCAGCTCCGCGGCAGTTTCGGATTGTAGGCGTTTGAGGGAGTCAAGCTTGCTCTGGAGGTTGTCCAGGTAGGTGACGATGCGACGCTGTTCTGGAATTGATGGTACCGCTATCTTCGTATCAAGCAGTTTCGAAACATCAAGCCTGCGAGTATCATGTGTCGATTTTTCAACCAGTGCCAAGATTCTTTGATTGTAAGCCCAAAACATTGAACTCAGAAATTCTGGGAGCAATTCATTGCCCGGAATCAAGGCTTTCATATCTTGGTTGATGGCAGCTGGCACCCGAATGATGGCTGACGGGAAAGTGTGAACCAATATCATTCCACGAACAACAACAAGGACAGCACCAGGTTCAATAAGTTTGGCCGCAGAATTTGCAATTGCATCCTCTGAGATGTGATCGACAGAATCAAATAGTTCCCACGACTTCATGTCTTTTGGAGAAATCCATGGGATCGGTCCCTGCCAGTAGAATGGATTGGCCTTTGAGGGCGTTCCGCCGCCTCTCACGGTGACTAATTCTCCGAGTGACCGAAGCCGGTTTTTTTCAATAAGTATATCGAAAATCTTCGAAGCGCTTGCTTGCCACAGCGCCTTCGCTTCCTCTACCGCCTGACGTATCCTGGTTGTAGTAG
>DIUT01000025.1:5979-7691 GCA_002423105.1 Geobacter sp. UBA6151 | reverse complement strand
TTGATATCGAAACGGGGCACGATGGTTTCATCGGCATGGAGCGGTGCTGCCAGCAGCGACAGACCAATGGCGCCCAATAACAGAGTTCTTTTCATGGCAACCTCATTTTACTTGGTGGTGAATGTGCAGACACCATCCCAATCTGCTGACGGAGAGTCCTGTTGATACTGTCGTATCCTCTCCTGATAGAGGGTGTAGAGCTTTCTGTCCGGCTTCCAGGACATAAGCTTTGTCAAAAGCATACCGGCTTCATCCCAGCTCTGTGCGCGATACGCCTGCACAACACTATTAAACGCCGTTATATCACACAAATAGTTTTCATCCAAGGCCAACTCTTCGCCGCACGGCTCAAAAATTGCTACCGGTTGATCCTTGCCCTTTACCCGCACCAGATCAAGCTCCCGCCAAGCAAATCCCTTAATCCTGTCCCTGGTTTCCTGACCGGCAATCAGCCAGATACCATACTGCCGGGTCAGCCCTTCAAGACGCGATGCCAGGTTGACCGCATCCCCCATGACCGTGTAAGCAACCCGGTAACTGGAACCCATGTTACCCACCCGCATCGGTCCGCTGTTAATGCCGATGCCTATTTTCAGATCAGGGTAACCCCGCTCGGCCATTTCCCTGGAAAGCGAAACCATCCGTTTACGCATGGCGGTGGCCGCCTGCACGGCATGGAGCGCGTGGTCCGGGTCGGGCAGTGGCGCCCCCCAGAAGGCCATGATGGCATCGCCGATATATTTATCCACCGTACCGCCATACTCATAGATGATGCCGGTCATGGCCGAAAGATACTCATTCATGAACTGCGCCAGCTCTTTGGGAGACAGCTTCTCGGAGATGTTGGTGAAACCCACCACATCGGTAAAAAGTACGGTCATTTCCCGGCTTTCCGCCTCCATGGTGAAATGCTCCGGATCCTTGCTCATCACGTTCACGATCTCCGGCGGCACATATTGGCCGAACAATCCGGTTATCTGGTGGCGGGAGCGGGATTCCATCAGAAATCCGTAGCTGGCGTTGAAGGCATACAAAAGCGGAAACAACACCATCTGGGAAGCCAGCGGCAGCACCAGCCCGGAGCGCCAAGCCAGATAATTGACACCGCCCGCGACAACCAGCACGGCAACCGTCACCCCCAGTGACACCAGCGGTCCCAGAAGCGGCAGCACCATGGCCAACAACAGGCCGCCCAGCGCCAGGGCCGCCAGCTCAGCTCCCTTGGCATAACCGGGAGCATGCCGGATTTTCTGGTCAAGGATACCGGCGATCATGTTGGCATGTATCTCAACCCCCGCATACACAGCAGAAACCGGAGNNCCTTCCAACTGCTCCTTCTTTACTCGCCCTTTGAGAATATCAGCGGCAGAAATGTAGGAAAAACTTCCCTGCGGCCCGCGATAGGGGATCAGGGCACTGGCCTGGGCATCAACCGGAATCAACAGATCAGCCACCTGTAGCCACTCCAGCATGTTGGTCTGCCCGGCAGGAAAACCGGGAGTCAATTCCGGAAAACCGAACATGGCCCGCAACACTGCCAGGGAAAGGGATTCGTAGTAATTCCCTTTATACTCCTGCAGCATCGGCACGCGCCTGGTGACGCCATCGTGGTCCGGATCGGGGTTAAAATGCCCTCCGAGACCGGCAGCTGTTTGCAGCACCGGAATATTTGCGCCATAGCCAAATTTTTTGGCAATGGAGTTTAACCCGGC
>DIUT01000025.1:0-5940 GCA_002423105.1 Geobacter sp. UBA6151 | reverse complement strand
GGGAGGCCAGCAGGGCATCGTAATCAAGCTTGTCCCGCGTCCGCGCCAGCTCTTTTTTGTACGCTGCATTATCCTTAAGCGGACCGTGGGCAAGACGTTCCAGTTCACGGATGCCGGAACTGGTGTCCGGCTCGGCAAAAACCACGTCAAACCCCACCACCGCCACCTGGTAGTGATCGAAAAGCTGATCCATCATCCGCGCCACCACATTGCGGCTCCAGGGCCAACGCCCGACTTCAGCCAGTGACTTCTCGTCAATATCCACAATCACAATCCGGTCATCCTTGCTTTTGGGCATGGTAACATTCAGACGATGATCATAACTCCACAGTTCAAGCTGATGGATAAAACGTAGCGGCAGCAGACCCACGCCGTACAGGAGAAACAGCGCCACGATGACAAGGCCGATGGCTATACGGAGTGAATGTTTTTTCATACCGGACTCTGGGAAAAGAGATGAACTGATCTGTTCCAGAGTATAGAACAAAAAACGGGGAGCACAAGGCTCCCCGTTGATTGCGTCCTGTTGTAAGCAGATTTTTTAAAAGTTGATGTCAAGCTGGGTAGTGAAGGTGGGCTTGCCGCCATACAGGGTCGTTTGACCCGGATTATACACGTTAGCGCCAACCAGCACCGCCACATTGGGGGTAAAGGTCCAGGCTGCGCCCACCGATACAGCACCGAAGGCATTGTTGCCGCTCATATAATCAACAGCAAACCAGAGTTTGTCAGAAATTTCGCTCATGGTACGATCCCAGGAAGCCAAAACACCGGTATTGTATTTTGCGCCGAAGTTCTTCTCAGCTCCGTGATAGCCACCCACTGAGAACCGGCCAACCACCGGCAGGGTTTTGGCCACCAGGCCGTAGGCAATATTGGAGGTGGTGTTGCCGCCGGTTGCCCCGCGATCAAAAGTTCCTATGCCAAACATACCGGCTGCCAGAGCTGGCATCCCGTTGAAAAAGGCATCTTCAGGAATAGCGCCTTTGAAGTTGAAATAGAGCGGATGCTGTGCTCCCATGGAACCGCCACCATCAGTCAGAAAGTCAACGCCCACTTCCAGCTTGAACTTTTCAAAGGGAAGCACACCAACCGTCACACCGGCATTATAGTAATTGGGACCGGCATTATCTGCATCGGAAAAACGGACATAGTTGTCAATGCTGATATTGACTTCCTTGAATCCCTTTGCGTCGGTGGATGGAATCCAGATCTGACCGGATGGCGTTGCCAGTGCTGCGCCGGAACAGATAAGGGTGAGTGCTGCTGCCAACAGGGTACGGGTAAATACCTTCATGATGTTTCCTCCTTGGAGTGTGGTGTTCCTGGTGTAGTAGCCTTACTTGACCTACAACCGTAACAGTAAACGTGCCAATTTCATCACCACAGCCATGCCTCAAAATATTATGTTAAATATCGGTATGTTGACAAACATCACGCTACAAACAGCCGCAGACTTGTACAGCAGCCTGTTGTCACCGGGGCAGAAACTGCTTAATCAATCAGCAGAATATGTCTGTTTTACGGGCAGTAGAGCAGGGTGGCTTTGCAGCAAACAACGTAGTACGATAGGCAAGCGCTTAGCGAGAAAGGTTTTCCATGAAGATACTATTGGCCATAACCGGCGCATCGGGCGCCATCTACGGGCTGCGGCTGGCCGAGGAACTGCTGAAGGCTGGCGTCAACCTGACCCTGACTGCCAGTACAAGCGGCATCGGCGTCTGCCAGCTGGAAACCGGCATTAAACTGGGGGGCGATCCAGCAGAAGTGGCCCACAACCTCTCCAACCGCTGGCAAACCCCACTGGACCACTTGAACGTGCGCGACATCAACGACCTGTGGGCAGCAGAAGCAAGCGGCTCCGCCGCGCCTGACGCCATGATTGTGGCCCCATGCAGCATGGGTACCCTGGGCAGGATAGCAGCCGGCATTTCCGGTAATCTGCTGGAGCGGGCCGCCGATGTCATGCTGAAAGAATCACGCACACTGATTCTGGTACCGCGCGAAACACCGCTCTCGGCGATCCATCTGGAAAACATGCTGAAGCTTTGCCACGCCGGAGCACGACTGGTACCGGCAATGCCCGCCTTTTATCACCAGCCGCAAACCATGGAAGCACTGGTAGACTTTGTTGTGGGAAAAGTGCTGGATCAGGCGGGTATAAGCCATAATCTCTTCGCGCGCTGGGGGGATACCCCCTGAGACTATCCTCTGACCTGCCCGTCACCGTAAACGATAAACTTGGTAGTGGTCAGATCCTCCAACCCCATGGGACCGAAAGAATGCAGCTTGGTGGTGGAGATGCCGATCTCCGCCCCCAACCCCAGCTGGCCGCCGTCGTTGAAGCGCGTAGAAGCGTTCACCAACACGCAGGATGAATTGACCTCACGGATAAAGCGCTGGGCATTGGCATAATCGCTGGTAATAATCACCTCGCTGTGCAGTGAACCGTAACGGTTGATATGGGCAATGGCGTCATCCATGTCATCCACCACCTTGCAGGCCAGGATCAGTTCCAGATACTCGGCGGCCCAGTCCTCGTCCGTCGCAACCCCCGCTTGCGGCACATAACGTCGGAACTCCTCATCTCCCCGCAACTCCACCTTCAATTCAGCCAGAGCTTCAGCAATCGCCGGGGCAAAGGCTGCCGCGGCATTACGGTGGATCAGCAACGTTTCCAAGGCATTGCAGACACCGGGGCGCTGGGTCTTGGCATTGATGATGATCCGTATGGCCATGGCAAAATCAGCGGAGGCATCCACAAAAGCGTGACAAACCCCTTTGTAATGTTTGATTACCGGAATGCGGGAATTTTCCACCACAAAACGGATCAGGCTCTCGCCGCCACGGGGAATAATCAGGTCGATCAACTCCTCCTGCTTGAGCATCTCCAGCACCCCCTCTCGCTCGATAAACGGGATCAAGGACAAGGCAGCCTCCGGTATGGACAACTCTTTCATCACCCCTTGCAGGATACCGGCAATGGCGCGGTTGGAGTGGATCGCCTCGGAGCCGCCGCGCAGGATCACGGCGTTGCCCGACTTCAGGCACAGAGCGGCGGCATCGGCAGTCACATTGGGGCGCGACTCGTAGACAATGCCGATCACCCCCAGCGGTATACGCATCTTGCCCACCATCAGCTCGTTGGGGCGCTTCCACATTTTGGTCACTTCCCCCACCGGGTCCGGTAGGCCAGCCACCTCCCGCAGGGCATCTGCCATCCCGGCAATCCTCGTGCCGTCCAGCATCAGGCGGTCCAGCATGGCTCTAGAAAGTCCCTTCTCCCTGCCCACAGCCAGATCCTTGGCGTTTTCAGCTACCAGAGAAGCTGTTGCCGCCTCAAGAGCATCGGCCATATTCAGCAACATCCGGTTCTTGACGCTAGTGGAAAGCTTGGCCAGGGCAAAGGATGCCTGGCGGGCATTATGGGCTATGGTTGCTACCTGTTCGGCGATGGTCATGGATGTATCTCCTCTTCACTCCCGGCCTGTTCCCCCAGAATCCGGTCATAGACATTTCTGATCTTTTCCGTTGTTTCCGCGTAATCCTGCATCAGCACCTGACCAGGATGGCGCAGCTTCTGGCCATATCCCAGCCGTTTGGCCAGCTTGTCCAGGTAGCGCTGATCGCCTCCCAGGTCATTAATGGAGTGATCATGGATCAGGCGCAGCCGGTTTTCCAGCTTGCGCAGAAATTTGTAGCCACTGACCAACACCTGCGCATCCGTATCGATCAAAAGCCCCAGACTGCCCGCCTCGTTAATCAGGTCCACGGTGCGGGCAATCTGCAGGGTAGGATAACTGGCGCCGTGGCGCAGTTGCAGGTACTGGGCGATAAATTCAACATCAACCATACCACCCCGACCAGTCTTGATGTTGTAGGCCCCCTCCCGTTCCCTGGCAATCTCGTTTTCCATCCGCATGCGCAGGCGATGAATCTCCCGGCGGCCTTCGGCATTCAGACTGGCGTTGAAAACCGTCTGACGGATCACCCTGGCGATATTTCCAGACAATTCCGGTTCACCCAGCACCACGCGCGCTTTGGCAAGGGCCTGCCGTTCCCAGGTCTGGGCCTCATTACGATGGTACTCGGCAAAGGATTCCAGCGACGTGACCAAGGGACCGGCATTGCCGGACGGACGCAGACGGGTATCCAGCTTGTAGACATACCCTTCCCTGGTCTGGGTGGAAAGGGTGGAAATCAGCTTCTGGGCCAGCTTGGCAAAATATTCATGGTTGGTGAGCTGCTTGGCACCGTCGGTCATCCCCTGTCGGTCGTAAATAAAGATAATATCCAGGTCAGAGTGATAGTTCAGCTCCCTGCCCCCCATCTTGCCCATGCCGATGACCGCCAGGGAAGCGCTGCACAACTGACCATCCTGCTCATAGCAGGGCCGCCCGAACCGGGCAAGCTCCGCCACGGCAATGCGGTAGGCTGCCTCAAGGCAAACCTCCGCCAGACAGGTGAGCTGGACGGCAATATTGCCCTGGCTGAAATGGCCATGAATATCGTTCAGTCCGATACGCAAAAACTCTTCATGGCGGTAGCGGCGCAATACATCCAGCTGCTCTTCGAAACCATCCGCCCGCAACAGCACTGACGAAAGCTCCTCATCCATCACTTCCTGCGGCTTGACACTGGAAGAGTAAGTGCGTGACACCATCGACTCCAGCAACTCCGGATGGTTGATCAGGATTTTTGACAAAAACTCCGAAGTGCCGAAGAGCGTTGCCAACAGCTTCAGAGCTTCACGGTTTTCCGCCAGCAGCGCAAAGGTGGCAGAACGGCCGGACACCGCCGCAAAAAAGCGCTCGGCACTGGCCAGGGCCATGTCCGGGTCGGGAGCATCCAGCAACGCCTGCAGAAATGGAGGAGCGATACGGGCCAGAATACGACGGATCCGCTCCGTCGTATTACGCTTCAGTGCGCCGCCACGCAGCATGGCCAGATTTTCAATGGCCCGGTCCACATCTTCCAGACCCCGTTGGGCCAGCATATCCATAATCAGATCCGGATCTGACTTGGCATCCAGCATATACAGTATTTCCGGGTTTACCTGCTGTTGCGCCGCCTGATCCTGCTCGTTGAAAAGACTGCCATAAATGGCTGACACCCGCTGTCGGTGCTGTTCCAGCACCTCCCTGAAACGCTGCGCGCCGTTTTCTCGCAGAAAACCGCAACGCCGGGCCAGAGCCACCATTTCGTCTTCCTTGGCAGGCAGGCTGTGGGTCTGGCGCTCCTGCACTACCTGTATCCGATGTTCGACTGTCCGCAAAAAACGGTATGCTTCGCTCAGGTGCAGACAGTCTTCATCGGCAATCAGCCGCGCTTCACGCAAAAGCTCCAACGCCAGCAAAGAGTTCCGCTCCCGCAACCGGGGGGTTTTACCGGCGTAGACCAGCTGCAGGGCCTGGATGAAGAATTCTATCTCCCGTATGCCGCCACGTCCCAGCTTTAAGTTGGATTCTCCTTCGCGATTGCGGGTCAGCGAAGCATCGATCTTCTGCTTCATTAATTTTATATCCTCGATCAGGGTATAATCGAGAAACTTGCGATAAATAAAGGGGGAAAGGGTTTGCAGCAACTGTTCCCCCAATTCCTTTGAACCGGCCACCGGCCGTGCTTTCAGCATGGCGGTCCGCTCCCAGGATTGCCCCCAGGATTCATAGTAAATCTCGGCAGACCGCACCGATACGGCCATATCACCGGATTTTCCTTCGGGCCGCAGTCCCACATCAACCCGAAAGACAAAACCGTCCTCCGTTATCTGGTTCACGGCACGGGTGGTCTGTTCCGCCAGCTTATTGAAGAAGGCATGAAGCGAAATCACCCCCTTGCGCCCCCCGCGTCCATCGTCAATCCCCGCGGTCTCCCCGCGATCAGTTTCGTAAAAATAAATGATGTCAATATCCGACGAAAAATTCAACTCACGGCCACCGA
>DIUT01000010.1 GCA_002423105.1 Geobacter sp. UBA6151 | reverse complement strand
TTACTGCGTACGGACAGTTTACTTATTTCAAAGAATCGCGAACCGCTTCACAAATCACCACGGCTGCCCTGACTGACTCCGCTGCATCATCTTCGTCCGCCATCATCCCCGGATACCTGACTTCCACCGCCATTGCTGACAATATCCTGGCCGAGTGAATTACCTTTTGCAACTCCGGATGCTGTGAGTCCAACATGTTGAGCAACGCTTCGAGATCATGGATGCGTGGAATCCGCACACCATCTTCCACCATTACGGCTTTCAAATACTTCTCGGCACACTGTTGTGCATGAAAACAGACCGCATCATAATTTGGCGACTCAACAACTGCTGCCTCACGTTTTGCGGTGGCAAGATCAGCATCGGCTTTGTCCACCCACTCCACCGTTTCAGGCTTCATACAACACCGTACCATGTGTCACAATATCCGTAAGAAACATGTCATGCAGTGCCAACCGTTCCTGAAGCTGCTCCGGTGTACGAACCAGCAGATCAAGCGGAAAACCTGCCTTAATGCGCTCCCGTATTTCCACGGCAAAACGCCACGGTTTCCCCTCAAACTGCGCCACAACCAGCAAGTCAACATCAGATTCATCAGACGGTGTACCCCATGAATGAGAACCGAACAGAATGATCTTTTGAGGAGAGAACTCCCGGCGAATCTGTTCTGAAATCTGCTGAATATCTACTGTGGTTGCCATACCGATCTCCCGCCACGGTCATACCATAATCGAAGGGACGCTGCAATCAACGCCTTATTGTATTTCAGGAACGGCTTATCAACTTCACTCCCACAGGTTACAAACCTGCGCGCCACAGCGTTCCAGATCCTTTGCATTCCCGAGAAAGGTCTGGACTGCGGCCAAGGTCAAGCTCGGCCTCACACAGCGGCGATTGCCGGAAGAATTGTGATAACCCGGTGTTGGACTGGGGCAGCCTGCGGAACACTTCATAGGAAACAACAACCGCAGAAAGCTTGCCTCGCATGGTAATTATCTTGGGGTCATTATTCAGCTTCATACGGTTCCCTTTTCAAACCGCCTTTGCCGGAACCAGATGCACCTCCAGCTTGCACCCCACCGCTTGGGCATACTTCTTCAGGGTTGCAATGCTGGGCGAATGCCTGTTGTCCGAAAGTGCCGTTTCTAGCCTGGTAACAGCAGGAGCCTTGGTTCCCATCTTCTCGGCCACGTCGGCCTGAGTCAAACCGGCTCGCTGACGTGCCTGCAACAGTTCTCGCAACAGGGTAAATTCAGTTTCCAATTCATCATAGGCAGCCACAAACTCTGGGTCATTTTTCCACTCGGCAACCATCTGCTGATGTGATTTGGTCGAAGATTTGCTACTCATGATCCACACACCTCTTTGTGTCGTTTTCTCAAGCCTGACGTCTTCGCTGTAATACTCAATTGCCCAAGCCACACACTTATGTAACATATTTGTTATATCCATACAAAGTGATAAAAAAGGGGCGCTACAATCAGCGCCCCTCTCAGTTCAATCTATTTCAGGTTTTTCTTTATCCTCTCCACCGCCTCAATCACATTCTCGCGATGGCCGAAGGCTGATAACCGGAAGAACCCTTCGCCGCTGGGGCCGAAGCCGCTGCCCGGCGTGCCGACCACGTTGCATTCATTCAGCAGCTTGTCGAAGAAGTCCCAACTGCTCATGCCGCCCGGCGTTTTGAGCCAGATGTAGGGAGCATCCACACCGCCGTAGCAGGTGACGCCTGCCTCTTTCAGCCCTTCGCGGATGATGCGGGCGTTTTCCATGTAATAGTCGATGACCTCTTTGGTCTGCTTCCAGCCTTCGTCGCTATAGACCGCGGCAGCAGCACGCTGCACCGGGTAGGAAGCTCCATTAAACTTGGTGGTGGTGCGGCGCAGCCAGAGCTTGTTGAAGCTGTACTTCTCGCCGGTGGAGGTAGTGCCCATCACCTCTTCCGGCACAACGACGAGGCCGCAACGGACGCCGGTGAAGCCTGCAGTCTTGGAGAAGGAGCGGAACTCGATGGCGCATTTCTTGGCCCCTTCGATCTCGTAGATGGAGTGGGGGATATCCGGGTTGGTGATGAACGCCTCGTAGGCGGCATCAAAGAAGATCACGCAGTCGTTGGCGTTGGCGTAGTCCACCCACTTCTTCAGCTCGGCCTTGCTGGCCACGGTGCCGGTGGGGTTGTTGGGGAAGCAGAGATAAATGATATCAACCTTGCCGGTGGGGAGCGACGGGATGAAGTTGTTGGCCTCGTTGCAGGGCATGTAGACGATGTTCTGGTAGTAGCCCTTCTCGTCTGCCTCGCCGGTACGGCCGATCATGACGTTGGTGTCGTTGTACACCGGGTAGACCGGGTCGCCGATGGCCACCGCGTTGTCCAGGGCAAAGATATCCAGGATGTTGGCGCAGTCACACTTGGAGCCGTCGGAGATGAACATTTCGGAGGTACACAGGGATACCCCCAGCGGCTTGTAGGATTTCTCGATGATGGCGTTGATCAGCCAGTCATAACCCTGCTCCGGTCCGTACCCG
Organism: Geobacter sp. UBA6151; assembly: GCA_002423105.1. GTDB lineage: Bacteria > Desulfobacterota > Desulfuromonadia > Geobacterales > Pseudopelobacteraceae > Trichlorobacter. Next base: position 38,741 of record DIUT01000010.1, on the reverse strand, counting down.
GCAAACTTGTCCGTGGTGGCCAGATCGTCCACAGCGTCGTGAAAGGCCTTCAGCACAGCCGGGGCAAGCGGGCGAGTCACATCGCCGATCCCCAGGCGGATCACCTTGGCATCGGGGTTGGCAGCGGAAAACTCCCGCACGCGGCGACCAATCTCGGGGAACAGGTAACCAGCCTTCAACTTCAAGTAATTGTCATTAATCTTCGCCATGTTCGGTAAATCCTCCAGTTTCGTTTTTGTTTTCAATAAAGGAAATGCCGCAAAAGCGGCAATTCAGATTTCAGATTCTGGCTTAACCAAAGGGATGTCGATTTTGCGGCAAGTTCCAGGCACCGAGGAAGAGCGCGGAAGCGTAGCAGCGCTACGCTGCACGAGCGATGACGAAGGTAACGCCGAAATTGCCCAAAAGCGGCATTCCTATTTTAAGCCGAGTACATCCTGCATGTCGTACACCCCTGACTTCTTCCCCACCACCCACTTGGCAGCACGCACCGAACCGCGGGAGAACATGTCGCGAGTCATGGCCCGATGGGATATCTCAATCCGCTCACCCTGACCGATGAAGTAGACGGTGTGCTCGCCGACGATGTCACCGCCCCGCACGGTCTGCATGCCGATCTCTTCCCTGGTGCGCTCGCCGCAGATCCCTTCGCGGTGGTAGTTGGCCACCTGGTTGTAGTCACGGCCCAAGGCCTCGGCCACCACCTCGCCCATGCGCACGGCAGTGCCGGAGGGAGAATCCTTCTTCTTGTTGTGGTGCAGTTCCACGATCTCCACGTCAAAGTCGTCACCCAGAATCTTGGCTACGTCCTTCAACACCTTGAAGCAGACGTTGACCCCCACCGACATGTTGGGAGCCAGCACCGCCGGGATATCTTTCGCCAGTTCAACAGCCAGCGCCCGTTCTTCCGGAGTGAAACCGGTGGAGCCGATGACGATGGATTTTTTCTTCAGGCCGCAGACTTCCAGGTTCTTCAGCGACACCCTGGGGGTAGTGAAGTCAATCAGCACGTCACAGCCTTCAACCACGGCGTTCAGATCATCGGAGATGAAAACCCCCAACTGGCCGCAACCGGCCAGCAGACCGGCATCCTGGCCCACCAGCGGATGACCGGGACGCTCAAGCGCACCGGATATGGTGCAGCCCGCTTCGACAGCGGCGACGATGATGCGTTGACCCATGCGACCGGCAGCGCCGCAGACGGCAATCTTGATCATGATACAACTCCCTCAAAAATATCTGCCTGCTTCAGCCTGCAGGCAATGCTTTCAAAAACGACATCCTCGTTAGGCGGAAAATCATGCAGCACCCATTCGTTTGCCAGATTCTTCCGGTACAGCCAAATTTTAACCCGGTCCGGATCAACCAGCACATACTCCTTCAATTCCGGAATCAGCCGATAATACTCGAACTTCATCCCCATATCGTAGCTGGCGGTTGATTCGGAAAGAACTTCAACAATCAGGGCGGGATGTTCCAGATAAAGATCGGCCTGCCTGTCACGTTCATCACAACTGACCATAATGTCCGGATAGTAAAACGCGTCGGCAGCATCAATCTGAAGTTTCATATCTGCCATAAAGGGACGGCAGGGCTTGCCCTTTAATTGCTGGTGCAATTCAGAGAAGATGTTTCCGGCAACAAGCGCATGAATCTGGCGAACGCCAACCATGCAAAAGACCTCTCCCGCCAGGTATTCATGCTTGTCCTGCTGGTTAGCTTCCCAGGCCAGATATTCTTCCCTGCTGAAATGAAGGTGTTCCGCTGCCTGTGGCATGGCTGCCTCCGTTAAATCAGCTTATACTCTTTCAGAATCGCTTCCAGCTTTCCTTTGTTGGCTGCGCTCATCGGTGCCAGCGGCAGGCGCACCTCATCGGAACACTTGCCCATCAACCCCAGGGCGGTCTTGACCGGCACCGGGTTGCTCTCGATGAACATGGCGTTGCTGATCTTCAGGGTATCCAGGTGCAACTGGCGTGCCTTGGCCAGATCACCGGAAAAATAGGCGTCCGTCAGGTCGCCAACCGCTTTGGGCATGATGTTGGCCAGTACCGAGATCACCCCCTTGGCGCCACAGGCCATCATCGGGAAGGTGATGAAGTCGTCGCCGGAAAGCACATCGATCTGGTCACCACAGAGGGCCATGACTTCCGACCCTTGTTGCAGGGAGCCGGTGGCCTCCTTGATGGCAACGATGTTTGTGATGGGAGCCAGACGGGCCACGGTTTCAGGCAGCAGGTTGACCCCGGTACGGCCCGGCACGTTGTACAGGATCTGGGGAATGGCCACGCCCTCGGCAACCGCCTTGTAGTGCAGGTAGAGACCTTCCTGGGTCGGCTTGTTGTAGTAGGGGGTCACCAGCAGGCAACCGTCAACACCGGCATCCTTGGCAAGCTGGGTCAACTCGATGGCCTCGGCGGTGGAGTTGGAACCGGTACCGGCAATGACCGGAACCCGCTTGTTCACCTGCTCCACCACAGTCTTGATCACCAGCATATGCTCGTCATAATCCAGGGTTGAGGCCTCACCGGTGGTACCGCAAGGTACAATGGCGTCGGTGCCGCCCTCAATCTGGAACTCAACCAGTTGACGCAGGGTCTCTACATCTACCGCACCATTTTTGAACGGTGTAACAATGGCTACAATACTTCCTTTAAACATGTCTGCCTCCCAGGACCTAACAGGTCTGTAAAAACGGTACGATAGGGGAAAAGTGGAATTTTTTACCACAGGCCCCTCTAAATGTCAAAACGTGTTTATCCGGTTGATGAAGGCGATCAGCAAGCCGTAATGAAAGTGATTAAACGGGAAAACGAGTCGCGGGAGGTCGGCCAGATCCGGTTGATCCGACTCCACCTCCAACGGTTCAGTGGCACTGATCCGCGCACCCTCCAGAAGAAGCTCGGGAAACTCCTCCTCAAGAGTATGTATCTGTTCTTCATCCAAAGCCTTGTTCAGACGTATAATAGCAAGATCATCATGGAAACGAACTGAGTGGTATACCTTGTAAAAACCTTCAATAACCTCTGCCGCTTCCAGCACATCCTTGGTAATGGTGAAAATTGAAAAGTCTTCACCGGAAATCAGTCCCTTGGCAAGGAGTTGCTTTTTTACAAAGGCAAAAAACTGCTCCCAGAATCCTTCTTCATCATCCACCAGCACCAACGGTTTGGGCGAGGTCTTGCCGGTCTGCACCAGGGTAAAGACCTCCATCGCCTCGTCCAGGGTACCAAATCCGCCGGGAAAGACCGCCACGGCATCAGCTTCCTTAACAAAGGCCACCTTGCGGTTGAAAAAATACTTATAGGTAATCAGACGCGGATTCTTGTCCATAAACGGGTTGGCCTTCTGTTCAAAGGGCAGGCGGATATTAACCGCAAAGGTATTTTCTGCTCCTGAGCCCAGGTTTCCGGCATGCATGATTCCGGGGCCGCCACCGGTAATGGTCATCCAGCCTCTATCCGCCAGCAAACGGCTGAACTGGATACATTTCTGGTAGATCGGCTCATCTGGCTGAGTACGGGCAGAGCCGAAAATGGTCACCTTTTTACGATGCCGGTAGGGGGCAAACACGCGCGTGGTGCTGCGCATCTCGCGCAGGGTGCGGTTAATCAGCTTCAAATCAGGCAGGTAGTCGTTCTCCTGGCCTATTTTCAGTGACGATATAATCAGCTCCCGTATCAGTTCCGGCTGTTTAACCCCTTCCGCCGCCTTGATCAGGCGGTCGATCAACCGGTCAACCTCTTCATTGGTATGTGAAAAACTCAGCTCCATTGCTCCTCCATTAGCTACAGGTTACTGCACAGATTTTATTGTGCGCAAACCCTAGCATAGTTCAAAACCACTGTAAACCGGCGGACAATCCGATTCACAGCTTGCATTTCAGGAAGTCGCTCGTGTAATATTCATTTTTTTGAAATCACCCAATTATGTACAGAAGGAGTTTTTCCCGATGCTGGACCTGATGCGTAAAAAGAAGGAAACCTTTGTCATCAAGGCGATCTTTGTTTTAATTGTACTGTCATTTATCGGCACGATTTTTCTTGTCTGGGGCCGGGGCGAGGAAGGGTTCGGACGTCAGTCCGGCTATGCCGCCAAAGTGGACCGGACCACCATTTCCTTTGAAAGCTACCAGAATTCCTATCAGCGATTGCGGGAAATCTACCAGCAGATACTTGGCCCCAACCTGACACCGGAGATGGAAAAGGAACTGAATTTTCAGCAACAAGCCATTGAGCGGTTGATTGAAAATGTTCTGGTGATAAAAGCGGCAAAAGGCCTGGGCGTCTCCGTCAGCAAGGATGAAATCGCTGCTGCAATCGCCGCCATGCCCGCCTTTCAGCAGAATGGCGCCTTTGACTATGGCCTGTATCAGCAGATGCTGAAAACCAACCGGATTACCCCTCAGGACTTTGAAGAGTCGCAGGAGCGCGACCTGTTGATCAACAAGACCCGTGCAGCAGTGACCAACAAGGTAACGGTCAGCGACGAAGAAGCCCTGAAGCAGTACCACCGTGAACAGGACAAGATCGAACTGTCCTACGTCTCGTTTAGTGCGGCCAACCTGGCAGCCGGAATAAAACCGACTGACGCCGATCTGAACGATTATCTGCAAAAAAATGCCGACCGCTTCAAGACACCGGAGAAAGTTGCCATCTCGTATTTTCTGCTGCCCCACACAACCCAGGTAAGCGGCCTGCAGGTCACTGCTGAAGAAACCGAAACATTCTACCGCAAAAACCTGGACCGTTATCTGGCGAAAGACAACAGTCCCGTCCCCTTTGAGCAGGTAAAGGAGCGGGTCAAAGCTGATGCCCTGCGTCAGAAAGCAGCCAAGCAGCTCTTTGAAAAAGCTGCCGACACCCTGTTTCAGAACATCAAGTCCGGCGACATCAACCTGGTCGCCTCCAAACTGAATGCCAAGACTGAGCAGACAGCGCTCTTTACCGCCAACACTCCACCCCAGACCCTGGCCGGAGAGACCACCCTGCTGAAGAAGGCCTTTGAACTGAAGCAGGACGAACTTGGCGGACCGGTTGAAACAGCAAAGGGCGTTTACATTTTTAAGGTTGTTGAAAAGAAAGGCGCTGAACTGCCGCCGCTGGCACAGGTAAGAAGCAGTGTTGAGCAGCAGGTACGCCTTGTCAAGGCAGCCGAGCTGGCCAAGCAAAAAGCGATTGAAACCCAAAAAACCCTGACCTCCGGAGAAGCTGGACTAACGCTCTCCACCACCCCGGCCTTTGGCTACAATCTGCAAGGAACAGTACCCGGCATCGGCGCATCAAAACCGATGCTGGAGAAAGTATTTGATCTGACCACGGCTACGCCTGCCCCTGCGGAACCGTTTCTGGTGAACGACCGCTGGTTTGCCATCCGCCTGAAACAGCGCATTGCTGCTTCCAGCGAAGGCTTTGCCCCGCGCAAGGAAGAAATCAAGGCCCGCCTGCTGCCGGTACGTCAGGAAGCAGCGCTACGTGACTGGCTGAAAGAACTGCGTGCAAAAGCAAAGATTGAGCTGAACCCGTCGCTTACTGCGACAGGCAAATAAACCAACACTTGACTAAAAACATACACAAGGAGTTCATCATGTCCCAACCGGTCAAACAAACCGATTTTCCGGGCCTGAAGCTGGTTAACCGCGGAAAAGTGCGCGACATCTACGATCTGGGTGAGACTTTGCTGATGGTCACATCAGACCGCATCTCAGCCTTTGACGTGATCATGAACGAACCGATCCCGGACAAAGGCAAGGTGCTGACCCAGATTTCAAAATTCTGGTTCAGCCAGATCGAAGACATTATTCCCAACCACATCATTTCCACCGACGTGGCTGACTATCCGGCAGCTTGCCAGCCCTATGCCGACGTACTTGCGGGACGCTCCATGTGGGTCAAAAAGGCCCAGCCGCTGGCAGCGGAGTGCATCGTACGCGGCTACGTCTCCGGTTCCGGCTGGAAGGACTACGTGGCCACCGGCGCCATCTGCGGCATAAAGTTGCCGGAAGGCCTGCTTGAATCAGACCGCCTGGACGAGCCGATCTTCACCCCCTCCACCAAAGCGGAACTGGGCACCCACGACGAGAACATCACCTTTGAGCAGATGGCGGAGTTGTGTGGCCAAGACCTTGCCGAACAGGCTCGCGCGGCAACCATCAAAATCTACTGCCGCGCACGGGAAATCGCCAGCCAGAAGGGGATCATCATTGCCGACACCAAGTTTGAATTCGGTGTGTACGAAGGAAAACTGATCATCATTGATGAATGCCTGACCCCTGACTCAAGCCGCTTCTGGCCCAAGGATCAGTACAAGCCCGGCGGCCCGCAACCCAGCTTTGACAAGCAGTTTTTGCGGGATTACCTTGAAACGCTGGACTGGGGCAAGACCGCCCCGGCCCCGGCTCTGCCTGAAGTGATCGTACGCAAAACCGGTGAAAAGTACAAAGAAGCACTGCAAAAACTGGCGGGAATCACACTCTGACCGATTCATCTTCAGCCCCCTGGACTATAAAAAGAGCAGCCCTGCCGATTTTGTCGGCAGGGCTGCTCTTTTTTACACCATATCATTATTGCTGACTGGCTCAGCTTGTCTTGTTGATATGACGTCCGATGGCCCGGTCTCTGACTGAAATATGCTTGATCAGCCAGTCCAGCAGCATCTTGTTGGTATCCAGCACGTGGTCCACCAGCACCTCGCCATCCTCGTCAATCCGCTGTTTCAACTCCTTCAGACGTGCCACAAACGCTTCATGCTCCTGCCGGTGAGATTCGTAATCAGGAAAACCGGTCTTGCGCTGCAACGCTTCCTCATCCCGAAAATGGCTGATCACGTAGTCATTCAGAAACGTAACCAGATGCCGCAATTCATCCCCACCCTTGCCGTCCCGGCAGGCTGTCAGAAGCATGTCGAAGCGGCCCATCAACTCCTTGTGCTGGTTGTCAATCAGTTCAACGCCAATCGCCAGATCATCTCGCCAAGCAATTCCCATATCACACCTCGGCTTTTCTTTTATTAACGTTATTTTTCTTGCGAGCTTTAGTTTTTGCGCGGATTGCCTTATCTTTTTCATCAGCTTCGTCTTCATGCATCAGATCGTGCATCCTCTTCAGCGCCAACTCCACCTGGTAAAACAGGGTCCCCTTGGGAAATCTTCCGCTTTTATTCCGCTCACCGGCAGCACTACCGGTCAGAATCTCAATCCCCTGGGCCACGGTTTCAACACTCCAGACATGGAATTGCCCGGCACGCACCGCCTCCAGCACTTCCTCCTTCAGCATCAGGTGCCGTTCGTTGACTTTGGGGATCAGCACCCCTTGCTCACCGGTCAGCCCCTTGGCCTTACAGACGGCAAAAAAACCTTCAATTTTGTGGTTGACGCCACCAATCGGCTGGATCATTCCCCGCTGGTTCACACTGCCGGTGACGGCAATTCCCTGACGGATCGGGATACCGGACAGAGCGGAAAGCAGGGCATATAGCTCGGTGGAGGAGGCACTATCCCCTTCAACCCCTTCATAGTTCTGCTCAAAACAGATGGAAGCGGACAGCGCCAAGGGAAAACGCTGGGCAAAAACGCCACCCAGATAACCGGTCAGGATCATCACGCCCTTGTCATGGATCGGACCGGAAAGCTTGACTTCCCGCTCGATGTTGACCATGCCGCCCTGTCCCAGCCAGGTACGGGCCGTAATCCGTGATGGTCGGCCAAAGGTATGGTCGCCCAGGGAAATAACCGACAGACCGTTAATCTGTCCCACCACATCGCCATCGGTATCCACCATGATGGTGCCGTCATCGAACAGTTCCTGCATCCGCTCCTCAATACGATTGGCGCGATAAAGCTGTTCGTCGGCGGCCCGGCTCACATCGGAGCAGGAAACCACCTGATTACCATCCCGCTGCGCCCAGAAGCTGGCCTCACGGACAAAATCGGCAATCTCCATGAAGCGTGAGGAAAGTTTGTACTGATCATCCACCATCCGTGCGGTGTATTCCAGCAGGCAAGCCACGGCGCTCCGGTCAAAGGGAAGCAAGTTCTGTTCCCGGCAGAGAGTGGCCACAAACAGGGCATAGTCACGCATGATCTCCGGTGTACGCGCCACCCGGCTGTCAAACTCGGCCTTGACCTTAAAAAATTTGCGGTAGTCCGGGTCCTGATAGTAGAGCAGGTAATAGATCCAGGGGGTGCCCACCAGGATGATCTTGGCTGACAGCGGCACCGGTTCAGGCTTCAGCGACACCATGGTCATGAAGCGATACTGCTCCAGTACGTCCTCAATACGGATTTCAGCAGTGCGGATGCAACGCTTGAGCGAATCCCAGACAAAGGGGTTGATCAGTACTTCGCGGGCATCAATCACCAGATAGCCGCCGTTGGCACGGTGTAGTGCCCCGGCCTTGATCATGGTGAAATCAGTGACTGCCACACCGCCGTACTGCATGACGTGCTCGATCCTGCCGAACAGGTTGTTGTAGGTGGGATTGGATTCAAAGACAATCGGCGCTCCCTGCGTTTCCTTGTGATCAACCAGCAGGTTGACATCATAGCGCTCGAAGCTGGGTTCCTGACGGGGCAGTTTCAGGCCCGGTATCTGGGGCTGGACCGGCTGCGGCTTGAAATCTTCAAGGTTTTTCAGGATATCTTCCTGAACGGTTTCCAGATACTCCAGCACCTTTTCAAGGCCGACATATTTCTCGCGCAGCGGATCAAGCCGATGCCCCAGACAGGACAACCCCAGGTCCCGGTCAGCCTTGGCCAGGGCTTCCTTGGTGGCTTTTTCATTATCCCGCACCTGGCGCAGCACATCATTCAGACGTTCCGTCAGCGCCTTACCGGTCTCCTCCAGCAGCTCCCGCTCTTCATCACTCAGGGCTTCATACTCGTCCTGGGTGAAGTTGTTACCCTCTTTCTGCGGCACAATCACCAGACCGGAAACGGTCCGTTGCAAAACAAAACCCTTGTCCTCAGACTCCTTTTCCAGCAGTTGAAACAGTTCGTTGTTGTTGTTCTGGTACTCTTCAAGTATTTCAGCCCGCAGCGCTTCATACTCCTTGCTTTCCAGCGCCTTGGGAATGTCGGTTTTAAAGGATTCAACCAGTTCCTTCATGTCGGCAGCCAGCTCACTTCCCCTGCCGGCAGGCAAAGAAAGGGAGAGCGGATTATCGGCATCCTTGAAGTTGTAAACGTAGACCCAGTCATCCGGCGTAGGTTCATCCTTGGCCCGTTGCCGCAGCAGATTGCGGATGGTCGAGGTGCGACCGGTACCGGTCTGGCCGGAAATATACAGGTTGAAACCGGTTTCGCGGAGCCCCAGGCCAAATTCAATGGAACGCAGTGCCCGCTCCTGCCCGACGGCATCCAGCAGGTCAGGCAGATCGGAGGTGGTCTCAAAATCAAACTGGTCCGGGTCGCAGGTCCAGCGCAGGGCTTTCGCCTGAAGTTTACAGCTATCAATCAAGGGCATGGCCCCTCCTGTCAGTACATGCCATCTGTTTGGCGTGGTTGATGGCAACAGCAACTGCAGCATGAATTACCGGCCTGTCCGGCAGGGTTGCTGCCAGCAGATCAAGGTATCCCTGCTCCAGTAACAGACGGTACGACGTGGCAAAATTCAGATCATACACCCAGGATATCTGGAGCAGCTTGAAATCATTCAGCACACGGGCATGTTCCAGCTTGACAATCCGGCCTTCTGCAAGCGCCTCAAGACACGCTGGCGTAACTTCAGGCAGATCGGGAAAGCCCAAGCCCACGGCAGAAGCCCGTTCCTGCTCCGGCAGGCGGTAATATTCCAGAAACACCCGCCAGATATCCAGTTTATCCGCATCACGCAGCAAACGGATAAAACGACCATGGGGCGATGCATGGCGGTCCGGCAGCGCAAACAGGTTGTGAAAACGGACCGCCTCTTCAATCAGCGCCTGTTCTTCAAGGTTCAGCTGTTCCAACAGTCGCTCTTCGCGGATTACCTCAACCGACAACCGGGCATGATTGTCGGAATCGCTGTCGCGAAAGGTGCGCCAGCGGCAGTACTGCGGGAACCGCCCCAGATCGTGGCAAAGTGCGCATGCCGCTGCAAGCAGACGCTCCTGTTCAGGTAATCCCTCACCTTCAACCAGTTTCCCCATCACCTCCGCTACCCGGAGCGTGTGTTCTTCCTTGAGGCGGATATTGCGCACTCCCTCGGCATCCATGTCAAGAAATCCAGCCACATACCGGGTAAAGCGCTCCTTCAGTGTAAGCAGGTCATCCAGCCGCATTTACTCTTTTGTCCCCACATAGATTGAGGCAATGCCAAACGTTAACGGCTGGCAGCGGACATGGCGGAAACCGATATCACTTAAGGTGGCGCAGAACTCCTCACTGGACGGAAACTCCAGCACCGAGTCTGGCAGATATTTGTAGGCGTTGTATTTTGAAAACAGACCGCCGATGACCGGCAGAATATGCCGAAAATAGAAGTGATAACCCCAGCGGAACAGCGCCGAACGCGGGGTGGAAAATTCCAGAATAACCAGACGCCCACCCGGCTTGATCACGCGCCATAGTTCAGCCAGCCCCAAACGCCGGTCCACCACGTTACGGATACCGAAGGCGATGGTAACCGAATCAAAGGTATGGGAAGGAAACGGCAGATCTTCACAGGGAGCCACCTTGAAATCGATACGACCGGCATAGCGCGTTGCCGCTATCTTTTCAGTGCCAAGCTGCACCATCTCGGAACTGAAGTCAGCCCCGGTAATCCTGACCGAATCCGGCGTTATCCGTGCAATTTCAAGGGCAACATCGCCAGTGCCGGTGGCCACGTCCAGAACGCGTCCGCCCTCGGAAAACTTGATCAGACGGACGGCGGTCTTGCGCCAGCGTCGGTCAATGCCGAAACTTAAGAGACGGTTTAAAAAATCATACCGGGGGGCGATAGCGCCAAACATCTGCTGAATCTGCTCCCCTTTTTCCGAAAGCCTGAACATATTTTTTCTGTACCCTTCAGATACTGCAAATGATATATAAACAAGCCTGATTTTGTAGCATAAATTCCGTTGCCTTGCCAGCAGTTTCAAATACCGCTGGCACGGCCTTAGCCAAAGAAGGCACAGCCCGCATGCCCCAGTTCAGACCACAGGATTTTCTGGATATACTGATCATGAGCATCCTGATTTATCAGCTCTACTCATGGTTTCGCAACAGCCGGGCGCTCCAGGCCCTGACCGGCCTTATGGTGATCACCGCCATCTATTTCGTAACCCGTCAGGCAGGCCTGCATATGACCAGCTGGATTCTCCAGCAACTGGGAACGGTGCTGATCGTCCTGATTGTCGTCGTGTTTCAAAACGAGATTCGTCAGGCCCTCTACCGCTTCAGCCGTGTCAGGGAACTGGCAGGAGGGGCGGACAAACCGCTCTGTTCTTCCGCGTCACTCATTGCACAGATCGCCTTTGAACTTGCCGAGGAGCGTTGCGGCGCCCTGATTATTTTTGAACGCAAGGATCTGCTGGACGAACATATCCGCAACGGCATCGATATTGACTCTCTGGTGTCTCCGGCGCTTGTACGCAGCATCTTCATGGACAAGACCCCCCTGCATGACGGCGCCATGCTGATTCGCAACGGCAGAATAGCCCAAGCCTCCTGCCATCTACCCCTTTCCGATGACCACAACCTGCCCCAGCATCTCGGCACGCGCCACCGCGCCGCCCTGGGCTTGAGCGAGTGTTCCGATGCGCTGGTCGTGGTGGTTTCCGAAGAGCGTGGAGAGGTGAGTCTTGCTGTCGAAAACCGATTTCTACCAATGGAAAATGCCCAACAGCTGAAAGCACATCTGGAAGAATTGCTGACCTTCAGCGACCTGAAAAACGACAACCCTCTGCCGGGCAGGATTTTCCGTAACCTGCCAGTCAAGGCCGCCATTGTTATCGCCGTATCCGTTATATGGCTGCTGTTCTCGCTCCGCCAGGGAGAGGTTGCAATCATACCGGTTCCCCTGACTTTTCACGGCCTGCCCGAAGGCATGAGCCTCACCCGCGTGTCACCGGACGAGGTTACGGTCAGACTTCGCTCAAATTCCGGACTTGCTCCTTCGCCCCGACAGCTTGACCTGACCGCCGATCTGGATCTTGCCGGAATACGGGAAGGGAACAACACCCTGGCCGTCTCCGCCGCCAACGTCCGAGTCCCCTCTGGCATGAGAGTCGTGAGCCTGGAACCGACAAGCGTAAAGGTAGTCATACGGGCGGTGCCCGCCGCACGCAAACCGCAGCAACGCTGACAAACCCCCTAATATCTTGACAAGATTGTAACAATTGGTATATACAGCAAACCCTGTTTACAAATTGCCCCATTGCAAGGAAGGAGGTTACATGAAGCATCGATTACGCCTTATATCTGCCATTTCCCTGCTCCTGATCAGTCTCCCTCTCCCGGCGCTTGCAGCAAAAACCCATGTTGTACGCACCAGCGAGACACTTTCCGCCATTGCCCGCAAATATCGTGTCACAGCCGAGGAGATCAAGACTCTTAATCATTTAAGCAGCAACCGTCTGGTCAAAGGCACCACCATCATCATTCCGGCCCGTGAACGCGCTACCGACAAAACAGCCGAAACCTGCACCCCTTACGTTGTTGCCAAGGGCGACACCCTACCCGGCATTGCGCGCAAGACTGGCATCAAGATGGCCGAATTGCGCCGTCTGAACAAAATCAAAGGCAACATTATCAAAGCCGGTCAAACACTGGCGCTTGCAGAATCATCCGTCTGCAACACAACAAAAATTGCCAGGAAGTCCGTTGATCAACGCCTCAGGACCGCCAACTCGGAAATCCTTCATGAACAGGAATTTACCGACACGCTGGCAGAGCTTACCGACATCGGCACTGACGCTCCGGTTGATCTGGCAAAAAATCTTGAAGACCGTAATACTTTCGGCAACCTGAAGCAGACAGCCTACAGTTTTCTTGGCGCTCGCTACCGCTTTGGCGGCAACAGCCGTAATGCCCTTGATTGCTCAAGCTTCACGCAGCAAGTATTCCGCGACCAGAAAATCGGTCTTCCCCGCACGGCCCGTGAACAGTTCCTGACCGGGAATGCAGTTTCCGGTGGAGATATGCTGCGCAAAGGTGATCTGGTGTTTTTCAGCACCTATGCATCATTTCCTTCCCATGTCGGTATTTACCTTGGCAACCGCAAGATGATCCATGCCTCATCCAAGGGCCGCCGTGTGGTCATCTCCTCCATGGACACCCCGTACTACATGTCCAGATATCTGGGTGCCCGCCGCTTTGAGCAGATCAACCCCGACACCTTTGACGTCCAGAGTTTGATACTGGATGTGGAAGAAGAGCGTGAGAGCGATACCCAGAAGAACGATCATCTGGGCCTGGGCCTGATGGAAGCACTGGTAAAATAGAGTTCACCGTCAATAGCATATACTGCAACAGAAAAAGGCGGCCAATTGGCCGCCTTTTTCTGTTGCAACGCCATACCCGTATCAGTTGGCTCGTGAAATCTCTTCCAGGTTACCGGCAATCACCGTTGCAGTGGCTGCCTGTTCCTCAGAAGCCGTGGCAATCTGGGAAATCATTGACTTGATGTTTTCAATGGAATCAACAATGGCGATCAGGGAAGCCTCTGCCTGGTGGGAAAGCTGTTCCCCACGCTCAGCCTCGGCCTTACCGCCTTCAATGGAGGTAACCGCCTTCTGGGTGCCGGACTGGATTTCCGAAACCATGGAACCGATCTGCTTGGTTGAGGCCATGGTACGTTCCGCGAGACGGCGGACCTCGTCAGCAACCACCGCAAAACCGCGCCCCATCTCACCGGCACGGGCCGCCTCAATGGCAGCGTTCAAGGCCAGCAGGTTGGTCTGATCGGCAATTTCATTGATGACATTGACGATCTCACCGATTTTTTCCGACGTTGCGCCAAGGTTACCCACGATGACTGCCGACGAGCGGACCACTTCAGCCACCTGCTGCATCCCCTTGACCGCCTGATTCACCACCCGTTGTCCCTCATGGGCACTGTCAGCCACCTGTGAAGCAGCATCAGCAGCATTGGTGGTATTACCAGCAACCTCGTTGACAGTCATGCTCATCTCTTCCATGGCTGTGGCGATCTGGTGAATCCGCTCCTCCAGATAGTTCTTACGCTCGATATCCTTATACTGCTGTTCCTTGATCTGTTTTTCAGCGGTTATGTCACTCCAGCAGGCCATGTAACAAAGCACCTTGCTGCTGTCGTTCGGATCCCAGATCGGGTAGGCGGTTGTGCGCAGGGTGACACCCCCAATCGGAATATCAGCGCTGTGCGGCATGGACGAACGAGGGTCGGTAAAAATACGGCGAACCCTGTTGGGATCCTTGTGGTACTGGTGGATGGAATTACCGGCAGCATTGGCCACATCCGCCCCCCGCAGACCGGCATTCAGTTCGGAGCGATGCTGTTGCAGCAACTCTTTGGCCCGGCGATTCTGATAAAAAATCTTGTTTTCCTGAGTAGCATCACAGAGCATGACAATATTGTCCACATTGTCCATCATCTGCATCAGTTTTTTGATCTCATTGTCTTTTTCAAACAGTTCCTGCTTGCTTGGCCCACCGAAGAGTCCCATGACCGTCTCCCTTTACCCTCAAATAAGTAAGTATGTGTCGAAGAACAGTAACACAGTTGTAAAACAATGCAAGAAGCAAGACTAATGCGGTCTAAAATAAGATTAAAACACAATATCAGCGAGTTACATCAAAATACCTGCCTTCGGGGTGATGAAACACCAGGGCTGACACACTGGCCTCCGGATCCATCATGTAGCCTTCGGTGAGTCGCAAACCGATCTCTTCCGGCCTGAGCAGGGTAAACAGTTTTTCCTGATCTTCCAGTTCCGGGCAGGCTGGATAGCCGAAGGAAACCCGGATGCCGTGATACTCGGCGTTGAAGATCTGCTTCATGGACAGATTTGCTTCATCAATGATGCCCCAGGAGGTGCGAATCCGCTTGTGCAGGAACTCTGCCGTTGCTTCAGCCATTTCCAGGGCCAAGGCTTGCAACAGGTGAGAGTTGAGGTAATCCCCGGCTGTCTTCCAGGCCTCGGACAGCTCCCTGATTCCCAGGCCGCAAGTAACCGTAAAGAGCGCCATGTTATCCAGCCCTGCGCCAACGGGACGGACAAAATCCGCCACACAGAGCCGTTCTCCGGCTGCCTGGCGGGGTAGGGTGAAGCGTGCCTGTTCCTGCTCCGGTGCCTCCGGAGTGTAGAGAACAAGGTCATTACCAGCGCTGTTTGCCGGATAGAAACGATACAACGCCTGGGGTCTGATCAGCCCTTCTGCGGCCACCCGTGCCAGCATCTCTTCAACGGTCTGGTGCAGCTTGAGCGCCTTCTCATCCCCTGCTGCCAGAAGTTTTTCCACTGAACCGGTCAACCCCAGATGCTTGGTGTAGAGCATCTGACGGTTCAGGAACGGCAGTACCTGGGCAACCGGAATATCCCGTAGAATGTGGCGATCATAATCAGGGGCAGCAGGTATCGGCGCATCGGCTGCAACGGCAGAGCGCGCTGTTGTCGCGGTGACCACTGTGACAACTTTTGATCCGGCTGCTTGAACGGCTGCCTGCTGCCTGATAGCGGTCTCCTGAAGCAGCGCTGCTCTCCTGGTCGGGTCAAACAGCTGGTTGGCCAGTTCCAGGCCGGCCATGGCATCCTTGGCGTACAGCACCGGAGCGTCATACTCCGGCGCAATGCGGGTATCGGCAAACTGGCGGGACAGAGCCGCCCCTCCCACCATAAGCGGCACATCGATACCGGCGCTTTTAAGGTCAGCGCCGGTGGTGGCCATCTGCAGGGCGCTTTTCACCAGCAGGCCGGAAAGACCGATAAAATCCGGCTTTTCCTTGCGGGCAGCCTCAATCAGGGTCTCAGACCCCACCTTGATCCCCAGGTTGACCACCTGAAAACCGTTGTTGGAAAGGATGATCTCCACCAGATTCTTACCGATGTCATGCACATCCCCCTTGACCGTGGCCAGCAGCATTTTTCCCTTGGAAGAGGTCTCATCCTTATCCAGATGCGACTCAAGATGGGCCACGGCCGCCTTCATCGCCTCGGCTGACTGCAGCACCTCGGCCACGATCAGCTGATTGTCGTTGAAGAGACGTCCCACCTCGGCCATACCGGACATCAAGGGGCCGTTGATGATATCCAGCGGCCGGTCACCACGGGCCAGCACCGCATCCAGGTCAGCGGTCAGACCGTCTTTTACCCCTTCGATAATATAGATCGGCAAACGCTCATCCAGCGGCAGCTCCGCCGTAGGAGCATGTGAGACAGGCTGTTTGTCCCTGAAGGCTGCGGCAAAGGCTGCCACCGGATCAGCCCCTTGCCAGAAGATCAGGTTTTCCGCCAGGCGGCGCTCATCTTCCGGAATGGAAGCGTAACGCTCCAGTTTTTCGGTATTGACAATGGCGTAGGTCAGACCGGCCTTGACACAATGGTAGAGAAACACCGAGTTCAACACCTCACGCCCGGCAGCGGGTAGACCGAAGGAGACGTTGGATATGCCCAGGATCGTACTGCACTGCGGAAAAGCCTCGGTAATCAGGCGTACCCCTTCAATGGTCTCCACCGCGGAGCCGATGTAGTTCTCGTCGCCGCTGCCTACCGGGAAGACCAGTGGATCAAAGATCAGGTCTTCGGGGCGCAGCCCGTATCTGGTGGTCAGCAGATCATAGGAGCGTTGCGCCACCTCCAGCTTGCGTTGCCGGGTGACTGCCATGCCATGCTGCGGGTCTTCATCAATGCAGCCCACAACCACGGCTCCGCCGTAACGACGCAGCAGCGGAGCCACCTGGGCAAAGCGCTCCTCACCATCCTCCAGGTTGATGGAGTTGATGACACACTTGCCCTGCAGCCGCTGCAACGCCTGCTCCATGATCTTCGGATCAGTGGAGTCGATCATGATCGGTGCCCGCACCTTCTTTGGCAGAAACTCCAGCAGCCGCTCCATGTCCTCTGACTCATTCCGGTCCGGGTTGGCCACGCAGACATCGATCACCTGGGCGCCGCCCCTGATCTGGGCACGGGCGATCTCCGCCCCTTCTTCAAACTTTTCCGCCACAATCATGTTCTTGAACTTGCGGGAGCCGATGACGTTGGTACGCTCCCCCACCAGCACCGGACGGGCATCCTCTTCAATGAACAGCGGTTCGATGCCGGAGACTACCCGACGCCTCGCTGCCTGGGGAACACGTGGATGCTTTCCGGCCACCATCCGGGCAATGGCAGCGATATGGGCAGGTGTGGTGCCGCAACAACCACCGATGATATTCAGCCAGCCGTTATCCACAAAACGTTCCAGCTTGGCAGCCAGCGAGTCGGGGGATTCAGCGTAGGTGCCGTTTTCGTCCGGCAGTCCGGCATTGGGGTAGACCGAGACATGGCAGGTAGCCAGCTCTGACAGTGCCCGCAGGTGTTCGGTCATGAATTCGGGGCCGGTGGCACAGTTCAGTCCGATGCTGATCAGGCCGAGACTGTCTTCAAGGTGGGATACGCTGGCATAGAGCGCCTCCACGTTTTGCCCGGCCAGCATGGTTCCGGTGGGCTCGATGGTGCCGGAGATCATCAGCGGCGCATGCTGGCCGCTCTCCTCAAAGGCCAGCCGTATCCCTTCTGCGGCAGCCTTCAGGTTCAGGGTATCCTGGGCTGTTTCCAGCAGCAGAAGGTCAACTCCTCCGGCCAGAAGCCCCAACGTCTGTCCCCGGAACGCCTGAACCAGTTGGGCAAAGGTGACACCACCGGTAACTGAGAGAGTCTTGGTGGTGGGGCCCATGGAACCGGCCACAAAACGGGGACGATCCGGCGTGGCATAGGCGGCACAGGCCCGGCGGGCAACCAGCACCGCTTCCCGGTTCAGTTCGAATACCTTGTCCTGGAGACCGTACTCCGCCAGTACAATATCCGTGGAGCCAAAGGAGTTGGTCTCAATGATATCAGCCCCGGCCTCCAGGTAAGCCCGATGGACATCCTCAATCACGTCCGGCCGGGTCAGCACCAGCATCTCGTTGCAGCCCTCGTATTCAGCACCGCCGAAATCGGCGGCAGTCAGGTTGCGGTTCTGTATCTGGGTGCCCATGGCGCCGTCCAGCACCAGGATACGCCGGGAGAGGGCATCAAAAATCGGGTGGGTCATGGGGGGCTTCCTCCGGAACAATGTTTCCATGAAAATTTTGTATGAACAGGCAGCGGATGTGTGATAACAAAAAAGGTTCTGTATTGTATTACAATAATGGACTACTGTATGGTTTTCTGGTCTGTCTTTCAAGGAGTTCGTTTGTGAAGCCGTTGATTTGTTTCATCTGTCTAAGTATCTCCCTTGCAGGTTCTTTGGTGCTGTCCAGCTGTGTGGAACGCCAGCAGGAGCAGCAGCCGCAAAAAGCGCCCACTGTCGTCACTCCCGCCAAACCAGAGCCTTTTGTCACCGCCAGCAGCGCCCGCACGGTTCCGGCCCCTTTTGCGCAAAGCAGCAGCACAAAAGCTGCGGCTCCGAAGGTTCGTTACAATGCCGGAGAAGACCCGGACTATGCAAAGAAAAAGGGCTGGCCGGTCAAGTATCCGGAACCGCTGCCCGGCTCGATTCTGCCGGGCAAACGGATCGTTGCCTATTACGGCAACCCCCTGTCGAAACGGATGGGGGCGCTGGGGGAGTTTCCCAAGGATGAGATGCTGCAACGCCTGAAGGGCGAAGTGGCAAAATGGCAGGCTGCCGACCCCTCTCTGCCGGTGCAGCCGGCCCTGCATCTGATCGCTGTGGTGGCCCAGGGCGAACCGGGCAAAAGCGGCAAATACCGCATGGTCATGCCTGACGCCATCGTCAACCAGGTCTACGGCTGGGCAAAGGAAGCCGGGGCGATCCTTTTCATCGATATCCAGACCGGCCATGAAGATATCCGCACCCTGCTACCCCGCTTTGAGTGGCTGCTGAAAAATCCTGACGTGCACCTGGGGATCGACCCGGAATTCAACCTGATCGCCAGCGGCAAGAAGCCGGGCAAAAAGATCGGTACCTACGATGCGGCGGACATCAACTACGCTTCCGGGTATCTGAAGGATCTGGTCAGAAAGCACAAGCTGCCGCCCAAGGTGTTTGTCATCCACCGCTTTACCAGGGGAGGCGTCACAAACTCAAAACAGATCATTCTCAGACCTGAGGTACAGATTGTGATGCACATGGACGGCTGGGGAGCTCCCTGGCTAAAGCGCGACTCCTACCGGGACTATGTCGTAGCCGAACCGGTACAGTTCACCGGCTTCAAATTGTTCTACCACAACGACACCAAGAAGGGCGATCCGCTGATGACCCCGCAGGACTTGCTGAAGCTGAATCCGAAGCCGGTCTACATCCAGTACCAGTAGCAGGGATCATGAAACCGCTCCGTCTGCATTTCGTCACCATCCATGCCATGCCTTCGGCCCAGGCAGTGCCCTTGGCTGCCGCCTTTCTCACCGCCTACCTGACCGGTCGGCCCGATCCGAAACCGGAGATAACCGTGAGCAGTAGCGAGCGCTTCCTGGGTGATGACCAGGATGCCCTCTGTCGGGAAATTCTGACCGCCACGCCCGACCTGGTAGCTTTTCCGGTCTACCTCTGGAACCGACGGGAATGTTGCGTTCTGGCACAGCGGCTCTGCCGCGAAAAACCGGACCTCCTGTTGCTGGCCGGTGGTCCGGAAGCCACCGCCGACCCCGCCCGGCTGCTGACGGAAGCCCCCTTTGATCTGCTGGTAACCGGTGAAGGTGAGCTGACCCTGGCCGAACTGACGGAGCGGCTGTCGTCAGGGAGTACGCTGGACGATCTGCCCGGCACCGCCCGGCTGATTGATGGTAGCGTAGCCCTCATCCCCCGTCCCGCGATAGATGACCTGGCCATTCTCCCCTCCCCGTACCTGTCCGGCCTGCTGGACCGCCATATAGCCCAGGGCATGGTCTGGCAACTCTCCCGCGGCTGTTCCTTTGCCTGCGACTTCTGCTACGACGGCATGGGTGATCGCCGGGTGCGACGCTATCCGCTGGAGCGGCTGGAGGCAGAGCTTGACTATCTGGCAGCTCGCGGCGCCTCCCAGATATTTGCCCTCGATTCAACCTTCAACACCGATAAAAAACGGGCTAAAACCTTGCTGCGCCTGATCCGCGACAAGGCCCCGGATATCCACTTCCATTTTGAGGTGCGCCACGAACTGCTGGACCGGGAACAGGCCGAACTGTTCGCCGACCTCACCTGTTCGTTGCAGATCGGCCTGCAAAGCGCCGACCCAGCGGTTGCGGGAGGAGTCGGCCGGAAATTCAACCGGGACGAATTTGCCGCCAAGGTAATGCTCCTGAACGAAAGCGGAGCCACCTTCGGTTTTGACCTGATCTACGGCCTGCCCGGCGACAGCCTGACCACCTTTCGGGAGGGGCTGGATTTTGCGCTTTCCCTCTATCCCAACCATATGGATATCTTCCCCTTGTCGGTGCTACCGGGCACCCGGCTGGCTAGCCGGGCAACAGAGCAGGGTTTGACGAGCCTGCCGGAGCCGCCCTACACCCTGCTGGCGTCCCCCACCTTTCCGGCTGCCGACATGGAGCGTGCCCGTTGCCTGGGAGCTGCCTGCGACATCTTCTACAGCCGTGGCAAGGCAGTGGCCTGGTTCAACGCCGTTGTCCGGGGATTGAAGATGCGTCCGGTGGCATTGCTGGAGCAGTTCGGTGACTGGTTGTCGGCAAAAGTCGGCGGAGAGATTGACGAAGCCCGTTTTGAAGACCTTGAGATCCTCAAGCTCCAGCAGGAATTTCTGACCGACCTTTTTACGGAGAAGAAACAGCAGAAACTGCTGCCCGCCGCCCTGGATTGCGCCGCCTACCATTACCACTACGGCGTGGCCCTGATGGCGGTGCCACCGCAGCCGCCCACGGACCGTGAACTGGACCGCCTGAATCTGCTGGAACTTCCCCTGCAACGGGCTTCATCGGTCTCATTGGCAACCTTCAACTACGAGATTCTGGATCTTCTGGAAAGCGGCGAGCCGGACCTGGCCTGGATTACGAAGCATCTTTCCGCCTGCGGCTCATGGGCCGCCATCTATCCGGCCCGGGGCGAAGTCTGCACCGAATCCCTGATCAAGCCGTACTACCGCCTACTGGAAGAGTTGGACGGCCTGCGTAGCGCAGGACAGGTCGCCTCCAGCCTTGCCATCAGGCCGGATGACGCCGAAGAGTTTCTGGCCTTTGCCGTGGCCGAGGGAATTGTGACGGGACCGGTATTGGTATAACCGGGCCGAGGCGCACCGGCGGAGCGAAGCGGAGACCGAGTGCCGCCGAGTGGTTGAACTCTCTTATAGTGATGCTCTTAGCTCGGCAGCTGTAGTCAACTTGAATCCTTCAAGTCTCGTCTTATGGAAAATTCTCTGTATTGACGTAACCATTTTTGCCTGATAGTAAGTCTTTCCTTGTGCAAGCAGCTTCTCTTTCGCTGCCAGCTGCATCTCGAAGGTGTCGAGCAGAAGTCATATGGTGTCAAAGTCATATGGTGTCAAAGTCATATGGAGTCATATGGTGTCAGGTCTACACATTGACAGTCTTCAGCTTTGCATGCAGTTTGTCTACAAGATTTCTTAGTTCTGCATCCTCTGTTAGCTTTATCGCAAACCGCTTGCTTGCCTGTGATACTGCCGATTCACCGACACCAAATAACTCGCCTATCTCTTTAAGACGTGCTCCGCTGTATTTTTGGCTTATATAGATACCTACCTTTGTTGCCAGTTGTTCGTTCTCACCAAAGTAACCGCAGGCCTCTGCTATGATTGCTTCAAGTGATAAGCGTCTAGATAGTTTCCGTAACTCTGGCAGATTCCTATCGGGCTCTTGGTTCAAAAGAAAATTTTCCTCTATTGCTGTCATAAATTCCGGACTCCCCAAGATTGACGAAGCTTTGGAACAATCAATTGAAAACTCCGACGCCTCTCCGAGCAGCTCATGAACAAAAATATGGTATTTTTTTCCTACAGCTTTGCCATTGTTTCCGAAGTAACCGAGTATGAAGTCTGTTTTAAGCCACTCCGGGACTTTGCTTTCCCCGATGTATGCTCTGAAACTTGACCACTGGTATGATTCTGGTTTCTCGGCCATTTTTGCCCGGACTGGATTCAAGTGAATATATCGAGAAAGTTCTGCTGCATATTCATCAGCCTCAATAAGAATTGCTTTGTACCTGCCTTGGAAGAGATGCCCCGCCCGTTTTCTCTTGGTGTTGTAGTAATTGGTGTATGCGCCGTTTATGTGTCTCATTATCTGAGCGAGATTCCCGTCTGGTGTCTCCAGCAGTAGGTGATAATGATTACTCATCAGGCAGTATGTATGTACTACCGCACCGTACCTTTGCGTAGCTGTCTGCAGGTATGTTAGAAACTTCTCCCGATCTCGTTGACTTTTAAAGATATCCTTCCGTTCGTTCCCTCGCGAAGTGATGTGATAAAACGCTCCTGGATATTCAATCCTTAATGATCTGCCCATTTTATGCTCCCTTGGCTATAAGGAATTTACACTATCCTGAGTTTATCAATGATGTGTTGGTTGTCAATGTGTAGACCTGACACCATTACATCTTCCTTTGCTATCATCGCAAAGGTATTGCCTAACGAACTGATCAATAACAGAATAAAAATCAGAATTTGGTTTGCTCGACAAGTTCAGATTTCTTTTTATTTGCAAATAAAGCTGAGTTCCATTGTTAAAGTTGATGCAGCAATCATCGATGGGGTTTTCAGTCTCAAATGATACTTCAGTGGGAATTCCGGTAGATACGGTCGAAATGATATGTGATACGTCAATATCGAGGAGCATGCAAACGAGGAACACTGAGCTAACGCGTTGTTGATAATCACTTCCTGCGTTAGTCGCAGCACCACCAGCTGATGATTTCTTCATCTCGTTATTCCTTTTACACTGTCCAACTACTTAATCACCAGCCCACGTTGATATCTAATATTATATGCCGGTATATAGTATTGCATGCCAGCATCCAATATTAGATGCCTTGTGGTATATAATATTAGATGCTTTCAGGTGCCGCCCTGCTTTAATCCGGCATCCAATATTATATGCTTTTCCAGTTCCGTGCCTTTTACGTTGCCAAACCGGACGTACCATAGCTTGACATCAGAATCCCAGTTACCACCAGCCAAGCGGGCCATTTTTCCCAGTTCTCTTGCACCGTAGGCAATCTGTACCGGCACAAGTGTATCATCCGCTATGCACTTCTGCGTTGTCGGCGGCAACTGTTTCCTTTCAACAACGATCTCCACAGTCTTTATCCAGGTACGGCTTTTACCGGTTATACATTTACAGCTTGCTGTATTCAATTAAAATAAACAGGTAGTTACCGGCATTTATCAGCCACCAGCATTCGCTTGTGCAAACCGCTCTATGCCAGACGAGCCAATCTGACCAACAACCTGAAACGGAAAGATTACGTTTGACAAACCGGCCTTCCGTACCCATGATTTCCGAGTTATTGCTTCGCCCGATCGGGGAGCGGCAAGCAGCGCCTCTACAGCCCTGTCACCCTGATTTCGAGTATTTTCACATGGAAGGTTATTGATAAAGGTCCCCGCCCCATGCTGCTGATCCATCCCCCCTGTGCCAAGGCCTGTGAACCACCGGCCGGGATCGCCCGGCTGGCCGGGGCCCTTGCCACCCACGACATTCCCCACCGCATCTGGGACGCCAATCTGGAAGGGCAGCTCTGGCTGCTGGAGCAGCAGCCGACAGCCACTGACACCTGGACAAAGCGGGCCTGGCGCAACCGGAAGGCCAACCTCGCCGCCCTGCGGGACCGCAGAACCTATGACAATCCCGGTCGCTACGCAACCGCCGTCAATGACCTGAACCGGCTGCTGGCACTGACGGGACAGCCATGGCAGGCAGACGTAAGCCTGGCAGACTACCGTCATGGCACCCTCTCCCCCCTGCGCAGCAACGACCTGTTGGCAGCAGCGGCCCACCCTGAACAGAATCCGTTTTTCCCCTTTTTCAGACAGCGTATGGAGACATTGCTGGAAGACATATCTGCCGTTGGTATTTCTCTCACCTATCTAAGCCAGGCCCTGTGCAGCTTTGCCCTGATCGGCCTGATCCGGCAACTGGCGCCTGACGTCACCATCCTGCTGGGTGGAGGCCTGGTTACCTCCTGGCTGCAACGACCGGGCTGGCACAATCCTTTCGATGGTCTGGTGGATCACCTGATCGCCGGGCCCGGCGAAAGTGCACTGCTGTCCCTGTACGACCGGCAGCCCTCAAATCCGGCAGCAGCCCCCTGTTACGACCGGTTTCCCCTGCATGACTACCTTGCCCCCGGCCCGATCATCCCCTACAGCGCCGCCTCCGGCTGCTGGTGGAACCGCTGTTCCTTCTGTCCGGAACAGGCTGAAGGCAACCATTGGCAGCCAATCCCCCATGACCATACGATTGAACAACTCCACAACCTGGCTGCAAAGTATCATCCAGCCCTGTTGCATATCACTGACAATGCCATCAGCCCCGCACTGCTGAAGCGCCTGACGGAACATCCCCTGGCAACCCCCTGGTACGGTTTTGCCCGTTTTGATGAACAGTTGGCTGCCCCCCATTTCTGCCACGGGCTGCGCCGGGCCGGTTGTGTGATGCTGAAACTGGGGCTGGAATCGGGAAGCCAGAAGGTGCTGGACAGCTTACAGAAGGGGATCGATCTGGAGGTTGCGGCACGGGTGCTGGAGAATCTTCATGCTGCGGGAATAGCCGTCTACTGTTACCTGCTGTTCGGCACACCGGCAGAGGATGAAGCGGCGGCACGGCAGACCCTGGCTTTTGTCCTCCGCCACAGCAAGGCGATCACCTTTCTGAATCTGGCCATTTTCAACATGCCGCTTTTCGGGGATGAGGCGCAGGAACATGGCACCGGACTGTTCTACGAAGGAGACTTGTCGCTATATACCGGCTTCAGCCATCCATCGGGCTGGCATCGCGGCAAGGTGCGGCGCTTTCTGGAGCAGGAATTCAAGCGGCATCCGGCCATAGCCGCCATCATCAAACGCGACCCGCCGGTTTTTACCTCTAACCACGCCCCGTTTTTTGCCAATGCCGGGAGCCGCTAAATTCTGAAACCGATCATAGTCATATCGTCACGCTGGGAATGGGTGCCACGGTAGTCGTTCAGGGTGTGATCAAAGGTCTCGAGCTGCGCGTCCATGGCAAGGTGGGCATCTGCACTGAGCATTGCCATGAACCGCTCCGCACCGAAGCCAAACCCCTTTGGTCCGCCCGCATCATCCAGAATACCGTCAGTGGTCAGATAACAGGCATCTCCCGGCGACAGAGCCAGTTCGTGGTTGGTGTAGGAGAACTCCAACCGGGAGCCCTTATAGCCCACCCGCTGGCGATCACCGGGGATTTCCCGCAGTTCTCCGGCAGAAAGCACAAAGAGTGACAGCCCTGCTCCGGCAAAGATCAAACGGCCTGTACCGCGATCAACCTTGCAGAGAGCGATATCCAGTCCGGCATCCACCTCCCGCATCTTCAGGGTTTGACGCAGTACGCAGTTGAGTTCGGAGAGAATACGGGACGGGTCATCGTTACAGGTCACATCCACCACCCGGTTCAGCACCGAGTTGACGGTCATGGTCATGAATGCGCCGGGGATGCCATGTCCGGTGCAGTCAATGACAGCCAGCAGAACATGTCCGGGGTATTCCCGCAGATAGTAGAAATCCCCGCCCACCAGTTCTTTGGGGCGGTACAGCACAAAATGTTCGCCGAGGCAGCGCTCCCGCAGTTCCTGGTCCGGCAGCATGGAGGTCTGGATGATACGGGCATAACGGATGCTCTGCATGATCTTGCTCTGGGTATTTTCCAGCATCCGGTTGGCTGCCGAAAGCTCCACGGTCCGTTCCTGCACCCGTTCTTCCAGCACTTCGTTCGCCACCGCAAGCTCTTCCCGCAAACGAACCTGTTCCGCCAGGTCGGCACGGGTTCTCCGGGAAAACATGACCCCCACCCAGACCAGCAGCACCAGGGCACCAATACGCATGGAGAGTGAGGTTGTCCTGATTCTGCCGAAACGCTGCGCCGTGGCGGCCAGTTCGCCGGTTACGGCTCCCACTGCGGTTTCACTGTCTATTTCAGAAGTTTTTCTGGCAAGCACGTAGGCATCGTCAGACAAGAGATTGCGTGCTTTACTCCACTTGTCCTCTCGCATCAGCTCCATGGCCTGTTCTTCAATGTGCCGCAATTTTTGCCGCCCCTCGCTCAGGGCGGAAATTTCCTGTGACAGGTTTTGATTTTCCGTAAGGGACACCACGGTCTGGATGGTGGTGTCCAGATCGTTATTCAAGGTGTCATAGCTGGCAGTACGCAGCGTGTTCTGTTCAAGGGCGGCGATCAGAAGCATGCCGGTCAGTTCCTGATTCAGGCGCACCATCCGTTCCAGTCCGGTGTTGACCTCCAGATGCCGGGCATGCATTTCCTCGTTTTTGATGTCAACATACGAGCCAAGCGCGATGGTCAGGAACAGAATTCCCACGGCCATATACAACGCTTTGACACTATTCAGAAAACGCATGGACAACCTCTGCCTGATTTTTGTGCGGAGCGTTACTTCAACACCTTGTCAGCCTTCTTCAGCATGGCCGGAGCAATGGTCACCCCTTGCGCCCTGGCCGCCTTCTCGTTGATGACCAGACTGAATTTTTCCACCGGCCCCCAGGGGATATCAGCCGGTTTTACCCCTTTTAGAACCAGCGCCGCTTTTTTGCCTGCTGAATAGCCCACCAGATAGTAATCCAGACCATAGGCGGCAACCGCTCCCCGTGAAACGCTATCCACATCACCGGCAAAAAGCGCGATCTTGTGTTTGTTGCAGACCGCCACAATCGCTTCCAGGTCGGTAACAGTCGTATTATCGGAGGTAATGGTGATAGCCTGCGCCTTACCCACCAGCGAGGCCGCTGCCCCGGCCACCTCCCGGCTATGGGAGATGGTTACCTCCACCAGTTCCAGCCCCAGCTTTTTGGCGGCATCGCGCATCGCTTTGATGTGCATCATCGAATTAGCTTCGGCCGGGTTATAGATTGTCCCCCATTTTTTGACTTTGGGAACAAATTTGGCGTAGGTCTCCATCTGCAGTGCCACCGGCCACAAATCACTGACACCGGTCACGTTGGTGCCGGACTTTTTGCCAGGTGCGCTGTCCTTCGGGACAATACCGGCATTTACCGGATCGGTGATGGAGGAGAAAATAATCGGAATTTTATTGGTGCTCTTCACCACGGCCTGGGTGGTGGGAGTGGCGATACTGTGAATCAGGTCAACCTTGTCATCAACGAATTTGCGGGCTATGACGCCGGCCTTTGCCATATCACCCTGCGCATTCTGGCGATCATAGACAATGGAAACCCCCTCCTTGAATCCAGCGCTGGCCAGGGCGGCTTCAAACCCTTTCTGGTCAGCATCCAGGGCGGCATGGGAAGCGATCTGCGTCACCCCCACACGAATCATCCTGGCCTGCGATGCCCCTACGCTTGCCGCCAACAGCAGGCACAACAGCAGACTGACAACAGTCATGGTTTTCCAAATTCCGGGATTGTCACGTCTCATGAGTCCATCTCCTTTACAGACAGCAGCATACTGTTTTCCCGATCTATGGCAGATTGTACTGTATCATTGCGTTAATCCGCTGCTGCGTCCCTTTTTCCCCGTTAAAGGTAAACCGTCTGCCCCAGGCGTACTCCAAGCCGGTCTCCACATTCTTGGTAATATTCCAGAAAAGGTTCACAAATGCCTGGTCCACCCGCTTGTTGGGCACGAATTCATCAACCTTGCCGGACCATAGCCCCCGCTGATAAACATCAGCCGTCGCATTGTTTGCAAAAACGGTACGGCTCAGGATGAAATTCGAACGCAATGTGGGGGTCCAGGGCATGTTATAGCCCAAATGCATACCGGCAGCTTTCCAGAGCTGCAGTCCCGTGCCGGTATCAGTCGCGCCTTGCATGATGGCATTGAACATATATCGGCCAATCCCTTCACCCCCCTGAACACCCGCAACCAGAGTACCCGGCCCCAACTTGCTGCTGCCGCCCAGCCCCAGGGCGTAGCCGCGCTTGCTGTGGTGATCGTTACGGTATTCCATGGTTGCGGCACGGAGCGAGAGGTGCGCATGCTCACTGTTCCAGGTCCAGTTGGCCGTAAAATCCGGCATACGGTCAAAGTCGTTACGACCTCCGTTGGAAAGGGTCTGCAACGGCGGAAGACTCGAAAGGCTTTCCGGGTTCTCCACGGAGAGCGCCAATGCGGAACTGCCCAGTGGAAGCGTGTAGCGCAGTTGCGCCTGACGGATGAGCGTCACATCTCCGGAGGGGTTAAAATCAACGGTTTCCGGATAGGAGCGCAGATCGATGAAGTTGGACCAAGTCTGGCCAACCAGCAGGTTGCCCAGACGGCCATAGGCATGGCGCAGTCGGAACATGACGCCATTGGAACCGAGCTCCCCCATGTAGTCGTTAGGTGCGTTGAAATCACCCTCAAACTTGACTTCCAGCTCTCCCAGCGGCGTAGGGGTGCTGGTTACCACACCGAGACGGCTGGCGCGAGCGGTTCCGTAAAACTGGTTTTCCCGCTGGCGGTTAGCACTGTTACTGTCCAGAGGCTGGGCAAAGACGGCGGAAGCCCAGTCATTGTTGCGGATATCATTGTTGCGGCCTGCCGTATCATAGGTGGCATCCACACGTACATTGCCGTAAATCTTGATTGAAGTGTCCGTACCCGGTATCAGGATAGAGCCCGGCATGGCGCCTGCCATAACCGGTACGGCAACTTTGACTGTTTCCACCGGCTTCATGGCCTCCACAGGTTTTGCCGGTTGTAGCGCCTCTTTTTTCTGGCGCTCTTCCAGTTGTTCAATCCGCTGCAACAACCTGCGCACTTCGGATTTCAGCTCATCAAGTTCGCTCCCCAACGCCGGAGAACCCGTGGCTGTCATTATTGTCAACAAAAGTGCAATCATCCGAGTCTGCATAAGTATTTCTCCCGGGCTTACTCTTCATATTCCGCAATAGTGAACGGAAAAGTGACCTCTTCCTGAAACTCCATCGCCAATCCACGGGAACGGGGATTGTCCTTGTCATAGCGCCAGACAATAGCAACCCTGGCCCCCTTGCCGTGATAGCCCTCCAGCAGGTCAAGCAGGTCAAGCAGGCATTTTGTGCTGCTGCTATTCAAGTAACTGACATTGATCTCCAGATCGAGCGCATGCTGCTCCGCAAGGAATTCTTTCACCCATCCGAATACCTGAGCATAGAATTCAAAAGAGTTTTCCGGGTAGGATTCCCCGGATATTCGCAGAATATTCTCAGCAGCATCAAAATGAATCTGTGGTGTGGAGGTTGTTTTTGGAATGTCGAGCGTCGGCATGGTGACTCCTGATCGCAATAAACTTTTTATCTTGGTTTTATCGTCGATAATAAGCCTCAATCCGTGTCAGGTTGTCAAGTGATGAGTGTCGGTATTTGTATCACGTAAACCGGGTATTCAAGCCATAATCTGCACCCATAAAAAAGCCCGGCACATGGCCGGGCTTTATGTTCAGATATTTTCAATACAGTTACTCGCGTGCTTCCTATACCGATTTCAGATCAAAGATGGATTCAAGGCGGCGAGGAGATCAGCGACGCAGGCGTATCTGACAATACGTCGAGGAGCCGATGACAAGCCAACGAAGAAGACGCTTTGATATGGAATCGGTTACACCAAACCGTGGGCAACCATGGCATTGGCAACCTTGATAAAGCCGCAGACATTGGCACCCATAACATAGTTGCCCGGCGCGCCGTACTCAGCTGCGGTCTCGTAGCAGTTGCGATGGATGTTTTTCATGATATTTTCCAGCTTGGCCTCGGTGTCCTCAAAGGTCCAGGAATCACGCTGGGCATTCTGTTGCATCTCCAGCGCCGAGGTGGCAACGCCTCCTGCGTTGGCAGCCTTGCCCGGTCCGTAGGCAATTTTGGCATCAAGGAACACCTTGACCCCTTCCGGCGTGGTGGGCATGTTTGCCCCTTCGCCGACTGCTATACAACCGTTTTTCACCAGCGTTGCGGCATCCTTGCCGTTTATCTCGTTCTGGGTAGCGGAAGGCATGGCAACCTGACAAGGAATATCCCAGATATTTCCATTTGGAATGTACTTTGCATCCTTATGCTTGGTTACGTAGTCAGAGATGCGGCGGCGCTCCACTTCCTTGAGCTGCTTGATCATGTCAAGATCAAGACCTTTCTCATGATAGATGACGCCGTTGCTGTCTGAACAGGCTACGCACGTGCCGCCCAACTGGTGGATCTTCTCGATGGTGTAGATAGCCACGTTGCCCGAGCCCGATACCGTGCACACTTTACCTTCAAAGGTATCCTTCCGGACCTTCAGGGCTTCGTTAATAAAGAAGGTGGCACCATAACCGGTTGCCTCGGTGCGTACCAGCGAACCGCCCCAGGTCAGGCCTTTACCGGTCAGAACACCGGGCTCGTAACGGTTGGTGATCCGCTTGTACTGGCCGAACATGTAGCCGATTTCACGACCGCCCACGCCAATATCACCGGCCGGGACGTCGGTGTGTTCGCCCAGGTGACGGTACAGTTCAGTCATGAAACTTTGGCAGAAACGCATGACTTCATCGTCTGACTTGCCTTTGGGATCGAAATCGGAACCGCCCTTGCCTCCGCCAATCGGCATGCCGGTCAGGGAGTTTTTAAAAATTTGCTCGAAGCCCAGAAATTTGATGATACCCAGATATACGGAGGGATGGAAACGAAGGCCGCCTTTATAAGGACCCAGAGAGCTGTTGAACTCAACCCTGAAACCACGGTTGATATGAACCTGTCCCTTGTCGTCCTGCCAGGGCACCCGGAAGATGATCTGACGCTCTGGCTCACAGATCCGCTCGATGATCTTGCGCTCCAGATACTCGGGATGTTTTGCCACGACAGGCCCAAGGGACTCCAGAACTTCCAGTACCGCCTGATGGAATTCTGTCTCGCCGGGGTTACGTTTCAGTACATCAGTGTAAATGCCTTCAATCTTGTCGTCCAGCCTGGTCATGCTGCCTCCTTGATGGTAATAAAAGATGGGTACCCCGACGGGCGTCTAAAATTTAAGCAATTTACAGGCCAAGCCAGATCGTCACTCTCAAGAAATGCATGTTTTTTTTGCAAAAGACCAATTATTGGGCACTTTAGCTGGGCAATAATTTCACTCAAACAATTTAAATCGGGATAAAATGGGTCCATAAAGAGTGTTTTTTCTATTCGTAGTGGCGTTAATTTTTAACACTGATCATGACGGATACGTGAACTAATTACGCAATTTTACAGGATTGGGTAATTGCATCTTTTTGCCTGATGGGGTATGTATCGTCGTTCTTACGGGCCGAAACAACACAGGCCTTCAAATGCCTTATTAATAGGCACTTACGCCAAGAGGTTTATTAACCATGCTGATTGTTGCCTGCATCAAACAAGTTCCCGACACAACCCAGGTCAAGATCGATCCGATTACCAACACCCTGGTGCGCGAGGGCATCCCGTTTATCATGAACCCCTACGACACCCATGCCCTTGAAGCGGCCTTGCAACTGAAAGACCGCTTTGGCTGCCGCGTGGCGGTACTGTCCATGGGCCCGCCCAATGCCGAGGCCACCCTGCGCAAGGCGCTTTCAGCCGGTGTTGACCGGGCGATCCTGTTGTCAGACCGCTGTTTTGGCGGTGCCGACACCCTGGCCACCAGCAAGGTGCTGGCCAGCGCCATACAGCGACTGAACGACACCGTCGAACCGGTGGGGCTGGTAATCTGCGGCAAACAGACCATTGATGGCGATACTGCCCAGGTGGGACCGGGAATTGCGGTACGGCTGGGGTATCAGCAACTGACCCTGGTGGACAAGGTAGAGGAGCTTGACCTTGCCACACGGAGACTGGTGGTGAGCCGCAAGCTGGAAGGGCGGCACGAGCGGGTTGCTGCACCGCTGCCCGCCATGCTGACCGTTGTGCGCGAAATCAACCGTCCCCGTTACCCTACGGTGCCGATGCGTCTCGCCGCTGCAACCGCACAGGTGGAAGTATGGAACAACGAGATATTGAAGCTGGACACCGGAACCGTCGGCCTGAAAGGGTCGCCCACCTGGGTTTCCAAAATTTTCTCTCCTGAGCGGGACAAGGGAGAACTACTGGGAGACGGCATTAACGATCCATCAGGAGCGGTGCAACTGCTGATGGACAAACTACTGGAAAAAGATCTGCTGCCACTTTAAGGGGCCAGGGGCCAGGGACCAGTCAAGGTATGGAGTACATTAGACTCTCGCCTTCTGGACCCTGGACCCCGGACCCTCTACTTTGAGGGATACAATGTCAGAATCAAAACCGAACCAACCGAAACCGAAACGCCCCCGCGGCCGCGCACAACTGCTGCCAGGAAAATGTATCGCCTGCGGGGCCCGCTGCGAGAGCTCCTGTCCGGTCAACTGCGTCAGCATGAATGATGCCGGTGAGCCGATTATCGATGCCGAGAAATGTATCGGCTGTCTCAAGTGCGTCAAAGTCTGTCCGGCAAGTGCGCTGGAAATGGTCTTTACCCCTGAAGAGCTGGCTCTGCTGGCCGCGCT
Source organism: Geobacter sp. UBA6151 (assembly GCA_002423105.1). Taxonomy (GTDB): domain Bacteria; phylum Desulfobacterota; class Desulfuromonadia; order Geobacterales; family Pseudopelobacteraceae; genus Trichlorobacter. Next base: position 6,043 of record DIUT01000010.1, on the reverse strand, counting down.
TGACCGCTCCGGCACCGTTCAGGCAGCGGAGGAAGAGGACCCGGAAGCAGCCGCTCTGGCACAGATGCAGGCGGCATATCGCGGCGTCTGGGTTTTTGTTGAACAGGAAGACGGCGAGGCGGCAAAGGTTTCCTGGGAGCTTTTGGGCAAGGGCCGGGAACTGGCCTCCAAACTGGGGGTCGAGCTGTCAGCGGTCGTCATCGGCCACCAGGCAGAGCATCTCTGCCGGGAGGCATTCAGCTATGGGGCTACCAAGGCTTATCTGCTGGACGCTGCGGTGTATGCTAACTACCGCACCCAGTCCTACCTTGAAGCAATGTGCCACTTGATCGAGCAGTACAAACCGGAAGTGATCCTGATGGGGGCCACCGGCATGGGCCGCGACCTGGCCGGCGCAGTGGCCACCAAAGTGGGTACCGGACTGACGGCCGACTGCACCGGACTGGACATTGACGACAAGCGCAACCTGATGCAGACCCGGCCGGCCTTTGGCGGCAATATCATGGCCACTATTATGTGTGACAAATACCGCCCGCAAATGTCCACGGTCCGTCCGCACGTCATGCAGATGCCGGAACCGCTGGCCGGAGCAGATGGCGAAATCATCAAGGTTCATTTCAGCATTCCTGAAGAGCAGGTGCTGGCCAAGGTACTCGAAGTGATCCGGGACGGTGATAGCAAACACAAGGTCGACATCGGTGGCGCTGAATTCATCATATCAGGCGGCAGGGGCATGATGGGGCCGGACAACTTCGCTCTGCTCAAGGAACTGGCCGACGAATTGGGTGCCGTTGTCGGCGCATCACGTTCCGCAGTGGACGCCGGCTGGATGCCCCACGACCGTCAGGTTGGGCAAACCGGCAAGACCGTCCGGCCCAAGATATACATTGCCTGCGGCATTTCCGGCGCCATCCAGCATCTGGTCGGCATGCAGGACGCAGACCTGATCATCGCCATCAACCGCGATAAAGAGGCCCCGATCTTTGAGGTGGCCCATTACGGTATCGTGGGCGACCTGTTTCAGGTGGTGCCGGAACTGACACGGAAAATCCGCGAACTGAAAAAACAGGGTCAAGGGGCAAGGGGCAAGTAAAACCAGATCGTTGCGCCCTTTGACCCTTGACCCATGACCCTTGCCCCTCTGAGGTATATATGACACCGACTCCTAGCATTTTCGCTCCGATCTTCATCGCAGCCACAGCCCTGTTCCTCTGGAGCTGCTGGAAGCGCCTTTCCCTGACCGCACTGGGACGTACCGATAACCGGCTGCATGATATAGGCCAACGGATTGGCGATACCCTGGCCTATGCCTTTGCTCAACGGCGGGTGCTGGCCAAACCGTCCGGCCTGATTCATCTGGCCATTTTCTGGTGCTTCCTGGTCCTGATGGTTGCCAATGCGGAATTTTTGCTGCACGGCCTCTTTCCTGCCATCAGTTTCAGCAGCCTGCCCGACGGTCTGTTCGGTCCGGTGCTGCAGATCATCGATGCCGTATCGTTGATAACCCTGGCCGCAGTAACAGCTGCGGCGATCCGCCGCGCCGTGGCCCCACCCTATCCGGAAGCCCGTACCTTTGAGGCATTTTTTATTCTCATGCTGATAGCGGTACTGATGCTGGCCAGCTTTGGCGTCAACGCCGCCAAAATCAGCGCCATGCCCCCGACGACACAACAGATTGCCCGGGAGCTGCTGCCGATATCCGGCTGGTTTGTGCCGTACATCCCTGTGGAGCAGAGCAAACTGATCCATGATCTTTCCTGGTGGGTTCACGCCCTGGTCCTGCTGCTGTTTATGAACCTGCTGCCTTTAAGCAAGCACTTCCATATCATCACCGCCATTCCCAATATCTTCCTGCGTCGCCTGGAACAACCGGCGCTACCGGAAAAGGAGCAGTTCACGGCAGGCAACCGCTTCGGCATAGATCGGGCCGATGCTTACACCTGGAAGGAGTTGCTGGATGCTTTCTCCTGCACGGAATGCGGCCGCTGCCAGAATGACTGCCCGGCCCACGCCACCGGCAAACCCCTGAATCCGCGTCAGGTCATCCACAACCTGAAACTGAATCTGCTCAAGAACGGCTCCAGCCTCAAACAGGGGAATGCCCCGCTACAGCCACTGATCGGCGAGGGAGCTGGCAGCATCAGCGAAGAGGCTATCTGGGCCTGTACCACCTGTGGCGCCTGCCTGGAATCCTGTCCGGTCTTTATCGAGCAAATGCCCAAACTGATTCCGCTACGCCGCCATCTGGTGGAGATGGAATCCAAATTCCCCGAAGAACTGCTCAATCTGTTCGAAAATATGGAAGGCCGCAGCAACCCCTGGGGCATTGCCCCTTCCGAACGGGGCAAATGGGCAACCCTCTTGGGCGAACGCCCCTTTGAAGCGGGCACGACCGAATATCTTTTCTATGTAGGCTGCGCTGGCTCCTTTGACTCCCGCGCCAAGCAGGTAACCCTGGCCCTTGCCCAGCTGCTGGACAAGGCGAACGTCAGCTGGGGAATTCTGGGCAAGGATGAACTGTGCTGCGGCGACAGCTTGCGGCGTCTTGGCAACGAGTTCGTCTTTGACAAGTTGGCAACCCAGAACGTCGCCCTTTTCAAGGAACAGGGCGTCAAAAAAGTTATTGTCCAGTGCCCGCACTGTCTCACCACCCTCAAGAATGACTACCGCCAGTATGGCATCAAACTGGAGGTCATCCATCACAGCCAACTGCTGCTGCATCTGGTGCAGGATGGACGCCTGACCCTGCCCCGCCAGGCAAAAGAGCTGGGCAGCCTGCTCTATCACGACTCCTGCTACCTGGGCCGCCATAACGGCATCTACGATGAACCGCGGGAGGCGCTGGCACTGGCTGTGGGCACTGCCCCGAAGGAAATGGAGCGCAACCGTGAAAACGGCTTCTGCTGCGGCGCCGGTGGAGGCCGCATGTGGATGGAGGAGTTCACCGGAGAACGGATCAATCTGGTACGGGTAAAAGAGGCGCTACAGCAGCAGCCGGACACGGTCTGCACCGCCTGCCCCTACTGCCTGACCATGTTCGAGGATGGCCTGAAGGACCTGCGGCAGGACGAGCAGGTACGGGTCAAGGACATAGCAGAGGTACTGGCAGAAGCAGTACTGCGTCCGCCTCCCCCCGCCTGACACGGGCAACCTCATGGATATATAAATGCCGGTACTGGCTGGTATTGCAGCAACACGAATGACCAGCGGGATTGATTTGCCCACCCCGATCATCGCCCTGACTGCCCATGCCCTGCAAGGCGACCGGAAACGGCTACTGGCTGAGGGGTTTGACGGCTATGTTTCAAAACCGGTGGATATTGAGTTGTTGTCACGGGAGTTGCAAAGGGTGACGGAGGGGCAGAGAATGACAACCGATCAGGACAGAAAGTTCCAGCAGGTCCGCAGTCGGGCCAGCTCCCTGCCATCATCGGCATGCTCGATCCGGTGCAGCAGACAGGGGTGCGAACCGCTTTGCTGCACAGCGCAACGGGAGATGACCGTATCGCCATAATGGGCTTCGGCCCGGAAGTTGATCTCAACTGAAACCGGCACAGCATACCCGGCGACCCGTTCCGGCGCTGCTTCCAGAGCCCAGCCGGCATAGATGGTGTTGTTGACATGGTTGTTCAGGTCAAGGTCAGCACGCAGAACCGGTAGCCGCAGCTCCGTCTCGAAGGTGGCAGGCGCGGGAATCGCTGCAAAGGGATCGTCCAGCGCCCTGACCGGATGCAGCGGATAGCCGGGAAGATGGGTTTCAATCCGCACCGGACGCCGACTTTGCAGGTCCAGTACAGCCCAGGAAGTGGTGGCGCAACCGGTTTTCTCTCCCGCACTGTTCAACAGTTCAAAATCCCTGACTGAAAAAATCCCCTCACGGTTAACCGGCCAGGTTTTGATGCCAACCTGCTCACCGCAACGGGGCAGCCGGTCCATCCGCAGATGCAACCGCGACAACACCCAGGTAAGCCCCAGCTTGCGCAGATCCTTGACGGCAACCCCCAGCTGCAGCGCATGTTCCGCTGCAACATCCTGCAAATAGGCTAAAAGTACGGCCAAGCGCACGGCACCCTGTGGGTCAGCTTCGTGGTAGCGCACTTCCAGACTGCGGGTAAACAGCGGTTCACTCATGGTTGTTGTCCTGATGACGGGTGCGATAGCGGATGTAGAGCTGTCCGCCCAGATCAGCCGCCACCAGGAGCATGACGATTACCAGCATGGTGCTGTCCTGGCGAAAGTAGGAAAGACAATTGAAGAACATGTAGAGGGTTACCACCAGGGTCAGGGTACGGCGGATACTACGGATACCCGATCCGGCGCTTTCTGGGTCGCCACCGGTAATGCGAAAAAACTGCGGAGCCAGATGATAGCCCACCGAGGCATCCACCAGCACCAGCACCATATTGAACACAAAAAGCGGCAGCAGAAATGCATCAAGGGACATGGTCAAAGATCATCCCCGGCGGTAATGTAGTCGGGCGGCAGGTCGCAGCCTGACGGAATCTGGAACGGCACCGGATAACGGATGCCAGCCTTGTGGGTGGCAGCCAGTCCCTCAGTGGTCCGCTCCAGCCAGGAGACCGGAATGCCCACGCACAACTCAAAATCCTGCGTCATGGCAAAACGCCGGTCCCCCATGCAGGGGATCTCCACCGTGGGTTCTCCGGTCAGATAGACCTGGGCCACGGCCCGGGAACAGACCCCGGCATCGCCTGAGCTTTTCATCACAAACTCACCTCCCTGATGATAGAGAAAGGCTTGTATCAACCGCATCGTCTGGGCTGAATTCAGATAGAGCACCACCAGGTCCGGCGTAATCCCCTCCAGCGGACGGGCCAGTGGGTAAGTCAGCAGACCGACAGTCCCCACCGGCAGGCGGGGCATCTGCTGCTGCATGGCTGCGGCCGCAGCCTGATCCTTCTGGTAGATCCCCGTATTGACCGAGCCATCCAGCACCCGTGACGGCGGTGCGATCAATCCGGCGCAGGCCGCCCCCAGCACACAGTGGGCGGTTTGTTGGTCTGCCCAGGTAGACCAGCCGTACATCCTGCTGTAGGCGATCTGTTGGCAGACGGCCAGACGCTGGCCCTTGACCCTGATCTTCTTCCCTTCTACAAGGGCGGCATCCCGCACAATGGAGAGGCCCACCGGCTGGGTAGCAGGATTAACCGTTTCTTTTACCGTTGCCAGAAATTGTTCAAAGCTCTCCATATCGCTGCCTCCTGTATCAGGGTTTCTGCGTTGACTTCTGCTGTGCCCGTGCCCTGCGTGAGCCGGGCTTTGTATTGCGGGATGCTCCGGGAGCATGTTTTGGCGCCTGTTTCTGCGGATTGGCAATACTGACCGTAATCACCCGGTTCTCCATCATCGCGCCATCAAGACACTCGATGGCTTCTTGAAGCTCCTCTTCCGAGGCCATCCGGACATAGCCGCATCCCTTGGATTTTCCGCTGGCCGGATCAGTGATGATATGCACCGAGGTTACGGTGCCTGCCACGCTGAACAGGCGGCGCAGGTCATCCTGGGTTGCTTCATAGGGCAGGTGCCCGACATACAGTTCTTTTGCCATGTTACGACCTCGTTATCTATTACGGTTTTGTCATCAGTTCCCATGCTGAAAGCTGTTCAAATGCTTCTTCTGCGCTATCTCCGCACATCTCCCGGTGAGGCTGCAGGCCGCTACAGACTGCGGGGCGATCTGCCTGTCCGAAGATACGGCATTGATTGTCCGGCGTCAACTGCACACAGCGGACCCCGGCCGGTTTACCGCCGGGCATGCCCGGTATGGGAGAGGAGATGGAGGGGGCAATGCAGCAGGCGGCACAGTTGGTGCGGCAGTTCATGGCTTCACCTCAGGGTGTGGTGCAATGCAAAACGGGGCAGACTTTTTGAATCTGCCCCGAATATTTAAGTATGGCACCAGAGCAGTCTAGTAGCGGTAATGCTCAGACTTGTACGGTCCTTCCACCGGCACACCGATGTAGTCGGCCTGCTCCTTGGTCAGTTCGCTTAACTGGGCGTTCAGCTTCTTCAACTGCAGGCG
>DIUT01000024.1 GCA_002423105.1 Geobacter sp. UBA6151 | reverse complement strand
CTGCTCTCTACTCTACCCGGAATTCTGGAAAGGTTTTTATGGACATCGAACCAAGTTATGCAAGTACGATATTTTTTTCCAGCTCCTCCTTTACGCAAATTTACTACGAGGCGGTAGCCAACGCATTTGACGCCGGGGCAAATGAAATCACTATTTCAATTGCTACAGACGGCGATATCAGCCCTAGCTATCTTGAGATTAAAATCACGGATGATGGAGAAGGCTTTACAGAAGAGCGTTTTGACCGTTTTCGTCGGTTGAAGAAACCGACAGATCCATACCATAAGGGTCTAGGTAGGCTGGTTTATCTACAATATTTTACTGCTGTTAATGTCATCAGTGTCTTTGACAACAAGAAAGAAAAGCAGAAAAGGACTTTTGCTTTTTCCGACGCCTTTAAAGGTGAATCTGAAATAACTGAAACATCCGTGTCTGATCAGCGGGGATCAGTTCTTCATTTTAGCGGTTTTTCTGGAAACCGTCTAAAATCCTATGATGATATAAAGCCTAAAGCTTTAAAAGATAACCTGTTTGAGCAGTTCCTTCCTTATCTCATCGACAGGAAAAGAAGTAAAAAAGATTTTAAGATAACTATCCAGCTGGAGACCCAAAAGGTCAACGAGCATAAAGATTTCTTTCCGGAGATCCAGAGTATAACTGTTACAGATATTCCCGCATTTAAAACTACAACATTCAAAGATATCAGTGTTCATGCTTTCGCAGATATTACCATGTCATATATGCTTCGGCAGGGAATGGGCGAGAACCTAAGAATGACAGCAGTTTGTGTGGATAGTCGCACGATACCAATCAATATTCTAGCTCCACATGCGATCCCTCCAAATCATAGCGCAATCTTTCTTTTTGAGTCGGAATTATTCAGCGGAAGATCTGATAGTGCACGCCAACGCCTCACTTTGCCAAATGACGTTTCTGAGGCGAATCTTTACCAGCTTTTCCGTAAAGAGATATCAATAGTTCTACATGATGTATTCCCAGAAATAGGCATGGCTAACACGGAAGCAAAGAAGGAAATTGAAAATAAATATCCTCATCTTAGTGGTCTATTTGATGAGAATACTGTAGGTATCATTGATAAAGATGAAGCTATTGAGATTGCTCAACGTCGTTTTTTTAAGAAACAGAAGGAAGTGCTTGAAAGCGAAAATATTGATGATTCAATATACGAAAAGTCATTAGAAGTTTCGTCAAGAACATTAACTGAGTACATCCTGTACCGGGATTTCATAATCAAGCGTCTTGCTCAAATAAATGGCACCGATAAAGAGGAGACTATTCATAATATAATAGTACCTCGTTATAAAAAATTTAATGGAGATAGTCTAATTGATGGTATTTATAGTAACAATGCTTGGATTCTTGATGATAAGTTTATGAGTTTTAGAACTATTTTAAGTGAAGCAAGAATGCAACAGGTTATCTCATCAATAACACTCAGTGAAGAAGTAATTGAAGATGACGGACGGCCTGATATTTCTATGATATTTTCTGCTGATCCATCAAAAGTTGAAAAAGTCGACGTTGTAGTCATTGAAATAAAAAAACGTGTTGCAGATGACAAAGAGAGTCCATATGCTATAACTCAGCTTCTTAGAAGAGCAGAAAAGCTAGCTCTTCATTGCCCAAACATTCAGCGCATATGGTATTATGCTGTAATAGAAATTGACAATGATTTGTCAAAATTGTTGAAAGCAATGAAATGGACTCCTCTTTTTTCTAAAGGGAAGGTTTTTTATCAAGACTTCGAGGTTGAAGGTGTAGATGGCTCTTTTGTACTTACACCGATATGTCTAATTTCGTTCGATGCAATCATCAAGGATGCTGCGGCTAGGAACCACACCTTTTTGGAGATTTTAAAGAATGACATCAAAAAGGCACAAAGAGAGAAGAACTAAAGGGGCATTAAATTGGGAGATGGTGGAATTGAGAGTTCCGGAGACAGTATATCGTAAGTAATTCAAAAGGCGGCCAATCGGCCGCCTTTGTGGTCTCAAGCTACCTCCCCACTGAATACCAGGTCCCTTTACCCGTGCCATGCTGCTTCAGATACCCCTGCTGCACCAGTTGACGCAGGTGGAGCTTGACCGTATTGCGGTTGGCGGCAAGCAGCGTCACCGCTTCGGCAATGGTAATCCGGCCCCGCTCCCGGGCGATGACCAGCATCTGTTCTGCCAGGGGGTGCAGTCGCTCCAGCAACTGTTCACGCTCTATCTTGCCAAACAAAGTGTCCTTCTGCCGCTTCAGGCTGGTCAGAAAAAAGTCCAGCCACGGGTCCAGATTCTCTTCGCTGCTGCGGATCTGCTTCTGCGATACCCGCAGCGCCCGGTAGTAACCATCCTTGTTTTCCTCAACAACCCTCTCCAACGAGCTATACGGCATATATCGATAGCCGCTCTGCAAAAGCAACAGCGTCGTGATAATGCGGGAAAGCCGTCCGTTGCCGTCCTGGAACGGGTGTATTGCCAGAAAATGAACGACAAATGCGCCGATGACCAACAGCGGATGCAGCTCTCTCTCCCGCAGGGCAACCGCTGTGCCGCTGACCAGTTCAGCCATCAGTCGCGGGGTGTCGAATGGGGTGGCTGTTTCAAAAATAACGCCGATGCTTCTGCCGTCAGCATCGAAAGCCTCTACATTGTTGGCAAGGTTTTTATATTCTCCCCGGTGAGCGACATCTTTTGTGCTGTACTTCAGGGTAATGCCGTGGAGCTGTTTAATATGATTCTCGGTAAAGGGGATATGCTCCCATGCATCATGGATCGTATTCATTGCTTCGGCGTAACCGGCAACCTCCTCTTCGTCACGGGAGCGGAACGAGCGTATGTCCAGATTTGCCAGCAGTGTTTCAACCTGAAGGTCGGACAGCCGGGCTCCCTCGATCCTGGTGGATGATCCCACTGATTCAATGGTTGCCACACGTTTCAGTGACGTGAGTTTGTCCGGTGCCAGCCTGCCGAGCATCTCCCAGCGCCCCTTGAATTCGTCAAGTTCGGCAATCAGGTTCAGTGTCTGGCTCGTTATGCTGATGGATGAAGGTCTGATCATAGGTCTAAGCTCCTACCCGAAACAATACCCTGAAATACCCACAACCGCAATTGTAATTACCCATAAATATACCCATAAATACCCGTGACACTGATACAACAAAGAATACCGATTTAAGGGGGCCAATCGGCAGCCTTTGCAGTTTCTCCACGTCTCCGCTGAATACCTGGCGCGATTCCGGGGACACCATACGCAATTCAAAAGGCGGCCAATCGGCCGCCTTTCTTGTTCAAAATGCTATGGTGCAAATGCTTACAGCTTCACATCCAGCTCATTCTGGTAAATCTGCTCACGCACCTGTTTCTTCCTGATCTGCACCAGTTCGCCGCCCTTGGTCTTCATGACCGCCCCCGGCTTGCGGTGGGAGTTGTAGTTTTCCGGTGACATACTCTCGGAATAGGCCCCGGTGCCGCCGATGACCACATAGTCGCCGATTTCCGGCTCGGCAATCAGCACCGGCACGATGTTGCCGTCGTTATCCAGACGTACCGAGTCGCCGCTCTCGCAGCAGCGTCCCACAATACCGAAGGATTTCAGGCTGGCAGTGGGGGTCTGGTCGTATTCGCTGGAAAGCAGGGTGCCGTCCTGGCGCACGATGGCGATGGGGTGCTCTGATCCGTACAGGAGCGGACGGGTCAGCAGTTCCATGCCGCCGTCCACGATCAGGAAGTTCAGTTCGTTGGTCAGCTTCTTGTCGATAATTCTGGTGATGATATGGCCGGAGTTGGCCACCACAAAGGTACCCGGCTCGATCTCCATCTGCAGTTCCCGTCCGGTGGCTGCCTTAAACGCTTCAATTCGCTGCTTGGCATAGGCCCCCAAGCTGGCGATGTCGGCCTGCTTTTCCCCCGGCATCCGGGCTACTTTCAGCCCGCCGCCGAAACTGACGGTGACGGCATCGGGGAAGTAGGTCTTCACGAAGCCCAGTTCGCGGTCGATGTTCTCTTGCCATTTTTCCGGAGCACCCCCGGAACCGATATGCACATGCACCTGGGTGAAGCGCAGCCCCATCTCATCAGCACTGGCTTTTACCTTGGGGACATCGTTTAAGTGGACGCCGAAGCAGGAATACTCGCTGCCGGTATCCCGGGTGGCACTTTCACCGCCGCCGGAAGCGCCGGGATGGACCCGCATGGAGAGGTCCACCTTGTTGGCCCTGGCAAAGTCGGCGATCAGTTGAAACTGCAGCATGGAGCAGACATTGTATTTGAGTCCGGCCTTGATCATCTCCTCCAGTTCAGCACGCTCCTTACCGGTGGGAACCTCCTGGGTGGTCAGCATCATCCGGCTGTAGGGAATCCCGGCGCTATGGGCGCGGGCCGCTTCATCCAGTGACGAGCAGTCCAGGTCCAGCCCCTTGTTGGTAACCACCCGCAATACGGTGCGGTCGGAGTTGGCCTTCATGGCGTAGCGCACATGCAGACCAAAGGCATTGGGCATGCTCAGTAACTGTTCACAACTGTTTTCGATATATTCCTGATCGTGCAGGTAGACCGGCGTGCCCCACTGTTGGGCTATCTGCGGGATAAGCGTTGCGTCCAGTTTTGTCGGGCCGAACTGTTTCATTGTCATGCTTTCAACCTCATTAAATGTGATATGGCTTCCGATTTTCCGACCCTGTCAGGGGTAACGAAGTATATCTATGTAGCATTTTAGGCAGCTACGGCGCAATACCTCTGTCTGTTTTTGCATATTCATGTTGCCACCATCTCAGGCCTGCATTAGCATTCACGCCATGACCCACGACCAATCTTTTACCTATCGCCCCATCGGCATCCTGGCCTCTCCCTATACGCGCCGCATTGACGCGCCCCATCAGGGCACGGTGGTGGAAGGCACCGAATCCGGCGAGCTTGCCATAGCCACCCTGGAGCTTGCAGACTGGCTGGACGAGAGGGTCTTGCAGGATCTGAACGGCTTCGACAGGCTGTGGCTGATCTTTGTCTTTCATCTGAGCGAAGGCTGGAAGAGCAGCGTCAAGCCGCCCCGGGGCGGACCGAAGCGGGGCGTTCTGGCTACCCGGTCGCCCCATCGTCCCAATGCCATTGGGCTGTCAGCCGTGGAACTGCTGAAGATTGAAGGCAGGACGCTGCATCTGCGCGGTGTGGATCTGCTGGATGGCACGCCGGTTCTGGATATCAAGCCCTACGTGCCCTATGCCGATGCTTTTCCCGGCTCAAAGGCCGGCTGGATTGACGAGTTGGATGAAAAGCTGGGACGGCATTCCGCACCGGGGCCGAAAAAGCCCAGGTAATGGTGGTGTGGGCTGATGCTGCTTATGGATTTGGTTGTGCCTGCTCTGCTGTTGCAGTCTGGTTGCAGCGCTCCACAACCTCTCGCAGCCAGGCGATCTCATCGGGGAGAAACTGTTTCGAGTACTCGGTGCCGACGTTCATCGCCCAGTGGAGCGGTGGCATGGTCGTGGCGGCAAGTACGAACCCGGGAACTCCCACCCACGCAGCTTCTGACCCGGCCCAGCTCTTCAGGCGCTCTTCGGTGTCGAACAGCATCAGGTAATCGTTGCCTTCCGATTCCATGATCAGGGGAAGCGCTTGACCTTCCTCAACGGTTGTTTCTTTGTCAAGTTCCTGCGGATCAAAGGTGGGGATGCAAAAGGTGGTATTGAGAAACATATCGTAAAACTTGGACTGACGCTTGGCATCGGCCATATCCTCGCGCAGCGTCTGTAGCGCCTGATCGAGTCCGTTGATATCCTGGGATTGTTCAGTTGATGGTGTCATGGGGGATTCCTTGGAATGAAAAAATTTTCGGCATAGTATCTGAAATGCCGGGTTGCGGCAATCTGCAAAGCGGGCAGAACTCCAAAGAGGATGGAAAAATATCCGAAATAATCTGATGCGCTTGTTTTATTGATGAAAAGACCGTAAAACTTTTTGCAGGAGGTTCAGAGAATGACGAACAATATGCGATGTATCATCAGGTTGGGGGCACTGGTCTGTCTGGCGGCCTTCATGTCAGGCTGTGCCACGGTGGTTCTGAAACAGGATATCCCGGTTTCCACTAACCCCCTTGGCGCAAAGATCTACGCCAACGGTCAGTTGGTGGGGCTGACCCCCGCAACGGTCTCCCTTGAACGCAACCGTAGCCATGTGCTGACCCTGGTCAAGGAGAACTACCGCCAGGAGGATGTGTCCATAATCAACCGCTATCAGAAGGAAAAGGTCTACATGAAGGCGATTCAGTCAGGTCTCAACTCCGGACTTTTTTTCAAGAATGCTTCCATGGGTGTTGGTAGCAGCATGAGTTCGCTTTCCTATCAGGAGGATTCTGGAGAGGCGTATCTGCTTTATCCGCCAACGGTTACGGTTATGTTGACTCCTCTAAGCGGAGCGCCGCCAGCCGGTTCCGGCGCAACCTCATTTTATTCCTATGACAACCCGGCATCAGCTCCGCCGGGAGATGTGCCCATGGATAACCGGGAGATGGCCAAAGAACTGCTGAAGACCGGCGTCGGTGCAGCCGCCACACAGATGCGTCCCATTGAGAAGCGTGCCACCACCTCCTCTTCCACAAAGAGCTATGTCAAGCCGGACGGGACACGGGTCACGGAAAAGTCGAGCAGCTCCGTTGGTGTCAGCGTTAACCCGGCAGGGTTGGTTGATGTCATTGACACCCTTTTCAAATAGAACAGAGAGGTTTCCATGAAATCATATGTAAAAAGCATTATTCCTGCCGTGGCGCTCATCTTCTGCGCGTGCGCGGCTTCTGCGGCTGATCTCAAGGCCCTGGACCGGGTTACCATGCTCATGACCAAGAACCAGGTGACTGCAATCCTGGGAGCGCCCGACAAGGTGGCCGATATGGGCGGTCTGATGGTTGATCTGTACATGGTAAGCCAGGCAGAACCACTGGTAAGCGCAGGGTACTTCTATGAGAAGAATTCAGTTCTAGCCGGACATACCCTGATCTTCAGGGGGGATGTGACTAGCCGGACAGCGGCCCGGATGAAGGAACATGGCTTTACCAGCCAGATGGAAGCAGGGGAGTATATCCGTCTGGCCGGTAAGGATGACGATACCGGCCATCCCGTTGTGGTTACGATCAGCCGTATCGATGAACTGACAACGGTGACGACCTTTGAGAAAGGTTTCTACGAACGACGGGCTGACAAGTAGTGATAGTGCGGAGTTGCGGGAACGGGATGGACGCATGAAAATACAAAAGCTGACAGATGAAAACCGCCCCAGGGTCTACGCCCTGCTGCAGCGGGCCTTTCCCGGCAGCGTATATGAGGCAGCGCTGGTGCAGAAACTGCACGAAAATAACAGGCCGATGCACGAGTGGATTTGTATCCAGACCAGCAAGGTCATTGCCTACATCGCCTTCTCCACTGCTTACCATGGCAAGAATATCTGCGGTCTGCATCTGGCCCCCATGGCGGTGGCTCCGGATTTTCAAAAACAGGGGGTGGGTACAGAACTGCTCAGGTTTGCCCTGCGTCAGGAGGCGATCAAGAACCAGACCCTGTTTGTGCTGGGGGAGCCTGCCTACTACCAGCGCTTTGGTTTTGAACCATGCCGTCAGCCGGTTTGCCCGTTTGATACAAACAACGCCCATTTCCTGGTTATGCGCAACAGCAGCGCCCCCGGCCTTGTGGTGGGCTATGAACCGGAGTTCAAGGCCGTTGCTACTCCGTCACCCCCGCAGGCCAAAAAACGCCGGAGCCGTTGAGCGGCAACTGTTTCCCTGTTCCCAAGGCGGCCAAAGTTGGCCGCCTTGCTGTTTTGTGAGCTGGATTTGGCGATCAGGGCTGGTAGCTGATCCGATAGATGGCGCCAGCCTTGTCGTCCGACACCAGCAGGCTGCCGTCAGGCATGACCTGCAGATCCACCGGTCGTCCCCATACATTGCCGTTGCGCAGCCAGCCCTGAGCAAAAGGTTCGTAAGATATGGCGCGGTTGTTACTGAGACGGACCAGGGTAATCCGGTAGCCAACCGGGGAGGTGCTATTCCAGGAGCCATGTTCGGCGATGAAAATCTGGTTGCGGTAGTGTGCGGGAAACATGGTGCCGGTGTAGAAACGCATGCCGAGCGCTGCTACGTGGGCATCAAGCTCCATTTCCGGCGGGACAAACTCATCTTTGCGCCGTTTCTTGCCGAATGTCGGGTCGGGGATGTCTCGCCCGTGCCAGTGGGGGAAGCCGAAGTGCAGGCCGGTTTTTGGCACACGATTCAGCTCGTCTGGCGGTTTGTCGTCTCCCAGCCAGTCCCGTCCGTTGTCGGTAAACCAGAGCTCACCGGTGATGGGGTGCCAGTCGAAGCCCACCGTGTTGCGTACCCCGCGGGCAATGACCTCCAGATTGCTGCCATCAGCTGCCATACGCATGATCGAGGCGAAGCGCGGGTCCCGCTCCTCACAGACGTTGCAGGGGGCGCCCACCGGTACATAGAGCCTGCCGTCCGGCCCAAAGCGGATGAATTTCCAGCCGTGATGACTTTTGTCCGGAAAAGAGGCGTTGACGACCACCGGTCTGGGCGGAGTGCGCAGCTGTGCCTCGATGTTATCGAAGCGCACTACGCGGCTGATCTCCGCAACATACAGAGCTCCATCGCGGAATGCCACACCGTTGGGTGAGTCAAGGCCGCTGGCGATGGTGAGCAGTTCGTCGGCCTGATGGTCCTGGTTGTGATCAATGACTGCGTATATCTTACCCTGGCTGCGGCTGCCGACAAAGAGCGTGCCCTTGGCGCCAAGTGCCAGGGAGCGTGCACCCGGCACCGGAGAGGCATAGACGGTGAGCTTGAACCCAGGGGGGAGGGTAATTGCGGAAGTCTGCAACGGTGCGCTGCTGCACCCGGAACTGCTGGCCAGGCAGAGCGTGAGTGTGATCAGAAACAGCACAACGGCTTGATGACGCAGGCAACTCCTCAGAGTATGTTCCATAGCGGCAGATGCCTGACCGGTTTCGTCATGCTGGAAGGGATGGCGGATTGCGGGCTGTTTCTCCTGGGGGAGCTAGCGGGCCTGAAAGGTCGAGCAGTCCACATGGTTTCTAAACAACCCTACTTTTATAGCAGGTGCCGAGCACTCGAATGCAGAGTTGTGTGTGCAGCCTTCCAGCTTGCATGCACCAACCCCGCCGGTCATGTCGGAGACCCCACCCTTTTTGTTGTCGTGAAAGTAGGTGTCACATGAGGGACATGCATCCGGTCCTCCTACCGTGATAGCAATGGCATGGCACTGCTGGGTTTTGTTGTAGGAACAGTTTGTTGCTTCGCATGACGTTATCTTCGGCATTTTCATGGTCATATATATTCTCCTTTAGTTGCCGTCATCCCTTCCATGGGGATGCAGAGCAAGAGTAAGGCCAATGCCGGAATGTTTGAAAAGCTGGACTGTTATGGGGCCAGATTGCATTGCGGGGTGCGGTCCTATGGCGCAAACTGTAAAAATTCTCGACGCTTTTGTCGGCATCAGGCATTCCTGCAGGGTGAGCGCACAAGGTTCTTTTCGTTTATCAGATAAGCGGGTAAGCTCAAACATATGTACTCTGCAATGCTTACCGATATGGCGATGTTTGTCCACGTCTCCTTTGTCTGTTTTGTGCTGCTGGGCGGTTTACTGCTTTTGCGCTGGCCGCGCGTGGTCTGGCTGCACCTGCCAGCTGCGCTGTGGGGTGTTACGGTTGAGTTGACGGGAAAGGTCTGTCCGCTGACCTACCTTGAAAACCACTGGCGTAGAATGGCAGGCGGCACAGGCTATCAGACGAGTTTTGTGGAACAATATCTGGAACCGCTGCTCTATCCGGCGGGCTTGACTCCCGGCAATCAGCAGATGCTGGGGCTGTTCGTGCTGTTGCTTAATCTGGTGATATATGCTCTTATCTGGCGCCGGTATCGCACTAAAAAGGGCAGAGCGTCGGAGGTTTGAAGAGGCGCTTACTCATCTGTCCGGTGAGCGGCCCTGCTGGATGAGCCGCCGCTGGAACTGCTTAACCGCCGTTACTCACAAGGAGTCATAGCAATGTCTTTTGATACTCTCGGCCTGAGAGCCGAACTGCTTAGCGCCATCGCATCCCAGGGCTATACCGAGCCGACACCTATCCAGTCCGGGGCGATCCCGCTGGTGTTCGAAGGACGGGACCTGCTGGCCGGGGCACAGACCGGCACCGGTAAGACCGCTGCCTTTGCCCTGCCGATTGTGCAGCGGCTGAGCGAGCATCTGCCGAAGGAAAAACGACGCAAGCCACGGGCGTTGGTGCTGGTGCCGACTCGTGAACTGGCGGCTCAGGTGAGCGAACAGATGAACGCCTTTGCCCGACGGCTATCGTTGCGCTCCACCATGATCTACGGTGGGGTGACCATCCAGGCTCAGATCGAGCGGCTGCATCGCGGTGTGGATATCGTGGTGGCCACGCCGGGGCGGCTGCTGGATCATGCCGAGCGGGGCACCATCGATCTTTCCCGGATTCAGGTGCTGGTGCTGGATGAGGCTGACCGGATGCTGGATATGGGCTTTGTGGACGAGATCAGGAAGGTGGCGGAATATCTGCCAGCCAAGCGTCAGACCCTGCTCTTTTCAGCCACCTATCCAAAGGAGATCAAACAGCTTGCCGATGAACTGCTCAATCAGCCGCAGCGGATCGAAGTGCCGCGCAGCAATATCGCTGCCGATGCGGTGACCCAGGCGGTCTACGAGGTGGAGCGGAGTCGCAAGCGGGAGATGCTCTCCTTCCTGATCCGCAAGGGGGGCTGGAACCAGGTGCTGGTCTTTGCCCGCACCCGCTACGGCGCGGACAAGCTGACCGAGGAGCTGATCTACGACGGGATCAAGGCGGCGGCTATCCACAGCAACAAGAGCCAGTCGATCCGTACCCGCACCCTGGCCGAGTTCAAGCAAGGCGAGTTCCGGGTGCTGGTGGCCACAGATGTGGCGGCCCGCGGCCTGGATATTCAGCGTCTGCCCCATGTGGTGAATTACGACCTGCCGCAGGTCTCTGAAGATTACGTGCACCGCATCGGTCGCACCGGTCGGGCAGGGGAGGACGGGGTGGCCCTGTCGTTGGTCAGCCCGGAGGAACGGCCACTGTTGAGCGCCATCGAGAAGCTGCTCACCTATACTATCCCGCGTCGTACCCTTGTGGAATTTCCGCAGCTTGCCGCCCGGCGCAGCCAGCGGGTGCAGGCGCTCAAGCAGGAAGTTGCACAGACCAAGGCCCAAAAGGCACAGGATAAGGGGAAGCAGGATCCGGCAAAGGGGGCTACCCCCAAACGGAAAAGGGTGGTGCCTGCCCGTCCTGCGCCCAAGACCGGGCGTCGCGGCCAAAGGTCCACCTGAAGCCCGGTTGACCTGCGGGGCGGGGGCGAGAAGATGAGCTGAAGCCGCTGCCGGAGAGTCAGTTCTAATGTGGTCCCGGCATAAAAGTAATGTTCGTAACTTTGGGAAGTGCTATACTGCAAACAATTGTGTATAGATCTGAAGCGTAGCACTGGCTCGCAGGTGACAGGAGGACAGGAGGACAGGTTATGAGCAAAGGTGTGGATAGTAAGAAGGAAAGCAAGAAGGCACCGGCTAAATCTCCGAAGGAGAAAAAGGCTGAAAAAAAGATTAAAAAGGCTGAAAAGAAGTAACCGGCATTAATTGCAGAGACAGTACGTTATTTCAATTCCAAATCAAGGATGAGATCAAGGCGGCGAGGAATTCGGCGACGCAGGCGTACACGTAGTACGTCGAGGAGCCGAAGACGAGCCAACGAAGATATCGCCTTGAGTTGGAATTGGAATTACCGGGTAAAGGCGGCCAATCGGTCGCCTTTACTATTCAAAATCAGGAATACTGCCATGCATGCAGACAAGCATCCCTTTCATATCCTTACCCCTGACTTCATCATGGATGCCGTGGAGAGCCAGGGGTTCCGCTGTGATTGCCGCAACCTGACCCTGAACAGTTACGAGAATCGTGTCTATCAGGTAGGCATTGAGGATGCCCGGCCTATGATCGCCAAGTTCTACCGTCCTGCCCGCTGGCGTGACGAGCAGATCATCGAGGAACATGATTTCAGTCACGAACTGGCCGGACATGAACTGCCGGTGGTGGCTCCCTGGCGTAACACGGCTGGCGAGAGCCTCTTTCAACACCAGGGCTTCAAATTTGCTCTTTACCCGCAGCAGGGCGGCCACGCTCCGGAGTTTGATAATCTGGATAATCTGCTGATCCTGGGGCGGATGCTGGGCCGCATGCACCGCATCGGCGCAGTCAGATCGTTTTGCCAGCGGCCAACACTGGACAGCGAAAGCTTCGGCCGTGAAAGTGTGGCCCTGATTTGTGAACAGTTCATTCCGGCGGAATACCGCGAAAGTTATACGGCGTTGACCGGTCGGCTGCTGGAAGCCATTGACCGGATTGTGGCAACGACAGGGCCGGTCCGATTGATCAGAACCCATGGCGACTGCCATAGCGGCAATATCCTCTGGCGGGACCATGCCCCCCATTTTGTGGATTTCGACGACAGCCGCATGGCTCCGGCGGTGCAGGATATCTGGATGATGCTCTCCGGCGACCGGCAACGCAAACAGCTGCAACTGGATGCACTGCTGGAGGGCTACAACGAGTTCTATGATTTTGATCCGCTGGAATTGCGGCTGGTTGAGACGCTGCGCACCCTGCGTATGCTGCATTACAGCGCCTGGCTCGCCCGGCGCTGGGATGATCCGGTTTTTCCGCTGACCTTTCCCTGGTTTAATACCGTGCGCTACTGGGGCGAACAGATCCTGGAGCTGCGCGAACAGCTGGCAGCACTGGATGAACCGCCGTTGGAACTGCTGTAACTGCTGTTACCAGCGGTTGCACCGTGGTGTGGATGTTGTGTCCAAGGAGAAAAAGACGCAGGAGAAGCCTGCAAAGACCGCAACTATTCGACGGGGAAGCCGATCGTAGAAAGTACAAACGCTGAACCGTAGGGCAACATTCCAGATGCAGAAAGTGAGGATTTCATGGCAGTCAAAGATAGCAACGGCAATGAACTACAGGATGGCGATTCCGTACAAGTCATTAAGGATTTGAAGGTGAAGGGCTCTTCCACTACTCTGAAACAAGGCAAGGTATTCAAGAATATCCGCCTGACTTCCAGTGAGGCAGAGGTGGAGTGCCGTGAAGGGAAGGGCACCCTTGTTCTGAAGACCTGTTTTCTGAAAAAGGCGTAGGCGGGGCGTTGTGTCTGATGGAAAAAAACAACTGCTTCAGTTGATTGTCGCTGGTCTTGAGGCGGATTTGCAGTTGCTTTCCGCCGCTGCCCGAACGGCCCATGTGGCTGCCACCCACGAGGAATGTCTCCCGGACAACAAATACGATACCACCGCGCTGGAGGCGTCCTACATCGCCCAGGGGCAGGCCAACCGTGCCCAGGAGATCAGGATTGCGCTGGAGAGCTACCGTGCCCTGGTGCTGCATACGTTCGACGATGGCACGCCGATCCGCCTGACGGCGCTGATTGAGTTGGAAGATGCTGATGGGAACGTGCGGCGGCTTTTTCTCGGCCCCCAGGGGGGCGGCATGAAGATCAGGGATGGCGCAGGAGAGATTGTGGTGATTACCCCCGGCTCTCCTCTGGGACGCAATCTGCTGGGCTGTAAAGTCGGAGACGAGGTACAGGCCGGAGCGTCTGAGGCGGCAACACTGTTTAATATTGTTGCGGTTTCTTGATGATATGGAAAAACAAGGGCTGCATAACGGCCAACTGTTGGAGGTACGGGATGGATGTTGATCTGAAACTGCTGCGCAAGCTGCTCAGTAAAGGCACGGCAGAGATTGAAAAATCTGTTGAAGGAACCGGGTATCTGGCAAAAACGGTCATCGGTGTCGGTACGTTTCTGCTGGACAACGAAGGGGATGTCGAGCTGCTGTCCAGCAAGCAGCGGGCCACCTATGAGCGGTTTATCAAGCCGCTGCTGGAAGCAGTGCCCCGCTGATGTTTGGTAAGCATTCAGCACCGAGGGCGGCATGATTCTGAATTGCGCCATAGCCGCTGAAACAAGCGGTCTGCGTCTTGATGAAGCGCTTACACGGCTAGGCGAGATCAGCAAAGGTGAAGCCCGGCGCATCATCGACCGGGGAGGCTGTGCCGTCAATCAATCCATGGTGCGGGTCGCTTCACGTTTGGTGAAAAGCGGTGACCTGCTGACCGTTGGCATCATGGAACCGGGGCGGTTTCAGGAATTGCTGCTGCCGCCGGAGGCGATCATCTACCAGGACCGGGAACTGCTGGCAATCAACAAGCCGTCCGGCGTGGCCAGTCAACGTACGCCGTACCAGTTGAAAGGGACACTGGAGTACTGGGTAGGGGAAGAGTTTGCCCGGCAGGGGATCCGGGAACCGGTGCGGATTGTCCATCGTCTGGATCGGGGAACATCAGGAGTGATGGTGTTTCCCAAACACCGTCAGGCGGCTGCCTGGCTGTCGGAGCTGTTCAAGCAGGGGCAGATGGAAAAGCGCTATCTTGCACTGGTCTCAGGAGATGCTCCGTCCACAAGCTGGAAATCTGACGGGGCGATCGGCAAGCTTGGCAGCGCCCGCTGGGGGATCATGGCAGAGGGGCGGTCGGCGTTGACGGAGTTCCGTCTGCTTGCTGCTGCGGACGGTCTGGCACTTGTTGAGGCCCATCCCCGTACGGGAAGGACCCACCAGATTCGTGTCCATCTGTCGGCGGATGGCTTGCCGATTGTCGGTGACAGCACCTATGGGGGGCAGCCCTGTCCCCGGTTGATGCTGCACTGCGTCGGACTTTCATTTGCCGGGCGCAACGGCAAGCCCCTTGTGCTGCGGGCAGCGCCGGACAAAGATTTTTTGGAACACTGCGCCGGGTGCTGGAGCAAGTCGGCAGCTTCCTAAAAAGTGCTTTGCAGTGACCGTGCTTTGTGCTACCGTTCCAACCTTGCCGAACCATACCTGAATATCTAAAATCCATAGGCCTGACAATATCTTATGTCAAAAATCATCTGCATAGCCAACCAGAAGGGGGGCGTGGGAAAGACCACCACTGCCGTTAATCTGGCGGCGGCGCTGGCTGCTGCGGAATATCCTACGCTGCTTGTTGACATGGATCCGCAGGGAAACGCCACAAGCGGCGTTGGTGTTGAAAAATCGCAGCTGCGCCACTCGGTGTACGATCTTCTGATCAATGATGCTGCTGCCGACTCTCTGATTATTGACAGTGGCCACAAATTTCTGCACATCCTGCCCGCCACCGCTGACCTGGCCGGAGCCGAACTGGAGTTGGCCACGGAAAGCGGTCGCGAACAGCGCCTCAAGTACGCCCTTGCGCCGCTGCTGTCCAGGTACCAGTATGTGCTGATCGACTGCCCTCCTTCCCTGAACCTGCTGACTGTTAATGCTATGACCGCTTCCGATGCCATCCTGATCCCGCTTCAGTGTGAATTTTATGCCATGGAAGGGCTTTCCCAGATATTGAACACCATACGGCTGGTGCAGAAAGGGTTGAATCCGCTGCTGCGGATTGAGGGAATTCTGCTGACCATGTTTGATGCCCGCAACCGCCTGTCTAAAGAGGTTGAGGATGAGGTCAGAGCCCATTTCCCCAATGAAGTCTTTGAAACGGTCATTCCGCGCAATGTCCGTCTTTCCGAGGCACCGAGCCATGGAAAGCCGGTTATTTACTATGATATCGGCTCCCGTGGTGCCGCATCGTATTTGCAATTGGCCAGAGAGTTGATTCGGCGTGGGGGGGGCAATGCTTAAAAAAACAGGTCTTGGCAGGGGGATGGCGGCTTTGCTGCCGGTGGTCGAGACCGCTGGTGAGAAGCAGTATTTTCTCTGTCCCATTGAGCAGATCCGTCCCAACCGGAATCAGCCCCGCAAGCAGTTTGATCCTGAAAAACTGGAGGAGCTGGCAGCTTCCATCAAGGAAAAAGGGATTATTCAGCCGCTGGTGGTGACAAAAAAAGACGGGTTTTATGAGATCATTGCCGGTGAGCGGCGTTGGCGCGCTTCCCAGAAGGCCGGTCTCAGGGAGTTGCCGGTGGTGATCAGGGAAGCCAGTGACGATGCGGTCATGGAGCTGGCCCTGATTGAGAACATCCAGCGTGAGGATCTGAACGCCATTGAAGAGGCCCAGGCTTATAAGTCACTGGTGGAACAGTTCGGAATTTCGCAGGAAGAGGTGGCCAAGCGGGTTGGCAAAAGCCGTACCAGCGTCACCAATGCGTTGCGGCTGCTCAAGTTGCCGGAGCAGATTCAGCAGGATATGCTGGATGAGCGGCTGACCATGGGGCATGCCCGGGCCTTGCTGGGGCTTGAGAATGAAGAGCTTCTTCAGAAGGCTCGTCACGACATCATTCATCGCCAGTTAAGTGTGCGCTCTACTGAAGAGCTGGTTAATCGCCTGAAGCGCAGGCCGCAGGTGGCACCGGTAAAGCCGGGGCGCCAGCCGGATCTGCTGATGTCCGCGTTGGAAGAACAGCTCCAAAAACAGTTTCAGACCCGTGTCGCCATACGGCGGAACAGCAGTGGCAAAGGGGTGCTGGAGATCCACTTCAACTCGCCGGACGAACTGACCGGGGTTGTTGACCTGTTGTTGCGCTAACTTTTACCGACGGTCTCCGATAATTTTTGATTGACAATCTGTATACGTCTGTGATAGCTAAATTGCGTTTCACGCCTGAACATCAAGCATGGATTCAGGCGCTTTTTTTGTGGGATACAGTATACAAAACCAGCGCAAGGGGAAGGCCGTGATCAATCTCGATCTCGCATTTTTTATTCAGATCATAAACTTCGGAATTCTGGTGCTGGTGCTAAACGTCATGCTGTACAAGCCGCTCAGGGGGGTGCTGGATAAGCGCCGTCTGGAGATTGAAACGGCCAGCGAGCGTACCGCAGCGGTGGACCAGGTTGTACAGGAAAAGGTTGCCCTGTATGAGGCCGGTTTGCGTGCCGCAAAGGCTGAGGCTGGAGCCAGGCGTGCCGAGTTGCTTAAAGAGGCGCAGGCTGAAGAGGCGGCATTGACCGAGAAGGCGCGGAAGGAAGCGGTAATGTCGCTTGAATCCATTCGTGAGCGGATTGGTCGTGAGTCTGCCGACGCGCGTGAGTTGCTGCGCAAACAGGCGGATGCGCTTTCAAACGAAATCTGTGAAAAAATTCTGGGGAGGAGTCTGTAAGCCCATGCTGATGCTGAATGGTCGCCGTATCCAGAAAGTTTGCTCCGCACTGGTTGTTCTGTCGCCGGTACTGCTTGCAGCGGTTGCCGTTGCCGCCGGGGGTGGCGACAGCCACGCCGATTCCGGGGCAGTGATCAAGGATTTCATCTGGCGGGTTATCAACTTTGCTATTTTGGTCGGTATTGTTGTCTGGGCTCTGAAGAAAGCCAATGTGAAAGGCTCGCTTGCAGAACGCCAGGCTGCAATAGAAAAAAACCTGAAGGAAGCGCGGGAAGCCCGTGCGGCAGCCGAGGCCAAGCTTAAGGAGTACTCTGAAAAGCTTGACAAGGCCGGCCTGGAGGTTGAACAGCTGCGCGTAGCCATGATGCAGGAGGCGGAAGCCGAGAAGCAGCGCATCATTGCCGAGGCCCGCGAGGCGGCGGTGAAAATTGCAGCACAGGCAGCGCAGTCTGCTGATCAGGAAGTGCTGAAAGCGCGTGCCGAGTTGCGTGCCGAAGCTGCCCGTCTGGCGGTTGAGCTGGCAGCTGGCAAACTTTCAGGTGCAGTTCAGAAGGCTGATCATGACCGCTTTGTACAAGACTATCTCGGGAAGGTGGGACACCTGTGATCAATAACGCCATTGCCAGACGGTATGCCAAGGCGCTGGTCCAGCTTGGCTCGGAAAATGACCTCATTGAACGTTTCAGCCAGGAGTTGAAGGAGTTTAATGGTTTGTTGTCCGGTAATGCCGAGTTGCGAGCTCTGTTTGCCAACCCCGCTTTTACTGCGGATCAGAAAAAACAGATCATGCGTGAACTGATCGGTCGGCTGAACTGTTCAGAGCTGGTTGCCAATTTTCTTCTTCTGCTGGTTGATAAAAACCGCGTTTCCTGTCTCTCCCAGATTGTTGAGACGTACGGCAAACTGGCAGACGAGCAGTCCGGCGTTATTCGCCCGGTCATTACCACCGCCTTTACTCTTGACGACGCACAGATTTCCGCCATCACGTTGGCTCTGGAGCAGAAAACAGGCAAGAAGGTTGTGCCGCAGGTCAAGGTTGACCAGTCGCTGATCGGCGGCGTTCTCACACAAATTGGCGATATAGCCTACGATAGCAGTGTAAAAACACAGTTGGTACGGATTAACGATATACTACAGAAGGGGTAAACGCTTCTATGGAACTCAGAGCCGAAGAAATCAGCGAAATTATTAAAAAACAGATCAATGAGTATGGCAAGGAGGTAGAAGTGTCGGAAACCGGCACAATTATCTCCATCGGAGACGGTATCGCACGTATCCACGGCTTGGCCGGTGCCATGGCAGGCGAGTTGCTGGAGTTTCCCGGCGGCGTATCCGGCATGGTGCTCAACCTTGAGGAAGATAACGTCGGAGCCGCCATTCTTGGCGAATTCTCCGAGATCAAGGAAGGGGATACCGTCAAGCGCACCGGTAGAATTACCGAGGTACCTGTTGGCGATGCGCTGATCGGTCGGGTTGTTAACGCAATTGGCCAGCCTATTGATGGTAAGGGGCCGATTGTTACCAGCACTTACAGCAAGGTTGAGATCAAGGCTCCCGGCATCGTCAGCCGTAAGTCGGTTCACCAGCCTATGGCTACCGGCCTCAAGGCAATTGACGCCATGGTGCCGATTGGCCGTGGTCAGCGGGAGTTGATCATCGGCGACCGCCAGACCGGTAAAACCGCTGTTGCCATCGACACGATCATCAACCAGAAGGGTGGTGACGTGGTCTGTATTTATGTCGCCATCGGTCAGAAGCGTTCCACGGTTGCACAGGTTGTGTCCAAGCTGCAGGAACATGGTGCCATGGATTACACCATCGTTGTTGCCGCTACCGCTTCCGAGTCCGCACCGCTGCAGTTCATTGCTCCCTACACTGGCGTCACCATGGGTGAGTTTTTCCGCGATAACAAAAAACATGCCCTGATTATCTATGATGACCTTTCCAAGCAGGCTGTTGCCTATCGTCAGCTTTCATTGCTGCTGCGCCGTCCGCCAGGACGCGAAGCATATCCCGGTGACGTTTTCTATCTGCACAGCCGCCTTCTGGAGCGTGCCTGCAAGCTGTCCGATGAGTGCGGTGCCGGCTCTCTTACCGCATTGCCGATCATTGAAACCCAGGCTGGTGACGTGTCGGCTTACATTCCGACCAACGTTATCTCCATTACGGACGGCCAGATCTATCTTGAGTCCGACCTGTTCTTCTCCGGCGTACGTCCGGCCATCAACGTCGGCCTGTCGGTTTCGCGGGTTGGCGGTTCAGCCCAGACCAAGTCAATGAAGCAAGTGGCCGGTACCCTCCGTCTTAACCTTGCTCAGTACCGTGAAATGGCAGCCTTTGCCCAGTTCGGTTCCGATCTGGACAGAGCCACGCAGATGCAGCTTGCCCGTGGTGAGCGTCTGGTGGAGATTCTCAAGCAGCCCCAGTATCGTCCGGTTCCCAACGAGAAGCAGGTCTTGATTATTTTTGCCGCAAACAATGCCTATCTGGATGAGTATCCGGTTTCCGTGCTCAAGCGCTATGAAACTGAACTGTACGCCTTCTTTGACAATCGTCAGGCAGAAGTACTGACAGAGTTGCGCGACAAGAAGGCCATCGACGATGACCTGAAGGCAAAGCTGGTGGCTGCGCTGGAGCAGTTCAAGAAGGAATTTACCGCTTAAACAAGGACGGTTTGAGACATGGCTAGCCTTAAAAGCATCAAAAAGCGGATCGTATCCGTCAAAAATACACGTCAGATAACCAAGGCCATGAAAATGGTCTCGGCTGCCAAGCTCCGCCGTGCGCAGGAAAACGTCGTTGCGGCCCGTCCCTATGCGTTGAAAATGGGAGAAGTGCTCCAGTCACTGACAGGAACTCTGGAAGGTGATCTTCATCCGCTGCTGGAAAAGCGGGATGCAAAGAAACTGCTTCTGATTGTCATGACGTCGGACCGGGGACTTTGCGGCGGATTCAACTCCAACCTGTGTAAGGCTGGCGAGCGCTTTCTCAAGGACAAACAGGGAGAGTTCGAATCAATCAGTGTGATGACCGTTGGGCGCAAAGGGTATGAATTTCTGAAAAATCGCCACACCATCCACAAGAATTTCTCGAATATCATTTCCAAGCCGAACTATCAGGCTGCTGCAATGCTGGCCCAGGATGTTATTGACGGCTACCTTGCTGAAGATTATGACCAGGTCGTGCTGCTCTTTAACTCCTTCCGCACCGTTATGTCGCAGGACATAACCTTCCAGCAACTGCTGCCGGTTGTTCCCGAGGAACAAGGAAGCACGGACGAAGCAGGCGTTGAATATATCTATGAACCATCGGTTGGCGAGCTGCTGGCCGAGATATTGCCGAAAAATATTGAGGTACAGATATTCAAGGCAATGCTTGAATCAGTGGCAGGTGAGCATGGTGCCCGTATGACTGCCATGGACAGCGCTTCAAAGAACGCTTCCGAGATGATCGGCAAACTGACCCTGCAGTACAACCGTGCACGGCAGGCCGCCATCACTACCGAGTTGATGGAAATCATCTCCGGTGCTGAATCGATCAAGGGATAACTGGATAAACGAATCACTATATGAGGCCCGATGGCCGCAGGAGGACATGGTTCCATGAGTCAGAATATCGGTAAAATTTCGCAGGTTATCGGCGCAGTTGTGGACGTCGAATTTGAACCCGGTAAGTTGCCGGAGATCTACCACGCACTCAGAGTAACAAATCCGGCCATTGACGACCGCGAGCACAATCTGGTGCTTGAGGTTGCCCAGCATTTGGGTGAAAATTCCGTCCGTACCATAGCAATGGATTCAACCGATGGTCTGAAGCGCGGTCAGGACGTTATCGACACCGGCAAGCAGATTTGTGCGCCGGTTGGCCGCAAGACCCTTGGCCGCATCATGAACGTCATCGGTGAGCCGGTTGACGAAGCCGGTCCCATTGGCAACGAAAAGGAATACGCCATTCACCGTGAAGCGCCTGCCTTTGAAGACCAGTCAACCAAGGTTGAGGCATTTACCACCGGCATCAAGGTTGTGGACCTGCTTGCTCCCTATGCACGGGGCGGTAAGATCGGCCTGTTCGGCGGTGCCGGTGTTGGCAAAACTGTTTTGATTATGGAACTGATCAACAACATCGCCAAGCAGCACGGTGGTTTCTCCGTTTTTGCCGGTGTTGGTGAGCGGACCCGTGAAGGAAACGACCTCTGGATGGAGATGAAGGAGTCAGGCGTTCTTGACAAGGCTGCGCTGGTGTACGGTCAGATGAACGAGCCTCCAGGTGCCCGTGCCCGGGTTGCGTTGACCGCTCTTTCTGTTGCCGAGTATTTCCGTGACGAAGAAAACCAGGACGTGCTCCTGTTCATTGACAACATTTTCCGCTTTACCCAGGCAGGTTCCGAGGTGTCGGCGCTTCTGGGCCGGATTCCTTCAGCGGTTGGTTATCAGCCAACGTTGGCAACTGAAATGGGTGAGCTGCAGGAGCGAATCACTTCCACCAAAAAGGGTTCGATTACCTCGGTTCAGGCGATTTACGTTCCTGCCGACGACTTGACTGACCCGGCACCGGCCACCGCCTTTGCCCACTTGGACGCAACCACCGTTCTTTCCCGTCAGATCGCCGAGTTGGGTATTTATCCGGCTGTTGACCCGCTTGACTCAACGTCACGGATTCTTGATCCGCAGGTTATCGGTGAAGAGCATTATGGTGTGGCTCGTTCAGTGCAGTACGTGCTTCAGAAGTACAAGGATTTGCAGGACATCATCGCTATTCTGGGTATGGATGAGCTTTCGGAAGAGGATAAGCTGGTTGTGGCCCGGGCCCGTAAAATCCAGCGTTTCCTTTCACAGCCGTTCCACGTGGCCGAGGCGTTCACTGGTTCACCCGGCAAGTACGTTGAACTAAAGGACACCATCAAGGGCTTCCAGGAGATCGTTGCCGGAAAGCATGACAACCTCCCTGAGCAGGCATTCTACATGGTTGGTTCAATCGAAGAGGCGATCGAGAAGGCCGCAAAACTGGCAGCGGTATAATTCATTACCTGGCAGGGCAGATGGTCTGTCCCTACGGAGCTCCATACAATGGCTGAAAAGATGAAGCTTGAAATAGTCACACCGTACAGCAAGGTGCTTGACGAGCTGGTGGATGAGGTTACTACAACCGGTAAACTGGGAGAATTCAGCGTATTGCCGGGCCATGCCCCCTTTCTGACCTCGCTCAGTATCGGTGAACTTTGCTACAAAAAAGACGGAGTAGCTGTCTGCATGGCCCACAACTGGGGCTACTTTGAGATCAATGATGACAAAATCATTGTCCTGGTCGAGACTGCCGAGCGTTCCGACGAGATAGATGTGGAGCGGGCCAAAGCGGCTCTTGGCAGGGCAGAGGATGCTTTAAAGAAGCTGGTGCCTGAAGACAAGCAGTTCAAGGTCTATGAGGCAGCGCTTCAACGTGCTCTGATCAGGATGCAGGTTGCCGGTAAGGCTGCCCGAAAATAGGGTGCAGAGCAGAGAAAATGAGATAAAAGGGAGCGGCAATGTAGTGCCGCTCCCTTTTTTATGCCAATGACTATGAAACGCTATACCACCTTTAACGAAGAATTGCGTCGCAGATTTGGTTGTCGTGTGCAGCGCCTGTCGCTGGATGCGGGATTCACCTGCCCAAACCGTGATGGGAGTCTGGCCAGCGGTGGCTGCACCTTTTGCGGCGACCGTGGCGCTGCTGCGGTTGGGGTGCCGATTGAGCTTCCGCTAAAGCAGCAGTTACAGAAAAGCAAGGACTATCTGGTCAGAAAGTTTCGGGCTGAAAAGTTTTTGGCCTATTTTCAAGCCTACAGCAATACCTATGGTCCCGTTGATCTGCTGCGGCGCCAGTATGCAGAGGCGCTTGCAGAACCGGACATGATCGGCCTGATTATCGGCACTCGCCCCGATTGCCTGCCTGATGAGGTGCTCAAGCTGCTGGCAGAACTAAATCAGCAGACTTACCTCTGGCTTGAGCTGGGGATGCAGACCATGCATGACCAGACTCTTGCCGCTGTCAATCGTGGTCATACCCACGCCTGTTTTGTGGATGCCGTCAAATGCTGCCAGGAGTTTGGTATTCGTATTTGCGCACACCTGATTTTGGGACTACCTGGAGAGAATAGAGAGCAGATGTTGGCATCGGTTAAAGAGCTGAACCGGCTGGGGGTGGACGGCATCAAACTGCATCATCTGCATGTATTAAAAGGAAGTCGGTTGGAACAGGAGTATACAAATGGCCGGTTGAGCCTGATGGAGCGGGATGAGTACGTTGAACTTGTCTGCGATGCTCTTGAACTGCTTGATCCGCAGATCCTGATCCATCGTCTGATGGGTGATGGCCGTAGCGAGTTGATTGCACCGGACTGGTCACGCCGGAAACTGGAAGTATTGAATCAGATTGATGCGGAACTGAAAAAACGAAACAGCCGACAAGGGAGTCGGCTATTTGGATAAAAAATGGTCTGTACAGGCCTGTTATGCCTGTTTTTCATCGTCCTTTTTGGGTTTGATCTCAATTTCGTCTTTGCCTTCCGAGGAGTTCTTGAAGTTCCTGATGCTTTTGCCCAAAGCTCCACCGATCTCGGGAAGTCTTCCAGCACCAAACACCACAAGCACAATCACCAGTATAACAATCAACTCCGGCATACCAAATCCAAACATAACTTCCTCCTGTTAAAATATCTGTCATTATTTTTTGTCAAAGCAGATCGGGTATTGTCTGCAAACAAGTTCTGATTCTGCATTGCCCTGATATAAAAATCAAGCAGAACCGGACTACCAATTCCATATCAAAGCGTCTTCTTCGTCAGCTCCTTTGGCGTGACTCACGTGTACGCCTTCGTCGCCAATCTCCTCGCCGCGCTTTCCTCCATCTTTGATCTGAAATTGGTATAGTTTATTGCTGCCCGCGAGCAAGGTTCTCAAAGCGGGTATGCTCACCGAAGAATGCCAGTTCAACCGTGCCGATCGGTCCGTTCCGCTGTTTGCCAATGATGATCTCTGCAGAGCGTTCATGATCGGCAGTGCAACTGCCGTCTTTTTTACGGCAATGTTCGCAGTAGACCGCCTCCCGGTAGACGAACATGATCACGTCGGCATCCTGCTCAATTGCTCCGGATTCCCGCAAGTCGCTCATCATCGGACGTTTGTCGCCACGGCTTTCCAAGCCACGGTTTAACTGCGAAAGTGCCACTACCGGCACGTGCAGTTCCTTGGCCAGCGCTTTTAAAGAACGGGATATTTCAGATATCTCCTGCTGGCGGGACTCGGGGTTCGCTCCTCCGCGCATCAACTGCAAATAGTCAACGATCACCAGCCCCAGGTTGTGTTCGCTTTTCAAGCGGCGGGCCTTGGCCCGTAGTTCCAGGACACTGATGGCCGGGGTGTCGTCAATGAATATCTGTGACTTGTAGAGGGTGTCGGCGGCGCGTTGCATCCGTGGCCAGTCGGTGTCCAGAAAGTTGCCGGTACGCATCCGTCCGGCATCAACCCGTGCCAACGAGGAGAGAAAGCGCATGACCAGCTGTTCCTTACCCATTTCCAGAGAGAAGATGACGGAGGGCACCCGTTCTTTGGCTTCAGCACTGGCGTAGCTGGCCATGTTCAGGGCCAGGGTCGTCTTGCCCATGGAAGGACGGGCCGCAATGATGATCAAGTCGCCCGGCTGAAAGCCGGCGGTCATCTGATCCAGGTCAACATAGCCGGTGCCCACGCCGGTGATCGGCTCCTTCTTCTCATAGAGGGTCTGGAGCATCTTGAAGGTGTCCTTGATGACATCCTTCACCGGGTAGTACTGTGGACGCAGCTTGTTCTCGGACAGTTCGAACAGTGCTTTCTGCGCCCCGTCCAGCATCTCGTTCACATTGCCTTGGTCGCTGTAGCCGGTGGTGACGATGTCGGTGGCAACGCTGATCAGGCGCCGGGAGAGGGCCTTCTCCTTTACGATCTTGCAGTAGTAGGCGATGTTGGCTGCTGTGGGAACGTAGTCAACCAAGGTGGCCAGATAGCCTGCCCCGCCGCAGGTATCTAGGTCGCCACGGCGCTTTAAGCTGTCGGTCAGGGTGATCAGGTCGCAGGGCTCCCGCCGGTCTGACAGTTCCAGCATGGCGCCGAAAATTTTGCGGTGTGACTCGCGGTAGAAATCAGTTGGCTCCAGAATCTCCAGGACGCGGTTGATGGCGTCGTTATCGATCAGAATGCCGCCCAGGATTGACATTTCGGCTTCAACACTCTGAGGAGGCAGCTTGTGAACAGAATCTTGTGACATGAGCTATCTCCTGAAACAACGGATGACGTCGGTAACTGCTTCGATAACATCAACCGTGTCCTGCTCAGTCATTGCGGGAAAGAGCGGTAGTGACAGGATGCGGTCCGACGCATAACTGGCCACGGGGAAATCGGCATCGGTTACGCCGAGGGCGTTTCGGTACCAGCTGTGATGATGAATCGCGCGGTAGTGCAGCCCGCTGCCGATGTTACGTCCTTTCAGTTCAGCCATGAAGCGGTCGCGGTCGATGGTAAGGCATTCGATCTTCACCAGTGGCGTGTAAAGATGCCATGCGTGCCGCTGTTGATAGGAGGCACTGGTTGGCAAAGCAAGCTCCGGCAGACCGGCGAATGCCTGACAGTACTGTTCGGCAATGGCGTGCCGCCGGTCGATAAAGCCGTCCAGTCGGGGGAGCTGGTGAATGCCGATGGCAGCCTGGATATCCATCATGTTGTATTTGAAGCCGGGCAGCATGATCTCGTAATTGGGGGTGCCTGCTGCGGCAAAGCGTTTCCATGCCTCACGGCTCATGCCGTGGAATTTAAGCAGGGATATTTCTTCAGCCAGGGACTCATCCAGGGTGCAGACCATGCCCCCTTCACCGGTGGTGATGTTTTTGTTGGGATGAAAGGAGAAGATGGAAACGGTGTCGAAGGTGCCGATTTTTTTGCCCTTGTACTCTGTGCCAACGGCATGGGCGGCATCCTCAATAACCGTCAGGCCATGCTCCTGTGCCAGATCGAGAATCGGATCCATGTCGCAGGGCTGGCCGGCAAAATGAACCGGGATGATGGCTCGGGTACGGGGAGTAATTTTCTTGCGGATTTCGGCAACATCAATGTTGAGCGTGCCCGGCTCGATGTCAGCCAGAACCGGAGTGGCTCCGGTCAGAACGATCATGCTGACTGTGGAGGCAAAGGTCATGGGGGTGGTGATCACTTCATCCCCTTCACCGATCTTCAGGGCCAGCAGCGTCAGGTGCAGGCCGGCAGTGGCTGAGCTTAAGGGAACAGCGTTGGGTGCGCCGATGTACGCTTTGAAGTCATCCTCGAAACGCTTGACTTTGGGGCCGGTGGTAATCCAGCCGGAGCGGAGGGAGTCAACAACTTCATTGATCTCCTCGTCGCCCAGGGCCGGGGTGGAAAATGGCAGAAAGCTGGTACGCATGGTTGCACTACTCCTTGATGGTTAGGGAATCGGAACTTGCTAATATACCGTTTTACATCTCATCTTCAAGCCATCTTTGCCACCCCTTCAATCGCAAAATCCTCTGCGTAGCTCTGGCTACGCCTGCGGTTTTGCTCAATCAGGGATGACAAATCTGACCTAAATCTGAGCGTAAAACTGGTACATCAGCAAATTCCAACTCCCTTAGCGGTTTGACAGCAGCAGCAACGAACCGTTGTCAGCCAGAACCGTTGCCTGGCCATTGTTGACTGTCTGGTAGCCCGGTTGCAGATGGCGCGGGATAACGATAACAACATGGCGGTTTGAACTCCAGAGCAGGTTGAACTGTTCATTGGTCATGAACCAGTCGCGCTGGTCTCCCTGCTGGCTGCCGAAGGTCAACTCATCGTAATCGCCCACCGTCACAAAGCGACGACCGGTATAAAAGTTCATCCCCTGGCGCGGACCGCTCTGGGCCAGTACTGTTTCCGGTCCGGTATGTTTCTGAACCGCTGTGGCCAGGGTGCGGGCCGAGAGACGCTCCGCTCCATAACGGGCAAAGGCGAACGGCAGTAGCAGGTCCAGCAGTATGCCGAAACAGCAGAGCAGGCTTACAACCAGGGCGCTGGAGCGGGTGCGTAACGCAAAGAATAACAAGATTCCGAAGACGGTCAGGATGCTTCCCGGAACCATGGTATGACGTACCGTGATGGCCGGAGTCGGCCCGGTCAGCATCACAGCAAGTTCACGTCCCAGCTGGCCGCTTTTGTGTAGCAGCGGTGGTAACCAGTCCAGCATCGGCATGATGGTCAGCGCCACGCCGATGACCACAAGCAGTGAGCCAAGCACGATGACCGCTGGCCCGTGGTCCGGACGGCGGGAATGCCAATGATTGGCGGCCCGGTGGGCTATGAGCAGGGCCAGCGGCGGAAAGACCGGCAGGATGTACGGAATCAGCTTGGAACTTGACAGGGAAAAAAAGAGGATGATGACCAGCGGCCAGATCAGCAGAAAGAGCGTAACTTCCCTGGTGGTATGGCGGTCATGCCATGCTTTTTTGAGACTTCCCGGCAGAAAGAATGACCACGGCAGCATGGTCAGGAGCAGGATCGGCAGGAAAAACCAGACTGGCTGACTGCGACGGTGAATGGTGCTGGTAAAACGCTGAAAATGCTCTCTGATAAAGAAAAAATGGGGGAATTCAGGGTTTTGCACGGATACCAACACAAACCAGGGGGCAGTCACCAACAAAAACAGAAAAATTCCGGAAAGCCACGGAATTTCAGGCAGAATGTGCCAGCGTCGACCGAGCAGCAGATACCAGAAGATGATTCCTGCCGGGAGCACAATGCCGATCAGTCCCTTGGTCAGAACCGCCAGGCCGCAGCAGATGAAGAAAATCCGGTAGAAAAAGCGCCGTCGCTTCTCCTGGCTTTGTGTTGCCAGCAGAAAACAGAAAAGAGCTACAGAAAGGCACAACGTCAGCAGCATGTCGGTCAGTATGATCCGGGACTGGAACAGGAATCCGGCGCTTGAACCCAGCATGAACGCGGCAATCATGCCGGTCCTGCGGTCCATCAGCCTTCGCCCGGCGATGTAGGTTGCCAGTACGGTCAAAAGTCCTGCCAATGCCGAGGGAAAACGTGCTGCAAACTCGTTGTGCCCCAGCAGCTTCATGGAACCGGCATTGAGCCAGTAGATCAGCGGCGGCTTTTCAAAGTACTTCACATAGTTGAGAGTTGGCGTGACCAGGTCTCCCCGCTCAAGCATTTCGCGGGGGATTTCGGCATAGCGCCCCTCATCGGGGTCGATCAGTGGAGCATGCCCTAGTCCGTAACAGAACAGAAAACCGAACAGCACTGAAAGTAGCAGCAGATCGCGTATCCAGTGGCTGTCAGATGTGGTGTGGTGTGCGGATAATGGCGGGGCCATGGCCTGTCCCTTCAGGATGACGTGACCGGTAAGCGAAGCAGATCACCGGCTGCTGTACCGGGGGGGACCGGCATCAGTATGCGCATGTTGGGATGCACGACATCCAGGGGAGCGGAACAATCGTCTGCATCAAGCGGGCGTAAACGTAAAGCGGACAGGGTGGTGTGCTTCATGTTCGGTCCGATCAACTCCAGGTGATCGCCGGAGCGGAAGCGATTTCTGACCAGGACCACACCATCGCCGCTTTTTGTGACCGATTCTATGGATCCAACCAGCAGATGGCTGCGCTGGTAGTCGGCTTGGTAGGATTGTCCGACGTCACGCGGGTCGCCAAAGAGAAAACCGGTTGTATAGCCGCGATGGCTCAAGGTGGTCAGTTCCTGCAGCCATGCCGGATCGGGCTGATAGGTTTCCGGGCTGTTGCAAAAGGTATCAAGGGCAGTGCGATAGACCCGTAGTACGCCAGCCAGATAGTGAATGCCTTTCATCCGGCCTTCAATCTTGAAAGAGCCGACCCCTACCCGCACTAGATCCGGCAGGTATTCCAGCAGGCAGAGGTCGCGGGAGTTGAAAATGAAGGTTGCGTTTTTTTCTTCCACCACCGGTAGATACTGTCCGGGCCGGGTTTCCTCCACCAGCGCATATTTCCAGCGGCAGGGCTGCGTGCATTCCCCCAGGTTTGCGCTTCGTCCGGTCAGTGCGCTGGAAAGCAGGCAACGGCCCGAGTAAGCGATGCACAGTGCCCCATGCACAAACACTTCGCAGGGGATGGTCAGGCTGGCAGCGGTCCGCCTGATATCATCAAGGGTCATCTCTCTGGCGAGATTGATCTGGGTCACCCCCTGATCCTGCCAGAACAGGGCTGCCTCGTGGTTTATGGTATTTGCCTGAGTGGAGAGATGAATCTCCCGTTCCGGCGAAATGCGGCGTATCATCCGCAACACACCGGGGTCGCTGACGATATAGGCGTCGAAGGGAAAACGGGAAAGTTCCTGCAGATATTGTTCAAGACGCTCCAAAGAGCTGTCCGGCAGGTAGCTGTTGATGGTCAGGTAGCAACGGACCTTGTGCGCATGGCACAACTGTAGTGCCGGTCCCATCTCTTCCAGGGAAAAATTGCCGGCCATGGTGCGCAAGCCGAACTCCGGGCCGCCCAGATAGACGGCGTCTGCGCCGTAGCGAATGGCACATTCGAGTTTTTCCATGGTGCCGGCCGGAGCCAGCAGTTCGGGTTTTTTCACAGGGTATTGAACTCCGTTGGTGGAAGGGTTGCAGATAGAATGTGGAATGCTATCACAGGGAGTAGTTCCATGCAAACGGTATTGGAATTTCCAGACTTTCGCTTGACAAAGCGGCTTTTCCGGCTTTAATAGCACAGAAATATCAAAAAACGGAGTGATTATGCGGAGTCTGGGGTTGCTGGGAATACTGTTGGTGAGCATGCAACTGCTTGTGGGTTGTGCTGCGAATGACCTGCTGGTGAAGCGTCAGACAGAAACCGAGGCGCGGGTTGAGCATGTATTTCAGATCATGGGAGGGCTTGAGGCGCGGCTGAATGAGTTGACGGACCGCATTGCCAAGGCTGAGGAAAAGAGCGCTGCACGTGGAGCAGAGTTTCAAGCCCTTGATGAGAGCGTACGCAGTGCGTTACAGGAAGTTAATCAGGCGCTTCAGGTAAAACGACAGGCCGATGCGTCTGCCGCAGTGCCCAAGGTTGAACTGCTGAATCCTGATCCGTCTGCCAAAGTCAGGGACAACGGGCCGCCTCCGGCCTACCTCAAGGCCTTTGGTCTGTACAGCGCCAATAATTTCAGCGGGGCCATCAAAGCTTTTGAGCAGTTTGTCCTGGACTCTCCTTCCAGTGATTACGTGCCCAACGCCCGCTATTGGATCGGCGAGTGTTATTACAGCAGTTCCGACTTGCCGCAGGCGTTGACAGCATTCAAAGGCGTGCTGGAAGGATGGCCCCGGCATTCCAAAGCTGCCGACGCGCTGTTGAAAATCGGGTATAGTTACGGGGCACTGAAGCAGCCGGAAAATGCTCGTGTTGCATTTGAGTTGTTGCTTAAAAAGTATCCTGGCAGCTCTGCTGCCATAAAGGCCAGAGAACGTTTGATGGCCGCTGATTCCCCGGTACACTAGCCGGTTTGCTGTGTGAGGTGAGTATGCCCAGATATTGTATCCTGTTCCTGCTGCAGTTGGTGCTGCTGTGTGGAATACAAGCCAGTGCGACTGCCGCAGATGACACCACAATTTATGTTATTAATAAGGGTGACACCCTCTGGGGGCTTTCCGAGAAGTTTCTGAATGATCCGAAATTCTGGCCCGATCTTTGGTCGAAAAACCAAGAGATAACCAACCCGCATCTGATCTATCCCGGTCAGCGGTTGCGGTTTGTGGATGGCAAGCTTGAGATCGTCAGGGAAGCTGCTGCTCCAAAAGCGGTGGAGAGCACACCGGTTATTGAACAACCTCACGAAGTGGCCGAGGAGCGGACCTTTACGGTCAGAGGTAACGAGGGGGGGCTGCTGGAGGAGGATGCTGTTCACAGCGGCATCATTCTTGCCAGCCAGCATGGCCGGGTGTTGGTTGGCGAGGAAGATACGGTATTTACCGATATAGGAACCAATCGCCAGGGAACCGAAGGGCAACAATACACCATTCTAAATTCATCAGCGGTTATCAGGCATCCGGTGACCAACGAAAAGCTGGGTAAGCGGGTTGTGCCGCTGGGGTCGCTACAGTTGGCCCGTGTTACCGAAAGCGGTTCTCGGGCTATCATTAACAAATCCTACAGAGAGATTGCTCCGGGTAGTCTGCTGGTGCCGTACCGCAATCTGGAGCGCCGCGAGATAAGTCTGAAAGTGGCGGCCCGCTCCCTGAGCGGTATGATTGTGGAGAGCTATGCCGGGAACAACGCGCTGGCACAGGGTGATGTGGTCTATCTTGATCTTGGGGCCAATCACGGTGTTGAAGAAGGCAACCTGTTGTATGTGGTACGGGAAGTGGTGATGGACAACATGCCGGTGGACCCCGATACCGTGATATTGCCCCATGAGGTGGTGGGTGCGGTTGTGGTGGTACAGGTGGGGAAGCGCACCTCTACGGCGTTAGTGATAAAAAGTATTGATGCGATTTTCAAAAAGGATATGGTCATGAGCGCGCCGCGCTGATTGATCCCATGCAGGAACGTACCGGCCGACCCTGTGTCGGCCTTTGTTTTTCCGGGGAGTCTGGTGGATACGTATTCATGGATTGCATTACGGGCGGTGGAAGGCGTAGGACCCGTGCTGTTCCGCCGCCTGCTGGAGCGTTTTGAAACACCCGACCGGGCGCTTTCCGCATCGTCTGCTCAGTTGATGGCGGTGCGGGGGGTGAGTGAGGCAGTTGTGGCTGCCATGCAGGGGAGTGCCTGTCGTTGTTTTGCCGAGCAAGAATGCAGGCGTCTCGACGGTTCCAGTATCAGGGTGCTGACCTTTCTGGATGCCGACTACCCCCGCCGTCTGTTTGAGATCGGTGATCCGCCGCCGCTGCTCTACCTGCGCGGGGTGGCGCCGCTCTGGGAACCGGCGGTGGCTGTGGTCGGTTCACGGCGGGCCGGACGTGACGGTCTCAAGGCGGCGGAACAGCTTGCTGCTGAACTTGCAGGCTTGGGGGTACGGGTGGTGTCCGGTCTGGCCCGTGGTATTGATACCGCGGCCCACCGTGGGGCGCTCAAGGGAAATGGCGTTACCGTGGCGGTGCTGGGTTGTGGTGTGGATATTCACTATCCGCCTGAGAACAGGGAGCTGGCGGACAAAATTGCCGAATCCGGCTGCATTCTTTCGGAATTCCCCCTGGGTACCCAACCGCTGGCCGAGCATTTTCCCCGTCGTAATCGCATTATCAGCGGTCTTTCACGGGGGGTGCTGGTGGTGGAGGCTGCCGAGCAGAGCGGTTCGCTGATTACGGCTCGCTATGCGCTGGATCAGGGGCGCGAGGTAATGGCGGTGCCGGGGCCGATCAACGCAGCCTCTTCCCGGGGGAGCAACCGGCTGATCAAGCAGGGAGCCCAGCTTGTTGACTGTGTTGACGATATCCTGGATGCTTTGGCATTGGGGCCGTTGCCGGTGGCCGGTCAGGCATCCCTCTTTGCAGACCCTGCACATACGGTGCGCTGTGTCCTGACTCCGCGTGAGGCGGCGTTGTATGAGCTGGTGGCCCAAGGCCCGCGCCATCTTGATGAAATAACTGTTGCTCTTGAATTGACGGCTGGTGAGGTTTCGGCTATGGTTCTGGGCCTTGAACTGAAGGGACTGCTTGCGCAGCTTCCCGGTTCCTATTACTCCATACCTTAAGGATTGCTAACAACATGGCACATAATCTTGTGATAGTAGAATCTCCGGCCAAGGCCAAGACCATTGAACGATTTCTTGGTCCCGACTATACGGTCATGGCTTCCTTTGGCCATGTACGGGCACTGCCCAGTAAGCAGGGCTCTGTTGATACCGCCAATGATTTTGAGCCGAAGTATCACGTCCTGCCGGAAAGCAAAAAGCATATTGATGCCATCAAGAAAGCCCTGAAAGGTGCCGACAGCCTGTTGCTGGCAACTGACCCCGACCGTGAAGGGGAAGCGATTTCCTGGCACTTGCTGGCAGCTTTGGGGCTGGACAAAAAACCGGCGATCAAGGTGCAGCGGGTGGTTTTCCACGAGATCACCAAAGATGCCATCATCCATGCTGTCCAGCATCCCCGCGATATCGCCGTCGATCTGGTGGATGCCCAGCAGGCCCGTTCCATCCTGGATTATCTGGTGGGGTTCAATCTTTCGCCCTTCCTGTGGAAGAAGATCCGTTACGGACTCTCCGCCGGACGAGTGCAGTCTGTGGCCCTGCGGTTGGTGTGCGAACGTGAAAAAGAGATTGCCGCCTTTATTGAACAGGAATACTGGACTATTGCCGCCAATCTTGAAAAGCACGGGGGGCAGGGGGTCAAGGCCGGACTGGTTGCCGTAGACGGCAAAAAACTGGGCAAATTCGATATTCCTGATAGCAACTCCGCTGAAGCGCTCAAGGCTGCCATTGCCAAGGGGCAGGCCACGGTTGCTGCGGTTGCCCGCAAGGAGATGAAGCGCAACCCGGCGCCCCCCTTTACCACCTCCACCCTGCAGCAGGAAGCGTCCCGCAAGCTAGGCTTTTCGGCCAAAAAAACCATGTCTACGGCCCAGAAGTTGTATGAAGGGGTGGCTATAGGCGAGGGTGGTACGGTTGGTCTGATTACCTACATGCGTACCGACAGTGTCAACCTCTCAGCCCAGGCCCTGAAAGAGGCAAAAGAGGTCATCACAGCAGCCTATGGCAAAGAGTTTGCTTTGGCCAAGCCGCGTTTTTACAAGAACAAGGCCAAAAATGCCCAGGAAGCCCACGAGGCGATCCGTCCCACCTATCTGGAAAAGAGTCCGCTGGCCCTGAAAAAGTACCTGACGCCGGACCAGTTCAGGCTATACGAACTGATCTGGAAACGGACCATCGCCTGTCAGATGGCCGAGGCGTTGCTGGATCAGACGTCGGTTGATATCATTGTCACTGAAGGAGCTCAAACCCAAAAGTTTACGCTGCGGGCCACCGGTTCCGTGATCCGTTTTGCCGGGTTTATGAAGCTCTACATCGAAGGGGTTGACGATGAGGATGAGGAAAAGGAAGGTACTCTGCCGCCGCTCTCTGAAGGAGAATCCCTGAAACTGCTGTCGGTGATTCCGGAGCAGCACTTTACCCAGCCTCCTCCCCGCTACACCGAGGCCACCCTGGTAAAAACCCTGGAGGAGTTCGGCATCGGCCGTCCTTCAACCTACGCCAGCATCATGAATACTCTGGTGGAGCGCAAGTACTGCCGTCTGGACAAGAAACGCTTTTTTCCCGAGGATGTGGGGATGGTGGTCAGCGATATGTTAACGGCCCACTTTCCCACGTATGTGGATTACAATTTTACCGCCGGTCTGGAGGAGGAGCTGGATCAGGTTTCCCGCGGCGAAAAACAGTGGAAGCCGCTTTTGCGCGAGTTCTGGACTCCCTTCATTTCCCTGCTGAAGCAGAAGGAGGGTGAGGTCAAAAAGGACGACCTGACCACCGAAACACTGACTGAAGTCTGTCCGGAATGTGGTAAGCCGCTGGCCATCAAACTGGGTAAACGGGGCAAATTTATCGCCTGCACCGGTTTCAAGGAAGGCTGCAAATATACCCGCAACCTTGAGAGCACGGTAACCGAGGAAAAGGCGGAGCCGGAGCTGTCCGAGGAAAAGTGCGACAAGTGCGGTGCCCAAATGCTGGTCAAGGATGGACGCTATGGCAAATATCTGGCCTGCTCCGGCTATCCGGCCTGCAAGAATATTCAGCCGTTGAACAAGCCGAAAGGGACCGGCGTCACCTGCCCGGAATGCAAGCAGGGGGAGCTGACCGAGAAAAAATCCCGCTACGGCAAGATGTTCTATTCCTGTAACCGTTATCCTGATTGCAAGTTTGCCCTCTGGGACCCGCCAGTGCAGCAGGCCTGTCCCAAGTGCGGATTTCCGGTGCTGATGAAGAAAGTCTACAAGAAAAAAGGCGAATTCCTGAAGTGCCCGAAAGAGGGCTGTGATTATACCAGTGCGTAACTACTGGAAAAGGCGGGGCTTTGGTGGCTTCGCCTTTTTCAGTGCATTTAGACAATGAGAAGTGCGTTGTTATGAATATGAACCTTCTCATTTAACGAAGACTCCGCTCTTCTGCTGTGCCATTCCACACGATGCTGTAACTCGACATATTTAACCGGGTGTTTCTCATATGGCCATAAAGAAATCCGACCTCTACTCCTCTCTCTGGGCCTCCTGCGATGAACTGCGCGGCGGCATGGATGCCAGCCAGTACAAGGACTACGTCCTGTTCATGCTGTTCATCAAGTATATTACCGACAAGTACGGCAACAGCGACACCTTTGCTCCTCCGGTGGCGATTCCCAAGGGTGCCAGCTTCACGGATATGATCGCCCTCAAGGGCAAGAGCGACATCGGCGACAAGATCAACACCCAGATTATTCAACCGTTGATTGACGCCAACTCCCGCCTTGCCCGTAGCGATTTTCCCGACTTTAACGATCCGAACAAGCTGGGCGAAGGCAAAGACATGGTGGAGAAACTCTCCAACCTGATCGGTATTTTTCAGAAGCCCGAACTTGATTTCTCTAAAAACCGTGCTGAGCACGACGATATCCTGGGCGACGCCTACGAATACCTGATGCGTCACTTTGCCACCGAGAGCGGTAAGAGCAAGGGACAGTTCTACACCCCTTCGGAGGTAAGCCGCGTCATCGCCAAGGTTATCGGCATTGCGCCTGAAAATTCCAGAGCATCCACCACTGCCTATGATCCCACGTGCGGCTCGGGGTCGCTATTGTTAAAGGTCGCCGCCGAGGCCGGGAAGCAGATCACGCTTGAAGGACAGGAAAAGGACGTGACCACTGCCGGTCTTGCCCGCATGAACATGATCCTGCACGATTTCCCGACGGCCAATATTCAGCAGGGTAACACGTTGGCAGCCCCTAAGTTCAAGGATAGTGAGCAGCTGCGCACCTACGACTATGTGGTAGCCAATCCTCCCTTCTCCGATAAGACCTGGAGCACCGGACTTACACCATCGAACGACCCCTATCAGCGTTTCTCTTGGGGAGAGCCACCAGCCAAACAGGGAGATTACGCTTACCTGCTGCACATCATCCGATCCATGAAAGGCACGGCTAAGGCCGCCTGCATCCTGCCCCACGGTGTGCTCTTCCGTGGCAACGCGGAAGGCGTTATTCGCCGGCAACTCGTCCGTTCCGGCATACTCAAAGGAATTATTGGCCTGCCCGCCAACCTGTTCTACGGCACGGGTATCCCCGCCTGTATCCTGGTGCTGGATAAAGAGAACGCCGCTGGCCGTAAGGGGGTGTTCATGATCGACGCCTCCAAGGCATTTATCAAGGACGGCAACAAAAACCGCCTGCGCGAGCAGGACATCCACAAGATAGTCGATACCTTCACCCGTCAGGACGCAAGCAATCCCCGCTACGCCCGAATGGTGCCGGTTGACGAAATCTCCGACCCGAAGAACGACTTCAACCTCAACCTGCCGCGCTATATCGACAGCAATGAGCCCGAAGACGTGCAGGACATCGACGGCCATCTGCGTGGCGGCATCCCAGAGCGCGACATCGACGCCTTTGCCGCCGACTGGCAGGTGCTGCCCGGTGTTCGCGCCGCGTTATTCGAGTCTGCCGGACGGATAGGCTATGCTCGTCTCAAGCTGCCCATCGCCGAGGTCAAGCCCGCTATCCTGAGTCATCCGGAGTTCACCGTCTTCCAGGGTAACATGACGACGCTGTTCGATAAGTGGCGCCAGGCCATCACACCGCGTCTTACCGATTTTGACCAGGGCGATCATCCAAAAGCGCTGATCCAGATAGTCTCGGAAATGTTGCTCACGGTGTTCCAAGCTGCACCCTTGCTCGACGCCTATGATATCTACCAGCACCTGATGGACTACTGGGCCGAGACTATGCAGGACGACGCCTACCTGATCGCCGCCGACGGCTGGCTGGCCAGGACCACCCGCATCCTGGAAACCGACAAGAAGGGCAAAACCAGGGACAAAGGATGGACCTGCGATCTTATCCCCAAGCCGTTAATCGTTGCCCGCTATTTTGCCAAGGAACAAGCTGCTATTGAGGCCACACAGGCCGATTTGGAAACCGCCACCACCAGCATCGCAGAGCTTGAAGAGGAGCATGGTGGCGAGGATGGCTACCTGGGTGTCCTCGACAAGATTGCGAAAGCTGAAGTCAACGCCCGGCTCAAGGAGATAAAACAGGACAAGGAAGCCAGGGACGAAGCCGCCGTGCTGAAACGTTGGCTGGAGCTGGCCGAGAGTGAGACAACGCTGAAGCGCACCGTGAAGGAGGGGGAGGCCAGCCTCGACAAGCTTGCCTATGAGAAATATCCCACTCTCACTGAGGATGAGATTAAAGTGCTGGTGGTGGATGACAAGTGGATGGCAAGGCTTTCGGCCGTCGTGCAAGGGGAGCTGGACCGCGTTTCACAGACCCTCGCCGGCCGCATCAGGGAACTAGCGGAACGCTACGCCACACCGCTGCCGAAGTTGGTTGACGAGGTCGTGGTGCTGGCCGCAAGGGTTGACGGGCATCTCAGAAAAATGGGGGTGCAGTGATGAACAAATTTAAAAAATCTGAATCCATTTTCGTCGAATTCGATGGGATTAAAATGCAAATTGGTCAGCAACTTGCTGACCAATTGCATTTGTCCATCAGCCGGAGCAATTTTATCTGTATTCGCCCGCTTTACATTGCTTACCCAAAATGTGCGA
Organism: Geobacter sp. UBA6151; assembly: GCA_002423105.1. Classification (GTDB taxonomy): domain Bacteria; phylum Desulfobacterota; class Desulfuromonadia; order Geobacterales; family Pseudopelobacteraceae; genus Trichlorobacter. Next base: position 3,157 of record DIUT01000024.1, on the reverse strand, counting down.
AGGCTTCGCACATTTTGAGCTGGTCGCATTGGGTCGAACTGCTGGAGCAAGAGGGGCAGGCATGAGCACGGTGGTGAAGCCCGGATACAAGCAGACCGAGGTGGGGGTGATTCCGGAGGAGTGGGACGTTCTCCAGATTCGTGACGTTTGCCAATTGGTCAACGGGCGCGGTTTCAAGCCTCATGAGTGGAAAACTGTTGGTATCCCAATAATCCGAATCCAAAATTTGAATGGCTCGGAGGACTTCAATTTTTATTCCGGCCAATATACCCCAAAAATTCTTGTTGAGCATGGACAATTGTTATTTGCGTGGTCAGGAAGCAGAGGTACATCCTTTGGGCCACATGTTTGGAGTGGTGGACGAGCGCTCTTAAACTACCATACTTGGAAGGTCGTGGTAAACGAGTCCAAAGTAACCCCAGATTTTCTCCTTCATGCGCTTCGACAGATCACCAGTTACATTGAAAACAAAGCACATGGCGCTTCGGCACTTGTTCACACACAAAAATGGGAGATGGAGAAATTCCCAATTGTAATACCTGCAAAACTCCCCGAACAATGCGCCATTGCCGAAGCCTTGAGCGATGTGGATGCGCTGTTGGACGGGCTGGATCGGCTCATCACCAAGAAGCGCGACCTCAAACAGGCCGCCATGCAGCAACTTCTTACCGGCCAAACCCGCCTCCCAGGATTCAACGGGGAATGGAAGGTGAAGCGGTTGGGGAACTTGTTCAAGTTCAGCGGCGGCTATTCCGCCTCCCGTGATCAGCTTTCTGCCGAAGGTCACTGCTATCTGCATTACGGCGACATTCATGGGGCTTCAAAGACCACCATCGATACAAGGGCGGACTATCAAGACATCCCGAAGTTGGATATTTCGCTTAAGCGAGTGTCTTCTGATTCACTCCTCGCCGATGGTGATGTTGTGTTCGTTGATGCCTCTGAGGATGACGAGGGTACGAGCAAGCACGTAGTTGTGGTGAATGGAGGTAACGTCCCCTTTATTGCTGGCCTTCATACGATAGTAGCCAAGGCGAGAACGTCAGAACTAGCGCACGAGTATCGCCGTTACTGCTTCCAGACCACTGCGATAAAGCAGCAGTTTCTCTTCTACGCGGTCGGCACAAAGGTTTCGGGCATCAGCAAAACTAACATTGCGAAGTTAACGCTGCCTGTCCCCTCCCTCCCCGAACAAACCGCCATCGCCGCCATCTTCTCCGACATGGACGCCGAACTGGTGGCGCTGGAGGCTCGGCGCGACAAGACCCGTGCTCTCAAGCAGGCCATGATGCAGGAACTGCTCACCGGCAAAACCCGGCTGGTCAAATCCAATGTTATTGCTTTCCCTACACAGTCGGCAAGGGTTTCCACTCGCAAAAACAATGTGTATTTCACCCGAAGCGTTTTCGCTGCCGAAATCATTGACCGTCTTCATGATGAGCCGACATTTGGACATGTAAAATGCGAAAAGATCATTTTCCTTGCTGAACGCATGTGCAAAGTGGATACAGGCTCTCACTACCATCGGGATGCCGCTGGCCCCTACGACAACAGAGCCTTACGTTCAATAGACAACCAATTGCGAAATCAGAAGTGGTTTGATGTGCAAAAAGTTGGCGAACGTTACCAATACATACCAATGGAAAAGCGTGGCGGACACATGCAGTATTTTGGCCGCTATTTTTCCAAAGTCAGTACCACTTTTGACCGGGTTATTCGCACGTTCAAGACTGCCAAAACCGAACAGTGTGAAATCGTGGCTACCTTGTACAGCGCCTGGGATGATCTTCTGCATCAGCAGGCAGCAGTTTCGGATGACGCTATTTTGCGCGAGGTGCTCGACAACTGGCATGAATCCAAGAAACGCATTCCTGAAGACCGCTGGCGCAAGGCGCTTGGCTGGATGAAGCAAAAAGGCTTTACGCCTGAAGGGGCAAGCCATGAGTAAACCGTTTCGGTTGCAGCACCATGAAACCCAGACTCTGGAATGGAAAGAGAGTTGGCGCGATGAGTATCTCCGCTGGATCTGCGGCTTTGCCAACGCCGAGGGCGGGGTGCTGCACATCGGACGGAACGACCACGGCGTAGTAACAGGCCTTCCGCAAGCGGCCCGATTACTGAATGAGATACCGAACAAGGTAAGGGACATCCTGGGCATTATAGTGGGGGTGAACCTGCGGCAAGAGGACGGAAAGGATTATCTGGAAATCGAGGTCGAGCCTTATCCGTATCCTGTCAGTTACAAGGGGGAATACCATTACCGCAGTGGCAGCACCAAGCAGGAGCTGAAGGGAGCGGCGCTCGATAAATTCCTCCTGCGCAAGCAGGGCCGCACCTGGGATGGGGTGCCGGTGCCTTATGTTACCCCGCAGGATCTTTCTGCCGACGCGCTCGCGACGTTCCGCAAATTGGCGAAGCAGAGCCGACGGCTGGATGACAGTCTGCTGAGTGAGCCGGATGTCGCGCTTCTGGAAAAGCTGAACCTGCTGGAAGGCACATATCTGAAGCGCGCAGCGTTGCTACTTTTTCATCCAGACCCTGAAAAGTTCATCACTGGCGCGTATGTAAAGATCGGTTACTTCCGTACCGAAACGGATCTACTGTATCACGACGAGATTCATGGCGATCTTTTCAGCCAGACACGCAAGGCAATGGAAGTGCTGTTAACCAAGTATCTGAAAGCGGCCATCAGCTACAGCGGCTTGTACCGGCTGGAGACGCTCCCCGTACCCGAAGCTGCTTTGCGCGAGGCGTTGCTCAATGCAATCATTCACCGGGATTACGCGGTAGGCGCGCCTATCCAGATCCGCGTTTACCCTGACTGCATCAAGATTTGGAATCCTGGCGAGCTGCCCGAACAATGGACTGTTGCCAAATTGCTTGAGCCGCATGCTTCATGTCCCTTTAATCCCGGCGTGGCGAACACCTTTTTCCGAGCCGGAGAAATAGAGGCATGGGGGCGTGGTGTACAGCGAATTTTCGAGGTGTGCAAAGAACATGGCGCACCGCCACCGGTGATCGATTATTTGCCCGGTGATCTGTGGGTTGAGTTTCCGTTTTCTCTTGACTATCTGGCCGTGATTCCAGCGACTGGCGGTGGAGACCTGACAAACGATGGAGCGCCGGAGTCCGGGGTGAAAACTAGGGTGAAAACTAG
>DIUT01000008.1 GCA_002423105.1 Geobacter sp. UBA6151 | reverse complement strand
CTATGCGGTTTTCAAAGACCAAAACTGCTGCCGTATTTCGTTTTCTGTGGCAGCAAGGAATCCCGTTTATACACACCCACAGATTTACCGTCAAGCTTTTTTTGTAAAAAAAATTACAGGCTGCCTAACAGACTGAAATTCCCTTGCAACTCGCTCGTTAACTGATATATAGGCATCCCATTCAATAGCGCCAATATCTCCAGACAACTTTTTAAAGAGAGTAATCGACCGGATGAAAACCTTCACAACCAGCAACCTGCTGTTCCTGTTGTGCGCTTTCGCTGTAAGCGTCAGCGCCGCAGACCTGCGCAGCACAACCATGGACCTCTTTGTGAATCTGCGCAAAGAGGGTGTCGCCACACGCTTTCCTGACGAAATGCGCAGCCTCGATGCGGCTGTAGCAACAGCAGAGATGTATTACCAGATGGGAGATACAAAAAATGCCGAGCGCCAGTATCGCCTGGCAGCACAGAAAGGGGCAATGATCCGTCAACTGCTGAATCAACCAGCTGCGCCGGACGTCCCGGCATCTCCTGTGCCTGCGCCAGTCCCCGAACAACCAGCCGCAACGGAACCAGCACCACTAACAAACCCGCAGGAGCCGGAGGCAGGTCAACTGCTTATTGTAGAAACGGAATCCGACATCATCGAATCCGACAAACTAATAGGAACCGCCGGAGAATACCGGGTTGCCAAAGGCGAAACTCTCAGAATTGTCGCCGCCAAGCTGGGGGTCAACCGCAGACATCTGGCAAGCGCCAATGGCCTCAGCACAACATCAAAACTAAAAGTAGGGCAACTGCTGCGCTATAACAACCGCCGCATCATACCGGAGCACCGGGTAAAAGATGGCATCATCGTTAACATACCGGACCGGATGCTCTATTACTTTCAAAAAGGCAAGCTGGTATTTTCAACTGCGGTTGCGCTTGGCACGCCAAACAAGACAGAGCTGTTCGACTGGCAGACCCCGACCGGCAAGTTCAGAATAACCGCCAAGGCGAAGGATCCCACCTGGACCGTACCGCCCTCCATTCAGGAGGAAATGCGCCTGGAGGGGAAAGAGGTTATCACCAGTATTCCGCCGGGAGCGGACAATCCTTTAGGCAAGTACGCCATCAAAACCACCCTGCCCGGTATATTGATTCATAGCACCACTAAGCCCTGGTCAATCTACACCTACGCCAGCCACGGATGTATCAGGGTCTATCCGGAGCAGATGGAGGAGTTGTTCAAACTGATCAGGGTCAACACCATCGGCGAGATCATCTACCGCCCTGTCAAACTAGCAACAACCGAAACAGGCAGAATTTTCCTGGAAGTCCACGGTGATATTTACTCAAAAACAACCGGCATTGAACGGGAAGCACGCAACCTGATCCGTAGTCTGGGACTGTCCGGCAAGGTGGACTGGGATAAAACAAAACGGGTGATCTCCACAAAAACCGGCATTGCCGAAGAAATCACCCGTGCTACCAATGAAGCCCGAAACAAGGAAAAAAAAGTTGCTGCTCACTCGCCGTCGTAAGCAGCCGGTTCCGTACCTCTGACAAATGACTCCTGAATCCCGTCAGCGCCACGGGCAAGCTTGCCGCTTTTGGCGTTAACCCTGACCTGCGAGATGTTTTCCGGTGCTTCAAACCCTTTTACCGGAAAACCGGCAACAGCTTTCATCATAAATTCCGCCCAGATAGGGGCCGCCGCCTGACCACCGGAACCGCCGGAGCCCAGCGACCGGTCCTGATTATCAAAACCCACCCAGACACCGGTTACCAACTGCGGCACATACCCTACGAACCAGGCATCCTTCATCTCGTTGGTGGTACCGGTCTTACCGGCCACGGGACGCTTGATGGCAGCGGCACGATGCCCGGTACCGCTTTGCACGACAGATTCCATCAGATTGGTAATCAGATACGCGACTTCCGGTGAGGTGGCCCGAGATGGCGTTAAAGCTGTCGGCGCACCTGCTGAAGGCAGCGCCGGCTGCTGTGGTGGCGGTGGTGGAACTGCCGCTTGTGGAGCATCCGGATTTTCAGCGATAACAATAGGTACAGGCTCAGGCAGCACCTGAACAGGACGCTGCTCCAGCACGGTTCCGGTGTTGTCGGTTACCCTGACGATTGAAAACGGTTGCAGATAGACCCCTTGATTGGCAAACACCGTATAGGCAGAGGTCAGCTCCAGCGGCGAAACGCTGGCAGCACCCAGCGCCAGTGAGAGATTCGGCTCAATCTTGGAGGTAAATCCCAGCCGCTTGGCAAACTCCACCGCATGATCGACACCGATCTGCTCCAGTATCTTGACGCTGACCACGTTAATGGAGAGGGTCAAGGCCTCACGCATGGTCACCGGACCGCGATAGGCATTGTCGTAGTTTTTCGGTTTCCAGGTTTTGCCTAATCCGGCAGGATACTCAACCTCTGAATCATCAATAACCGTCGCCGCAGTGAATCCTTTTTCAAGAGCAGCCGCATAGATGATCGGCTTGAAAGCTGACCCGGCATTACGTTTAGCCTGCACGGCACGGTTGAACTGACTCTTGCGGAAATCATAACCGCCAATCATCGCCTTGATCCCCCCGGTTACAGGATCGATGGCAACCAGTGCGCCCTGCACATCCGGCGTCTGGTCCAACTCAAAGACCGCCCCCTGGCGGTTCGTATCAGGTGTTGCCACCTGTACCTCGACCACCGCTCCCAGCGGTAGAGCTTTCGAAGGTTTTCCCGGCTTGCCATAACTTTCCAGCAAGGCAAGCTTTCCGGCCCAGGCCATCCCCTTACGGTTCAGCATGCCAGTCCGCTCTCCAACCCGCACCGTGGCTTCTCCCCGGGCCGGGTTGACCCCCACCACAACACCGCTATAGGTGTCCCCCTGCTTCAAGGCTGCCGAATCAATCCCGTCCTCCACCTTTGTGCAATAGGCATCTATCTCGCTCTCTTTTAGGTACTTTACCGCGCCGCGGTATCCCTGCCGTTTGTCAACGGCCTTCAACCCCGCCCGTACTGACTCGTAGGCAGCTCGCTGCATTGACGCATTCATGGTGGTATAGATCTTCAGCCCGCCCTTGTAGAGTTGATCCTCACCGTAGCGCCCCTCAAGATAGATGCGCATCTGCTCCAGAAAGTAAGCCACCTGGTCATTCATGGCCCTGCGCCCCGGCAGGATATTCAGGGCGGCTGTGCGGGCATGTTCCGCCTCAGCCTGAGTGATGTAGCCCTCGGCCACCATCCGCTCCAGCACGTAATTCTGGCGTTCCTTGGCCTTGACCAGGTTCTTGATGGGAGAGTAAGCATTGGGAGCCTTGGGCAGCCCGGCAAGAATGGCCATTTCGGCAAGATTCAGTTTGTCTACGCTTTTACCGAAATAGGTTTCCGCCGCCGCTTCAACTCCGTAGGCACCGGCGCCCAGGTATATCTGGTTCAGATACAGATAGAGAATCTCGTCCTTGCTCAGACGGTCTTCCATCCGCTTGGCCAGGATCGCCTCCTTGATCTTGCGGGAGAGCTTCTTCTCCGGCGTGAGCAGCATAGTCTTGGTCACCTGCTGGGTAATGGTGGAGGCCCCCTCCTTCTTACGCATGGTAATCAGGTTCTTGAAAGCGGCCCGCACAATGCCTAAATAATCGATCCCCTTGTGGGAATAGAAGTTGGCGTCTTCCGCAGCAACAAAAGCCTGGATCAACTTGCGGGGCATACGGTTCACCGGCACCACGATACGCCGCTCCAGGTAGAATTCCCCCACCAGCGTGCCATCATCACCATACACCTGGGAAACAACAGGAGGCTTGTAGTCCGCCAAACGATCAACCTTGGGAAGCTTTGCCAGCAAAAACGCTACATACCCGCCCACCCCCAGAATAGTTACAATAACCAAGGTAATAACAATCAACAGCAGCGTGGAGAAAAATCCCCGCTGAGGTATGCGCCGCGCTGTATTCTGTTCGCGATACATGGTGACACGACCTTCCCCCCGGTTCACGGGGAACATATAAACGTGAAGACGATACCTGAATCACCACAACGGTTCAAGATTTTTACCAAGCAGCTCTTGCCAATTGCCGTGATCAAGCTATACTCACCGGCATCTTTCATCATTGTTCCATGGGGTTGCCATGCGGATTACCACAAAACTGACCCTGATCATATGCATGCTGCTGATCCTGCTGTTTGCCGCACTGGGTCTGAACTCCTACCGTGGCGACCATTCACTGATTGTGAACGCCGCCGTGGACAAAGCCCGCATCATCAGTCAACAGATTATCGAAACCCGTGAATATCTTTCAGCAACTGTCACCACTTCCATCGCCGGAAGCACCCCGGACCTGATCCCCCAGGTTGCCGCCAGCAAGATCGCCAAACTGATTACCCGGGACACTCCCTATTACGTCCGGCAGGTATCCCTGCGTTTTCGTAATCCGGCCAACCGTCCCGATGAGTATGAAGCCGGAGAACTGCGCCGCTTCACCGAGGGTACTCCGCAGGAAAGCTATCGAATTGTACCGCACAACGGGAAGGATGCGCTCCGTTACCTGTTGCCCATGAAGGCGGAGAAGTCATGCCTTGTCTGCCATGACAGTTATCGTACGTCACCGCCATTCGTGCAAAAGCGTTTTCCGGAAGGGCACCCCTCTTACGGCTACCGCGAAGGTGATGTTATCGGCGCCATATCTGTCTCAGTACCCATGAGTGAGCTTAACCGCACCATCCGCAGCAATCTCGTCCAGGACCTGTTGTATGAAATCAGTATCCTGGGCCTGTTGCTGCTGGCCACCGGCTTGATTATCCATCGCGCCATTCTGGCGCCGGTATCAAGAGTCGCGACCGGCATCTCCGAAGCGACAAAATCCGGCAACTTCGCCACACGTATTGCAGCCCGCAGCCAGGACGAAATCGGCCGGTTGGTGGAATCGTTCAACGAACTGATGGCTGAACTTGAACGGCGCACCCGGCAACGGGCGGAATCGGATGAACGCTACCGTAATTTCATTGAAATAGCCCAGTCACCCATCGTCACCTTCCTGCCGGACGGCAAGATCGTCATCGCCAATAACAAGGCTGAAAAGCTGTTCGGGCTCACCAGGGAAGAGCTTCTCGGCCAATGTATTTTTGAGTTCATGATGGATCCGTCAATGGTGCGGCAAGGCATAGAAGACTACTTTTCAGCCGGCAGCAGCCAGATGCTGGGCAACGCCAGCCGCCAGACCTTGCGTGATGTCTGTGGGCGCGAAATTGACTGTGAAATAGTGATCTCGGTTTCCCAAAGCGAACATGAGGCGATGTTTACCGCCATATTAAGGACAACAACCTAGCCATGGCTATCCCGCACACATTTACTCCCCCACAACAGAAAGGAAGACACTGACATGGTTCGTACCGCAATCCGCCTCTTCGGCAGTTGCCTGATGCTGTCGATTTTTATCTGCTCGTCAGGTTGCAGCAAAAGAGAAAAAGTCGTAAAGCTGTCACAACTTGAAAGTAAAGAGTTTGCCGTCCCCACCGGCACAGCAGCCGACAAACTGGTGCTGTCACGCTTTCCCAACGCAAAATTCAAGTATTTCAACAGTGTGCTTGATGCTGCACTGGCTGTTAACGCCGGCAAGGCTGACGCAGCAGCCTACGACGAACCAATCTTGAAAAACATTGCCGCCAAGAACAGCGGTCTAACGGTGCTGCCGGAGATGCTGACCAAAGACAACTACGGATTTGCAGTGCCGCTAAACAGGAAAGACCTGAAAAATGCCATCGACCAGGTGGTAAGCGAGCTGCGCACAAGCGGCAAGTATGAAGCCATGCTCCAACGCTGGCTACCCAAATCCGGCAACCCGGCTGCAATGCCCGCCATCCCCGCCGACGGCACAAAAGGGGTTCTGAAACTTGGCACTTCCGCCGTTACCGAGCCGTTTTCCTTTGTTGACGGATCACATGCAGTGGTCGGGCTTGACATCGAAATTGCCGCCCTGGTAGCCCGGAAACTTGACATGAAACTCGAAGTGGTCAACATGGAGTTCGGTTCCATGATCCCGGCCCTGATCTCCGGCAAGGTGGACATGATAGCGGCCTGCATCACTATCACTGAAGAGCGCGCTAAAAAGGTTCTTTTCTCCGAGCCGTATTACACCGGTGGCATTGCCGCACTGGTCAAGGAATAGTCAGTACCCGTACTGAACGGTACTAATCTGCCTACTGTCTGCTAGGGCCTTCAAATTCAAAAACATGAATTTATGGCGGATGAACTGCGCATAGATACAGGGTAACGCTGATCATGCGTGAAAATACGAGCCATATCTGCTAAATAACTGCTGCACCATATAGCAAAGGGGAAAACAATGGATATTCAGACTCGCAAAGAAGCAAAGGCCTCGGTACTAACACTGTCCGGCAGAATGGATGCCGTAACCGCTCCTGCATTTGAAGCCACTGTACGGCAATTGATCGAATCAGGCAGCGTCAGCTTTGTCGTTGACTTTCAGAGGGTGGAGTACATCAGCAGCGCCGGGCTGCGGGCGCTGCTTGCCACAGCAAAACTGCAGAAAAACAGCGGAGGGCAGATCCGTCTGGCCGCCATTACCGGGAGTGTCAAAGAGGTGTTTGACATCTCCGGCTTCGGCTCCATCTTCCAGATGCATGACACAACAGAAAACGCCCTGGCTGCGCTGGCCTGAAACGTCATGGCACCGGAAACCCTCACCGTTACAGCCAGCATTGAACATCTTGATCAGGCCATCAGCTTTATTGAGGAGCGCGCAGATCAGTTCGGCCTGGAACCGAAGAAAAAGTTTGGTCTTTTGATCGCCGTTGAAGAGGCTTTTGTCAACGTCTGCCACTATGCCTACCCCGCATCCACTGGCGAGGTGTCGCTCTCCTGCAGCAGTGACAGCACAGACTTTGTGGTGGAACTGGTTGATCAGGGCGGGCACTTTGACGTACTGTCACTGCCGGTCCCGGACACCTCCGCAGACATCATGGATCGCCAGATCGGCGGCCTGGGAGTCCACTTCATCCGCACCCTTACCGATGATGTCAGGTATCGCCGGGAAGAGGGACGTAATATCCTGCGCATGTCGGTTAATATAACCAGGGATCCGCAACATGTTTCGTAAGGCGCTGAGTTCGGCAGTCGCTGTTGTATGCATCTGCTTCCTGCAATTTGCCGCGATAGCGCACGCAGTAGAAGCGCCTCTATCCCTTGCCGATTGCATCGCCCTGGCAATCAGGGAAAACCGCACCATTAAAAACGCCTACCTGGAGCGGGAGCTTCAGCGCTACACCCTGCGCATCGCAGAAGACACCTTTGTCCCCACTTTCACTGTAACCCCCTCGATCTCCGGCACCGGAACCACCACCGCTCTCGGCGGCAGCTCTTCTGACTCGGCCAGTGGACCCACCCTCACCCCCTCTGCTACGGCAACGATTACTGAACGTCTGCCAACCGGAGCCACACTGAACCTTAACAGCAGTTATGACCTGACCAGTAGTAAAGGAGCCAGCCAAACCAGAAAATACGGTTGGAATGTTGCCCTTACCCAGCCATTGCTCAAAGGGGGCGGCCTTGATGTCAATCTGGCAGCGCTACGGCAGTCAAGACGGGTCGAGCAGAACAACATCCTCAACCTCAAAAACATTCTGACCAGCAGCCTGAACAACGTAACCAGCGCCTACCGCAGCTATGTGCAATCAATAAAGTCTCTGGAAATAACCAGACAATCCCTGGAGCGCAGCCGGGAGCTGGTGGCAACCAACCGCGAACTTATCGCAGCCGGTCGCATGGCGGCCATTGAGATTGTCCAATCCGAGGCAGACCTGGCCAATCGGGAATTTTCTCTTCTTTCTGCAGAAAATGCCCTGGATGCCGCCCGTCTGGCTCTGACCAAGGCCATTGACATCGACAAAAACAGCCGGATCACCCCGATACCGGAAACAAACATCCCGCCGGTGCCCTTCACCCTGCAACAGGCAACACAACTGGCCTTTGAAAACCGGCCTGACTATCAGCAGTTGCTTTTACAGCAGGAAGATCAGCGGGCATACCTGATGGTGGCTCGCAACAACAGCCTCTGGGATCTCTCCCTTAGTGGTAACTACAGCGAAAACTACAGCCGCTACAACGCCAAAGAGCCGACCCGTTCCAGTGGTTTCTGGCAAGCCGGTCTGTTTCTTACCATACCGCTGGACAACCTTTATCGCAGTAACAGCGAGCGGCAAACCCTGATTTCCGCTGAGATCGGGCTGAAGAAGTTTGAAAACGACCTTGCCAGGCAGCGTGAAAACATCAGCATTGAAGTGCAGGATGCCCTGCGCGGCGCTGAAATGAAACTTCGCCAGATCAAACTGGCAACCCTGGCCAGGACGCTGTCGGAAAAAAAGGTGGAAATAGAAACAGAAAAACTGAAAGCTGGCCGCTCCACAAACTTCCAACTGGTCAGCTACCAGAATGATCTGGTGAGTGCGCAGAACAATGAGCTTGACGCCATCATCACCTACTTAAACGCCCTGACCAGCCTCGAAAGCACGCTGGGCATCACCCTTGAGCGCTGGGGCGTCACACTTTCAGAGCGTTAGCAGGTTGTTGAAAAACCCAGGTTGTTCAAAAATAGTCAGATCGTCGCACCCGGAGAAAGCCCCGCGGAGGCGTAGCAGCGCTACGCCGCACAAGGTGGGTTTCGAGGACGGCGGCGTGATGGCTGTTTTTCAACAACCTGTTTAGAGGGAACCATGGAACAGCAAACTATCATAGCCGGCAGGATTCTGGATGACATGTCTGACGGGGTGATGACCATCAACCTCGAAGGTCAGATTACTACCCTCAACCCCGCAGCAGCCAGAATTCTGGGAATATCTCAGGAAGAAGCCCTTTCAAAGAGCTTTGGCGAGCTGTTTTTGCTGCTGGAGGAAAATGACGATTTCAACCAGACCATCCTGGATGCCATCTATGAATCATCCGCCAGCCACAACCGGATCGTTCCATTCACCCACAGCGATAAACGTATCACGCTGGCTCTGACCACCACATTCCTCAAATCTGAGGAGCAAAGCGGTGAACGGATGGGAGTCATCGCCGTATTCAGTGACATCACCGAACTGCAACAGCTTCAGGAAGCTGAAATCCTGATGGCCGAAGAACTGAAGAACAAACACCGCGAACTACAGGCAGCTTACCTGAAAACCGAGCAGGGTAACGAGCAGTTGCAGGCAGCGCTGAAAAAAGTGCAGGTGATCAGAATTACTGCCACCGCTTTCACCATACTGCTGTTTCTGGGAATCGGCCTCTTTGTCTGGAACCGCAAACCAACAGCCATACGTCTGCCCAGCGCAACTACAGCACCTGCACAAGGTGCTGCCGTCACCACGATAACGGTCACTCCTCAGCCGGTTTCATCAGCCATCGCCTTGACCGGCAAGCTGCTGCCTGTGCAGATGGTCAACCTGACCAGCCCGATCAGCGGCAAGGTGGGGCAGGTCATGGTACGCTACGGCGAGGTCGTCAAGGCAGGTCAGCCGCTGCTGGCCATGGATACCGGCGAGGCAATGATCAAATACCGTGAAACACAGGCTGCCTACATCAAGGCCCGTATTGCCTTCACACAAATGGAAACATGGGACGCCAGCGCCGATATGGCACGGGCCCAGCGTTCTCTGGCAAAAGCCAGGTTATCCCTTGAAAACCAGAAGAAGACCCTGGATGAATCGGAGCGACTTTTCAAAAAAGGGATCATTCCGGCCACTGAATACGAATCAGCCAAACATCAGTACACCAATCAGCAGATGGATTTCCAGAGTGCCGAGGAGGAACTGAAGGCAGCTCTGGAAAAGGGAAACAGTGAAAACCGCAAGGTCTCCCGTTTTGAACTGGACAATGCTGAATCACGGATGAAGCAGGCAGAAAAGGATATTGCAGGTGCCACTGTACTGGCTCCGGTATCCGGCATCATCATAAAACCGCCTGCCAGCGGCCAGGAAAAAACTGCTAAGTCAGTGGAGCGGGGAACCACCTACCAGCAGGGAGAGCTGTTACTGGCCATCGGCGACCTTTCCGGTTTTTCAGTAAATGCCAAACTTGATGAGGTGGATATCACCAGGGTCAAGCTTGGTCAGAAGGTTCGGGTCAGCGGCGACGCCTTTCCGGGCGAGCTGCTGACCGGCAGTATCCAGAGTATCTCTCCCCATGCAGAAGAGGGGGATAGCGGAAAATCGGTTTCCTCCTTTGGTGTCCGGGTTGTTATCGACACCATCCCGCCGGAACTGAAAAAGAGGATCATGGTGGGCATGACCGCCAATCTGGAGATCATCATCTATGAAAACCCGAATGCCCTGATGGTGCCGATCTCAGCAGTGCTGGATGAGCAGGGCAAACGCTTTGTACTCAGAAAAAACGGGGCAAATCCGGCTGATCAGTCCGAAAAGGTGGAGGTGACCACCGGCTATACCACCCAGGATGCGGTCGAGATCACCAGCGGGCTGAAGGCAGGGGATAGTATTGAAGCAGCCGCTCTGAATCCACCTGAAAAGAAATAACCCTCATGCTTACACTGCGCGACATACGCAAGTCTTACCGGATCGGTCCCACCGAAGTTGACGTGCTTAAAGGAGTTTCTCTGGACATTCAACAGGGTGAGCTGGTCTCTATCATGGGAGCTTCCGGCTGCGGAAAATCCACCCTGATGAACATCATCGGTCTGCTGGACCGCCCGACCTCTGGCAGCTTCATGCTGGATGGCGCTGAAGTTTCCTACACCGATGACGATGCCCTGTCCGAGATTCGCAACCAACGCATCGGCTTTGTCTTCCAACAGTACTTCCTGCTTTCCCGCCTCACCGCCCTTGAAAATGTGGCCCTGCCGTTGATCTATCGCGGCAACACCGGCTCTGACAGCCATGATCGCTGCATGGAGTTTCTGAAACGGGTCGGCATGGATGACCGCGCCCACCACCGACCAAACGAGCTATCTGGCGGACAACAGCAGCGGGTGGCCATTGCCCGTGCTCTGGTGGGCAACCCCTCCCTGATTCTGGCCGATGAACCGACCGGCGCCCTGGACACCCAGGTGGGGGGCGAGATCATGGAACTGTTCAAGAGTCTGAATGCCGAGGCAGGGATTACCGTGGTCATCATCACCCACGACCCCGGCATAGCCCGGCAATGCAAGCGCGTGGCAGTGATGAAGGACGGGGTTATCGTGCCATGATGATCCAGCCATCTAACATCAAAGAGGCGGCCCGCAGCCTGCTGGCCTCAAAACAGCGCACTATCCTGGCATTGATTGGGATTGTGATCGGCATCGGCTCAGTCATCGCCATGGTTTCAGTTGGCAGGATCGTGCAGGAAGAGTCGCTGCGTCAGTTCAAAGAGATGGGAACCGACATCCTGACCATTGAAAAGGAGTTTGGCGGTTCTCCGGGCATGCCCGGCGCACAGGCAAAGTCCGGGCTCAAGCTGGAGACCATCCGTGACATCCCCGGTGGATGCCCCGCTATCAGCAGCGTTGCCCCGTCTGTCAGGGGGAGCGGAAATGTCAGCTTCAACGGCAAGAAACTGGATCGCGCAGGTCCGATGGGGGTCACGGCATCGTTTCTGGAAATAAACAAGCTGTCTGTTCGGCAGGGACGTTTTTTGTCTGATCTTGATGAACAGAGCAGGTTTTGCGTCATAGGCAGCCGTGTGGCGGCAGAGCTACAGAAAAACGGAAGCAGCCAACTACTGGGCAGCAAGATCAGGATAGGCGACAACCTGTTCACCGTCATCGGAGTAACCAACGAAGTGCCCGAAGGCGGAATGCGCAGATTTGAGCCGAACGAGACTATCTACATCCATATCACCACCGGCCTGCGGGTCTTTGCCAATGCCGAAATCAGCTCAATCACCGCCCGCGTCGCTCCCGGCACAACCAACAACAGTGCCCGCGATCAGGTCATGTCCTATTTCGCTTCATTGGGCAAAGGCCCGCAAGTCAAGATCACCAGCCCGGAAGAGATCATCGCCCAGATGGAAAAACAGATGCAGATGTTCACCCTGCTGTTGGGGGCAATCGGCAGTATCTCGCTTATCGTAGGAGGGGTCGGTGTTATGAACGTCATGCTGGTTTCGGTGACTGAACGCCGCCGCGAAATCGGCATCCGCCGCGCCCTGGGGGCAAAACGGGGCGACATCAGGGGGCAGTTCCTCATTGAATCAGTCATTCTTTCCCTCATCGGCGGTGCCTTCGGCATTGTATTCGGCATCGGCGCATCCTGGCTGATTGCCCACTTTGCCAAATGGCAGTTCGTCCTTTCCATTAGCGCCTTGCTGCTGGGTGTGGGCGTCTCCAATGCCGTGGGTATCTTCTTCGGTTACTATCCTGCCCGCCAAGCCTCCCTGCTTGACCCGATCGTAGCGCTGAAGTCGGACTAAACTGCCAACTATGTTGGCTGAGTGCGGACTGAAGTTGGCAGCACTGACCCTATAACTCATTGACATCACGAGCAACTTATTTGGCATGGTTCATGCTGACTACGGCTATATATTTCTCGTGGTGCATGTCAAGCAGGCACTGTCAAGAGGAATTCAGATCCGGCATACAATTTCTGTAGTGTATTTCAAAGGAGGCATCACCATGAAAAAACAGCTCATAGTTAGTCTTTTGGCCCTCATCTGCACGGTTGTAACCGGCAATATCGTAGCAGCAGAGAGTTTTATAGTTGCAAGTCCGGGCGTCCAGAAATTTACCCGTCAGATGGTCTCAGGCAAGACCATGGTCAGTTCCGGTTATGCCAACGGCAGTATGACCTTCAACAACAACGGCACATTGACCTGCACCAACTACCCTGCTGTTGTCGGTTGCAAAAGCTGGCAGATACAGCAGGACGGCACTCTGCAACGTGAGTTTACCGACAGCCACACCGGCAAGACCGTTGAAGTTGTGGCAATCTGGAAGCTGCTGAGCAAGTCCGGCAATACCCTGCAGGTGCAGCAGACCTCCAATAACAGTGAAGGGGCAACCACGGTGACCGTTACCATTCAGGGGAACTGACGGAGCAGGCTTAACAATATTCAGGAACAACGAAGGCACAGGCTATCATTTTGAGAAGGACTAAGCGCCATGAACAATCCAGAACTTGTCGTACGTCGGATGACACCTGATGACCTTGCCCTTGCCGTAGAATGGGCAGCTGCGGAAGGTTGGAATCCGGGCCTGAATGATGCCGAATGCTTTTATCATGCCGATCCGAACGGTTTTTTCATGGCAGAGCTTGACGGCACGCCGGTCGGCTGCATATCGGCCGTAGCCTATGATGAAAGCTTTGGCTTTGTGGGGTTTTACATCACCATACCGAAAATGCGTCGCTATGGGACCGGCATGGCGCTTCTGCATGCCGCTAAAAACTATATGGGAGATCGTACCATTGGCGCTGACGGGGTTCTAAACATGGTGGACAAATACCTGCAGATCGGCTTTTGTCCGGCACATAAAAACGCTCGGTATCAGGGGGTCGGTGTCGCACGCGCATCTTCTCTTGTTGATCCGGTCAATCTGTCCTTTACAGAACTGGAAGCCTATGATCGCCGCTTTTTTACGGCCCCGCGCAGTAGATTTCTGAAAAGCTGGATACACCAGACGGGCGGACGTTGCAAAGTGGTCAGAGCAGAAGGGCGCATTGTCGGCTACGGGGTACTGCGCCCCTGTCGGCAGGGGTTCAAGATCGGCCCTTTGTTTGCGGACACGCCGGAACTGGCTGATGAGCTTTACCGTTCGCTCGTATCGCACGCAGAGGGGAGTCTGGTATTTCTCGATCTGCCGGTCTGCAACAAAGCCGCCCTCGAGCTTGCTGAACGCTACGGCATGACCAGGGTTTTTGAAACCGAACGCATATATCGGGGAGCTCCCCCGGTTCTGCCCCTTGAACAGATTTACGGTATCACGAGCTTTGAGCTTGGCTGAAAATCTGAACAGAAGGTTGCGCCAAGATTGACGATCAAGGAGAACAGAATAACAATGCGACACATTAGTATCATCCTGCTTGCATCACTGGTTTTGCTTGGTAACCTGCTGACCGGCTGCGGCGACAGTCCCGGGCCATCCTCTCCGACAACGATCACCTCCTCCTTCGAGTCCGGCAGCATCGGCAAGACGGTCAAGACAAGCAACGCTGTGTGGGAACTGACCATTGCGGACGACAACAACAACGCCACACTGCCAGCCAGTTGGCGCAGCTGGTGGTATGTCCGCATGGATAACGCGATAACAGACTCTCCGACCACCTTTACCCTGAAGAACTCCGGCTGGCTCTACTACTACCTGCCGATCTACTCATACGATCAGAAGACTTGGCATCGTTTTGATGAATCGGAGGTAACCCGGAACGAGGGCGGCGAACTGGTGGTACGCAAGCAGTTTGCCCAGCCCACGGTATGGATCGCCCGCTTTTATCCTTATACCTTCACCGATCTGGAATTGTACCTGCGGCGGATTGCAGGCAACCCGTTTCTGGAGATACAGATTCCTGAATACTCACAAAACGGCAGACCGCTCTACCTGTTGAAACTGACCGACCCCAACAGCCCGGTGGCTGCCAAAAAGAGAGTTTTCATCCATGCCCGTACCCATCCGGCAGAGACACCTCCATCGTTTTTGCTGGAAGGTCTGATCAACAGCCTGCTGTCCGGCAGCAGCGATGCGGCGACTCTGCTGGCAACCACCGAGTTCTATATTTTCCCCATGCATAATGTGGATGGGGTGATTGCCGGAACCTATCGCAGCACGCCCCAATCAGAAAACCTGGAAGTGATGTGGTACCTGGACACCACTGACCCGCTCAACCTGCGTGCCGATGCACCACACGAAGTAAAAGTTATTCAGCAGTACGCCAAACGGCTGATGACCGACTCCGGTCCACCGGTGGTCGTCGCCCTCAACCTGCATGCCTCCAACAGTGAGCCGGACATTCGGACATTTTTCTTCCCCCATTTCGGCGCACTGGAGCAAGGCTATTCCGCAACCCAGGCCGCACTGTGGAACAGCCAGCTCCGCTTCATCGACCTGCTGGCGACCCGCTATGGCGACGACCTGCTTGAACCCCCTCCTGCTGACGGCGGTGCCGGATTTGCCAATAACCCCTTTCCAGAAACCTGGTGGTGGACGAACTTCCAGGATCAGGTCATGGCCATGACCATTGAAATGACCTACGGCAGGGCCGGTTTTGCCCCCAGATGGATTACACCGGATGACACCAGGCAGTTGGGCAGCGCACTGCTCCTAGCTATTGGTGATTACAACAACGGCTCAGTGCCTGCGGTAAAAACAGCGCGCAAGACAGCGGACGGTGTTCCTGGCAGACAACTACTCTATCCGGCCTGGTATCCGCCCAATGCGGCCGATGAACTGAAATATTAAAAGAGGCCCCCAGACCGCCAACAGAGTTGGCGACCAGCGGCACAAGTTGGCAGCACATGCCTACATAACATACTGATATTTAATCACAAATTATTTGGCATACATACTGCTATTCTGTGAGTAATTGAACAAAAAAGGAGAAGTTATGAAAAAAATATTGTTGAGCGGTCTGCTTGTGCTGTTACCTGGTTTTTTTTACACATCTGTACATACCACCCAGTCTATTGCTGGACCCATTGCTGGCCAAATGAATGCTTACGCTTCATCAGACACGGTTAAAATAGGTGGCCCCCCCATGAGGATAACGGTTACCGGTGTTACAGAACCGACCCTGAGTAAACGGAGCGGTGCCGGAGAAGTACACATAGTTAGTGTAACCAGTGTTAATGGCAATCCCGCTTTCGATGTATCTGGAGTAACAGAAGGTTCGTTGAAATTGGATGTCAGGCACGGTTTCCAGATGAAATCCTTTTCAGTTACCGTCATAAAATAATAACCTGCGGAGGCAGGTCTCAACCAAATACACTTACGAAGAGAGGTAGCAGAAATGAAGAAAAAAAGTATCTCATTCATCTGGATGGCAATCTTTTGTTGCATAATGACAACAAGCAACATTGCCTGGTCTTTGGAGCCCGCCAGCCTTATCCCGAGCGGCACGATTACCGACACCAGCACAGGTTTGATCTGGCTGAAGAACGCCGACTGTTTTGGAAAGCTAACGTATGATGCGGCAACGGCAAAAGTAAGGAGCCTGCAGAGCGGTGCCTGTGGTCTGCTTGATATGTCCAAGTCCGGCGATTGGCGAATCCCAACTCTTCATGAATTAAGGAACTGGAAACAGAACAAGCACGGATGGGTTAACCTGAAGGGCGATTATTACTGGACATCTACACCTCACAATAATGACATGTCAGTGGTACATATGGGATTTAACTCCGAAGGGGGATGGGGCAAGGGCAAACCGGTTTATGTCTGGCCGGTACGTAATGCACGATAGAAAAATCCGAGTAAAAGCTCATCACCGCAGGGCAAGCATAAGGGGAGAAAAATCATGAAGACAAAAACCATACTCGCTGCACTCACCACCCTGCTGGCAACCTCGTTGTTTACCGCCGGGCAATGAGCAGAAACAGTACGCCCTGGGAATCAGCCGTTATAGTGATATCGGCTACGGGCATACCGGAGCACATCTGGGATATATGAGTCTGTCCGCATACAATCCCCAGGATAATCTGACGGTTGTCATCGCATTACCGTTCCTCAACTTTACAGATATAGACACACAGGGGAGTTTTCTGCTGAATCTGGGCAAAGAAGCGAGGAAGATCGCCGGGTATACCAAGCCGTGGTAATTCTGCGGGACGTTACCATCCACGAATAAAACAACCTATTTCATGTATAAAAAATCCCAAAGAGGAGACATCGTCATGACCAGAATTTCATCCACAATCCTTAGCAAAGCCATAGCAGGCATCTTCACCTTGTGTACACTGTTTGCATGCCTTGGTGCATCTACCGGCCTGGCAGAGGCCTCGGGCATTGCAAAGGTTAAGGCCGCCGTGCACACCGAAGAACACAAGGAAATTGCCAGAACCATGGTGCATGGTGTGGCTGTCGGCTTGGGAGGAGCGCTTGCAAACCTTAAGAATGAAACCGAGCGGATCGAGCTGATCCGGTCATTTGTCGCACCAGTACGCTTTTACTCCGACAAGTCCGGATATTTTTATGTGTACGATTCAAAATGCGTGAACATTGCCCATGCCATCCAGAAAGAGCTGCAAGGGAAGAATCTTTACAACTATCAGGACGCACAAGGTAAATACGCTATCCGTGCCTTGAATGAGGCTGCAAAAAAAGGGGGCGGCTTTGTCAGTTTTTACTGGGTAAAACCTGGTGCAAAAGAGGAATCTGCAAAGCTTGGGTATGTTGAGCCGATACCGGGGACCGACTATTTCATCGGCACAGGTGTGTACCTCCGATAAGGAGGATAAACTATCAGGAAACAGCGTCAGATTCCCTTACAGCCGCTGAAGGAGTGACCGGATGCTCAAAAAAGCCCTGTTTCCCGGAAAATATCTGCAAGGAGTCAACGCCCTGCATGAGTTACCAGCGCTCGTCAAACTGTTTGGTACGCACGGGTTGATACTGGCTTCACCAACCGCTCACGGTAGACTTCTGCCTGAAAGCGGCATTGACCTTGCTGCGCACAATCTTTCGGCACTGCGCTTTAACGGTGAGTGCTGCGAAGCGGAGCTGACCTGCCTGGATAAGGTTATCAGGGAGCAGCACGTCAATGTGCTGGTGGGAATGGGGGGCGGCAAAGCGATTGATACCGCCAAGATTGCGGCTGACCGGGCAGGTATACCGGTTATCATCGTTCCCACCACCGCCTCCACCGATGCCCCTTGCAGCGGCTGCGCCGTCCTGTATTCCGAACAGGGGGTCTTTGAATCGGTCTACTACCAGAAAACAAATCCAGCAGCAGTACTGGTGGATTCAGCCATTATTGCCCAAGCTCCGGTCAGATTTCTGGTATCGGGCATGGGGGATGCGCTGGCAACCTGGTTCGAGGCCCGCTCCTGCAGTGCCACCAGGTCTGAAAACGCCTGCGGTGGCCTCAGCACCCTGACCGGGCTCAACCTGGCCCGGCTCTGCTACGACACCCTGCTGCAATACGGGCTTCTGGCTATGATTGCAGCCCAGCAGCAGATCATCACTCCGGCCCTGGAGCATATCATCGAAGCGAACACCCTGCTTTCCGGCATCGGCTTTGAGAGTGGCGGCCTGGCCAGCGCCCACTCGATCCACAACGGGCTAACCGCCCTGGAAGAGACCCACGCCTTCTATCATGGCGAAAAAGTGGCCTTTGGTCTTTTGGCCGGTTTGCACCTGATCGATGCCGCCCCAAATGAAATCGACGAAGTGTACGCTTTCTGCGAAACCGTGGGGCTGCCCACCACCTTGGCCGACATCGGTCTTGCCAATTGCGAACGCACCAGACTGATGAAGGTGGCTGAAAAGGCCTGCGATCCGGTTGAGTGCATCCACCACGAGGCGGGCTTGATCACACCGGACAAGGTTTTGCATGCCGTGCTGGCAGCAGATGCCATCGGTGCTAGCCGGAAAAACGGCGGCAGTATGCGTTCACAATCAACGGCTTGCGTTTAACTTCTGATAAAAAAAGCAAAACACTATTAAGGAGAGTTCAGATGGGAATTAATCAAAACAAAAGATCTATTGTGTCACTAACTGCACTATGTATGGCGCTAGCGCTATTCATAATTTCTGGATGCGGCTCTGACAGTTCGTCACCAGCCGTCCAACAATATGCCGGAAAGGTTGCGTACATAGGAGATCCCAAGGGTACCCTCGCTGACGAGGTCGATGAGATATTCGCGAACAGTGTCCCCTATGACGGGTCATCCACAGACCTCCCCATTTTCATTGCGGCCGAAAATGTGCTGTCTCTTACTGAAGAGCAAAAGCAGTGGATCAGGGACACCTTTGCCAATGGAGAACCAATTGTAGTAATGCATGGTGCTGAGGCAGAAATAAACGCTCTCTATACAATACTAGGGTTTGAAATGACCTATAGCTTGCCGGAAGGCTTGCCGGAGGGGCAAAATTACGCTGAACTGTTCGCCATCGTACAGCTCCCTGATAAGATTTCCACCTGGACGATGTATCCCCCCACGCTTAGAAGACCAGTGCCGGACAGTCCTGATGCGCCACTGGGAGATGAATACACTGATAGTGATCAAGACCAACTTGACAGGGCTGAGATGTTCCTCGACTGGATCGACGAGAAAAGAAACAGTGCTTCAAAGGTAAATTTTGCTGCATCAATGGCGAATAAAGCTGAAGCACGTAAGAGTCTTGCTGCTGTCGCAGGACAAAGCGCAGAGTTGACGGCGGTCGCGAAACCCTTTCAAAAGGAAATTGTCCATTCAGCATTCGATAATTTCTACACATTAAACTACTACATTTATTCATTCCACTCCTTCAACGAGGCGGATGGAAAGGAGTATGACTGGTTTTACGTGCAGCAGGAGGGGCTACTTAACGCTAAAAACGGGTATAAGGGGGTCACAAATTGGTACAAAGGTGGTAGGGGTGACTATATAGAATACTACGTCGATAGTTACATGATGGATAACTGGATAGAGGGACTGACACAACCGGGGAGCGGCGTCTCGCTGGCGCAGGCGAGCCCTGCGAACGAAAATAAATCGGAACAGGTGACCAGTGGCATCAGTTTTAACCTCAGCGGCAAAGTAGGTTTTTCCGGCTCAGGGCCAAGCGGCGAAGTTGGCGCTGGCCTTACCATCACCAACTCAAAATCCTTCAGCGTGAAAGACTGCGAATTGGTAAATAATTCCGGCGATCGATTCAACAACGCAAAATGGAGCTACAATTTCAAGAAAGCTGAACAAAAAACTGTTGGTTTTTACTCACAGCTCCTTGAGCCACCGCTGTTGTCTCGGGCATTATTTCAACCGGTGAATCAATGGATCTGGAAGATATCGTCAGGTCTTCGCGATACTATCTCTCCCCAGTTTCACTCAAAATTTCACGCGTACCTGGTTAGTACTGAGAGCGGCCCTATAATACCGGGAAAGCCTGATCACATCCGTTTCCCGCATGAATGGTTAAATAAAATAAACCTACCGTTCCCCCCGCTGATTGTTGCCCCGCGCGATCTTGACTTCACTTCATCGAAAAGTTCCAAAGCGTTCGATATTACTGTTTCCCGTGACTGGACGGCTTCCAGCAATCAGGACTGGTGCGAGGTTTATCCGTCCGCCGGCACGGCCGCAAACACGCATATCAATATCTCGGTCGACGAGAATAAAAGCGGCAAAACTCGTGAGGCCGTAATAACCTTTAAAACGGCTGATGGCAAAGGTACAACAACTACCAAAGTCGTTCAAACCAGGTAGCCTTGCTGATGATCAGATGATTGGCTGGTATGATTGAGAAGGCAGCCTTACGCATCAGAGAAACAATTAATTGTTTCAAGGAGTAATCACCATGCAAAGACGTTCCCGTATCCGCTTCCTGGCACTATTCAGCATCTTCCTGCTGCTGATCAATACGGCTCTTCCGGCAGTCGCTGCGCTGCATCCCCTGAGCATCCTGACGCATAACGCTACGACAGGGATCAGCGACATTGACATCACCATTTCGCTGGACTGGGATCCGGCCAAAGTAAACCAGACTGTTACACCCCGTGGGATGACCGTTGCAGAAACGGAGGCCACTGTCAGGAGTTACGCAGCCTCGCTGTACGGCATGACCAACGGCCTGCACCGGTTGCGTAATGTGTATATCCACAAGAACAGTAAATCATGGGCCAATGCCGATATCCGCTATGTCGGCACCACAGCCGGACGGTCAAATGCTAATGTCGCTCGCTGGCAGGATTCGAACGGCGCGATCACCATGTATGTCTATGAGACAAACATCAAACCTGACTCGTACCCCGGACCGGTCCTGGCCCATGAGAGCGGCCATTACATCTATGGTCTGCTGGACGAATATGTCGAACTGCCCGAATACGGCGGCAAGACCATTCAGCAGTTGTTCAAGGAGAATATCAGTTATTTTCCTTCCTCAGAAGATGACGGCACGCAACCCTCCATCATGAATCAGCACTACACCTATCCAAACTGGTTCTCTACGGCCGGGAGTTACGCAGGCGAAGCAAAGAAACTGAAAACTGCTCACTACCGCAACTATGGAAAATCCATCTGGGATACCCTGACCTCAGACCCGAAAACCGACCCGGAATTTGCCCGCAAAATTTTCGGCAGGCTAGGGTTTGAAGCCTTTACCGGAAAGCAGGTAAAAGGAGATAAAGACCTAAAAGCTGCCCAGACCGGTGAATTGAAAGGTTTTGACGACGCCCTCAAGATCATCTGGGTTGATGCGCCTATGCTGAATCTGGTGCTGCTGGACTCCAACTTTCCTGCCCATGGCTGGAGTGCGGCACAGGGAGGCGCCGGTGAAGCAGCTGCGAACATCCCTGTCGGCAACATGCTTCAGATACTAAGCGGCAGTAACATTGGCATGCAGCGCACCCTGATTGACGACAGCAACCGGACCGCCGTTGCCAGTCAGGCGCAGAAGGTACTGCGGGGTAACCCGGTCAGTTTATCCACTGCCCTGACAACAGCCATTGGAGAGGCAAAAAAATACCAGTCCACCCTGAAAGATGCACAAACATCGATTATTCACCTGATAACCACGTCAAATGATGCGTTACCAGCTTCACTGGCAAGGGAGATGCGCCAGAACAACGTGATGCTGAAGGTCATCCTTTACGCCGAAGAAAAAAGCGCCACAAAGTCCTCCAGCACGGTTCCCAGACCTGCCCCCCGGGTTGTCAAGGCATCTGACACCACCATCCCGGACGACGAAATGATCTACTTGAGCCAGATCAGCCAGGTAACGGGCGGAAGTTTTGTCACGGTAAGCTCGACTGCCGAGCTTGAAAATGAGGCTTCATTGGCTGCGACTGAAAGCGACGGTATAGATTTTTCCGTACTGGCGACCTCATCGGCTTCAACACTGAACCCAGGCGAAAAGCTTGCGCTCAGATTCAAGGTCGGACCGCTTGACCAACTGCCGGTCATCATGATGGCTGTTGACGATAATGATTTCTCGAAGATTGTCCCGTCCCTCACTGCGCCCGATGGAACGGTCATGTCAGCAGGCAACCTTCCGGCTGGCATTACCCTGGAAAAGGATGAAGAAAACAGTTCCTGGGATTTCATGATTGACCCGAGCGTCTACAGCGGTGCATCAGGGAGTTGGACAGCCACCATGACCGCAATAGCAGCGGTCGCATCGGATACTGCCATACTGGTTGTCACTCCTTCGACACTCCAGATGCAGATGGACGTGACTCAGCGCCCGGTGCTGGGCAATCTGCTGGAAGTCTCCCTGAAACTGGATCGCCCGGTGTTGCAGGCAAACGTGTGGGCTGATGTCTATGACGGGAATGGAAAACAGGTCCGTAGCGGGCTGACCCTGGCGGACAAGGGAGAAAACGGCGATCGGCTGCCGAATGACGGGGTTTACACTGTGTCTCTGAACGACCTGGCAACTGGTGAATACTCTTTCCAGGTGTATGCCGACGACAATAACGGCGCAGCAATCGCTTCTGACCGCGGCACGTTTTTCAGCGCCCGCAAATCCTCAATGCCCGACGAAGCCACCGGCCCGTTCCAGCGGACTGATGCAGGAACATTCGTAGTGGCGGCCCATACCGACTCTGGCGGCGGTGGCGGCGGCTGCGCAGTGGGCAGCGGTGACTCTCGCGATTTACTGCTACTACTGGGGCTGGTTTTCCCGCTGCTCTATCTGCTTGTACCGCGGCGCAGGCAGCGGCAGACGTTGTGACGATCCGACAGGAGGCGCTGCTGGTTACCCTGGCAGCGCCTCTGATTGCGCTCATTGCAGTGCAGGGCGGTCTGCTTTCCAGTTCACTGACCGTTCCAGCCTGGTATCTGCTGCTGGCAGCGCCGTTCTGGGAAGAGTGGCTTTTCAGGGGTGCGCTGCAACGCCGCCTCCAGGATCGCCACTGGAGCGGCCGTAAACTGGCAGGTATCAGCCTTTCCAACGGACTGACCGGCAGCGTTTTTGTGCTGGCCCATTTGCCTTTTCAGGGTACAAAGGCGTTGCTGATCCTGATTCCCGCCTTGGCGCTGGGCCGAATATTTGAACAAACCGACCGGATCATTGCCTGCATTCTGCTGCATGGCTGGTTTAACCTGTGCTGGATGCTGGCAACACAAATAATAAAGCTTGGGGATACTGTATGAACAAGATTCTGCTGACAACCGTTACCCTGCTGCTGATGCTCTGTGCAACAGGGTGCCACAAGACCGAAAAGTCGATCACTCGCCTGGATGACGCCAAAAACGCCAAGATCGGCGTCATGACCGGCACCACCGGCGAAGAGATCACCAAAGCCAGATTTCCCAATGCTCAGGTAAAAAGCTTTGATGATGTGATGGATGCAGTGGCAGCTCTCACATCAGGTCAACTGGAGGCAATCGTCACCGCCTTGCCGACTGCGGTCCAGATTGCCAAAGTTAACCCGCACTTCACCACCCTGCAAGAGCCGCTTGACAATGAAGACACAGCCATTGCCTTGAGAAAAACAGATGAACAGTTGCTGGCGGATCTGAACCGGATCATTACTGAACTGCACGCAGACGGCACCCTGGCTGACATGCGGAAACGCTGGTTAAAGGCAGATACCGGCCCCTATGAAGAGCTGAAACTATCTCCGCCCACAACAGGAAAACCGCTGAAGATTGGGGTAACAGCCACCAGAGAGCCGCTCAGTTTTGTGGACAAGGATGGCCGAGTCACCGGCCATGATGGCGAACTGGCACGTATCATCGCCATCAAACTGAATCGACCTGTTGAATTTTCAAACATGAAGTTCATGGCGCTGATACCAGCCTTGCAGTCTGGCAAGGTGGACATGATTTTAAGCGGTATGACCGCAACCGACGAACGGAAAAAATCGGTCAACTTCACAACGCCTTACTTTGCCAATGCCCAGGTCATGCTGGTTAAAAAAGTCGGCTTCGATCAGGCAGGCAACACAAAACTTTCCTCCCCCGATGACCTGAAAGACAAACGTATCGGCGTTTTACTTGGCTCCGTGCATGACACCTATGCCATCAAACAGTACCCACGCGCCACCATCCTTCAGTACAAGAGCGTTTCCGATCTGCTGCTGGCGGTCAAATCCGGGAAAGTCGATGCCGCCTTTTATACCCATGAGACCTTGCTGGATATTCTTCGCGATGACAAGGAACTGGCGCTACTGGGAAAGCCCCTGTTTTCCGTCCCCATAGCCATCGGCTTCAACAAGGCCAATGACGGCCTGCGGGAACAGTTCAACCGGTTTCTGCAACAGATACGGCAAAACGGCGTCTTCGACGATATGGTCAAGCGCTGGATTAGCACCGGCGACACCGCCATGCCTGCCATCAGCGGTTCCACAGCCAAAGGCCAGCTTGTGGTGGGCATTGTGAGCGACAAGGGAATGCCCTTTACCATCGTCAAGGACAACCGGATGATCGGGTTTGACGTCGAGCTTACCGAGCGGTTTGCCGCCCACCTGGGCAAAAAGTTAAAGCTGATGGATATGGAGTTCGGCAGCCTGATCGCCGCTGCTGCAAGCAACAAGATCGACATGATCACAAGCACCCTGATGGTCACTGAAGAAAGAAAGAAGCAGATCGCCTTTTCAGATCCCTATTACGAATTGGGGGCCAGCGTCTTTGCCCTCAGGAAAAACATTGCCAATCCTGACACAGCCTATCTCAAGGATGCCTCACCAGGGGTGGCACTTTCCTTTGTCAAAGAGATTGCCGACAGCTTCCGCAGCAACATACTCCATGAAAAGCGCTATCTGCTTATCTTGGACGGCCTTAAAACCACGGTAATAATCTCCATCTGCGCCACCATCTTCGGCACATTGCTGGGGGCGCTGATCTGCTTCATGCGGATGTCGAAAAAAAGTTTCCTCAACCTGCCTGCCAGGGTTTATATCGCCATACTGCGGGGCACACCGGTGCTGGTGGTACTGATGCTGATCTTCTATGTGGTCTTTGCCTCGGTGAGTATCGATCCGGTGATTGTGGCGGTCATCGCCTTCGGGCTGAATTTCGCCGCCTACTCGGCAGAGATATTCAGAACCGGTATCGAAGGGGTGGACAAGGGGCAGACCGAGGCCGGTATCGCCATGGGATTCACCAGGGTGGCGACCTTCCTGCACATCGTCCTGCCCCAGACAGTGCAGCGTATCCTGCCGGTCTATAAGGGTGAGTTCATCTCCCTGGTCAAGATGACCTCCATTGTGGGCTACATCGCGGTGCAGGACCTGACCAAGGCCAGCGACATCATCCGCAGCCGCACCTTTGATGCCTTCTTCCCCTTGGTAATGGTGGCGATTCTCTACTTCCTAATCTCCTGGACCCTGATGCAGGCCCTTGAATATCTGGAACGAAGGACCGACCCGAAAAACAACCGAAAGAAGGTACGCCCATGATACGAGTCGAGCATCTTTCCAAAAAATTTGGCGATCTTGTCGTGCTGAAAGATGTCACTGTTGACATAAAGCAGGGCGAAGTAATCTCCATCATAGGCCCCTCCGGCACCGGAAAGAGTACCTTCCTGCGCTGCCTCAACCTGCTTGACCGGCCCAGCGGCGGCTCCATCATCATCGACGGGACCGACATAATGGATGCCCATTCAGATGTGCCGAAAATCAGGCAGAAGATGAACATGGTATTTCAATCATTCAACCTGTTTTCCCATCTTTCCGTGCTGGAGAACCTGAGCATCGGCCCGATCCGCCTGCGAGGCATGGACAAGCAGGAGGCGGAACGGAAATCCCTGGAGCTGCTCAAACTGGTGGGTCTCGGGGAAAAGGCCGACAACTATCCTGACGAGCTCTCCGGCGGGCAGAAACAGCGGGTGGCCATAGCCCGCTGCCTGGCCATGGACCCGGAGATCATCCTGTTTGATGAGCCGACATCAGCCCTTGACCCCACCATGGTTAGCGAAGTTCTGGCAGTCATCCGCCGCCTGGCCAAAGACGGCATGACCATGGCGATCGTCACCCATGAGATGGATTTTGCCCGCGATGTCTCCAACCGGGTGTTCTACATGGACGAGGGGCTTATTTATGAAGAGGGAACACCGGAACAGATTTTTGAGAATCCGCAAAAGGAGAAGACCAGGGCCTTCATCAACCGCATACGCAGTCTCAACTACCGGATACATTCCAGCGACTATGACCTGTATGCCATGAATGCAGAGATCGAGGCTTTTTGCGAACGACAGATCCTGCCGAAAAAGACCCGGCACAACCTGCTGCTGCTGGTGGAAGAGTTGGTGCAGATACATGCTCCGCTGCTGCCCGCCACCCCGTTTGATCTGTCCATCGCCTACTCGGAAAAGAAGGAAAGCCTTGAACTGGCGCTGGAAAGCGGAGGCGTCGCACTGAACCTGCTGGATAAGAGCCGGTTGCCCGACGAACTGGGACTGACCATCATCAACCACCTGGCAGAGCGGACCCTGTACCAGCGAGTTGATGGGAAAAACCGGGTAACGGTGTCGCTGAAAAAGGATTGAGCCGCAACCTGTACATGATCACACAAAAATCGAGGTCCCATGTTTCCTTGCACACGCCGCACCTTTCTTACAAACAGCGCTCTTAGCGGAGCTTCATTGCTGCTTCCCGGCCTGCTGGGTGGTTGCGCTTTTACACGGCAGGCAACTCCCTACACCATGTCAACTTGGCAATCCTGGCCCTTGGAGCGCAAGATTGCCCAGATGCTGCTTTTGGGCTTCCCCGGCGAGACCCTGGAACCGGACAGCCCAATAGATCAGGCTATCCGGACCTACGGCGTCGGCGGGGTAGTGCTGTTTGACAACAATGTTGATCTGGGGGTAACCAATCGCAACATCAGCGGCCCGGCCCAGACCAAACAGCTGACCACTGCCATGCAGCAGGCTTCAGAAGTTCCACTGCTGATTGCCGTTGACCAGGAGGGGGGTATCGTCGCCCGGATGAAGGACCGTTACGGATTCCCTCCTTCGGTTTCCGCGCAGTATCTGGGCGAGCAGAACCAGCTGGAACTGACCCGCGCCTCCGCTTACGGCATCGCTGCCACTCTGGCGGAATACGGCTTCAACCTGAATCTGGCGCCGGTGGTTGACCTGAACAGCAACCCGGACAACCCGGTGATCGCTTTCAAGCAGCGCAGTTTTTCCCCGGACCCGGCTCTGGTGACAGCCCATGCCACTGAGTACATCAAGAGCCACCGCAACCGCCGCATACTGACCTGCCTCAAACATTTCCCCGGCCACGGCAGCTCCCGCGACGACTCCCATATGGGATTAACCGATGTGACCCGCTACTGGAGCGAGGACGAGCTGCTGCCCTACCGCAATCTGATCAACCAGGGCCTGTGCGACATGGTCATGACCGCTCACACCTTTAATACCGCCATTGACCCGGATTTTCCTGCAACCCTCTCAAAAACCACCATTGACGGCATATTACGCAAGCGTCTCGCATTTGACGGCGTGGTAGTCAGTGATGATCTGTACATGGGAGCCATTGTCCAGCACTACAGCTATGAAACGGCCGTGGAAAAGGCGATCAATGCCGGAGTTGACCTGCTGGTAGTGGCCAACGACAAGGCCTACCGCCCTGACATCATGCCCCACACCGTCCAGCTGCTGCTTGACCTGGTACAGCAAGGCAGGATTCCGAAGGCACGGATCGATCAGGCCTGCGGCAGGATCATGGCTTTGAAGAAACGCAATCTCGTTGGCTGATTGGTTGCACATCAGAACGTAGTGGGTTCACAGAGGAAGCCGAGAATCAAAGGCACACCGGAGAAAACAACATGAAAAATCTCAAACTGGATCGCCTGCTGGACCGCCTGATTGCCGTGGCCGAAGACCTCTCCCAGGGGCGCTACGGCCAGTACAACGACATCTTTGAACTGACCAAGAGCGGCGACTATCCCCCGCTGATCACCCGCTTTGCCGAAGCCTTCGGCATGATGTCGGTCAAGGTAGAGGCGCGCGAGTTCCGGTTGGAGCAGATGATTGAAGAGCTGCGTGCGACCGAAGTACAACTGCGATCTGCACGGGAACAGCTGGCCCGCGAGAACAGCACCCTGAAGAAGAACCTGCGCCGATCCTTCCCCTTTTCATCTATCCTGGGCACCAGCCCCCAGATCAGAGAGCTGATAGCCAAGGCTGAGCGGATCGCCGATTCGCGCCTGTCAGTAATCATTACCGGCGAGACCGGAACCGGCAAGGAGCTGTTCGCCAAAGCGATCCACTTCAACAGCCCCCGTAGCGCAAAGCCGTTTGTGGCGGTCAACTGCTCCGCTATCCCGGAAACCCTTTTTGAAAGCGAGATGTTCGGTATTGAAAAAGGGGTGGCCACCGGGGTGGAGGCCCGTATCGGCAAGATTCAGCAGGCGCAAGGAGGGACCCTGTTTCTGGATGAGGCAGGGGAGATGCCGCTCCAGTTGCAGGCAAAACTGCTGCGAGTACTGGAGGAGCGGACCCTGGAGCGGGTCGGCAGCCGGACCGCCATTCCGGTTGATTTGCGGATTATCGCCGCCACCAACCGCGACCTGACCAAAGAGATTAGCGCAGGACGCTTCCGTGAAGATCTCTACTACCGCTTAAACGGTGTCACGTTGCGAATACCACCACTGCGGGAACGTCGGGGCGACATTGAGCTGATTGCCCGGCAGTTTTTGGAAAAGTGGGGACGCAGTTGCGGCAGGCCGCCGATGCGGATTGCCAAAGACACCCTGGAACGGTTGCGTAACTATGCTTGGCCCGGCAACGTGCGTGAACTGGATAACGAGATTGAGCGGGCTGTGGCGCTGGCCTATGGCGACACCATTAACACGACCGACCTCTCCGATCCGTTGCAGCAGCAGACCACTCTACCAGCAGCAGGGGGAACATCACTGTTGAAGGATTCAGAAAAACAGCTGATAGAGCAGGCACTACAAGAAGCCAAAGGCAACAAGACCCAGGCAGCGGAACGGCTGGGAATGAGCCGCGAAGGATTACGCAAGAAACTGAAACGGCTGGGGCTGGAGTGACGCCGCCACCTGAGTTGGCAGCAGCGGACGAAAAGTGGCAGATAAAACGATACAACATGCTGTTTTCGCTTGTTTTACCTTTGGCACACTTGCTGCTAAATAGAGGCTAGAGACAGCGCTGTAATAACACAGGAGGGAACCGACATGAAAACAAAACCGATGAAACACTTCACAAACAACCTGCCCAAGTCATGCTTCATAATGCTTGTCCTGCTCGGCATCTGTATCTGCGCAAATACGGCCACTGCCGGACTGATACACCATAAGATCAAAGTCAGAAATACGACGAGCGGCACGGCAGATATTGCCCTTACAACCGCTGACGGTCATAAGCTGCAGGCAACGATTAATTCTAACTCCGAATACACCTTCAATATCGGTGTTAAATGCGCCAAATATCTCAAAGGGGGTGTTTCAAGCAATTATGCTTATAGTCAACAGGCTATTGACCAGAAATATCCCTATTACTGTGTAAGAGCTGGACGCAGCTCATCCACGCCATCTGCCTGCGTCATGAGTTGCGCCTCGTCGGAGCACAAGATAACCTTCTCCATATATTATGACGGTTCATCGGCATATATCTTTGAAAAAGAGTGAGGGAGGTTCCTGATAAAGGCATAAAACACACGGTTATCGCGTTGTTTCTAGCCGGTTTACTGATGATAGTCGGCTGCGCTTCACAGTCGTCCGCCAGTCAGTCATCACTGGTCGGTACAGTTATCAGCGGCGACCAGTTACTGGTGGCAATGGCTGAATCGCGGGACAGTTCAATGGTACAGGTCTATGCCTTTGAGCACTCTTCCTCCGGCTGGAAACTGCGTACCGGGCCGTTGCCGGGGATTATTGGCCGGAACGGTTTTGCAGCGCCGGGTGAAAAGCGTGAAGGTGATGGCCGTGCGCCAACCGGTCTGTTTGCGCTGGAATCCGCCTTTGGCTATGCCCCGTCCATAGACAGCAGCATGCCGTACCAACAGGCGACCGAGAACGACCTGTGGGTTGATGATGTCAAGGCTCCTGACTACAACACCTGGGTGAAGCGCGGCCAGACCAGCGCCACCTCCTACGAGGTGATGAAACTGGCAGATAACCGCTACCGCCACGGCCTGGTGACCAGCTACAATCGCACTCCGGTCATTAAAGGATATGGCAGCGGGATCTTCGTCCATGGCTGGCTGGAGGAGGGCTACACCACCTCCGGCTGCGTGGCTTTTGATGAAACAGAATTGGTCAAGATCCTTGCCTGGCTCGATCCAGCCAAGCAACCGCAGATATTGATGGGGACCCGCCAGGATCTGACAACGGTTGTTGGTCTGCCGCCTTTGCCGATCACTTCCCGATAGAGCGGATGGAGTTGATTGACTGTATCCGGTGACTTGTACAGAACGAGTTGCTGACAACAAAGTTGGCAGTTTTAGTTGGAATTTGGCAGCAAGCACTTGTACAACAAGCCGGTATCACTTGGTTTTATTTTGGCATACTATCTGCTAATAGAATGTCAAGCCTACATACAATCTCTGTAGTTTATTTTAAAGGAGGCATCACCATGAAAAAGCAGCTCATCATCAGCTTTTTGGCTCTTATCTGCACGGTTACGACCGGCAGTCTCGCAGCAGCAGAGAGCATATTAAGTCCCGGCGTCCCACAATTTACCCGTCAGATGGTATCAGGCAAGACCATGGTCAGTTCCGGTTATGCCAACGGCAGTATGACCTTCAACAACAACGGTACACTGACCTGCACCAACTACCCTGCCGTTGTCGGTTGCAAAAGCTGGCAGGTGCAGCAGGACGGCACCCTGCAGCGTGAGTTTACCGACAGCCACACCGGCAAGACCGTTGAAGTTGTGGCAATCTGGAAGCTGCTGAGCAAGTCTGGCAATACCCTGCAGGTACAGCAGACCTCCAATAACAGTGAAGGGGCAACCACGGTGACCGTTACCATCCAGGGGAAGTAACCGCCATACAAGGAGGAACGTCATGAAGAAAAAAATCTCAACCATCACCCTGATTCCTGTTTTCGTACTTATGGCATGCCTCTGGGCAAACATTGCCTCTGCAGGGCTGATCAATCACAAGGTAAAAGTCACCAACGGTCTGAATGACAGTGTCGTAACGGCATACTTTGACAAGGAGTAGCAAAACTGAGGACTCTCGGTAATCAGTGCGGCAGGAGGGAACTGATGGGACACGGTTTTGCCGGGTACTGAGAAAGGAGAAAATAGATGCGTGACAAGATAACAATGGTTCTCATTATTGTCCTGGGTATCATCGCTTCCTCGGCTGTCGCGTACGCCGAAAACGGATGTCATACCCTAAGTATTTCCGTGGACGAGAAGTACCGCATCTGCAAGGGGAGCGTAAGCTGCTCAAGCGGCACGGTGACATGGGACGGAAGCGGCGTGTTTGAAACGTATGTCAAGCAAAACGACGGATATGGACCACGCTGCCACGTATCTTTCTGTCTCTATGACAAACTGTACAACATTGAATATTTCATGTCGGAGATTGAAGTGCACCAAAACCTGTGTGCGCTGAAGGCAGGCAATATTCAGGTGTCTCATGTCCGGGGAAATCATGCGAAATATTCAATCGAAGAGGGGAGCTTCCTTCACAGCCGCAAGGGCCGTGTACATGTCAGCGGCTTCGAGTGAGCAGCCGGAAGCGGGGCGCAGGTGGAGCGGGAAAAATTGCCTGTCCCCTATATCCACTGAGGGAAAAAATCAAAAGGAGACGATCATGAAAAAGCAAACCGTACTCGTCGCACTCACCACCCTGCTGGCAACCTCACTGTTTACCCTAGGCAGCGCAGAAGCCGGCCTGATCAAGGTAGTCAACAATTCAAACTTTGTGCTGGGTGTGGGCGTCACCTACAGTGATGGCAGTAAAAGCGGCCCGGATATCATCAACCCCAACAGCTACAAACCGGCACTGGGGTCACCGGTGAAGACCGTTACCAAGATCCGGGTGGTCAATACCACTTCCGGCACTGATCCCGGCAAAATGCGCTTGCTGGATTACCAAGAGCAGACACCTAGCATTATGAAAGACTATCTTATTACGGTGGATAACCAGGGTGCCGTCGCCGTGACCTCGAACAAGCCTGCCAACTTTTAACAAGCTGTTGAAAAACTCAGGTTGTTCAAAAATAGTCAGATCGTCGCACACGCGGGCTTTTGAGGACGGCGGCAAGATGGCTGTTTTTCAACAACCTCTTTAAAGAAAGGTTTTCACTATGTCCAAAACCCATATCATTCAAGGCGTTCTTTTCCTTTGCGCCGTCACGATCAACGCTTTCCCGGCAGCAGCCTACGATAATGCCTACTGCAGCATAAAGCAGATTAGTACCGATCCGTTGCGTACCGCACGAACGGAAACAAGCGGTGCGAAATTCACCGTTTACTGCGAGGACAAAAACATGGGAGATGTCATTGTACAGACCGTATCCCGCACCTGTATGTACAATGCAGTCGGTAAAAACAATATGCCGATAATCCCTAACTACTCCTGCTCGAATATCGGCGGCAGGTCACTCAAGGTTTCTGAATGGGACAACTTGCACACCCGCTATTCCATTATCTGTTCCGAATGCCTTTCTCCGGGCAAATGGACACCGGGAACTCTCGTTGGGCAATGAGTACCCAAAAGATCTTGATGACAGCAACTGCACCGGCAGCACCAAGCAGCAGCCGGATCTACTTCTGCGCCCC
Organism: Geobacter sp. UBA6151; assembly: GCA_002423105.1. Classification (GTDB taxonomy): domain Bacteria; phylum Desulfobacterota; class Desulfuromonadia; order Geobacterales; family Pseudopelobacteraceae; genus Trichlorobacter. The sequence continues at coordinate 58,800 of DIUT01000008.1, read as the reverse complement.
GGTCAACGCGCTGGTAGAGGGGATCTACCAGCAGAAAATCCCCTTAAGCGAAATCAAGCAGCACGGTGATTTCGGTCTGGGCACCTTTGATCACCTTGACGGCGAGATGGTTATGCTGGATGGCGAGATCTACCAGATCACCTCTGACGGAGCAGCGGCCAGGGTGGATGATGATACCCTGACCCCATTTTCCTGCGTGGCCTTCTATCAGCCGATGAGCCATGACCGGCTTGATGAAGGATGCAGCTATCCGGCATTTCTGGATTGGTTGAACAGCCTGCTCCCTTCCCCCAACATATTCTACGCCATCCGGGTTGAAGGCCATTTCAGCCGGATCAAGGTTCGTTCAGTACCCCGTCAGGAGAACTACCGTCCCCTGGCCGAGGTGGCAAAGGATCAACCGGTCTTTGAGTACACTGACACCGAGGGAGTTCTGGTGGGTTTTTACACCCCTTTGTTTATGGGTTCTTTGAGTGTGCCCGGCATGCATCTGCATTTTCTCTCTGCCGACCGGAAAACCGGCGGACACCTGCTGGAGTGCTGTCCCAACGGCATTACCGTGGGCGTACAGTTCCTGACCACGCTGGAACTGGGGCTACCGATAAGTTTTGATTATCTGACCTGTGATTTTCAACGGGATACGGAACGGGACCTGGAAAGCGCCGAGCGCTAACACCTGCCACCAAAGTTGTCGGCAGCAACTGGAAGTTGGCAGCCCCTGTATCCCTAACCCGCTGATTTAGCTGCATTCGTATTTGGCATGCCATCTGCAGTGGATAAAGCAGATGGCACACGCACCCTGAAAGGAGAAGATCATGAAAAAGCAAACCGTACTCGTCGCACTCATCACCCTGCTGGCAACCTCACTGTTTACTCTGGGCAGCGCAGAAGCCGGCATGGTCAAGGTAGTCAACAACTCAAACTTTGTGCTGGGCGTTGGCGTCACCTTCAGTGACGGCAGCACAGACAAACCGGAAATCATTAACCCCAATAGTTCTAAACCGTGGCTGGGGTCGCCGGTGAAGACCGTTACCAAGATCCGGGTGGTTAATACCACTTCCGGCACTGATCCCAGTAAGATGCGCTTGCTGGATTACCAGGAAGCGGCTCCCAACCTTATGAAAGACTATGTTGTTACCGTGGACAATCAGGGCAGTGTCACCGTGACCTCCAAATAAACCGGCTGGCGTGTTGTAGATAGCCAGGCATTCCATGCCCGGCACGATGCCCAGGGCAACACCCACGCAGCACAGCAGCATATCAACGCAACGCGACACTGGACTCAGGGCCACGCTTCGACTACCATGCGTAAAATTTTTGAAGTCACGGCCCTGAGACAGTGCTGATCCACAGAGCATGACAACAATCCCGCCAGGCTTTACGGGACCGGAGAGGCGTATGAAATCCATTATTACAACCATCATGGCAATCACGGTGTCATGCATCCTTCTTTTACCGCCTGGCGCTGCGGCACAAACCTTCATGTGCAACAGTAACCCGGACTATTACAGCAAACGCTGCACCGTCCACCCCAACGCCATCACCAGGGTTACCGACGGCCGGGTGGAAAAAGGACATCTGGTCGGCTGTCAGTTCAAATCCTACACCTGCATAAAATCCAACGGCAAATATCAATGTGCGGACAATTATGGCGCTGTGAAAGTGCCCTTTGATTTTGCAATGACCGACCTGGACAAATTCTGCACCCTGCTCTGCACTAACCCGTCCTGTACCGGCAGATGGGAATAACAGCAGACAGGGCCGTGCCGGACATGCCGCAACCTGACAGGGGTTTTTGACTTATGATCTTCGCCCGTTTTCATCCCAAAACCATCAAAACCCGTATCCTGTACGCACTTATGGGTACAGCCGTCTTTTCACTCATCTGTTTTGGGCTGGTGACCCTGATCAGTATGAGCAGCCTTGGGCAGACCGCTCTGAAAGGCACGGTGGGCTTAAGCCAGGATCTGCTCAAGATCAGCAAAGGTTCGCTTGAAACCCTCTCGCAGGAAGGGTTGCTCAAGGCCACTGTGGACCAGGCGGCATTGATCGACGCCCAGTTCCGCGACGTGGAAAACGACCTGAAGGTCATGGTGGATATCGCCGAGCGCATCTGGAAGAACCCGGCCATCTACCCCCGCAAGCGCTCCTATTCCATCACCGAGGAGCCGCCTGATCCGAAGGCGGCATCGGTCTGGCAGATCCCCCAAGGTGTGCGACAAGCTGCCATTGCATCGGAGTTGCAACTTTCCTCGGCAATGGACGACTTCATGATCTCGGTCCTTAAAAGCAACTCCGTGATCAACGACTGCAACCTGGCCACCCCGCAAGGGCTGTTCCGCCGTTTTCCCTGGTCCGCGAATATTGATCCGAAGTACGACGTACGCACACGCGACTGGTTCAACCGCGCCCTTGAGAAGAAAAGTCTCGGCTGGAGCGAGCCGTACGTAGGGGTTATCGCCCGCAACCTGCGGGTCAACTGCTCTGCGCCGGTCATGAAGGGAGAGCGGACCGTGGCGGTCATCGGCCTGAACGTGCCGCTCACCACCATCCAGGAGCGGATCATCAAGATGCGGATCAACAACCAGGGCAAGGCCTATCTGGTTTCGCAGGATCGCCGCATTCTGGCCCGCGAAGGACTGGACACCACCAGCGACAAGTGGAAAGAACGGCAACCGGAGCATTTCTTTACCTTTGACGACCAGAAGGCGATGCCGCAACTTGATAAGAGCCTGGCATCAAGCCATCCCGGCATCATGCGCGGCCTGCTGAACAAGCAGGACAGCTTTGTGGCCTACGCGCCGATCAGCACTACCGGCTGGTCGGTGCTGTTTGTCCTGCCGGTGGAAGCGGTCTACGCACCGATAAAGCAGACTGAACAGGCGATTATCAAGGAATCGAAAGATGCCCGTGATCAGGTCTACCTGCATATCGGCATCTCCTTAGCCGTGCTCGGTGCCCTGTTCTTGCTCATACTGGCCGGTATCACCATGGTTTCGCGCAGGGTGGCCAAGAAGATCACCGCCCCGATCCTGGCCCTTGAAGAAGGGGCGGAGATAATCGGCAACGGCAACCTGGAGCATCGGCTGCAACTGGACACCGGCGACGAGATTCAGCAACTTGGCGACACCTTTAATAACATGGCGGCAGATCTGTCCCGCCATATCCGGGAGCTGACCGAGACCACAGCGGCAAAGGAGCGGATTCAGAGCGAACTGAAACTGGCCACAGATATCCAGGCATCCCTGCTGCCGCGTATCTTTCCGCCATTTCCCGACCGCACCGACATCGAACTGTACGCCCTGATGGAACCGGCCAAGGAGGTTGGCGGGGATTTCTACGATTTCTTCCTCCTTGACGAGAACCGCATCTGTCTGGTCATCGGCGATGTTTCTGACAAAGGGGTGCCTGCCGCCCTCTACATGATGGTGGCCAAGACCCTGCTGAAGAGCGAAGCCCTGCGGGATGCCGATCCGGCAAAGGTGCTGGAACGGGTCAACAGCATCCTTGCCCTGGACAATGAAACCTCAATGTTTGTGACGGTCTTCTGCGCCATACTGGACATCACCACCGGACAGCTTGCCTGCGCCAATGCCGGGCATCTGCCGCCGCTGATCCAGAAGGCTGACGGAAGCACCGCCTACCACAGCTTCTCCCCCGGCTTCGTACTGGGACCAATGCCGGATATCAGCTACACAACCGAGCAGATCACCCTGCAACCGGGGGAGCTGTTCCTGCTGTACACCGATGGCGTCAACGAGGCGGTCAATCCCAAGCTTGAAGAATACGGCGAGCAGCGTCTGCTGGCCTGTGTCAACAACTGCCCCGGCGGCGCGCCTGAACAGATCATCAACGCAATCCGGTCCGAGGTGCAGACCTTTGCCAACGGTGCCCAGCAGTCGGACGACATCACCATACTGGCGCTGCGCTACCGGGGAAAAGCAGCATGAGGTTGTTTCTGCTGGCATGTGCGCTCTGTCCCTTGTTCCTGCTGTCGCCAACAACGGTTGAAGCGCGGAGGGAACGGGTGGAGATCGCCATGGTGCTCTGGCGGGGTGAAACCGCAGCAGAACAGGGTTTCAGGGAAGCCATGGCAGCATCGCCGGATTTTGAGGTGGTCATCACCACCTTTGACGCGGACCAGAACAAGGAAAGGCTGCAACAGATACTGGCGGGACTTGATCCGAAACGGTTCAGGCTGGCCTACACCTTTGGCACCATGGTCACCCAGGCCGCCCTGCAAACGCCCGGCGACCTGCCGATTATCTTCAACATCGTCCAGCGGCCGGTGGAGGCCGGTGTGGTGAAAAGCCTCGCACATCCCGACGGCAGAGCTACCGGCGCATCCAACCTGGTACCAATGGAAAGCGCCTTCCGCACCCTGTCCACCATCATGAACATCAGAAAGCTGGGCTTTGTCTATTCCAGTCACGATCCGGCCCCCCGCTACCAGTTGGCCGATATTCAGCAGCAGCAGAAACAGTTCGGTTTCCAGGTCAAGGAGTTTCCTATCCAGGGCAAACAGGGTATTGCCGCCACCATGAAACAGGTAATCGATGCCCGGGTGGACGCCGTGATCTTTCCATCAGACTCGTTTGTCAAGGCCAATGGAAGTGAGATTATCGGCATTCTCAACCGGCATCGAATTCCAACGGTTGTGATCATTCCCGAGATGGTCAAAGAAAATGGCGCTCTGGTTTCACTGGGGCCGGATTATCGCACCCTGGGACGGCTTGCCGCCCGGAACGCCTTGCAGGTGCTGCATGGCAAACATCCCGGCGAACTGCCGGTTGCCACGGTGCCGCATCTTTCCCTCAGCGTAAACCTGCGCACCGCCGACCGCTTGGGCATCCATTTCCCCCTGCAACTGCTCTCCGTTTCCACGGTGGTGAAATAAGCGGTGGAACCGTTGGCAATCATCAGCAGCGACGGCTCGCCCGTGGCCTTCCTGCTTGCCTTCAGAATGCTTGCCACGGCGCTGCTCATCATGGCTGCCGGAGCAGTACTGGCACGTTTTGAAGGGGGTAGCCATCACACCACCCTGGCCCGGCTGAACGGCCAGGTTTTCATCCCCTGCCTGGTATTTTCCGCCATGAACCGTACGCCATTTCAACTGGCAGATGCAGCGGTCATGGGCCTTGCAGCCGTGGTCTTCACCGTCTGCTGCTACCCCCTGGCCCGCTTCTGGACCGCCCGTTCCGGAGATAACGACAAGACCGGTCTGGTCAGCCTGCTGTTCAGCAGCACCAGTACCCTGCTGCTGCCGCTTTCCTGGCTGTTATTCGGCAGCCAGGGGCTCTCCAAGGCCGCTGCCTTTCACCTGGTTAACCTGTTCATCATGTACACCTGGGGGGCACGGCTGGCCGGGCAACCCTCAAGGCTTGGCGCATTCCTGAAGAAGCCGACCCTCCATGCGGCGTTGCTGGCAGTTCTGCTGCAACAGATCACCCCGGAACCTCCCCAGCAGCTGCAGGAACTGCTCTGGCTGGTGGAGAAGGGGATCGGCATGATGGCAGCCGGTGCTGTCCCGATCCTGCTGATGAGCCATGGCTATGCCCTGTACTGCCTGCACAGCTGCGGATCAAGCCGCTGGTCAGGATTCACCCTGGCCCGCATGCTGATCTTGATGGCCACAGCAGGACTGCTGCTCCTCCTGTTCCGGAGCACCGGCATATTTTCCATGGAACGGGGCTATGACCTGCTGTCCTATCTGGATATGCGTACCAGCGAGGCGATCCTGCTGCTGGCGGCAGCCCTGCCCTGCACCCTGTCTACCCTCTGGTATAGCGGCGGAGCCGCCATTTCCCGGCGCAACGGTTCACTGATACTCGCTTCATCACTGTTGTCCATCGTGGCGCTGGTTGCGGTCATGGTCGTGATCAACCGCTTCATCTTCAGCTACTGAAAGGCCAGCAAGCATGTTTTCCAGCCAGACCTTCCAGATAATCAGCGCCGTAATCCCCTCCTTTGCCATTGCGCTGGCCGGTTTCTGGCTTGGCAGGATGGATACCGGGCGGGAGCTGAACCAGAAGAGTCTTTCAAACCTGGTCTATTACTTTCTGGTCCCCTCTCTCATCTACTCCTCCACCCACAAGCGGGCCTTTGACCCAGGCGAGTTCTCCCTGATCTTCGTGTCAGCCCTGGCCATGATCCTGCTGATGACGCCACTGGCCCTGCTGGTAAAACGGGCTGCCGGGGTACGGCAAAACGGCTTCCTGCTGCCGGTCATCTTCATGAACACCGGCAACATCTCCTTGCCCATAGCGCTGCTGATGTTCGGCAACGAGGGGCTGTCCAAATCGATCATCTTCCACCTGGCCAACATCTTTGTGCTCTACACGGCAGGGGTTTTTCTGGCAAGCGGACGCACCGATCTGAAGCAGTTCCTCAAGATACCGGCCCTGTACGCCATGTTCGCCGGCATTGCGGTTGCCAGCCTGAAGATGCCGGAAGCCCTGCAACCAGCGCTGTACTTTCTGGAAAAGTTGACCGACATCCTGGGCTACGGCGCCATTCCGCTGTTAATTCTCAATCTAGGCTATTCCATGAGCGAGACACGGCTTGATACCGTCAAGGCAGGCATTATGGGCGGGACTATGCGGCTTTTTCTGGGGCCGTTACTTGGATTGGGATTGGTGCTGCTGTGGCGGGCCATCGGCTGGTTGCCAACCGATCCATCACTGAATCCGCTGACGCTGCTCGGATTCAGGACTTCCGAAGCGATCATCATCCTGAACGCCTCCATGCCGGGACCGGTCATGGCCTATCTGCTCAACGTCAAATACGACAACTGCCCCCAGCAGGCGGCAGCCATGGTGGCGTTCGGCACCCTGGGCGGCATCATCACGATTCCGCTGGTGCTGCACCTGATAACCCTGCTGATCATGAAGCCGGGGTAGCCTTGATCAGTAGATAATAATGTAGTCATGGGACTCGGCAATAGCGCGCACCTCGTCCTTGTCCCTGATCCGGTACTGCTTCCCTTCAAGGGTAAACAGCCAGCCATCACCATCCTGAACCACCGATTCCAGCAGCGCCTCAAAGGTTGCGGTCTTGACCATCGTCATTGCTCCCCGGTCTTTTTTCCTGCGGCGTCAGCAGCCGTTATCAGACGCACCTGCCGCTCGTGAAACCAGAAATACCAGCCCCAGTTCAAGAGCACCACGATACGGTTGCGGAAGCCGATAAGGTAGTACAGGTGCAGAAACAGCCAGGCAACCCAGGCAAAATAGCCGGAAAGCTGCATGCCGAAAGCCGAGACCACCGCGGAGTTACGGCCGATGGTGGCCATGCTCCCCTTATCCTGATAGCGAAACGGAGCCGGACGGCCACCCTGCTCACGCTCTATCAAAGCTTCCGCCACATAACTGCCCTGCTGCATCGCCACCGGTGCCATCATCGGCAGAATTTTCCCCTCATGCTCGATGCAGGCCATATCCCCCACCACATAGACATCATCATGGTCAGGCAGAGTCAGATCAGGATTGACCTTGACACGGCCGCCAGGCCCCTTTTCACCAGGCACCATTCCGGCCAGCGGAGCAGCCTTGACCCCGGCCGACCAGAACAGGGTCCGGGCGGCGATTACTTCGCCACTGGCCAGAGTTACGGTTCCGGGACCGGCATCGGCAACCATGGTGCTGCAACGCACCTCCACCCCCATCTGGCCAAGATGCCTCTCCGCGTAGCGCTGCAACCGCTCGGGCATGGCCCCCAGAATGGCCGGGGCCGCCTCCAGCAGAATGACCCGGCTTTCATCCAGATTCAGTGTTGGATAATCCTTACGGAAAACATAGCGGATCAGCTCGGAAAGCGCACCGGCAAACTCCACGCCGGTGGGACCGCCCCCCACCACCACAAAGGTGAGCAGTTGTTGCCGAAGTATTGGGTCCGGTTCCAGCACCGCCTGCTCAAATATCCCCAGAATTGTGTTGCGCAACGATTCGGCATCGGTCAGCCGCTTCAGGTCAAAGGCATGGCGTTCCACCCCCTTGTTGCCGAAGTAGTTGGTCTCACTGCCACCGGCCAGCATCAGGTAGTCATAGGCAAGCGGCCCTTTGTCGGTCAGTACCCGCCGTTCCGCCAAATCCAGCCCGGTCACCTCCGCCATGCGGAAGAAAAGGTTACGAGAGCCACGGATCAAGGCCCGCACCGGATAGGCGATGGATTCCTGCTCCAGACCGGCGGTGGCCACCTGATACAAGAGCGGCTGGAACAGGTGGTAGTTGTTGCGGTCCACCAGGGTCACCTCAAGGCCGCTGTCCGCCAGCCGCCGGGCAGCCCGGATACCGCCGAAGCCCATACCCACTACGACAACCCGTTTGTGATTCGTCTGTTGCATTCCCATACTTGGCGACACCTCAATATCTCTATCAGATCTACGTCCTTGAAAATCCCGCATGTCAAGCAGGATTTTCAAGGTAATCATAGCATCTTCCTCAAAAACTTGCCGGTATAGGACTTCGTCACCTTGGCCACCTGCTCCGGGGTGCCCACCGCCACCAGTTCGCCGCCACGGTCACCCCCCTCTGGCCCCAGGTCGATGATCCAGTCTGCGGTCTTGATCACATCCAGATTGTGTTCGATGATCACAATGGTATTGCCGCTGTCCACCAGGCGGTGCAACACCTCCAGCAGTTTGGCGATATCGGCAAAATGCAGGCCGGTGGTCGGTTCGTCCAGGATGTAGATGGTGCGACCGGTGGCCCGTTTGGACAGTTCCTTGGCCAGCTTGACCCGCTGGGCCTCGCCGCCGGACAGGGTGGTTGCCGACTGCCCCAGGGTGATGTAGCCCAGGCCCACCTCCAGCAGGGTCTTCAGCTTGTTTTTGATCTTGGGGATTGCCCCCAGAAACTCCACCGCCTGCTCAACGGTCATGTCCAGGACATCGGCTATGGATTTGCCCTTGTAGCGCACCTCCAGGGTTTCGCGGTTGTAGCGCGCCCCGTGGCAGATGTCGCAGGGGACGTACACATCGGGCAGGAAGTGCATCTCAATCTTCAGGATACCGTCGCCGGAACAGGCCTCACAGCGCCCCCCCTTGACGTTGAAGGAGTAGCGGCCGGGCTTGTAGCCTCGTACCTTGGATTCCGGCAGGGCGGCAAACAGGTCGCGGATATCGCCGAACACCCCGGTGTAGGTGGCCGGGTTGCTGCGCGGCGTACGACCGATGGGAGACTGATCGATGTTGATCACCTTGTCCAGCAGCTCCAGGCCGCTGATCTCCCGCACCGCACCGGCCTTTTCCCGGCTGCGGTAGAGACGCTGGGACAGCACCTTGTGCAGGGTGTCGATGATCAGGGTGGACTTGCCGGAGCCGGAAACACCGGTGACGCAGGTCATCACCCCCAGAGGGATCTCCACGTCGATCCCTTTCAGGTTGTTCTCGGAAGCGCCGGATATCTTGAGATGACGCTCAGGCTTGCGCCGCTTCTTCGGCAAGGGGATGACCAGATCGCCGGACAGGTACTTGCCGGTGAGCGACGCCGGATTGGCCATGATCTGCTGCGGCGTCCCTTCCGCCACCACCTCGCCACCATGGACCCCGGCACCGGGCCCCATGTCGATCACATGGTCGGCCGCCAGGATGGTATCCTCGTCATGCTCCACCACCAGCACGGTGTTGCCGATATCCCGCAGATGACGCAGGGTGGCCAGCAGACGATCATTATCCCGCTGGTGCAGACCGATGGAGGGTTCGTCCAGGATGTACAGCACCCCTACCAGAGAGGAGCCGATCTGGGTGGCTAATCTGATCCGCTGCCCCTCACCGCCGGAAAGGGTGCCGGAGGTGCGGTCCAGGGAGAGGTAGTCCAGCCCCACGTTCACCAGAAACCCCAAACGTTCCCGGATTTCCTTCAGTATCCGCCGGGCGATCTCCTGTTCCTTGGCGGAAAGCGTCAGGTTATCGAAGAAGGCCAGACAATCACGAATGGACAGGGCGGTGACTTGCTGGATGTTGCAGCCGCCCACCATGATATGCAGGGACTCCGGCTTCAGCCTCGCCCCGTTGCAGGTGGGGCAGGGCATCACATTCATGTAGGGGGCCAGTTCTTCACGCACCGCGTCGGATTCCGTCTCGCGGTAGCGGCGCTCCAGGTTGTTCAGCACCCCTTCAAAGGTTTTCTTGTAGATGTGCCGTTTACCGCGGTTATCCTCCCACCAGAAGGTCACCTCCTGCTCACCGGTGCCGTTCAGCAGCATGGAACGCACAGTCTCCGGCAGTTCACGGAAAGCGCAGGTCAGGTCAAATTTGAACTCCTGGGCCAGGCATTCCAGAATCATCTGGTGAAAGGGGCTACCCAGACGCCGCTCCCAGGGGGCTATGGCCCCTTCGCGCAGGGACAGTTCCTGGTTGGGCACCACCATCTCCGCATCAAAGTACATGCGGGTCCCCAGACCGGTACAGTCCGGGCAGGCGCCATAGGGGTTATTGAAGGAGAACATGCGGGGGGCGATTTCCGGGTAGGAGATGCCGCAGTCGATGCAGGCCAGGTTCTGGGAGAAAAGGAGGGTCTGTTTTGATTTTCTCGACTTATCGGACCTGTCAGACGGGTCGGACTTGTCTGACAAGACCTCCACCTTGACGATCCCCTCGGCATGGTGCAGGGCGGTCTCCAGGGAGTCGGCCAGACGGCGGCTGATCCCTTCCTTGACCACGATCCGGTCCACCACGATATCGATGTCATGCTTCTTTTTCTTGTCCAGCTCGAACTCGTCCGCCAGCTCCCGCTGGACACCGTCGATCACTACCCTGGTGAAGCCTTCCTTGCGCAGTTGCTGCAGTTCTTTTTTATACTCTCCCTTACGGCCACGGATCATGGGAGAGAGGATCATCAACTTGCTCCCCTCCGGCAGCGCCGTGATCCGGTCCACCATCTGGGAAACGGTCTGGGCGGTAATCGGCTTGCCGCAGCTGTAGCAGTGGGGCTGGCCCACCCTGGCAAACAGCAGGCGCAGGTAGTCGTAAATCTCCGTGACAGTGCCAACCGTGGAGCGGGGGTTTTTGGAGGTGGTCTTCTGCTCGATGGATATGGCGGGCGAGAGCCCCTCAATGGACTCCACATCCGGCTTTTCCATCTGTTCCAAAAACTGGCGAGCATAGGCGGAAAGCGACTCCACATACCTGCGCTGCCCTTCGGCATAGATGGTGTCAAAAGCCAGGGTGGACTTGCCGGAACCGGACAGGCCGGTGATGACCACCAATTTGTCGCGGGGGATGGTGACGTCAATGTTTTTAAGGTTGTGCTCGTTGGCGCCTTTGATGATGATTTGATCGTGGAGCATGAAAAGACTAACCTGTAATGGAATCAATGAATTTTACACAAAGTAATAGTATGACCATCACACCTGTATTTGTAAAGGCCTCAGGAGCTTGCTGATTTGTCCGCTGCACTGTGGGCTAAAGGCAGGCGACGGCCTCTCTTCCGGCTTTTCTTGCCAAATTGTCTGGATAGGTTATACTAATAGCTCAACAACACGCTTGCCCAAGGAGGAGATACAAAATGTCAATCGGTGCAATTGCAGCGCTCATTGCAGCCATTGCCGCAGCGGTGCTGGTTATAATACTGATTCCAACAATCACGGCCATTCGGCGTACCGCTGTTTCGGTATCTACACTGGCCGATCTGCTGACCAACGAACTCAAGCCCACCATTCGTGAGTTGAATGAGGTACTTGTGGAGTTGAAAACCGTGGGCGGCGGTGTAGCCCAGCATACCGACGACGTCAAGAAGTTCATGTCTGCTCTCGGTGACACCGGTGACCAGATAGCATCAGTCAACCGCTCCGTGGGTGTGGTCACCGGTGTGCTCGGTCAGGCCGGCGTTCTGGCGACCGGCGCAAAAGTTGCCGGTTCATACCTTCTGGAACATTATCTCAAGCGCAAGATGAAAGGAGTCTGATCATGGCACAAGATGACAATGGAGTATCCGCAAGCACTGTTTTAGTATCGTTTCTGGCAGGAGCAGCACTGGGAGCCGGACTGGCCATGCTGTATACCCCAAAGGACGGTCGCCAGATTCGCAATCAAATTGCCGACCTGGCCGATGACGCTGTTGACAAGATCAAAGAGTACGCAAAGGAAGCCCAGGAAAAAATCAAGGAAACTATTGATGAGGGCAAAGATGTGGTTGCAGAAAAGAAATCAATTCTTTCCTCGGCCCTGGATGCCGGGCGCGAAGCCATCAAGCGGGAAAAAGAGAAGTTTTCTTCATAATTTTCCGAGCGCATTTTAAGTTGCTGAAACAAAAAGAGGGAGCTGGTTGGCTCCCTCTTTTTGTTTCAGCCTAGCAGGTTATTGAAAAGCCCAGGTTGTTCAAAAACAGTCAGATCGTCGCACCCGGAGAAAGCCCCGCGGAGGCGTAGCAGCGCTACGCCGCACAAGGTGGGTTTCGAGGACGGCGGCGAGATGGCTGTTTTTCAACAACCTGCTAGCGCCGGTCCAACTCTACTGCCGCATAGGCCGAATGGTTGTGGATTGACTCGAAATTCTCCGCCGCCACCGAAAACCAGGTGATGTTGTCCAGCGCCGCCAGCCGCAAATATGCTTCACGCACCATATCCTCCACAAAACGGGGATTCTGGTAGGCTTGCTCGGTGACATGCTTCTCGTCAGCCCGCTTCAACAGGGCATAGAGCGGACTGCTACCGCACTGTTCCATCAACTCCACCAGATCTTCTATCCAGATAAAATCCCGGTAGCGCACCTTGACCGAAATGATGCTGCGCTGGTTGTGAGCGCCGAAGCGGGAAAGCTCCTTGCTACACGGGCAGAGTGATGTCACCGGCACCTTGACCCCCAGCACGAAATCAAGCTGGTCACCATTCAGAGAAGCATCAAACTCGCAAGTGTATTCCATCAGAGAACGGGCTTTGGAAACCGGCGCGGCCTTGTCAATAAAATAAGGAAATTCCACCCGCAGGTGGGCGGTCTCCGCCCCCAGTTTCTGCCGCATCTCCTTCAGGATATCTTCCAGACGGTCAAGGGCGATCTGTTCGCGATGACGATTCAGTATCTCCACGAAACGACTCATGTGGGTGCCCTTGAACTGGTGCGGCAGATCAACGTACATATCCACGGTGGCCACGGTATGCTGAATGGTGCGGTTCTTGTCCTGCACCACCACCGGGTAGGAAATATTCTTCACCCCCACCTTGGCAATCGGTATCCGGCGGTGATCGCGGCTGGTCTGCAGATCCGGCATAGGTTGACTGGCGCTTGTCATGACGCCTCCTCCAGGACCGCTTGAATCGCCTGCCAAACATTATCACGCCCTTCCTTGGAAAGAGCGGAAAACAGGGTCAACTCTTCTTTGCCGATGCCAACCCGTTGGGAAATGAGAGCAATCTGTTTTGCCCGCTGGTTTTTTGTCAGCTTGTCACACTTGGTCAGCACTACAATTGGCCTGCGATTGTACGAACGGAGCCAATTCAGCATCTGCAGGTCTTCATCCGAAGGTATCCTGCGGATATCCAGGATCAATACCACCCCCCGCAAGCTCTCCCGGCCAGCCAGGTAGCGTTCCATCATCGGCCCCCACTGCCGTTTCACGTCAAGCGGCACCTTGGCATAGCCGTATCCCGGCAGGTCCACCAGATTCAAGGAGAAGGGAGTAGCGGTCATCTGGAAAAAATTGATCAACTGGGTACGGCCAGGCGTGGAGCTGGTGCGCACCAGCCCTTTACGCTCAACCAGAACATTGATCAGCGATGATTTGCCAACATTGGAACGGCCCGCAAAGGCGATTTCCGGCAGATCAACAGGAGGATAGTCAGCCGCATTGACGGCGCTTTTAATAAAGGTGGTCTGATGAATATGCATGGTTCTCACTATAGGTACTGTCCGTCTGCGGAGCAAGCGGATTATCAGAAACCGCTTTTCAGGAGTTAAAGTGCCTGAATCTGCGGATCGCCTCCGACATTTCGTTTTCGCGGATATTGCCCAGGGCAATCCGCAGGTACTCATCCAGGCCGGGGCCGAAGGCTTCACCCGGCAGGGTCATGATCCCGGCTTCCTGCGCCAGCCGCTTTGCCACCTCACGGCCGCTGCGGCCACTGAACGGATGCTTGACCCAGGCAAAGAAACTGCCACTGGCCACAATCCTGAAACGGTTTCCCGGTTTCATGAACTCCGATACGAAGAGGTTATGTCGCAACGACATTTTCAATCGATTGGCTTCAACCCAGGTATCAAGGTGTTCCAGCCCGTACTGCAAGGCCAGTTGCGTAATGTGTGGCTGGCAGACGGCCATGGTGTCCTGAATTTTGAGCGCCTGACGGATGAACTCCGCTGACGCAGCCAGCAGACCGGCACGGTAACCGGTCAATGCGTAGGTCTTGCCGAAGGACTGCACCTGCACCAGGGTGCGGTGCCAGTCTTCCAGGGTAAAAAGGTCGTGGGGCATCCCATCCACAAAATCGCCGTAGGTTTCGTCCAGCACCAGGGCGATCCGGTGGCGTTGCGCCAGAAAGTACAGTTCTGTCAGACGGCGGTGGGGAATCACCGCTCCGGTTGGATTGCTGGGAGAAACCAGCACAATGGCACGGGTACGTGGGGTAATCAGCTTCTCGATAACTGCCGGATTGGGAATCCCCTGCTCCTTTTCCACAAACGGAGCAAAAACCGGCTTAACCCCCAAAGCGCCCAGAGCCATGGGATGATCAAAGTAGCAGGGCGATTGCAGAATCACCTCATCACCGGCATGGCACAAGACCACCATAGCCAGCCAGAAGGCCTGGCTGGCCCCCACAGTCAGACAAATCTGTCCGGGATTGATAGCGGCCCGGTAACGCCAGCGATAGCGCTCACAGACCGCCTCCCGCACTTCCGGCAATCCCTCGTCCGGAGTATAGCGGCAGGTCAGCGGGTCACTCACCACCTGCTGCAGATGGGCAATCAGCTCAGACGGCGGAGTATAGTCCGGCACTGCCTGGCAGAGGTCAATCAGTGCCGGACTTCCGTCTGGCCGACAGGCAGCCCAGGCCCGCACCTGGCCTATGGGGGGATCGTTGACCGAATGGACGTGGTTATTGATGCTGAAACTCATAAGAGGACAACAGCTCCTTGGTTTACATTTTTAAAATCACTGCTATAACTGAGACTGATCTGGTTAACCGTCGTAGCATTGGAGGGGTTTCTCTTTACCACATTTTTTGGAGGTCGCCAACCTGTCATGACTGATTGGTTTATATCACTCACCCCAATATCTCAGGCTCTTGCAGCAACGCTGTTTACCTGGTTTGTAACAGCACTTGGCGCCGGATTGGTATTTTTCTTCAAAAGTATCAACCGCAAAGTGCTGGATGGCATGTTGGGCTTTGCCGCAGGAGTAATGATTGCAGCCAGCTTCTGGTCGTTGCTTGCTCCGGCCATTGAAATGGCGGAGAGCAGCGGCAGCAGCCTGCCGAAATGGTTTCCGGCAACCGTCGGCTTTCTGCTGGGCGGCCTTTTTCTCTGGTCAGTGGATAAAGTGCTGCCGCACCTGCACCTGGGCTTTGAAACACGAGAGGCGGAAGGGATAAAGACCACCTGGCAACGCAGTGTACTGCTAGTACTTGCAATCACCCTGCACAACATTCCTGAAGGGTTGGCGGTCGGCGTCGCTTTCGGCGCCCTGGCGGCCGATCTTCCTTCAGCCTCCCTGGCCGGAGCAGTGGCCCTTGCCATTGGCATCGGCATCCAGAACTTCCCTGAAGGCGCCGCTGTATCCGTGCCGCTACGCAGAGAAGGAATGTCCCGCCTGAAAAGCTTCTGGTATGGGCAGCTCTCAGGAGCCGTCGAACCGGTTGCCGGAGTGCTGGGAGCTATTGCCGTAATTACCATGCGTCCTATTCTGCCCTATGCCCTGGCCTTTGCAGCAGGGGCCATGATTTATGTGGTGGTAGAGGAAGTTATCCCGGAGTCCCAGCTTGCCAGAAACACCGATCTGGCCACCGTCGGAGCCATGCTGGGCTTTGCGGTGATGATGACACTTGATGTCGCTCTGGGTTAGGGATAAAAAAGTCAGGGATAGACGCGGACCAGCTGTTCCGCTACGCAGGCCGGCTTGTCCTGCCCCTCGATCTCCACAGTCAGCAGGTAGATAATCTCCACCCCGTTTCCCGCCGGGCCTGTTTCAAGCACCATAGTCCGTGCCCGGATGCGGTCACCCGGCCTGACCGGCGACGGAAAGCGCACCTTGTTCAGGCCATAATTCACCCGCAGTTTCATACCGGGATAATTTTTTTCGAAGGCGCCTGGCGCGTTAGCCTGGGTCAGCAGCGGCAGAAGCGACAGGGTCAGAAATCCATGGGCAATGGTGCTTTTGAAGGGAGATTCCGCCAAAGCCCGTTCAGGATCGATATGAATCCACTGCATGTCCCCGGTGGCTTCGGCAAAGGCGTCAACCCGCTCCTGATCGAGCACGAGCCACTCGCCAACGGCAATCTCACTTCCTGCACTCTGACGATATCGTGCCAGCAACTCATTCACTGCATCCATGGCGTATCCTTTGTTCAGCATCTGGTTATGTAGAAAAAATCGGTGTATAGTCCCGTCATCAAGCAACAAATCCAATTTTTCCAACAAGGACCATCCAGACATGAACCTGCATGATCAGCTGAAATCACTTGGTGAAGGCACAGCTACCGCCTATCGTTACGATGCTCCGGACGCCGGGCTGCTGGAAGCCTTCCCCTCCCCCTTTGCCAAAGCAGAGCTGAATCCGTCCGGCTGCACCGGCACGTTGCATATCGAATGCCCGGAATTCACCTGCCTCTGCCCGATGACCGGCCAGCCGGACTTCGGCAAAATCATCATTGACTATCAACCGGACCTGTTGTGCGTGGAAAGCAAAAGCCTGAAGCTCTATCTGGGCTCTTTCCGCATGCATGGCGAGTTCCACGAGGCCGGCGTCAACCGGATATGCAATGATCTGGTGAAGCTGCTGGACCCGGTCTGGTTGACCGTAAAAGGCGAGTTCACCCCCCGAGGCGGAATACCGTTCTGGCCCACGGCGGAATACCGGCGAGGCTCGTCGCTGCCTGGATAAGCCAGCAGCCTGTTGTTTGTCTGTATAAATGTTATCCCTGTTTTACATCAGCGGACAAACAGCGGTACCTCTGCCTGCGGTATCACGCCAGCGGCCTCGGCGCGACGCAACAGTTCACGTATGGCCCGTTCGCCCTCATCACCCAACTCCTTCGAAAAATCATTCACATACAACCCGATATGGGCTGCGCAGACCTCAGCACTCATCTCCTGAGCATGCTCACGGATATAATTGGCAGCTACATCCGGATTGTCACGGGCATATTCCACGGCGGTAGCAAGGGCATGTTCAATCAGGCCAATTGTTTCACTTCCCAGACTGCGGCGGGCTACAATCCCGCCCAACGGAATCGGCAGATCGGTTTCCATTTCCCACCACTCCCCCAGGTCAAGCAGTTGATGCAGACCGAACCCCTGGTAGGTAAAACGGGATTCGTGGATAATGACCCCTGCGTCCACCTTGCCGGTCAGCACGGCATCCATGATTTCGTTAAAGGGCATTTCCAGAAAGATGGTTAAACACGGATCATACAGCCGTAGTAGCAGGTGAGCCGTGGTGTACCGGCCGGGAATGGCGATAGTCCGACCACACAGGTCAGCAGGCTGAATATCTTCTCTGGCTACCAGCAGCGGGCCACAGCCGCGACCCAGAGCACTGCCGGCCCGCAAAAGCGCATACTGCTCCCGGATGTGCCCCAAAGCTGCATACGAAACCTTGCTGACATCCAGCACCCCTTTTACCGCCAAGCGGTTGAGGGTTTCCACATCCTCCAACCGCTCATTGTAGCTAATACCGCCGGTATCCACCAGGCCATGCACAAGTGGGTAGAACATAAACGTATCATTGGGACAGGGGGAAAAACCGAGCGTCAAGGGAGTTTTCATATTGTCTCCAAGGTGGTATACCTGTTCATATTGTAAGATAATACGCAAAAGACGCAACAGCTGATTGCTTGACCATGGACAAACAAACTATGACGGAACAACAAAGCATACGTATGGAACGGGTCTGTTACAGTATTGGAGGCCGAACAATTCTGAGCGATTTTGACATGGCGCTTGAACAGGGCATAAACCGTACTATCCTCGGAGTAAGCGGCTCCGGCAAGACCACCATCCTGAAATTGCTCCTAGGCCTGCTGCAACCCCAGAGCGGAAAAATCTTTATTGGAGACTTGGAAATTACCGGCCGGGCAGAGTCGGAATATCGTGAGCAACGCAAGAAAATCGCCATTGTTTTCCAAGGCGGAGCATTGTTCGACTCCATGACCGTGGGAGAAAACGTCGGCTACCGTCTGCTGGAAGATGGGAAACTGTCTGAGACAAAGATCGAGGAAATTGTGCGGGAGAAACTACGCTTTGTGGGAGTGGAGACAGCCCTTGATCTCTATCCGGCGGAGTTATCAGGCGGGATGAAGAAACGGGTGGCCATTGCCCGCGCCTTAGCCGCCGACCCGGAATACATCTTCTTTGATGAGCCCACTACCGGGCTGGACCCCATCGGGGTCTACAATATAGTTTCCCTGATGCAGCGTCTGCAGGAGGCAGGTAAGACGACCTTGATGGTTACCCACGACTTGACAACCGCCTTTGCCACCTCACAACAGTTTTCTCTGCTGCATGAAAGCAAACTGGCCTTTGAAGGAACAGCAGAAGAGCTGAAAGCCTGTTCTCTGGCTACAGTACGGGAGTTTTTGCAACCAACTGAGGCATCGCTCTTTATATAGGACGACCACATAGAACAGACAACGGGGGTGGATATTGTGACATATCCACCCCCGTTTGTCCTTTTATCAACAGACAAAACTCCTGAAAAAGGCTACTTCGTATACCCCAGCTTCGATGATATTTCATCAGAGGCCTTGATAACCAGCGGCAGTAGCTCTCGCTCGATACGTTCATTGCTGAAACGCATTGAAGGACCGGATATGCTGACTGCACCGATAATACGGCGAGTGTAATCCCGGATAGGAGCGCTTACGCATTTAACCCCTTCATCAAGCTCTTCATCATCAATGGCGTAGCCCTGTTCAACAATGACACGCAACTGTTTTTTCAACTCCTCACGGTCACCGATAGTCTTCGTGGTAAACCGCTGCAGTTCGCGGGTTGGCATATACTGATCAAGCTCTTCATCACTCATGTGAGCGATCTGAACCTTGCCGGCAGCGGTGCAATACGCAGGTAGCCGCGACCCAACGCGCGGAACCACCCGGACCGTCATCGTTGTTTCCTCAGAATCCAGATAAATTATGTGAAAATCCTTCAGAACAGAAACATAGATGGTTTCATTGCATTCGCGAACAAGTGATTCAAGAACCGGCTTTGATTGCCGCAGCAAGCCCATCTGCTTTATGAACGTCTGACCAAGCTCCAAGGTTTTCAGCCCCAGACGGTAGTTTTCCGTCACACGATTCTGTTCAATATAACCGCGAGACTCAAGCGTAGCCAACAGCCTGAACACATTGTTTTTATGAAGTTTTAAACGCTTTGACAGTTCGGTGACACCCAACTCGTCAACCTCATCGTGAAACTGCTCCAACAGATCAAGAGCATGGGAAACCGCCTGAATCAGGTATTCCGATTTTTCTTTTCGTGCCATGGTTTACGCCTCGGGGGATGGATACTTGTTTACGCGCACACTGCGCAGACAGAATACGGTTAAATATAGAAACTTGTTTTATAATTGTCAAGTGCGAATAAGTGCGTTATATTTCAAGAAGTCAATGTGTTATCAGCAAGCACAAAGGCATTAACAATAAAACAATCAGGGGTATTCATGCTGAACCTGAGAAAAAAAATTCTAGTAGCGATTGATGGTTCGCCCTACTCGGACAAAGCAGCAGAAGAAGCTGTACGGATTGCAGCTGGCAACCGCAGCCAGTTCAAGAGTAAAATTTTTGCTTTACTTGTCGTTCCAAATGCCCAGAGCTCTTCCTACTCTGACTTTGTTCCAGTCAAACCACTCACTGAAACCGAGCAGTGGGAGGAACTACGCAAACGGATATTCTATATCATCGAAAAAAGCGCCGCCGAGTACGATGTCCCGCTGGAAATGATTGTTGAGGCAGGTGAACCTGCTGAAACAATGGTGGAGTTTGCCAAAATGGAAGGTGTTGATCTTATCGTAATCGGCAGCTCCAACAAAGGATTCATTGAAAGCCGGTTAAAAGGAAGTGTTTCCCGGCGAGTTGCGGAAACCGCTCACTGTTCAGTATATCTGGTAAGAGCCTAAGTAAACTGCCCCTAGACATCAATGCCATATCACATCAGTTTTTTTAGTATCCCTATCCGGTTTTAAGCAGCTTCTTTCCATCCTGAAATAATACCTCAACCTTGCCAATATCAACCCGCCGGACAATGCCAAGTCCAAACGCAAGATGTCGTACAAAAGCATTCATGCGAAATTTACCGGTCATTGAGTAGGCAATCCCCCGTTCTGCATCAATATCAGCGCACAACTCGATCCATTCCTGACGGTCAGCAGCCTCCGGATCTTTTTTCAACGCTCTCGGCTTGGCAACTTTGGCAACTCCGGCAGTGCCGGGCGCTACCGCACTCTTTCTGGCGGCTGCCGGAGGATGATAATTATGCTCTCCACGGCAGGTGTTGCAAACAACTCTGGCGATCCGGCCATCCACCAGGGCAACAATTGTATGATTCAAAACCGTTTTGCAACGGGTGCAACGGGCTTCCACCGTGTCACCGCTTGACAATATCTTGTTTCTCATTGGGTCTGCTCCACTATTCCTGCAAACTAAAAAACAACGACGGAGCGCCTCGCCTGGAAGGCACTCCGTCGCAATCGGCAAACCATCTGCTGCTACTTAAGAATCCTGATGCCGGACACAAATAAAATGTTGTCAAAGGTCCTGTTAAGGGTCTTGCTGGTGAACTTGGGGAGCGCTGGGACATCAGACGGATACTCAATTTTGGCCCCCTTATCCACCTTTGTCTTGGGAAGCGCCATCCAGACGTTTTTACCATCATCGCCTTTAGCTTCAATGTACGTATAGATGTCGGCGTCAATGGTCTGCACGACCGAGGCCTTCTTGGTGGGAACCCCCGCAGGCACATCAGTTGCTTTCATGTCCGCATGGGGATCAGCCTTGGGTGCGCCGGGCATGGCAGGCTTGCCATCCTGCGTCGGCATACCGGCTACAGGCGGGTGACCGGCTGGCATTTCAGCAGCCGACTTGTTGGTTGGTGCTTCAGTCTTAGGTTTGTCCTGGCAGCCGGCCAGAGCAAGGGCGGCAATCATGACAGTTACAACTGTTGTTTTCACGCGTTCCTCCTGATTAATGGTTGGTAATAATGCATAGACAATAGCATATTTTCATAGCGAGGACAAAGAAAAAGGGTACGCCATACCTTGCTCTTGCACAAGAGTGTGCTATACAGCAACCATACAAAAACGTGTCCTGGGGGTATCCATGTTTGAATCCGCTGAGTTGGGTCACAAAATCTCCAAAGATGTCTACAAACGAGAACTCCCTGCCCTTCGTGAAGGCTTGCTGGATGCCCAGCTTGATCTGTTGCAATCACACAAATTTCCGGTCATCATTCTGCTTGCCGGCGTTGATTGCGCCGGCAAGGGGGAAACCATGAACCTGCTGCACGAATGGATGGACCCCCGCCACATTGAGTCCCACGCGCTCAGAGAGCTGACCGACGAGGAGCAGGAACGCCCGCCGATGTGGCGCTATTGGCGCGATCTGCCCCCCCAGGGCAAGATTGGCGTCTTCATCGGCTCCTGGTATTCGGCACCGCTTCTGGACAACGTCCACGGCATCAGCAAAAATGCCGAGCTTGATCAGCAATTGGACCGGATCATCCGCTTTGAGACCATGCTCTGCAATGAAGGGGCACTAATCCTCAAATTCTGGCTGCATCTGTCTGAAGAGCAGCAAAAAAAGCGCCTGAAAAAACTGGAAAAAGATCCCAAAACCCGTTGGCGAGTCAAGGAAAGCGACTGGAAGAATTTCAAAAACTATGACCGTTTCCGTACGGTCTCGGAGCGCATGCTGCGTACTACCAGCACGCCGGAGTCTCCCTGGATCATCGTTGAAGGGGCTGACGAACACTACCGTTCACTTACCATCGGCAAGGCTATCCTTGAAGCGCTTCGCCGTCGGCTTGATGCCCCCGAAACACCGGTAGCCGATGAACCGCTACCCCCTATGTTCACCTCCATTGACGGCTTGCAGATCCTGCACACCCTGAATATGACCAGAAAGATACCAAAAAAACGCTATGATGAGGAACTTGAGGCACTACAGGGCAGGCTGAACCTGCTGTCACGGCACAAGGATTTTGAGAAACTCTCAGTGGTTGCCGTCTTTGAGGGAAACGACGCCGCCGGCAAGGGGGGCAGCATCCGGCGGATTACCCAAGCCCTTGATGCACGAAGCTACCGGGTAATTCCCATTGCAGCCCCCACCGAAGAAGAGCGTGCGCAACCCTACCTGTGGCGTTTCTGGCGGCATCTGCCACGACGCGGACGCCTGGCAGTCTTCGACCGTTCCTGGTACGGGCGGGTACTGGTGGAACGGGTGGAAGGCTTCTGCCCTCACTCCAGCTGGATGCGGGCCTACGGTGAAATCAATGATTTTGAAGAGCAGCTGATCAGAAACAGAACTGTCATCGTAAAGTTCTGGCTTGCCATAACCCCGGAAGAACAGTTAAAACGGTTCAAGGAACGGGAGAAAATCGGCTTCAAGCGTTTCAAGATCACCGATGATGACTGGCGTAATCGCGAAAAATGGGGAGAGTACGAACAGGCAGTCTGCGACATGATCGACCGCACCAGCACCGAGATAGCGCCCTGGACCCTGGTTGAAGCCAATGACAAAAATTACGCGCGGATCAAAGTGCTGAAAACCATCTGCGACCGCCTTGAAAAAGCCCTTGAAAAGAAATAATCCAGGACCGTGAGGAGTACGCCCACATGAGTATAGCGCCTGAAATCCTTGCCACACTCAACACTACTCAGGATAAACTGGTCAGCCAGTTAATCCAGGATGTGCAGGATATTTACAGCAACATGCTGGGAATTGACTTGATGCATCTGCCGCTTGAGGTTGATCCGATGTCCCAATTCCAGGACTGTCTTTCGGCAATGGTCGGGCTTGGCGGCACGTACAGCGGCCTGGTCAGTGTTCATGTGCCAACAACCCTTGCCAAGGTTTTTACCGGGGCCATGCTGGGCATGGAGGTGGATGAGGTGGATCAGGATGTTTACGACGCCTTGGGAGAGATCGCCAACATGGTGGCTGGCAGCTTTAAACAGCACATTTCCAAGGGAGGCAGCGATATCCGCATCTCCACCCCGTCGGTGATTTCCGGCAAGGATTATATCGTGCAGTGCAAGCAGTGCGATTCCATCAACCTGCTGTTCGATGTTGATGAGGAATGGTTTGTTATCAGCGTCGCCTTGTCAGTTGATTAACCGTATGTACAGCCGTTCCAGGCTGCGCAAAATCATAAAAAACAATTCTTTGCGAAAATTGCCACGCAGCCTTACAAGTGGAGAGCGGACATAAAAGGGGATAGCGCCAGCCAGCAATGCTGCCAGGCAGCCGGTGAGAAGCCGGTCGTCGGCCATCAGGATAGTAGACAGGGGAACTCCGGTGAGTTCCCCTGTTTTGTTCAAACCGTCCGGATACGGTTTCTTTCTGACACCAG
This sequence comes from Geobacter sp. UBA6151, assembly GCA_002423105.1. GTDB lineage: Bacteria > Desulfobacterota > Desulfuromonadia > Geobacterales > Pseudopelobacteraceae > Trichlorobacter. The sequence continues at coordinate 35,087 of DIUT01000008.1, read as the reverse complement.
CAACAAGACGCACCCCGGGGAAACGTTGCGCAAGCATGCCGCGACGCTCTTCAGTGGGGCGGTTGGAGAGTATGACCACGTGCTGGGGGCCAAGAACGGAACAGCAACGTTTCAGCCATTCCGCAACCTCAGGGAGCGGTTCATCCGCGCCATGGGGGGACAACACACCATCAAAATCCAGGGCAAGCGCCTTGATCCCGTGCAGAGGTAGATCATCAGGCTTCAACTCCAGCACCGTCCTGTCCAATGGTGTTTTCTCCACAATTGCCACAAGCTCACGTCTAAAGCTGTATCCCTCTTGTATGCCCAGCAGAATATGGTGAATGGGCTACTCCTTGCTCAGGCTTTGCGCCCTGGAAACCAGATAATAGACAATGCCCAGGATAAGCAGTGTCAGGGCCAGAAATGCCTGGGTCTTCAGATCATCATGGCGCAGGGTGGATATCAGTATCTCCCGCACCATGGCCACTATGATAACGCCGATGAACACCAGAATGTTGAAACGGCCCCCTTTCAGGTTTTTGATCTCGTTTTCCAGCAACTCAATCATCATCCAGAGGATCAGCATGGCGCCCAGGGCGGACAGAATCCCCTTTTCAACATTACCATTAAAGATCAGCATGATGTCCTTGATGAAAAGCCCGACCACTCCGACGGACAGTCCGGCAAGCGCCAGCACCAGGATCAGGTTCAGGCCGTAGGTAAACCGTTCTGTCAAATGAACCAGCCCCGACTCCAACCGCCTTGAGACAAAGACCTTTTTCATCTCCTCATCACGGTACGAGGAAGTCATGATTGACAGGTTCATGTCCAGTATCCGATCCACAGATTCACGGTATGCCCTGCGCTGGTCACGGTCGGAAAAAGTATCGTGGATCAGGTGATGCAAAAAGTGGCGAACCTGGTGCATGGCTGCATTGACAAAGTTGACCGGCAGGCCCACCCGGACATGGGCATGGCCGATCCGCCGAATATTTGCCAGATACTGGTTGTTGTAGTTGCCTTGAAAAAGAGCAAGGAACCAGAGACCATGATAGTGGTTCATCTTTTCCATGGTGGCCTGTTTTGCCAGAATAGCGGCTGTTTCCGGGTGAACGATGATAAACTCGTATAACTTCGACACCAGTCGTTGCTGATGCTGTTCAGCCAGGGACAGCAGTTCCCGCAGACGTACGGCATCATCTTCCGAAAAAAAATAGTGCCGCTTCAATTCATCAATGCTATCGACCATTATACTGCTCCTTCAGGTTCAGAGTTCGCGCCGTATCGCCAGGCAGCAGCGCAGCTTCCCTCGCTGGAAACCATGCAGGCCCCCACCGGAGTTTCCGGCGTGCAGGCTGTGCCGAACAGCGGACAGTGAACGGGATCGATTCTGCCGGTCAGCACCTCGCCGCAACGGCAACCTGCCGGTTCCAAGGGTTCTGGCAATTCCACCGGCAGCATCCGGGCCGCGTCAAAAGCCGCAAACTCCTCGCGGAACGCAAGACCGCTCTCAGGCAAGCTACCCAGCCCCCGCCAGACGGCATCGTATGGTTCAAACAGTTCTCTCAGCAGGGCCTGTGCTTTCGGGTTACCATGCCAGGTGACAGCGCGGGCGTACTGAATCTCAACCCGCGCCGTTCCGGCCAGATGCTGGCGCAACAGCCACAAGATCCCCTGCATGACATCGGCAGGCTCAAAACCGGTCACTACACAGGGAATATGGTAACTGTCCACCAGATGCTGATAGCCGATACCACCGATTACTGTGCTGACATGGGCCGGACAAAGATAGCCCCGGACCCGGAGTTGCGGGTCCGAAGAGAGAGCCGCCATAGGACCGGGCATGATTTTGTGGGAAGCCAGCACAAAATAATTGGTCAGCCCCGCACATTGCGCTGTCAACACCGAAGCCGCCACTGCAGGAGCCGTGGTTTCAAATCCCACCCCCAGGAAAACTATCCGCTTGTCCGGGTTTTCTCGGGCCAGTTTGACCGATTCCAGGGGTGAGTAGACAATGCGGATATCAGCTCCCTTTGCCCGTTCCAGCATCAGGGAAGAACGGGAGCCGGGCACCCGCAGCAGGTCGCCGAAGGTGGCAATGATATTCCGTGAGTCAACGGCCAGCGCCAGGGCATGGTCGATGTAGTCCACCGGCGTTACGCAGACCGGGCAGCCGGGGCCGGAAACCAGCCGTACCTGCGGCGGCAGCAGGCTTTTCAGGCCGTGCTGGGCGATTGCCATGGTATGGGTACCGCAAACCTCCATGAAACGGACCGGTTCGGCCAACTCTGACGCTTCCCGGACAATGGAACGGGCCAATCCCTGCACCACGTCACGGTCGCGGTATTCGTCCTGATACTTCATGCCATATCCTCCGCAGCAAAGACCTCGCGCATCATCCGCAGGGTTTCCTCCGCCTCAACCGGATCAATCCTTGATATCGCAAAACCGGCATGGACAATCACATAGTCCCCCACTGCCACCGTATCACTCAGCATCAGCAGACTGGCCTCCCGCCGGACACCGTCAATTTCCGCAATCAACGTATCGCAGTTGACCTCCAGCACCTGCATCGGCACACCAAGACACATGGGAATTTCTCCTTGTTCAAAAAACAGTATGCGCTGCTATGGCAGCCTGCCCCAAGGCAAGACCACCATCATTCGGAGGAACCAGGCGATGGATAAAGACCTGGAACCCGGCAGCCAAAAGGGAAGTATATACCAATTCAGTCAAAAGGCGATTTTGAAACACGCCACCGGAAAGCACCACACGTGCAGGCCCTCCCTGTGTCCGTATCTTCGTGCAACCGGCAGCAACCGCCTGCGCAAGAGCACGGTGGAAAGCCAGTGCCAGCTGATCCTGAGCAACTCCGCCGGACAGCAGTTCAAGCAGTGAACAGATCATGGGAGCCGGATCAAGCTGAAACGGCCCCTCTGTCGGCTGGCTGATAAAAAATGGCAGTTCCTCAACAGCATTGGCATCTCCGGCACGTTCGGCGAAAGCTTCCAGAGCCATTGCGGCCTGACCATCAAAATTGTTGGTGTTGCCAATGCCCAACAGAAAGACCACGGCATCAAAGAGCCTGCCGACGCTTGAGGTGAACGGCGCATTCAGTCCCCGTTCCAGCATGATCCGCAGCGCGGGCCGCGCTGTTTCCGGAATCTGGTGTATCAATGGCAGGTCCAGCTCAAAACAACCAGTGCCACGAATCTCGTACAGCCATGACAGAGCCATCCGCCAGGGCTCCCGGGCAGCTGCATCGCCACCTGGCAGGCGCACCTGCTTCAGGTGGCCAGCCCGCTGAACACCGGTGTAGCCTCCCACCAAAAATTCGCCCCCCCAGACCGTACCATCCTCACCCAACCCGGTACCGTCAAAGATTACGCCGGTAACCGTTCCCTCAAGCCCGTTCTCTGCCATGCAGGCAGCCAGATGGGCATGATGATGCTGCACCCTGACCAGACGCGGTGGCACAGACTGGCCTGATACGCCATGGACAACATCTTCAGCAAGCCGGGTGGAAAGCAAATCCGGATGCAGGTCGCAGGCCACCAGACGGGGCGCTACTTCCAGTATTCCGCACAGATGCCGAACCGTTTCCCGGCAGGCTTCAAAGGTGGCCTCATTTTTGAGATCACCGATATGCTGACTCAGGAACGCCTCGCTACCCCTGGTCAGACAGACCGTGTTCTTCAACTCCGCTCCCAGTGCCAGAATCTGGTCGGCATCAAACGGCAACCGTACCGGACGGGGCACGAAGCCCCGTGAACGGCGGTAGAAGATCGGCGCCCCCTGAAACACCCGCAGCACCGAATCGTCGGTCCGCACATGAATCTGCCGGTCATGGGCAAGCCAGGCATCAGCTATGCCGGACAACTGTTCCAAGGCCTCCTTGTCATCGGCAATCATCGGCTCATCAGAGCGATTGGCGCTGGTCATGACTAAAGCAGGGATCAGGGGCCGGGGTCCTGGGTTCGATAAAAGCTTTTGACCGTCTGGACCCTGAAACAACAGGTGATGCAGAGGCGTATAGGCAAGCATCAGGCCGATCCACTGGCTTCCCGGAGCCACCTGCGGCGAGATTATGGGGACATGACCCGAATCGGCTTTTTGATTCGGTATCGTGTCCCCTGAATCTCGCTTGCGAACTATCACCACCGGCGCTTCCGGCCCGGCCAGCAATTTTTCCTCCATTGCTGACAGTTCGGCAAACAACCGGGCGGTTTTCATATCCGGCACCATAACGGCAAACGGTTTTTCGTCGCGCAGCTTGCGTTGGCGCAACCGGGTAACCGCTGCATCGTTACCGGCATCAACAGCCAGATGGTAGCCCCCCAACCCTTTAACCGCCACGATCAATCCTTGCCGCAGCAGGGACGCCGCCTGTTCAAGCGGCTGTAAATGGCCAGGGATCAGGGACAAGCGGGGACCACACTGCGGACAGGCGATTGGCTGGGCATGAAAACGCCGGTCCAGCGGATTGCAGTACTCTGCTTCGCAGTTCAGACAGAGCGCAAAACCGGCCATGGTGGTCAGCGGACGATCATAGGGGATGCCGGTGAGTATGGTCCAGCGGGGACCACAGTTGGTACAGGTAATAAAAGGGTGTAAAAACCGGCGGTCAGCAGGATCAAAGAGTTCCCGCAGACAGTCCGCGCAGAGGGCGGTATCCGGCGCAATCTGCACATCAGGTCTGCCTCCGCTGCTGGGCAGAATCAGAAAGCCGGATTCATCAACAAGCTCCGGCATATCATGCTGTTCACTATTTGAAACCTGCGCAAGGGGCGGCAGATCAGACAACAAACGTTTTTCAAAAGCCTGCACAATCTCAACAAAGCCCTGCACCTCGATCTCCACTCCTGCCGGGTTGTTACGTACCCAGCCGGATAGCCCCAGTTCCGAGGCGAGACGAAAGACAAAGGGGCGGAAGCCCACCCCTTGCACAATACCGCGTATGGTGAAGTGACTACGGGACATCGTTGCCAACAACATCAGTAGGCGTAAAGAACTTCAAGATTAGCTTGCGCCCTGGATGTTGCTGAGCGCTCCCCCTGTAATTCAATCCGGTACAGATAGGGAAAATGCACTGGCGTGATACCTGACTGGGCCTCGGCAACGCCTGCCCCCTCCAGCTGCAGGCCGCTGATATCGGTGTTACCAATCAGGGTTTCGATGATTTTCGAGTAAATTGTGTAGGGGCTGTCGGTTTCAGCCATCAGATTAAAGGTCATGTCAGGATTCTGTTTTGGATCAGAAGTATTGCTACAGCCAGCAGGCCACTGGGTTGAAGGCAGGGTAAGCTTGCTTTGCATACAGCTGAGCGTTGAAAGCAGTTGGAGATTTATTCCATTTTCACCACCAAATGCATTCTGCGCATTTGCTGCAAGATTGGGATCTGCATAGTTCCTCAGCACATAGGGCAGGATATCCTTCGAAAACAGCTCAGTACCGCCATACCCGGCTTCAAGAGATGTTTTGTAGCGTTTGTACGACGACGAAACAGTAGTTCCCTGAGTGATCATGTACATGAGCGCCATGACAATGGTCAGTGATATGAGGGTCAGCATCAGTGCTGTAACCAGCGCAACCCCTTTATTGTTATTCAGTCTGTGCATAACAGGCTCCGGCTGGTTACTGGTTTGACAACAGGTTTTTCGGACGCACCACAAGGCGATACAGTTTCCAGCGGTAATTAAGCTGGTTCGCCGCCAGAGACAGCCCCCCCACTCGTGTCAGACTTGCTTCACCGGCATCTCCCACAGTCAGGGGTGAAGGGCTGGTGTAATTGGTATCTCTCCTGCCATTCTGGGCAAGCACATACACTTTCACCATTTTCAGGCTGCTACGCATGTTTGGAAACAGCGTCAGGGAGTTGTTGTTTGTTGTTCCAAGGGCGGCCTGCACATTCAGCACCGTTCCTTCCGCAATGCCGCTGCTCACCTGGGAGCCGTCGGCATTGGAGTAGGTATCAATGACCCCGTCGTTGTTCATATCCCACCCCAGCACAACCTGCATGTCCAACACGCAATCCAGCAGAGGAAGATAGAGTAGCTTTCCGTTCGCATGCTTGACGGTTGTCTTGTAGAGAATGCCGGTGCCCGGCGCACAGTAGGCGGGCAGCTTTATGCTGCTGGTCGAGCCAGGTGTTGCCACAAAATAGTCGCTGCGGTTGAACGGAAAGCGTAATGAATTCGCAGTGTCTGTACTGCTCGGGGTGTGTACGCCGTATACGGTATAGATGCTTTGAGCTGCCGACGATAGATGCTCAAAGGCCACATCGCTGTAAGCATAATAATGGTCGCCCAGCGGGTCGCGCACAATACTGCTGCGCATCGGCGTGCCGAACTGCTTCCTGATGAGAATCGCCTTGTCACTCGACTCCAGATTTTCCGCACCTGACTGCCATTTTTGAACACTGACCACCCCGGAAGAAATCCTCAAGAACGTCCATTTCTGGGCTGACTTGGTACGTCCGACAGTCGTTCCCTTGATGGCCAGATAGTCTGAACCGCTCGCTATCGTCGTGGCATCCACCGTCGTTGCCGCCACGTTATTACCAGCCACAATAGGACGCGGCACATTATTGGGAGCATCGTTATAGGTCGATGCCGGAGCATCGGCGGCCTCATCGGCATAGTCAGTTGTTTCTGTAAACAGACCGTATCCTGCCTGTTGCAGATCATGGCGCAGCATTTCCAGCCCCACAATCCCCTCGATGTTGCTCTCTTCACTCCTAAAGAGCTTTGAAGCCTGGGTAAGGATGGTATTGAACGAGCCGGCAGTCACCATCAGTACCGTGATGAACACGGCCATGACCACGATCATCTCAATCAGGGTGAAACCTCGCTGATTCAGCTTCATAGCACGTATCCCGTTCATTGGTTTGCCTTGCTGGTCACACCGGCAGCATCATGGGTGTAGACCGTACCTTTGTAGCGCCATTTCACCTGGAAGCGGATTTCCTTCGAGTTCTGGTACTCGGTCCAATATCTGGCAACAGAAAAGTTTTTAAAACCGGTGAGCACCTGCCGTGACTCATTAGAGTATTTGGGATTCGCCACAGGAGAGCCGCTCGAAACTGCATCAAACCCCTTGGCCAGCTCCCGTGCCATCACCGTATCTGCTACCTGCACCGCCTCATTGCGCAGCTGATTCTGAAGGTTGTGGTTCAAGGCGACATTGACCGCGGTCAGGAGGCCCAGCAGACCAACCATCATGATAACCATGGCCGCCAGAAATTCAAGGAGCGTAAACCCTCGGTTATTTAAGAACACAGTCATTGTTTTCTATCTTTCCCAGGTTGGTGCGTCCGGAATGCACTACAATGCAGTCCACCTGTGCCGAAGTACCTGAAGGGTTAACCCGGATGGTGTCCCAATCATTGGTGAAGCCCCTGATATCGAATTCAAAAATGCGGTTGGCAATGGATGTGCCGTTTTCCTTGGTCATCTCGTAGGTCAGCGCTTTAGTGGCCAGCGCGGTTCCACCAGTCGTCCTGCTTTCGTCAAGAGAACTGAAGCGGGAAAAGGTATACCCTTTCGGCTGCATAACCATCTTGTGACGTTTCTTCATAAAGAACGAATCGGTGCGCGCCTGGTTCAGATCGGCAAAAAGCTCGCGGGTCTGACGTTCAACCTGCGCCTTTTTGGTCCAGGCGTTAAAATCAAGGGTGGCAATCGTCAGCAGGGTCGCAAAGATGCCGACCACCACAATCAGCTCCACCAGTGAAAATCCTCTTACCCCCATATCACACCCTCCCTGTTCAGGGCGAAGCAGTTACTTTTCACGAATATGAATATACTTTTTAACCGGCTTGGGGTTGGTAATCAATGAAAGCCCCTGGGCCGTTGGTGGAACCCCCTGAATCGGTGTCGCCAGGCGGCGGCCGTGCAACCGGAGATTATCAGGATTGCTGAAGGCCGTCGCCAGCTTCACCTCCGCGAAGGCGCCGGTAGAGACCTGCATCAGCGCTGTTCCCTGCATGGTCCGCGCGGGAGGCAGGCCGCCCGTATCGTAGCGGATAGCCCAGATCAGGGTATCCCCGCCAAATTTGCAGATATCGGAACTGGGCTTGAAGGTCGTGAAAAAGACATTGCCGTTGGGCAGCGCCACCGGGTCCGTAATAGCCCGCTCTGCAAGGGACGCTGAATCAGCGGCATCAAGATTGATATACCAGCCCGGCGCCGTTGCTGCAAGGCTGGCAGCAGGCGCAGTCACGGCATCACCGCTTTGATTGACAATGCTTCCGCTTACCGCGTCCGTGCAGGTGGGGGCGATGTCGTTGTTCGACCCGCCTGCCACATTGGCCAAAGGAGTATGCGCCCCCCGGTTGGCCGTCGCGTAACAGGGCTCCTTGATGCCATACAGCTGCTGCTGCACAGACAAGGCGGGATCATCACTCTTGTAAAAGTAACGCCCGGTACCAAAATAGAGCCAGAGGGTTTCGTGGGGACGATCCTGCAATTTGGTAATGGTCGTGGTTACCGGACCGATATCATTGATCACCGTACTTACCGCCCATTGCGCCGGATCAGGGTTATCTTTGGTAACCAGTCGTAAGACCCCGCCTTTTGTCCAGGTATTGGGGGTTACGGTTGTGTTCTTTGCCGTATAGCCGATGTAGACAACATCATCACTGTAATAGCCGTTATCCGTTGACCTGGAGCGGTCGGTGTCAATAACCGCCGAGGAGAGGGTCCCGGCAAAGGCATTGGTAACTCCGGTGTCTATGGTACGCAGCAACGCGCCGCTTTTAAGATCAACAATAAAAAGCTTCAGGTTCTGGCTGGAGGTCCCCATGAACTGGTGTTTGGTCTTGTCAACGGGACCGGTCGGACCGGAAGCAAAGACAGCAAACCATTTGCCGTTCTTGTTGGCTCCGGAATTTACCCTGACAATTGCCGGACCGGTGGTGGATGCGCCAAGATAGTGACCGGCCGCCGGATTACCCTCAAACTCCCACAAATACTTGGGGTTGGCCGGGTCCTTGACATCCAGTGCAAAATAGGACGAGAGACCATAGCTGGCAATGGGTGCCTTGATGCAGGTGCCAACACTCCCTTCAGTGCAGGCGTCAGCAGACGTCCTGCTTGCCCCGCCGTAGCCCATGCCGCCGATCACGATCGTGGTCCAGGTTGAACCGTCAACCGGCTTCGTGCAGGTGGAGTAGTCAGTGGCAAGCGTACAGGTAGAGGTATCCGAGGGCAGCATAATGCTGGCGTCAACGATGGTGGGGGTTCTATCCACCAGGAAGAGATGGTCGTAATCGATATTCGCGCAGTAGGTTGCATCTCCTCCGCCTTTCTTACAGGTCAAGTAACGTAGATAGGGCAGCGCGTTTTTCGGGATGAATGACCACATTTCCTTGCCCAGTTCATCGGCGGCATTTGCCAAGTTGCCTGATTCATCGTTCATCTGGGCCTTGCTGAAGCGATCCTCCTTTTCCTTCAACACCCCCAGCTTGAAGGCATGCAGCATACCGTCGTTGCCGCCCACCAGGGCCATGCCCCGGTTCTGGTAGGTCGAAGTTTTGGAAAACGCCAGATAACTTGCATCATTATAGCCATTGGGCGGCGCCAGATCATAGGTGTTCAGCTTGACATTGGAAACCAGTTTGGGGGTTGAGGAGACGATATCGCCCAGTTTCCATTCTCTGGTGCAGCCGGCGGCATCAACCAGACCGCAACTGCTGATGGTAACCTTACGGTCGCGGTAGCCCGCCTGGTCAGTGCCATGCACATAGCTGATGACCTTGGTGGTCGTGGCCTGATCAACGGTCTGCATGGCAGCCCAGACACCGGGCCAGGTATTGAAGTAGCCATCAACCTCAAGATTGCTAAACTTTTGAGGAGCATTGCCGGCGGTTGAGCCATAACCGGTAAAGATGGTGCGCGGCGCAGTGCTCAGGTTACGCTCCCAGAGCTTGCGTCCCGCCTTCCAGAGGCTTTTTACTTCATCCGGGGACACCGTATCCAGCGGTGTGGATGAATCCGCCAGACCATCGCCATCGTTATCCAGGAAACGTTGCACCAGCGTCTTGCTCTGGGCGGCGTCAAAATAGAATTTGGTCACATAATCCTGTTTCAGGTTCAGGACGTTGTCCTGATTGGTATCTTCCCGAATGGAGGTCTTGTTCAGGAACGGGTCGATGAAATACCACAGGTTCTGCATCTCCCCAATCCAGCTTGCCTCGGTGCTGTTATCAAACTGTTTTTTGGGATAAAAGACCGCCTGCAGCAGGTTGGCGCCGCTGCCTTCGCTGTTGTTCAGAATCGATGCTGCGGTACCGGAAGCGACCCGGGCCAGAATCTCGTTCAGGGCTTTTTCAAGCTGGCTGTCCAGTTGCAACGGATTGCTGACCGGGAAGTAGTTGTCAGGCAATCCGTCGCCATCCTTGTCCCACTTTGACGCCGTATCCGGCACGCCGCTGCCGGTGTAACCACCCCATTTGGCAGCGTACCACAACGGATTTTTCAGATAACCGGCAGCAGGCGTAGCCGAGATAGTGAAGTCTTTCACGCTGGTGAGAGGGAGGCTGGTTATTGGTGAGGTACCACCCACATCTTTGTCCTTCACCACCAGATAGGTGCCGTCTGCCGTGGTGCCGGAGATAACATAGCCCAGAGCCTGATCAATGCTGCCAGCAGCGTAGTCGGAGTTAACCTTGACCTGCACACCGGCAATGGTGCCGCCGCAGGAGCCGTAACCGGCATCAGCCGCCGCCTGGGTACAAATTTCATAGGTGGCGATGGCATCCATGTCATGGTCTGCCCCTTGCTCCACGTCTTCAAAATTGACCCGGAACTTGGAGTAGACGATGTCGTTGCTGCCGTCGTACTTCAGGTCATCAATGTAAAAGTCCACCAGTGTGTTGGTCGGGCAGAAGGCTGTGGCCTGACAGTTGGTCAGGGTAACTCCGTTGGCGCCGATGGCGCCGGTACACTTGTCCCAGCAATTTTCCTTGATACTGTGACTGCCGCTCACCGATTTTCCCACCGGCACCACGTTGATGTAGGTACCACCAGCCTTGACCTTGATATCGGCAAATGGTGAAGAAAGAGCAATGACAAAGGTATTGACCGCCGGTTTGCCGGTCTTTTCAGTAAACTTGGACTTACCATAGTAGGCAAGCGCAGCAGCGTAGTAGGAACCTTTCTTGGTGGGTTCTTCGGGACAGGTGCCACGCACCAATCCTAAATTGCTCACCGTTTTGGCAGAACAGATAAAGTCCGTACTACCACTGCTCTCACCAATAAACCAGTTGTTACCATTAACTCCTTCCGTGGCGCTGATGGTCTCGATCAACTGATTCAACAGCGATTTTCCCGCCGTCTGCACCCCCAGCCCCAGTTGGGGGGTAGCGGCATCCTCGGCAAAGAAGCTGCCATCAGGCTTGGCATAGGAACTTCCCGGAATCTGATCGGAATCGTAACTGGTGTTGACGTCACTCAAAACCAGCAGAAACGGCTGGGCACAAGTGGGAAAAATATCGTAGGGCTGATAATAGGTGCTGCCTTTGTTGTAACCCCAGGCGGGCTTGCTCAGGCTCACGCCGGAATCACCCGGCGTGGCATAGGTGAATTCCGCTGTGGCGGCCCCCTTGCCGGCAAAGTAGCGCAGCGATTCGTACATCATCTCGGCAATGGGGTTGCCCCACATCTTGCATTCGCCTTCATTAATGGGGCGAGTGGTGATCCAGCCGCAGTTGGAATAGGCACCACTCCCGTAATCGTATTCGATCATCTTCATGCGATCCATACTGATGATCAGGTTACCCTTATCGTTTTCCGAGGTCTGCTGGGTGCCGTTGTTCATGTTCACTTCGTCGGACACCGGCCCCGGATTCTTGCGCAGCACCCCGCCGGAGGTGTTCTTGGTGTAGGAGGTGGTCATGAAGCCGAAATACATATCAGACTTATCAAAACAGAGTCCTTCACCGTCACCGCAGTCGTTGTCGTTACCACACGGTTTACCCATGGTCTTGGAGCAGACTTTGGTGACACCGGTGCCATCATCCTTGTACTCCCCGTACTTCTGGAACAGGCCAATGGGGCGGTAATCAGAGCCGTACAACCGGCAGCGTTCAAAGGAGTTTTCCTCCGACAGCGTGCCTACGCCGGACTTGCAAACCTCCACCTGCATGGTGTAGTCGGTGCGGTTGGTAACAGCGCTGGTGCCATCACTGAAGGTATCGCCGCACACCGGACGTTCCTTGGAAGCCCATTCCCAGACCCGCTTGGTGGAGTTGGGAATAATCCGTACCAGGGTGGTGGCCTGGGGGGAGCTGGTTGGCTCACCACTGGAAAGGGTTGTGTTGCAGATCAAATGGCGACCGGGCGCAGCAGCTCCGGAATCAGCCTTGGGGATGCCGTTGGTGATGAAGTCCTCACTCTTTAAAGTACAGTCGTTAGTACCCACGATGATATTCGGTGCACGGACATCCAAGGCAGCGCTGTCACCGAAGATGGTCCAGGCAGCAGCACCCGGCTTCTTGTACCAGACCTTGACACCATCTTGGCCATCATGTTCGGCACCACGGACAACCAGACGATACCAGGTTTTTTCGGCAAGACTGATGGTACCAGCATGGGTCTGGCACGAGCACTGGCCGTGGGAGCCGTAATAACTGATCTGGTCAGCGCCACCGGTGGTCTGAACGATATTGTTGTTGGCAATATTGCGCACCTCCAGTTCAACCCCATCATCACCATCAATGGCAAACTGCCAGTTACCATCCAAGTTGTTGCCAACATAGAATTCAGCCACCACCACGGTGGCACAGTCAGTGCAATGATCATTTGCCGGATTTAGTGAAGCATCGTCAAAATTGGTGACAAAGGCTGGGTTAAAACCGCCTTTGAACTGGGTGGTGTCGATTGCAGCCATAATGTCTGCATGATTTGCCCCCGTGGTGCCGGTAGCATTGGGATAGCGCACCACCAGCATCTTATCCTTACCTGGCTTCCCGTTTCCTCCCCAGGCAATGGTATCGGTAGTACAAGGAGCCCCGGCAGTAGGTGCAGCACTGCCCAGCAGATTGATGGACTTGTCGGTGCAGGCGTAACCACTGTCGCAGTCAACGTCGGTCAGACATTGGTTTTTATAGACACTGGTGGTGGAGTTGTAGCAGAGCCTGCCGGTGTACTCTTTGCCCCAACTGTGGGCATCCTGGGGGATATAGGCCCGGTTCAGCACGTTTTTGGGACTTTCCTGGGAGCGCTGGCCGCCATACATTACCTTACGCAGCACATCCATGCGCGACATGGTGATCCAGTTCAACAGGTTGCCGCTGATCTGGCCATTGCCACAGAAACGGTCGGCATTCGTAGCTACCGGCGTATAGAGGTCATTGTTACCGGAACCGCCGGAGTGGGTATAGCACTTGTAGGGGTTGAAATAGCCGTAATATTCGATGGAATGGTCGTAGGTCTTGTCGATCTTGCCGTCACCGTCAAGGTCCACCCCGTCGTTGTATGCCTCGTAGTAGAGCTTGTGGTCGCGACCGATCTCGAACATCACCATTGGCGGCACCGGACTTGAAATGAACGGTGGACGGACACAGTAATCGTTCATGACCGCAGCTTGGGCAGGCACAACAAACAGCCCGCACAGCAGGACAACTCCAGGCAAAATATTCTTCCAGCTCTTGTGCAACATATGTTTGCTCATGGTCATTACCTCTCCACCACGATTTCGTACACCATGACGCCCCGTGACTTCAAATGCACCCGCTTGCCCGTGGACACATCATAGAGACGTCCTGGCCGTTGATAGTGGGCGCCGTTCCCCTGCTTGACAATCAAGACAACCGACACGTCCGGTCGTAACATATAGGTACCGCTCTCAATGGTGATCTGGTTGTTAGCAAAGGAAGAAACGACCCCGGTATTATATACATGGCGGGTTTTTGCAGCGTTAACCGGCATCGAACAGAACAACACGATGACCATGGCAAGTACTGTTGACAGAACGCTCATCAGATAATCTCCTTGCAACCTTAAGGTTTCGAGCTCTTCTCCGCAGGCTGGCGCTTGTTAGCAGGAGCAGTGGCCTGAAGCTCACTGGCCTCAATAATCACCCCTTGCATCAGCAGTTTTTTCCCATAATCCACGTAAATAATCCCTTCTTTCCCGGATTTGTCAGCCACAACCTCAAACAGACCGTGAACAGGAGCGTGACGTATCGTCTTCACTGCCAGATCCAGTGGTTTCAAAAGTGCAGTAGCTTCCTGATGTGTAAGGGAATGACAGGCAGCGCAATCCTTCCCATGCATGACATCCCCGGCTTCAACCGCAAGCGGCGTCATCATAAGCGTAAGGCCTGCGCCAAACAGCCAACATATCGGCCAACGATTGAAAAGAGGTAACATTGGTGAATCTCCATGGTGCAGAATACGACTGACGCTCAACAGGCAATGCATACGCCATGCCGGATCACAACCAAATATAACCTGCTGATTTTGATAGTTATATATCCGAACAGCACAAACAACTACGCAAAATTTTCACACCACTCTGGTCGCTGGCACCATCAGCCCCGCAAATATTGCACCGGAATAATGCCGCCTCACATCTACTTGAGATAGACCCTGGGCACCCGTTTGCTGATGCCGCACAGAATCTCATAAGGAATCGTAGCGGCCCACGTGGCCAGCTCTTCGGCCCGGATACTGTTTCCCTGTTGATCGTCGCCCATCAGCAACACCTCATCACCCACCATGACACCCTCAAGACCGGTAACATCCAGCATGATCCAGTCCATACAAACCGTGCCCACTACCGGAACACGCTGACCCCGCACCAAAGCCTCCCCCTTGTTGGTCAGGGCTCTGGGATAGCCGTCGGCATAGCCCACCGGCACACTGGCAATCAGGGAGCGGCGGGAAGCGGCGAAACGGCGTCCATAGCTGATGGTGGTGCCCGGCTCAACCCACTTCAGCATGGCAATCTTGCTTTTCAGGCGCATCACCGGGCGCAGGGACAGGCGGCCTTGAAAATCATCGGACGGAAGAGCGCCGTACAGGGCGATACCGGGCCGGACCAGGTTGCAAAAGGGATAGTCCTTAAGCAGCGCTCCGGCGCTATTGGCAATATGCAGATAGCGGGGCGAAAATTTTGCCCGGCGTATCTGCTGGACCACCCACTCAAAGCGCTCCACCTGAAGACGGGTGAAATACTGGCCCGATTCATCCAGTTCATCGGCAGAGGCGAAGTGGGAAACCACCCCTTCAAGATAGATGTTGGGCAGAAGCTTCAGAGCATCCAGCATGGCCGGAATCTGATCGTAGGGTATTCCCAGCCGCCCCATGCCGGTATCCACCTTCAGATGCACCAGCGCCTTGCGATACAGCTTGCCGGCAGCCAGATCAAGGGCTGTTGCCTGCTCCAGGGAGAATACCGTTGTGGATATATTGAAACCAACACACTTCTTTTCCTGACCGGGATAAATCCCTCCCAATAGCAGGATCGGCTTGTCAATACCACTCTTGCGCAACTGGATCGCCTCCGCCAGAAACGCCACCCCGAAAGCGTCAACCCCCTGCCGCTCCAGTTCCCGGCAGATCTCCAGGAAACCGTGTCCATAGGCGTCAGCCTTGACTACCGCCAGGATGGCAGCCCTGGAAGGCACGGAGGCGCGAATGGTTGCGTAGTTTTCCCGCAGGGCGGCAAGATCAATTTCGGCAAAGGTTGGGCGACTTTCAAACACGGCTACACGTCTCCTGAACAGTCTGGATTAGTTAGGGAAACCTAGCATGCCGGGGGTCCCCTGTAAAGCAGTTGACGGCACTGGGCATTTCCAGTATGGTGCCTGCATAGATGCAAGCCCTGGGGGAGCCGACTAACGGCTGAGACAGCAGAAGCTGAACCCCTCGTACCTGAACCGGGTAATGCCGGCGGAGGAAAGTGGCTTCGGTACCTGAACACGCCACGTTATGCCGCTCTGCTCTGTGCAGCGCGGTTTTTTGTTTTTATCGAGGAAACCATGTCATCATCACGTCTCAGGCTGGTGGTAAATTCGCCAAAACAGGTAACAAGCAGGTCCATACAGGGTGTCTACCTGATTACCGACCACAACGAACAGCTGCCGGAACGGGTAGAGCAGGCCCTGCGCGGCGGTGTTTCGGTACTGCAATATCGCCCCAAGGAGAAACCCTGGGACGAAGCCGTGGCAGAAGGTCGGCAGCTCCAGCAGTTGTGCGTCCGGCACGGTGTTACCTTTATTGTTAATGATGATGTCCGGTTGGCCTGTGAACTTGATGCCGACGGCGTTCACCTGGGGCAGGAGGACGGTTCTCCCGCCGATGCCAGGCGGATACTGGGACCGGACAAACTGGTCGGAGTTTCCACCCACAATCTGGAAGAAGCGTTGCGTGCCGAGGCAGACGGAGCAGATTACCTGGGCTTCGGCGCCATGTATCCCACTGTCAGCAAAGCGGTCACCCATATGCCCGGCACCTCTGGTCTTGCAGCCATACGGGACAGGGTCAGGCTGCCGGTCGTTGCCATCGGCGGCATCAGCCCTGCCAACGCCTGCCGGGTGATCGACGCCGGAGCCAATGCCGTGGCAGTCATGTCTTCGGTGCTCTCCGCGCCGAAGCCGACGTATGCGGCATCTGAACTGCGGCTACTGTTTAATCGTACTGTCGGCTTTCCCCGTGGCGCTGTTCTGACCGTTGCTGGCAGCGATTCCGGCGGCGGCGCCGGAATTCAGGCCGATCTGAAGACCATTACCCTGCTGGGCAGTTACGGTGCCAGCGTGTTGACCGCCCTGACCGCCCAGAACACTAAAGGGGTCAAGTCTGTGCACGGACTGCCCCCCAGCTTTGTCAAGGATCAACTGGAGGCGGTACTGTCCGATCTGCCCATTGACGTCATCAAGACCGGCATGCTGCACACACCAGCCATCATTGAACTCTTGGCAGAACAACTTGCAGAGCAACCCAGATTATTGCCGGTGGTGGCCGATCCGGTTATGGTGGCCAAAGGCGGAGCGCAACTTTTGGAACTGGATGCCGTGCAAGTGTTTATCAGAGAGATAATCCCCCAGTCCTATCTGCTAACCCCCAACCTGCCTGAGGCAGAGCGGCTGCTGAACCGCCGTATCCAGAGCGAAAATGAGATGGAACAGGCTGCGAGGGAACTGCATGACATGGGAGCCGCAAACGTACTGATCAAGGGGGGGCATCAGTCCGGGCCTGAGGCCACCGACATTCTGTTTGACGGCCAGACCATATACCGCTTCAGCTCCGAACGGACTTTTACCAGCGCTACCCATGGCACGGGCTGCACGTTTTCATCGGCCATCGCCACATTCCTTGCCCAGGGCGAACCGTTAAAAGAAGCCGTACGAAAAGCCAAGGCGTTCATAAGCCACGCCATCCGTCTGGCCCGCCCCATGGGCAAGGGCCACGGACCAGTCAACCACTATCTCGCGAGCCAAAGGAATCAGACCAATGACCCAACTTGAATACGCCCGCAAAGGGATAATCACTGAAAAGATGCAGACTGCAGCACAAGCCGAGGGCGTCCCGGTCGAAATGATCCGCGACGGCATTGCCAAAGGCACGATCATTATCTGCCATAACGACAAGACCCACAAACACGGTGTGCCGCTACCGGTCGGGGCTGGGTTGCGCACCAAGGTCAACGCCAACATCGGCACGTCCGCCGATGATACCGACATCACCAAGGAACTGGAAAAGGCCCGGGTGGCAGTCAAATACGGAGCTGATGCCATCATGGATCTTTCCACCGGCGGGCCGGTGGATGAAATCCGGCGCGCCATCGTGGCTGAAACTACTGCCTGTATCGGCTCGGTGCCGCTCTACCAGGCCGCCACCGACACGGTACGGATACAGAAGAAGGCCATGGTGGAGATGACCGTTGACGATATCTTCAAGGGGATCATCAAGCATGCCGACGACGGCGTGGACTTCATCACCGTCCACTGCGGCGTGACCCGCTCCACGGTTGAGCGGATGAAGAACGAAGGCCGGATCATGGATGTGGTCTCCCGTGGCGGCGCCTTCACCATTGAATGGATGCTGCACAACAACAAGGAAAACCCGCTATTCGAGAATTTTGACCAACTGCTGGATATTGTGAAGGAGTACGACATCACCCTTTCGCTGGGAGATGGCTTCCGTCCCGGCTGTCTGGCCGACGCCACCGACCGGGCCCAGATTCACGAGTTGATCATTCTGGGGGAATTGACCCAGCGGGCCTGGGATGCCGGGGTACAGGTGATGATCGAAGGGCCGGGCCATGTACCGCTGAATCAGATCCAGACCAACATCCAGCTGCAGAAGCGGCTCTGCCACGGCGCGCCGTTTTATGTTCTGGGGCCGCTGGTCACCGACATCGCCCCGGGCTACGACCATATTACCTGCGCCATTGGCGGTGCCATCGCCGGTGCTGCTGGCGCCGACTTTCTCTGCTATGTCACCCCCTCCGAGCATCTGGCTCTTCCGGAAATCGAGGATGTACGCAACGGCGTGGTGGCCTCCCGCATTGCGGCCCATGCCGCCGATGTGGCTAAAGGGGTGCCGGGAGCCATTGACAAGGACATTGCCATGGCCAGAGCACGCAAGAAGCTGGACTGGGAGGGGCAGTTCGCCATGGCGCTGGACCCGGACCGGGCTCGGGAATATCGGGCCAACTCGCCGGTGTCGGACCACGGCGCCTGCACTATGTGTGGGGCGTTTTGCGCCTATAAGGTGATGGATGAAGCGATGAAGAAGTAGGAACGGTCTTTCACTGTCTCTGGAGGTCTTGCATATGGGCGGCACCATCCGTTTTGGCGTCTCAATTGACAGCGGCCTGCAGGAAAGCTTTGACCGCCTGCTGACCAGCAAGGGCTATCAGAGCCGCTCCGAAGCGATCCGTGACCTGATACGGGCCGCTATTGTGGAAGAGAAGCTGGAAAGCGGCGACGAAGAAATGGTTGGCACCGTCACCCTGGTCTACAACCATCATGTCCGGGACCTGTCCGACAAACTGACGGAGCACCAGCACCAACATCATCACCAGGTGGTGTCAGCCCTGCATGTCCATCTGGATGCCCATAATTGTCTGGAAGTTCTGGTGCTGCGGGGCAAGGCTGCGGATATCAAGCGGATTGCCGATGAACTGATTGGTGTCAAGGGGGTCAAGCACGGCAGGCTGTTCATGACCACTGCCAATGCCGAACATCATCACTGAAACTTGCGCTACCATGGAAAAGGAAAAGGCCGTCCTTTCGAGGACGGCCTTTTCAGTACTGCATGAAGCAGAGGACGGCTATTCGTTCCAGCCTTCCGGATGCACATCAGCAAGCTGCTCCCAATGTTCCGGCGACCGCCAGAGACTGGAAAGAATCAGTTCACGGATATGCAGAAACTCCTTCGGCAACCGGTCATACATCTTGATAAACAGCTCTTCGTGTGACAGCACTTCGCTCTGCCAGACATCCCGGTCAACTGACATCAGATCGTTGAACTTTTCACGGGACATGTCCATCCCTTCCCAGTCCATATCCTCATAACGAGGCATCCAGCCCAGGGGGGATTCAACGGAACCGGCCTTGCCCTGTACCCGTTCCACAATCCACTTCAATACCCGCATGTTATCGCCATAGCCCGGCCAGGCAAACTTGCCCTCGGCATCTTTCTGGAACCAGTTGACACTGAAGATACGTGGCGGACGGGGAACACTACGGCCAAACTGCAGCCAGTGGGAAAAGTAGTCAGCCATATGGTAGCCGCAGAAGGGCAGCATGGCAAACGGGTCACGCCGTACATTGCCGGTTGCGCCCACTGCTGCCGCAGTGGTTTCCGAGCCCAATGTCGAAGCAAGATACACACCGTAGTTCCAGTTGAAAGCCTGGTACACCAGCGGAACGGTATCCTTGCGGCGACCTCCGAATATAAAGGCACTGATCGGCACCCCTTTGGGATTCTCCCAATCCGGGTCGATGCAGGGACACTGGGAAGCTGGCGCCGTGAAGCGGGCATTGGGATGGGCTGCCGGTCGGCCGCAGCCGGGAGTCCACTCATTTCCCTGCCAGTCTGTCAGTTTTTCCGGAGCTTCCTTGGACATCCCTTCCCACCAGACATCACCATCTTCGGTCAAGGCCACGTTGGTAAAGATGGAGTTCGTCTCGCAAGAGATCATGGCATTGGGATTGGTTTCATAGTTGGTGCCCGGAGCTACACCAAAATAGCCGTATTCCGGGTTGATGGCATAGACCTGACCGTCTGGTCCCGGCTTGATCCAGGCGATGTCATCGCCGATGGTAGTCACTTTCCAACCTTTTTGCTGAAACGGCTTGGGCGGAATCAGCATGGCAAAGTTGGTTTTGCCGCAGGCGCTGGGAAACGCCGCGCCAACATATGATTTGTCACCAGCAGGAGACTCCACGCCCAGGATCAGCATATGCTCGGCAAGCCAGCCCTCGTCCTTACCGATCTTTGAAGCGATGCGCAGGGCAAGGCACTTCTTGCCCAGCAGGGCGTTACCGCCGTAACCGCTGCCGAATGACCAGATGGCGCGTTCTTCCGGAAAGTGAACAATGTACTTTTCCTTGTTGCAGGGCCAAGCGACATCCTGCTGGCCCGACTCAAGCGGAGCGCCTACCGAATGCAGGCAGGGCACGAACTCGCCATCACCCAGGACATCCAGCACCGCCTTACCCATGCGGGTCATGATCTTCATATTCACCACAACATAGGGGGAGTCGGTTATCTCAACGCCGATCTTGGCGATGTTGGAGCCCAGCGGCCCCATGCTGAAGGGGATGACATACATGGTGCGGCCCTTCATGCAGCCTTTGAACAGTTTGTGCAACTGCTCCTTCATCTCCTTGGGGTGAACCCAGTTGTTGGTGGGGCCGGCGTCCTGCTTGGAAAGACTGCAGATAAACGTGCGGTCTTCAACCCTGGCGACGTCGATCGGATCAGACCAAGCCAGATAACTGTTGGGGCGTTTCTCCGGGTTAAGCTTCTTGAAGGTGCCACTTTGTACCAGCAGATCACACATCCGGTCATATTCTTCCTGGGAACCGTCACACCAATGAATTGCTGCTGGTTCACACAGTGTCGCCGCCTCCTCAACCCACTTCAACAACTGCTTGTTCTGTGTCATCTGGTCTCCCATACACGCCCCCTTGCATTTTGTGATGAAGTTCGTCTGACCGGCAGATGGCATAACCGATCCACGACGGTAATTGATGGGATAGAACGCGGTTGCTTACGACCGTGCCGCTCGTCATCCCACAGCAATAATTTAGCCTAGCTTAATAGCACACTGGCTGCCAAAACAAAAGTGAATAGCGAGAGATCACCATTTTTGTGATGTGAGCAAAAAAGATGGGGATAACTTTTTAGGCACAATAAACTATCAAAATCTTCAGACAGAGACAGCAGCTTATAGCTCGAAACTGGTACCCACCTGTGCAACAACAACCGCACCCGGAAAACGCTGTTGCAGACGGAATGTCGCCCGGTGCCCGGTACAGTGTGCCGGATACCAGCGTTTGACATCAAAATCATCCAGTTCGGCAAGCGCTGTCTCCAGATGCTGGTCATTGCAGAATCCCAGATGTGTTCCACCTGCCACGGCCACAATCCGCGTGTCACCGGTCAGAGCAACCACCGTTCGCAAGGTGGCGGACAAACCTGCGTGGCAACAGCCCAGCAGCACTGCCGAGCCTTGTCCGGTCCGCAGTATCAGGGACTGGTCGTCATGAAACGGATCCAGTGTCTGCCCGCAAGGATCAAGGAACAGTCCTGAATCAGCCGGACCGGTGACGCTGGCGGCTATTTGCCCGGTCAGGAAAATGCCGGGGGCAATTTCGCGAAAGGCATCTGAGAAATCAAAACGGGCGCCCTGACCTTCCAGGTAGTCTTGTGGATAGGGCATGCCGATGGACAGTGCTTCTCCCCGATCGTTGACCCGATAGCGTGATAAAAATACGGCAGGATGGGCGAAAACCTGTTTCGGACCACAGTTGCGCAACAACGGCAGCAACCCTCCGCTATGGTCATAATGGCCATGGGACAGCGCCACCTGCCTGATCTGATGCAGATTTTTATTCATGCGCTGGGCATTGTGCAGCAACGTCAGTCCTTGACCGGTATCAAACAACAGCGAACCGCTATCCCATTCGATCAGAGCGCTGAAACCATGCTCCCCCAACGTACCGGAGACCGGTCCAACTGTATTTTCACAGAGTATGGTAACGCGGTAGCCCATCATGTGCCATAACCGCCGCTCTGCACCTGGGTCAGCACTCCGTTGCGGAAGGTCAGGATATGAATCAAACGGTTCGATCCTTCGTTGTAGGTCCATTCTTCAACCGTAATCAGAATGGTTGCCCCCCGGTGCCCAGCCTCACTTTCCATCCGGTTGCTTTTGTAGCTGGGAGGGTCGCATTTCATGGCAACCACGGCAATGCTGTCTCCCGTAGAGACCAGCGCGCCGTTGGGGCAACGGAAGATATCTGCCTGCGCCGGGACGCTTGCCAGCCACACCAAAATCGTCAGTACCGGTATAAACATCCTCGACATTATCCATTCCTCCTGACTGGAAATCACCCCTATGAAACAGGCGTGGTATCAATGCAGTCAAAAAAAACGCACCGGTCGGAGATTATCCGGAACCGGTGCGTCCCTGCAACAGAATACCTGTAAACTACTTGACGATAACGAACTCGGCCCGGCGGTTCTTGGACCATGCGGCATCATCATGACCGTCTACAGCAGGCTTTTCCTTGCCATAGCTGATGGTGGAGATACGGTTTTCCGCAACCCCCAGCTTTTTGAGATAGCTGGCCACGGATTTGGCCCGGCGGTCACCCAGGGCCAGGTTGTACTCATCGGAACCACGCTCATCGCAATGACCCGCAATCTGAATCTTTGCATCGGCAGCCTTCTTCAGCAGAGCCTCGGCGTTCTTGGCAAGCACATCCATGGTGTCCTTGCGAAGTTCTGATTTATCAAAATCAAAGTAAACCGTTTCAAGGGAGATCGCTTCGGAAGCCTTTTGTACAACAGCCTCTTCCATTTTAGGCTCCGGCTGCTTGACCGGCTCCACCTGCTTGACCGGCTCCTGCTGCTTTTGAACAGTCTGCTCCTGTACAACCGGTTCATCCTTCTTGACAACCTCTTCCTTGGCGCAGCCTGCGGCCATCAGGGCCACCATACCAAGAACCATCACCATACCTTTGAATCCGTTGCGCATTGTTGCCTCCTTGTGTGTGCTGGATGTCATTCTACGGCTATCAGAGCCTGAAAAATCATAATTCGCAGTGGATTATACACCCCCCGCTATCTTTTGCAACCGCTTCTGAAAAAAAAATCACTTGGGCTGGGGAGTCCAGACCGGATGCGAACTAGTGCCACCGCTTCTGCTGACTTTGGTCTGCCCGCTACCGTCGGCCCGCATGACATAAATCGCCTCTGCACCGCCCCGGCGAGAACTGAATACGATCAGACGCCCGTCAGGGGACCAGCGAGGGCGCTCGTTGCTACCTTCAGAGGTCAGTTGCGTATGACTACTACCGTCGGCATTAACCGTGAATATCTGAAAACCGCCCGCCGAACGGGCATACGCGATCTTCGTGCCGTCCGGCGACCAAGCCGGGTTGACACTATAGCTGCCGTTGGGGGAAATCCTTCTGACATTACCGCCCGCGGCATCCATCAGATAGACCTGCGGCTTGCCGAGCCGATCCGAAACAAAGGCGATCATGGCACCGTCCGGCGACCAGGCCGGAGAAACGTTTGCGGCGTGGGAAACTGTCAGCCGCTTCGGCCCTGAACCATCACGGTTGATGGTGTATATCTCGGTGTTGCCGTCCTTGGAAAGGGCCAGAGCGATTTTTGAGCCGTCAGGCGACCATGAACCGGTGATATTGAGGCCTCGAAACGAGGCAACCGGCACCTCGACCGTACTGGAAAAGGCACGTTTGTAAAGATCTGGGTTTCCCCGTTTGTAAGAAGTAAAGAGGATTTCCCGGCCATCGGGTGAAACATCGGGAGAGATGGTGATTGACTTGTTACGGGTCATTTGCTGGGGGTCGTGACCATCCCAATCCATCTGCCAGATCTCCTTGGAGCCGGTCTGGCTGGAAACATAGACCACTTTGGAGCTGAACGATCCGCGAACGCCGGTCAGAGCCTGCAACACCTCATCGCTGAAAGCATGGGCAAAGCGGCGTAGGTCCTTTTTCTTGCCCAGATAGCGTTTGACGGCCAACTGTTTCTTGCCCACCACGTCAAACAGTCGAAACTCAAGGGTCAACTCCTCCCCCCGCACCTCATATTCTCCCAGGACCAGCAGATCGAATCCCGCCGAAAGCCAGGGCACAAAATCAATGGTGGAAAGGCCCAGAGCACCGGGCTGCGGCGCGGCGCTACGCCGTTCGGTGGCAACAACTCCGGACATGGCCAGATCAAAACCGGTCACATCCGCCGCCTCGTTAGCCAACTCGGGACGGATGACAGAACCGGCAGGCTGGGGAGGGACTACCGCCATTTTCAGCTGGCGATTGCCCGATGCTGTGACCTCAA
Organism: Geobacter sp. UBA6151; assembly: GCA_002423105.1. GTDB lineage: Bacteria > Desulfobacterota > Desulfuromonadia > Geobacterales > Pseudopelobacteraceae > Trichlorobacter. The sequence goes on along the minus strand of DIUT01000008.1, from coordinate 10,555 downwards.
TGTACTCCGCCGCTTCCGGAGCGGGGATTAAACAACTGACAAGAAGCATCAGACACAACAGACGGATACACCATTTCATTGCTGGGCTACTCCCTCGGGTCTGAACACAAAAACTCCTTCGTACTGGCTACGGCCGGGCGGGGGGGTAAATGACGGTTCAGCCAGGCTGATGGCTCTGCGCACCGACAGTTCAAAAACCTTGTCATTGCTGCTTTTCTCCAGACGCGTGCGCAGCAGCTTGCCATTGCCATCAATGGTAAGACGCATGGCCACAAAAGGGGCCTTTGTGTTATAGCTTATAGTTTCCCTGAAGGCATCTTTCAGCCGGGAATGCAGGTAGGCGGTGTAATCGCTGCCTGCCTCGCTGCCGGTTCCTCTGGGCATGCCGCTACGCCCCGCAGCAGCGACCTTGGAACGCAGCTCTTCAAGCCGTTGCGCCTGGCGTTTGGCATCGGCAACCCCTTGCAATTTAGCCATGCGCTGCTGAAAGGCAGCGCTTGATTCGGTGTTTGTTGCGGGCTGCCGCGCCACTGGGCGGCTTTGGGGTTGTGGAGCGGCCATTGCAGGCGGTTCAGGAGAGGGTGGTGGAGCGACGTCTGCGCTGTTCTCGGCTTGCACAGGGCTGCCTGAACGGGGATCGGCAACCGGCAGATTGACCACATCCACGTAATAGGTAGTCTGCACCGGCCCCATCTGCGGTAGAAACTGCTGCCACCAATAGAGCGCCGCAACCAGGGTGGCGTGCAGTAGCAGCGACAGCGTAATGCTGACGGCAAAGCGTGGTTCTCTGGAAGGAGTGGCGCGCTGCATGGCCTATTTGTGGGGAGGCTCCGTAACCATCCCCAGCCGCTCAATCCCGGCCCCCTTGATATCAGCCATGGCCCGTACCACTTCACCATAGGGCACACCGGCATCCGCCTTCAAAAAGACCTCTTTCTTGGTACGCGTGGCAAACAGTTCCGTCAGCTTGCGACGCAGATCGCCGGAGGGAATTTCATCTTTGTTCAGAAAAGTACGTCCCGACTTGTCAACACTGACAATCACCGTATCTTCCTGGGCACTCATCCCCTTGGTATCAGCCTTGGGCAGGTTGACCTGCACCCCTTGCTGCATCATGGGGGCTGTTACCATGAAAATCACCAGCAACACCAACATCACGTCCACCAGCGGGGTGACGTTGATCTGCGCCATCATGCCCCGGTCGTCATCATTACCGCCCATTGCCATGGTCCCCTCCTACTTCCCGGCGATATTGCGCTGGACGATGTTGAGAAATTCCGTGGAAAAACTATCCATCTCCTTCACCAGAACCCTGATCTTGTGTTGAAAATGGTTGTAGGCCATGACCGCCGGAATGGCGGCAACCAGACCGATGGCAGTGGCGATCAGCGCCTCGGCGATGCCGGGGGCTACGACCGCCAGAGAAGCCGAACCGGTCTTGCCGATACCGATGAACGCCACCATGATCCCCCATACCGTACCGAACAGCCCGATGAACGGGGAAGTAGAGCCGGTGGTGGCCAGAAAGGTGGTGTATTTTTCCAGTCGGGTCACCTCCAGGTTGGTGGCCCGGCGCAAAGCGCGGGAAACATTGGCGATGCCGCCCAGATCAGTGCTGAGCGCTCCGCCCTGCTCCTGCTTGCTTTCTCCGGTTTCCATCAGCTGCTTCAGTTCGCTGTACCCCTCGTTAAACAGGGCAACCAGAGGAGAACTGGCAAAACGCTCCGTCTGGGCGGCAATGGAATCAAAACGCTTGGTCTTCCAGAAAAAGTCCATGAAGCGTCCTGAGTCGCTGAACGCCTTATGGATCTGGTACATCTTGAACATGATGATCCCCCAGGAAACCACCGAGAAGAGAATCAGCAGCAACAAGACCCCCTTGACCACCAGACCGGTACCGGTGAAAAACAGTTCAAAGCCCACGATTACCTACCTCCTGAAAGAATAAAGAGAGGCTACAAGGTAGCCCCTCCAACAGAATGCGTCAAGAAAAACAACTGGTTTCGCCTTGACTGTCTAATAGAGTTCCGGTCGCCGATCCAAAAAACAGGGGATCTGGGCACGCCAGTCATCCATCAGCTGTCGGGAGAGCGGAACCACAATCTCGCCCTGTTCCTCACCGGCATCTCGCAGCACCTCCCCCTTGGGATCGATCACCATGCTCATGCCGAAGAAATCAAGCTTGCCGATCAGGCCGCAAGCATTTGCCGCAACCAGATAGAGCTGGTTTTCAATGGCCCTGGCCCGCAGCAGGGTCCGCCANNGGGAAAGCGCAGGTCGTAGCAGATGATCACACCGATTTTGCCCAAGGAGGTTTCTGCCAGACACCAGGCATCACCCCCCTTGAAGGCTTTGTCCTCCCCCAGCAGGGAAAAAAGATGCAGCTTGCGGTAGGCTGCCACAATCTGGCCGTTATCAATGACATGGGCGATATTGTAGACCCGGCCATCTCCGGTTGCTTCCGGCTGGCTACCCACGATCACCAGCTTGTGGCGGATGGACAGTTCCGTCAGTTCCGCAACAACCTGCGGCGTATGTTCAGCCAGTTCGTTCAAGGTCCGGTAGGCGAAACCGGTGGACCACATCTCCGGCAGCACCGCCAGATTCGCCCCCTGATCAGCAACCCGTGCCAGCGCTTCACGGACATAGGTCAGATTGGCGTCGATATCACCCTGTTTGACGTTGAATTGGATAGCAGCGGCAGTGATAGTCTGCATGGTTGCGGCTCCTACCGGGTTAGTTGTGAATCGAGATAGGCGTTAATAATATCGGTGTAGATTTCGCGGGGCTTGCTGGTGCCGTCACCCGGAGCCACCATTCCTTCCCGCTCCATCATTTCAACAATCCGGGCCGCCCGGTTGTAACCGATCCGCAGACGGCGCTGCACCATGGAGATGCTGGCCTGACGGGTTTCAGCCACCAGACGCAGGGCATCCTCCCAACGCTCGTCAAGCTCCTCATCACCGGCGCCGCCTTTTTCCTCGGCATCCTTCATCTCCAGGATCGACTGGTCGTAGACCGGCTTGCCCTGTTTCTTCAGGAAGTCCACCACCCGTTGCACTTCGGCGTCGGAGACGAAGGCGCCGTGAATCCGCTTCAGGCGACCGGTACCCGGTGGCAGGTAGAGCATGTCCCCCATGCCCAGCAGGCTTTCGGCGCCATTACAATCCAGAATGGTACGGGAATCCACCTTGGAGGAAACCTGAAAGGAGATGCGGGACGGCAGGTTGGCCTTGATCAGGCCGGTGATNNACGTCAACCGACGGACGCTGGGTGGCCAGGATCAGGTGAATGCCTGCAGCGCGGGCTTTCTGGGCCAGACGGGCGATATGCTCCTCCACTTCACGGCCCGCCACCATCATCAGGTCGGCCAATTCATCCACGATCACCACGATATAAGGCAGATGGCTGTGTTCAAGCTCTTCCGGGTTGTCCACCACGAAGGGCAGCGGTTCTTCAACTGTTGCTCCCTCTTCTTCAACAACCTCCTCCAGCTCTTCGATGATCTCGTCGTCAGAGACCCCATTGCCGATCAATTCCTCGGCCTCAGTGGCTAGCTTGCGGTTGTAGGATTCAATGTTACGAACCCCCTTGTCCGCCAGCAAGCGGTAGCGGCGCTCCATCTCATTCACCGCCCATTTCAGGGCCAGCGAAGCCTTCTTCGGCTCCGTCACCACCGGCAGCAACAGATGGGGAATTCCCTCATACATGGAGAACTCCAGCATCTTGGGGTCCACCATGATAAAGCGTACATCCCTGGGCGTGGCGGTGTAGAGCAACGAGAGAATCATGGTGTTGACCGACACCGACTTGCCGGAACCGGTGGAACCGGCCACCAGCAGGTGCGGGGCTTTGGCCAGATCGGTTATGGACGGCAAACCGGCGATATCCTTGCCCAGCACCAGGGGCAGCTTCATCCGGCTTTGCAGGAAATCATCACAGGTAAATATCTCACGCAGGGAGACCGTCTCCCGGTCACGGTTGGGCACTTCGATGCCCACCACCCCCTTGCCGGGAATCGGCGCCACAATTCGGATGGAGAGCGCCTGCAAGGCCATGGTCAGGTCATCGGACAGGCCGGCAATACGGCTGATCTTGATACCGGGGGCTGGCGCAAACTCATACATGGTGATGACCGGGCCGGGACAGATCTCCTTCACTTCGCCATCAATGCCGAAATCCAGCAATTTTTTCTCCAGCAGCCGGGCGTTCATTTCCAGCAGTTCCCGTTCGATCCGGCGTTCCGTGGCAGGCGGCGGGTCCAAAAGCGACAGCGGCGGCGTATGGAAACCGGCTTCATTGCTGATGAAATCGAAGGACTCCTGCGTCGGCTTCTCTTTGGCCGCTTCCTCCTTCTTCTTCTCCCGCTTAAAGAGATTCGGCCTGGGTGACGGCGGCGACGAAACAGCTTTGATGACCGGACCGCTGGAGGGCAGCGGTTTTCCTTCTGAACGGGCTTTCTGTTTTTCCTGCTCTTCCCGGTTGAATGTCCGCCGCTCCTGCCGCGCCACCCACTTTTGACGCAGGTTTTCCAGCCACCAGGAGGCAAACAGCACAAAGGAAAAACCGGACAACACCATGATTGAGGCGGCCAAAAGCGGCAACAACACCAGCAGGGCGCCAACGGTCCCGGCAATTGTTTTCAGAAAACGGACGATCAATGCGCCGATGGCGCCGCCAGTGGGCACCTGCTGGTCCAGCACCGTGGTAACTTCCAGATTGAAGGCAAACAATGCCGACAAGGCAATGAGCAGGCCGCAGAAAGCGGCTGTCTTGTAAAATCGGAGCCGTGGTTCCTTGAAACGCAGCAGGTTGTAGGAGATCAGCAGCAACACACCGGGCAGCAGATAGGAAGCCAGTCCGAACAGCATCAGGAACAGGTCTGCTATCTGCGCCCCCAGACGTCCCCCCAGATTGTGCACACCGGCCTCGGTGGACCAGCTGTTCAGAGACTGATCAGCAGCGCTGAAGGTCAGCAGTGACAGCAGGATGAAGAGGCCTGCCACGCCCACTGCCATCCCCTGTAGTTCCTTTATCAGTTTTTCCCTGCGAGATTCGTCCACGGTCGCCTGCTTTTATGCCGCCTTGAAATCAATGTTGATTTCAGGAGGGGTAACGATAGGTATGATGATACGGTTCATCGGGGTTGTTCCCTGACCGGTGCCTGCTGTGCGGGGGCGGTTGGAGGCAGCGGCTTGCTGGTACGGTCCAGCTTGATCAGCGAGGCGATTTCTTCAAACTGCGTCAGATAGATATCCACATCGCCGGTCTCCCGCCGCAGAAAATCAAGCCGCCGCCTGTCCAAAGCCCGCTTGATCCCTTCGATGGTTTTAAAGCGCACCGGAGCCATGCTGCTCATGTTGGCCTTCGCATATTCAAAATCCGGATATTGGAGATTCAGCAGGGGAACATAGGACAGGCTCCGCTGACGGAAATTGGGATATTCCCAGATGACAACACCCTTGTCATCAACCATCTGGGCCGTCATGCTCAGGTAGTTGTAGTCGGTCTCAAAGGAATCCAGCATTGCGGTGCCATAGATCTTCTCCGCACGGGTAATACCGCTGATCACCACCAGCAGCAGGGCATCCAGATTGTTTTTTTTCAGATAATCCTGCAACGCATCAGCTTTCCAGAAGTATTTATTGTACTGGATGGCGGCGTCGTCACGCCGCTCCCGGCGCTGCACCAGGCTGGCAAAAAGCGCCCGCGGATCAGCGTCAGTCATGGTTACGGCATAAAAACTGTCGGTATTTTTCAGCAAGCGCAGCAGATGGCGCTCATTGATGCGGTTGGCATTGGTCAACAGGGTGACCAGCTCCTCTTTCTGGGGAAACCGGATATCCGAGTCACCATCAACAATAATCGGGGCAACTCCCAGAACTTTTACCCGCTCAACAACCTGCTCAGCCGGAAGATTATAATAGTTTGTGGCGCATCCGGTAAAAAGCAAGAGCAACATCAAGCAGACTATCAGTGAAATGCGTTTCATCGGGCCTCCTGTCAATGGTGTCATGTATGCTAGCTACAGCTATAGCAGATGACAGGTTTATTTTCCAGAGCTATCCCCTTGCCCCATACTCGCAAGCCGTCCATCCCCTGCTTGACCCGTTGACAGATAACCGCTAAAGTCTCGGATATTTTTTCGGAGAAACTGGAATGGCTCTTGCCTGCGGCCTGCTCTATATAGCGTTTTTTTTCCCCTTGACCTTTCTCATTGCTGCCGCCGCACTCCCCTGCGCCATTGTGCATCCTCCATGGTACGGTTTTTTTTCACGTTTCTGGGGCAGAAGCGGCCTGGCGCTGGCCGGGATACGGGTCACGGTCAAAGGCAGCGAGCGGCTACCGATCGGTCCGGTCATTGTCATGAGCAATCACCAGAGCAACTTCGACATTCTGACCCTGCAGGGCTATTTTCCACGCCACCTCTCCTGGATGGCCAAGCAGGAGCTGTTCCGCATTCCGGTATTCGGCCACTCCATGCGCCGCGGAGGTTATATCCCCCTTGACCGGAGCGATGGACGCAGAGCGCTGAAAAGTATCGAAGAAGCTGCGCAACAGATCCGTAGCGGCTCCAGCGTCATCATTTTTCCGGAGGGAACACGCACCCGTGACGGTAAACTGCTGCCGTTCAAGCGTGGCGGTTTCATGCTTGCCTCCCGTGCCAATGTACCGGTGGTTCCGGTAACGCTCCACGGCACCTTTGAGATCAACCCGGGCGGAACCTTGAAACTGTATCCCGGTCGTCGGGTGGAAATACGGATCGGTGAACCGATAACCATACCGCACGGCATGAAGCGGGCCGAAACCGAGGAGTTTCTGCTGAACCAGGTACGCACGGCCATGGAAAGGGAGATGCAATGAGCGGTCCACAGTATCTGCTGCTGCTTGTCGGTGGCATTGCCCTGATTGTCTGGGGTTTGCCTGCTGCCCATCGCTGGCCAGGGCCCCGCAATCTGCTGCCTGCCTTTGCTGTGCTGCTGGGGGTCGCCGCTGCCATAACCGGACTGCTGCTGACCGTGCTGCCCCGATTTTTCCAGGAATAGGACTCACATGATCCGTGCTGCATTCACCATACTGCTGGCCGTTTTACTGACCCTGGTACTGATATCCGGCAATGTGCGCTGGCGTCAGCAGGCCCAATTCAAAGCAGGCGAACTGGGCGCCCTGAACAACAATTTCATGATTGCGCTCACCGGCTATGAATCGGCAATCAGGATGTACACACCGCTGTCCAGCCTGGCGGAACAGGCCGCAGAGCGGATTTGGGCCATGGGCCTGACCGCTGAACAGAACGGCGACAGCGAACGGGCACTGATCGCCTACCGCTCGTTGCGCAGCGCCTGGTACGGTGTCCGCTGGCTGTCACAGCCGGGAGCGGCGTGGATCGCCCGTTGCGACAAAAAGCTGGCAGCCCTGGCACCGCTGCGAAAAGGAACCCAGCCATGACCACTGACAATTCGACATTGCGCATCGTAGCCCTGGGCGGCCTGGGAGAGATCGGCATCAACTGCATGGTCTATGAATGCGGCGACGACCTGATCCTGGTGGACACCGGCCTGATGTTTCCCGATGCCGACATGCCGGGGATTGACTATGTGATCCCCGATTTCAGCTATATCCGGGAACGGGCAGAGAAACTGCGCGGCATACTGCTGACCCACGGCCATGAAGATCATATCGGCGCACTGCCTTTTTTTCTGCGGGAGTTTCCGGTGCCGGTTTATGGCACGGCGCTGACCCTGGGGATACTGTCCGGCAAGCTCCAGGAATACAAGGTGGATGCAGAACTGGTCACGGTCAAACCGCGTGATGTTGTGGAACTGGGTTGCTTTCAGGCTGAATTTCTGCGGGTGGCCCACTCGGTGGTGGACGGTTGCGCCCTGGCCATCCGTACGCCGGAGGGAACGGTGATTCATACCGGCGATTTCAAGCTGGACCAGACCCCGGTGGACGGCGAACCGACTGACCTGGCCTCCTTCGCTCGCTACGGTGATGAAGGGGTGCTGGCGCTGCTCTCCGACTCAACCAACGTGGAGCGGGAAGGCTACACCATCTCCGAACGCTACGTGGGGGAAGCGCTGGCCGACCTGTTTCCCAAATGCAAGGGGAGGATCATTGTAGCCGCCTTCTCCAGCAACATCCACCGGGTGCAGCAGGTGGCGGACGTAGCGAGCGCAACAGGTCGTAAAGTCCTGTTAAACGGCCGTTCCATGATTAACAATGTGCGTATAGCCCGCGACCTGGGCTACCTCACCATTGCCGATGATCTGCTGATGGATATCCGCGAACTGAATCACCTGCCGTCGGATCAGGTCTGCATCATCTCCACCGGCAGCCAGGGGGAACCGATGTCGGCACTGGTGCGGATCGCCATGGATGCCCACAAGCAGATCAAGCTGGAAAAAGGGGACACGGTCATCCTCTCCTCCCGCAATATCCCCGGCAACGAGCGCACCATCTCGGAGTTGATCAACCACCTCTACCGCCGTGGCGCTGATGTTCACCATGAAAAAGTTTCCGAGGTCCATGTCTCCGGCCATGCCAGCCAGGAAGAGTTGAAACTGATGATGAACATCGTACGGCCCCGCTTCTTCCTGCCGATCCATGGCGAGTATCGTCATCTGGTACTGCATCGCCGGTTGGCCATGAAGGTGGGTATCCCGGAGGAGCGCTGCCTGCTGGCGGTGAACGGCGAGGTGGTCAGCTTCTACAACGACACCGTCTGTATCGAAGAAACTGTGGAAACCGGCCGCGTCTTTGTGGATGGCAAGGGGGTCGGCGATGTGGGGGAAGTGGTGCTGAAGGATCGCCGCCACCTCTCAGAAGACGGCATGGTTACGGTGATTCTGGGGATTAACCAGCATTCCGGCGAACTGATCTACGGCCCGGAGATTGTCTCAAGGGGTTTTGTCTTTGAGGATGAAAACCAGGAATACCTGCAACAGGCCAAGTGCGTGCTGAAAGAAGCGCTGGATGAACTGAATATTGAAACCCTGGCAGACCGGGATGAGGTGCGGCAGGTGGTGCGCCAGACCCTGAAGCGGTTCTTCAAAAAGAGCATTGAACGGCGACCGATGGTGCTGCCGTTTATTCTGGAGATGTAGGCGACAGAATCCCCTCTGTCGTATGTTCTTGCAGGCATTACGAAAAAACAGTAGGATGATCTTACTTGATCTTACCATGGAGGCGAACATGGAAACAACACTGCTTTCAAGTAAAGGGCAGGTTATCATTCCCAAGGTCATTCGTGAACAGCATCACTGGCTTCCCGGAACACGGCTCGTTGTCGAGGAAACCGCAGGCGGTGTTTTGCTGAAACCAGCCAGCCTGTTTCCAGTAACGGACATTCGGAGTGGGTTGGGCTGCACCGGCTACCGGGGAACGGCAAAAACTATTGAGCAAATGCAGACAGGTATTGATGACGACCTGAAGAAACAGTGGAAAAGAGTTAGACCGTGATTGTGCTGGACACCAACGTCTGGGTTCGTTACGTCACCAACGATGACCAGCTTCAGGCCCGCCGTGCCATTAAACTGCTGGAAAGCGGTAGTGGCATTTTTCTTCCGAAAACCATTCTTCTGGAGCTTGAATGGGTATTGCGGGCCGTGTATGCGCTTGATGCCGTTGCCATCCAGAGTGCGCTGCTGCATATTCTGGGGCTACCAATGGTAACGGTGGAAACTCCGCACCAAGTCGCCCAAGCGCTGAATGGCTACAAAAACGGCCTTGATTTTGCGGATGCTTTGCATCTTGCAGCCAGCGAAGGCGCAGAGACGTTGTACACATTTGACGAGCGGTTTGTGCGCAAGGCCCGACAGGCAATGCCTGTTGTCAAGGCAGTGCCAAGGTAACGTAGATCAGGACAGGATTTCTCCGGTGGTACGTCAGACCCTGAAGCTGTTCTTCAAGAAGGGCATTGAACAGCGACCGATGGTGCTACCGTTTATTCTGGAGATGTAACAGTAAAATTGAATGTGCTGTCTTCCAGAATGGCTGTCACAGAACTAACAAGTGGTGATATTTGCATTTAGGTCTTTAAGGTGAGTCTGCCAATAACTTCCCTCTACTTGCGAGATCAAACCCTCAAACTTCTTTTTGTTGCGTGGTGTAAGCGCGATAACGCCTGTCGCCATTTTTGAGGTATACGCCAAGCCGATAAGCGCTTTAATCGCATTCAAGCAGTTGCCGCTTTTCCTGGCGGACCTGTAATATCGGACAAGAAAACCGCGTGCTTCATCCCACGCTCCCCTTTTGATCGCATTATCCGCCTTGTTTCTCAGGGATAGTTCCTGACCGGTAACATGGGTCAATAGATCAAAGACCTTATCCATTTCTTGCCGCTCGTCTCCGTCACCGACAATACGCGTTAGAAATTTGCCGGTATTGGCAATTCCTCCGGCGTAACCACACTTCCGACTTTTGCCCCTTAGCTTTTTCCAGCGCCAGACAAGGAACACTTTTGCCAGCTTCGGCCAACCTCTGAATGGGCTCCCCAGAATACTCTGGATAATAGCCATCTTCCGAATGGGCCTCTTCCGCAGAATATGTGAGG
>DIUT01000034.1:37177-37396 GCA_002423105.1 Geobacter sp. UBA6151 | reverse complement strand
CGGAGTCAGAGTCGCTATCCGAGTCAGAGTCGCTGTCGGAGTCGGAATCACTGTCAGAGTCTGAATCACTATCGGAGTCGGAATCACTATCGGAGTCGGAATCACTGTCAGAGTCTGAGTCGCTGTCGGAGTCTGAGTCACTGTCAGAGTCTGAGTCACTGTCGGAGTCTGAGTCGCTATCCGAGTCAGAGTCGCTGTCGGAATCTGAATCACTGTCGG
>DIUT01000034.1:0-37059 GCA_002423105.1 Geobacter sp. UBA6151 | reverse complement strand
TCACTATCGGAGTCTGAATCACTGTCAGAGTCTGAATCACTATCGGAGTCGGAGTCGCTGTCATCATCGTCATCACTCGGACTTGTAGGTGTTGTAGCCGAGGTCACGGTTGTTGGAGTTGTAGCACTAGTCACCGTAGTAGGTGTCGTAGCTGATGTTACCGTCGTCGGAGTTGTAGCACTCGTGACAGTAGTCGGAGTAGTGGCACTTGTAACCGTAGTTGGGGTGGTAACTGATGTCGCGGTTGTAGGTGTCGTTGCACTCGTCACCGTAGTAGGCGTCGTAGCCGAAGTCACTGTTGTAGGGGTAGTAGCTGACGTCACGGTTGTAGGTGTCGTTGCCGATGTTACAGTCGTCGGAGTTGTTGCTGACGTTACGGTGGTTGGTGTGGTTGCACTGGTTACCGTTGTCGGAGTCGTAGCACTCGTGACAGTAGTCGGTGTAGTGGCACTTGTAACCGTAGTCGGAGTCGTTGCACTAGTCACTGTCGTCGGAGTCGTTACTGACGTTACGGTGGTTGGAGTTGTAGCTGACGTTACCGTAGTAGGCGTAGTGGCACTTGTAACCGTGGTTGGCGTGGTAACCGACGTCACGGTTGTAGGTGTTGTAGCTGATGTTACCGTCGTCGGGGTGGTGGCTGAAGTCACCGTAGTAGGCGTCGTCGGAGTCGTTGCACTAGTCACTGTCGTCGGAGTCGTTGCTGACGTTACGGTGGTTGGTGTGGTTGCACTGGTTACCGTCGTCGGAGTCGTTGCACTAGTCACCGTCGTGGGAGTCGTTGCTGACGTTACGGTGGTTGGTGTAGTTGCACTGGTTACCGTAGTCGGTGTGGTAGCTGAAGTCACTGTAGTCGGAGTCGTAGCTGATGTTACCGTAGTAGGTGTGGTAGCCGACGTTACCGTCGTTGGAGTTGTTGCGCTCGTGACAGTCGTCGGGGTCGTTGCACTGGTAACCGTGGTTGGGGTAGTCGCACTGGTTACCGTCGTTGGAGTAGTGGCACTGGTTACGGTCGTCGGCGTTGTGGCGCTGGTTACAGTGGTCGGAGTAGTTGCACTAGTCACTGTCGTCGGAGTGGTCGCACTCGTAACAGTGGTCGGAGTTGTTGCTGACGTTACGGTGGTTGGTGTGGTTGCACTGGTTACCGTCGTAGGCGTGGTAACCGACGTCACGGTTGTAGGTGTTGTAGCTGATGTTACCGTAGTAGGCGTCGTAGCCGAAGTCACTGTTGTCGGGGTAGTAGCTGACGTCACGGTTGTAGGTGTAGTTGCCGATGTTACAGTCGTCGGAGTTGTAGCACTCGTGACAGTAGTCGGCGTAGTGGTACTTGTAACCGTAGTCGGAGTCGTTGCACTAGTCACTGTCGTCGGAGTCGTTGCTGACGTTACGGTGGTTGGAGTTGTAGCTGACGTTACCGTAGTAGGCGTAGTGGCACTTGTAACCGTGGTTGGCGTGGTAACCGACGTCACGGTTGTAGGTGTTGTAGCTGATGTTGCCGTAGTAGGCGTCGTAGCCGAAGTCACTGTTGTAGGGGTAGTAGCTGACGTCACGGTTGTAGGTGTCGTTGCCGATGTTACAGTCGTCGGAGTTGTAGCACTCGTGACAGTAGTCGGCGTAGTGGCACTTGTAACCGTAGTCGGAGTCGTTGCACTAGTCACTGTCGTCGGAGTCGTTGCTGACGTTACGGTGGTTGGAGTTGTAGCTGACGTTACCGTAGTAGGCGTAGTGGCACTTGTAACCGTGGTTGGCGTGGTAACCGACGTCACGGTTGTAGGTGTTGTAGCTGATGTTACCGTAGTAGGCGTGGTAGCCGACGTTACCGTAGTAGGTGTCGTAGCCGAAGTCACTGTTGTCGGGGTAGTAGCTGACGTCACAGTTGTAGGTGTCGTTGCCGATGTTACAGTCGTCGGAGTTGTTGCTGACGTTACGGTGGTTGGTGTGGTTGCACTAGTCACCGTAGTAGGCGTCGTAACCGACGTTACTGTAGTCGGAGTAGTCGCACTCGTCACCGTGGTAGGCGTAGTGGCCGACGTCACGGTTGTAGGTGTGGTTGCACTGGTTACTGTAGTCGGAGTGGTCGCGCTAGTCACGGTGGTTGGGGTCGTAGCCGACGTTACCGTAGTCGGAGTTGTCGCACTTGTTACAGTCGTCGGCGTAGTGGCACTTGTAACCGTGGTTGGCGTCGTAACCGACGTCACGGTTGTAGGTGTCGTAGCTGATGTTACCGTCGTCGGGGTGGTGGCTGAAGTCACCGTAGTAGGCGTCGTAGCCGACGTTACCGTCGTTGGAGTTGTTGCTGACGTTACGGTGGTTGGTGTGGTTGCGCTCGTTACAGTCGTGGGGGTCGTTGCACTGGTAACCGTGGTTGGGGTGGTCGCACTCGTGACAGTCGTCGGCGTTGTGGCGCTGGTTACAGTAGTCGGAGTTGTTGCTGACGTTACGGTGGTTGGTGTGGTTGCACTAGTCACCGTAGTAGGCGTCGTAGCCGACGTTACTGTAGTCGGAGTAGTCGCACTTGTTACAGTCGTCGGCGTAGTGGCACTTGTAACCGTGGTTGGCGTCGTAACCGACGTCACGGTTGTAGGTGTTGTAGCCGACGTTACCGTAGTCGGAGTTGTCACACTTGTGACAGTAGTCGGAGTAGTAGCCGAAGTCACCGTCGTGGGAGTCGTTGCACTAGTCACTGTCGTCGGAGTGGTCGCACTCGTAACAGTGGTCGGAGTTGTTGCTGACGTTACGGTGGTTGGTGTGGTTGCACTGGTTACCGTGGTCGGAGTTGTAGCACTCGTGACTGTCGTCGGGGTCGTTGCACTGGTTACCGTGGTTGGGGTGGTCGCACTCGTTACCGTCGTTGGAGTAGTGGCACTGGTTACAGTGGTCGGAGTTGTTACCGACGTTACCGTAGTAGGCGTCGTAGCCGAAGTCACTGTTGTCGGGGTAGTAGCTGACGTCACGGTTGTAGGTGTAGTTGCCGATGTTACAGTCGTCGGAGTTGTCGCACTCGTGACAGTGGTCGGCGTCGTTGCACTGGTAACCGTGGTTGGGGTAGTAGCCGATGTCACGGTTGTAGGTGTTGTTGGACTCGTTACCGTCGTTGGAGTAGTTACGGTCGTGGGTGTCGTAGGAGTGGTTGGTTCTCCTGAATTTTGTGACGATTCCTCGCCAGCAGCAGAACTATCAGCCGCATATTCTCCAATGCCCAAGGGGATTTCTTCTGTCAGGTCAATCACACTAGTATAATCATCTGGTTCATTCGCTGGATTCTCCACCTCCACTGCACCTTGGGGAAGCGGTTGATCAACAAATGGCACCGGAGCTTGTTGGCCGGTGCTGTTGGTATCCATGGTGGGAATGGCATTGCCTTCAGGCGTGGTATTCTGGCGCTCACTCAAACCGGAGCCATCAAGTCCTGTTTCAGTCTGGCCCCCTTCACTTCCCGCTTGCCCGCTCGCTATATCAGACTGAATATTTTCATTGCCGGAACCATCAACCTGGGTTGACCCTCCCGATATATTGTCAGCCTGGCCTATGCTTGCCCCGTTTTCGGTGTTACTGAGCGAAGTCAACTGGTCAAAATCGACAGCTTGCTGATCCACGGTGGCATTCTCGGCAGGAGCTTCGACAGGTGCTGTGGCGCCAGGATTTGAAGTGTCGTTGGTGGCCATGATGATTCTCCCTTTATCTAAGTATTGTGCCAAATTTACTTTTTTGATGATCCGACAATACTAGAGGGAACTTCAAATTTATAGACAGCCGGAAGTTATAGGCTTACCGCTCATGGAACGACATGGAGACGACATCAATTAACGGCTTGACGAGGTATGCCAACAGTGTTTTCTCCCCTGTCAATATCTGGGCCTCAACTTTCATACCGGGCTGCAGCAGATTCCGCCCCGGCACATCGCCGACATACGGACGCTCCAACTCAACCAGACCCTTATAATAAGAAGCCTTATCTTCGGCCACAATGCTGGACGCTCCTACTCTTTTAAGTGTGCCTTTAACAAAACCGAAGCGGGAGTATTCGTAACTCGTTACTCGCAGATTGACAGGCTGCCCTTCCCTGACAAAACCGATGTCCCGTGGCATGATTTGCACCTCGGCTTCAAGGGTGGCGCCGTCTGCAACAATCTGCATGAGCAGTGCTCCCGGCTGAATAACCTGCCCGACGTTTTTCACGCGCATGTCCAGCACATGACCACTGATAGGCGCCCGTACTTCAAGGCGATTGACGTGGGCTTCAAGCCGTAGAAGTGTTTCTTGTAACTCGGCTATTTCGGCACGCACAGTTCCCAGTTCAGCCAAAGCCGTGTTGAGCGATTGATTTCTGGTATCGGTGTGGCGATTTCTGGTTTCGGCCAACTCCTGTTCGGTAACACCGATCTCTTCTCTCAGTCGCGCAATTTCCCCTGAAGCCGTTACCTTTGCCCGGCGGGTCTCCAGCAGCACCGTGCGATTAACCAGTTGGCGGGATGCAAGGTTTTCACGCATCGCAGAAAGCTCACCTATCAGAGCTTCATGCTCACGGGCCACGGACAATGCTTTTTTGAGCTGGGTTATACGTTGTGTGCGTTGGGCGATCTGTCGCTCTAATATCGAAAGGGTTGAGCTCAATGTAGCCACTTGTGAACCATGAATATCTTGCTGGTTGGATACTATGTCCCGCTGTTCTATACCAAGTCTGGCAAAATCCGGCTTCCTGTTTTCAGTGAACGCAGCCAGGCGTTCCTCACGCAGACGCAGCGAATCATAGCGCGCTTTCATTTGCCGGAAATCAGCACGTGCCTGTGTGCCCTCGATACGAAGTACCACCTCGTCCTGGGCCACAAGTTTGCGTTCTTCTGCAAGGATCTCAGCCACAACGCCACCATCAAGATGCTGCACCAATTTCAGGCTGCCGGAAGGGATGATCTCGCCTTGGGCATGGGCCACTTCTTTCATGCGCGTCAATGACGCCCAGATCAGAAATATCACGACCAGTGCTCCGACAATAAACAGAATGGGCCTTACAAAAGCGGGAACCAGCTCTTCTTCAATATGGATACTCTCCGAAAGCAGACTGCGTTCCCGTCTACCCAATTGGGTTTTATGCGGAGATTCCGGGGGTTGCTGCTGATTTTTTTTCTTGTTGAAGATCATTTAGCTGAGCTCCGTCATGACTTTATCTTTGATTTTTTCAAATGGCCCCATGGCGATCACGGTGCCACGCTGCATCAGGATCACGCTATCTGCCAGACGCATATGTGCAGGACGATGGGAAACCATAATGACGGTAGATCGTCCGCGCAGCCATTCCACGCAACGCACCAACGCATCTTCCCCGGACTGGTCCATGCCGGTGCCCGGCTCATCGAGCAACAGGATGTCGGCCGGTTTAAGCATGGCGCGTGCAAGGGAAAGACGTTGGCTAAAACCGTTCGACAACCGGGAACTGGAAATGCGTGTATTAAATCCCTGGGGAAGAGCCGCGATATCTTCGGCAAGACCGGCCATCTGTACTGCCCAATCCAGTTCAGCATCGGATGCTGTCGGGTGTGACAAACGCAGGTTCTGCGCGACGGTGCCGTAAAACAGTTCGCACTGCTGCGGCATGTAGCTGATTTTGGCTCGCAGATCAGCAACGGCAAGCTGGCGTATGTCCACATTGTTTAAACGGACGGTTCCGGCCTGCGGAACATAAATGCGTTCGATCAATTTGAGTAACGTGGACTTGCCGGAACCATTCCCCCCCACTATTGCAACAACCTGTCCGGGCGTTACAGAAAATGATACCCCCAGCAGAACGGGATCAGCATCGTTGGCATAACGGAAGGAGACCCGCGCAAAGCTGAGCACGCCGCCGACAACAGGCGCGATCGTTTGCAGCACACCGGAGTCCGCCTCGCCTTTGATACGCATCAGATTTTCGATTTGACGAGTGGTGGAGCGAATGTGAATCGCCGAGGTTGCTGCAAGAAAAATATTCTGCATCGGTCCGTTGACACGCCATAGGATCATCATGGTAGCCACCATGGTGCCACTGCTGATCTGACCGCGTATCGCCAGGTACGCGGACAATGCCAATGCTGCCAGACCTGTGCAGGAACCCAGCAGATGCGCCAGACCATTGATACGGGCCTGAAACTGGTTGTTTTTAAAATTGGCCATGACCGATTTGCCGCTTAATTCCCTGAATCGCTCTGCCCATGATTTGTCCGCTCCCACAGAGCGGATGCAACTCATGTCAGTCAATGTTTCGATCAGAAATTCCCAGCGTGCCGTGGACAGCATCCCTGTCCTTGCGACTGAGATTTCGCTGGATTTATGCGTAAAAAGCCAGATCAGCGCAAACAGCAGTATGGAGGTGAGCATTACCAGCAGCACCCATGGATTTATAACGGCAATGGCAAGCAACAACAGCAGCGTTGAAGGCCCCTCAAAAACCAGCATTGACGCCGGACCAAGAAAAAAGTCGCGCAGGCTTTCGAGGTTCTTGAAGCGTCCGACCTGGTTGCTAACCGTCGCACTGTCGGTGGAAGAAGCCGGCAGATTTATGATCCGTTTGAACAGGCTGTTGCCAAGGATATATTCAAAACGGCCACCCACAAACGCCAGAATCTTGCTCTTCAGGTTGCGCAATAGACCGTCAACAACAAGTGCAACCACCACGCCTATTATAATGAATGAGCCCATCACAATATCGCCGGAAGGCACGACAAGATCGAGCGTTGCCCGGACAAACAGCGGCGGAGTCAAAGCGAGTAAGGCGCTGGCCACCGTAAGCGCAAAAGCCAGATAGATATGACTTTGGAAACGCAATAAAATTTCACTTATCCAGCTTGATTCAAGACGGCGGGAACGACGCCGATCATCGGATTTTTGAAACAGGAATATTTCCCCTATTTTAGCGTTCGGTACAATCTCTGTTTCGGCACGTAAAGAGCTGTCAAACACCCAGAGGTTTCCATTGGGCATCTGCTTAAGAATCACCATGGCCGGCTTGTTGGGCGGCATAAACAGACAGGGGGTCAAGCGCGAATCCAGGCTGGCCAGATGACCGTTAAGATGCTTGGGGAAGAGCTCCAGATTGGCCATGACCGCACACAACACCGTAACGTCCATGAGTCGCGCCAAATGCGGCATGGCATCCGCCAGTTGACGCGGCTGTCCCTGCCATTCGAGAGCTTTTAACAGCGGTAGTAAACAGATCGACAGGTCTGATTCTTCGTCAAACTGGCGACGGACGACAACTGACAGGTCGCTGGTGGATTCAGGACGCTCCGCTACACTCAGCGTCTTCGGCGAAACCGATGCAGAGGGACCTGCATCAAAGCTTGGTTCGGCAGCCCCCTCGAACAGTTGGCCATCGGCCAGGGTGTAAACTTTGTCGGCAAGCCTGATCATCGAAGGGCGGTGGGTCACGAGCACTATACTACAGGTTCCTTTCAACTCCGCCAAGTAGTCGATCAGCAACTTGTCCATGCGCATATCGAGGGAGATATTGGCTTCGTCAAACAGAATGACACTGGGTTTACGCACCAGCGCCCTGATGATGGCGATGACTTGACGCAATCCGACCGGCAGAGTTCCCGCCACCCCCTGCCCCACATGGGTTTCATACCCCAACTTCAATCCGGCAACAATTTGATCCAGTCCCAGCTTACTGGAGATTCTCAGCGCATCATCCTGGAGACTGGCATCAAACATGGTCATGTTTTCAAGGATAGTACCGGACACAATCGTGCCGATTTGCGGCAGCAGTGCGATTCCTCTGTAGGCGCTGCCTGCTGTATA
Organism: Geobacter sp. UBA6151; assembly: GCA_002423105.1. Lineage (GTDB taxonomy): Bacteria > Desulfobacterota > Desulfuromonadia > Geobacterales > Pseudopelobacteraceae > Trichlorobacter. Next base: position 29,289 of record DIUT01000034.1, on the reverse strand, counting down.
GCTGTTCAACGGCTTACCATCCACCAGAACTTCGCCGGAACTGGGGCGCAACATACCGTTCATCAACGACAGCAAGTTGGTTTTGCCGCTCCCGCTCGCCCCCAGGATAGCGATGGTTTGACCTGCTTCAAGCTTTAATGAAATATTGGAAAAAAATATCTTTTCAGAAGCGCCGCCTGAAACCGTTTTATCTGCATGGTTATTGGCATTCCCCCCGCCATGGAGGGCACTTTTGGCCAAAGATTGCGTTGATCTAAAATCAACCTCCTTAAATTTCAGGGTAATATCACGCAGCTCCAGCTCTTTTTCAATCGGCGGCATCTCTGGTTTGCCCTTATCCTTATCAAAGGGCATAATAAATACTTGTTTCAGTTTCTCAAGCGCCGCCACAAAAGACTGGTAGCGCATCCACACTGACAAACCGCGACGTAGTGGTTGCAGCGCCCGCACTGACAACATCATGCAGGCGGACAGACCGCCAGGGGTCATTTTCCCGCTTATCACAAGCCACGAACTGGCAAAAACAACTGAAACAATCATGATCTGAGAAAACAACATGCCCATATTCGAAGCAAGGGCATTACCGCGAATCAGCGCATCGCCCAGCACTGAATTCGTCTCTTGCAAGCGCTCATAACGGCGCTGCATCAAGGACTCCATGGTCAGCGTTTTCACCGAATAGATGCCGGACAGCACCTCGGCCAGGAACCCCAGACGGCGGTCATCCTGAATGGTACGCTGCCGAACCTGTTCGCGCATCCAGTTGCCAAAACGATAGATAAGGAAAGAAAACAGCAACAGCAAAAATACCGGCACAGCAAACAGCCAACCGCCGATGAGGTAGATCAGAATGGGGTAGATCAACACGAAAGGCAGGTCGAATAACGCCAGCAGAGCTTGACCTGAATAAAATTCGGATACCCTGGTGGTGGCCAGGATTCTTTCCTGATGTACACTCGGTTCATCCTGCTGGTACTGCTGCAACGGCACTGACATCAGCCGTTCCAGTGCCGCAACACTGGTATTGTGTTCAAAGCGGGCCCCCAGCCAACTGGTAACCATCACATTGATACCACGCAATACTTCTTCAAGGACTAACGCGATCACCACGCCGACAACCAAAAATACCAGGGTCTCCAGGGACCGATTCGTTACCACGCGATCAAGTATCTGCAAAATCGAAAGCGGAAGCGCCAATGCCAGTATGTTGATAATAAAGGTAGAGATTCCCAACCACGGCAACACCCGGCGCAAATCTGGCGAATGGAAAAGCTGGCGCAGAACGTTCTCACCTGACAGCCCTCCGGTCAGCAGATTATCGTCAGGCAGATCCTGATTGAGCGTCGAATCCGTTTTTTTCATGCCAGTTCCACAACCGAATTACCGATTGCCATGCGTAACAAGGGATGGGTAAAGGCGAGCCAATTGTCAACACTGTGTGACAACACACCTGACGCAACAGCGCGCTCCATCTGCGGGCGAACTGTTTCAACATCTTCTCCCAGCATTGTGGCGACCTCTTCCAGATGTGCACCAGCGCTATTTTTGGCCACTTCGCGTAGAAACGTGTGATCCAAACGCAGGCTGTCAAGACGGGCATTGATTGCCACCCGCAAGGGTAACGCCAGTGCTTGATCATGATGCCGCGCCAATGCCACAGCGAACAGCGGCACGCCAGCTGCGGCACTGGTAATCCGCTGCACTTTTTGCGCGCGCCCCTTGATGGTCCCTTTACCCAGCGCATTCCGTACCAGCGTCTGTATGGATGATGTTGGCAGACGATGCAGGCTTATTGTTTCGGCCGGAATTGAGATGTTTTCGCGCAGACCAGTGCGTCCCGAAAAAATGACCAGCTTGCCATTCTCAACGGCAGTGGCGACCGCAGCAACAAGTGGTATTTGCTGTTCTTTGGTCAACAAATTAAAATCATCCAGCACAACAAGTTCTGGGCGGCGCACAGGCCTGACGCACAGCAACGCTACAACCTCTTCCACAGAATATTCAGTCTCGCTTACAGTATTGTAAAGCGCACTGCCCAGCGCCGGCGGTAAGCAACGGCAATAGGACACTGCCCCCTCCTGCTGAAGACACCTCTTTGCAATGGCCACGCAGAGACTGGATTTGCCCATGCCCATCTCACCTTTTACCAGAATTAACCGGCCATTTCCCTTGGTAGCCTCCGTCAGCGCTGCGTTAAGCCGGGACAGTTCAGCATCCCGTCCAACCAACTGATAGGCACGGCGCGCCCCGGTCCAATGCAGTTTCTTTAATTCAGTGAACCCCATGGCGGGCGACAGCTCTCTGGCCCCTCCGATACCGAACAACTCGATCAGATCCAGCGCAGTTGCATCGAACAGAAATTGCCCGGCAGGAACTTCGTTCAACAACTCACGGGCAGTGGCGATGGCGGCGCTGGCTACGGCCTCACCTGTCCAGCCGCCAAAGCGTTGCATGCTTGCCAGGGCAATTCCTGCGGTCAGGCAGCCACGCAAGCTTTGCGCTGTTTCAGCATCTGTCTCCAGCAGATCGTCATAGACATGACGCGCAGCTTGCAGGGCCACAGCCAGATCGTATTCAGTGACCCGCTGAATGCCAAAAATAAGATCTCCGGCATTGCCGTTGCGCGCCAGAAAAACCGCGTCGTTGGCAGATGCGCTGGCTGCCAGACAGCCATACATGAGCTTCACTATCCGGTGACTGGCATCCGCAGGCAGTGCTATGCTGAGCACGACACAGGGACGACTTTCCAGCAAATCAGCCAGCGGCAAAGTGGTTGGGCGGTTTTTCTGTCCGTTAAACAACTCCATGCTCTGGGACACTGCCATGGCGCGGTTACTGACATTCAGCTTTTTGAATATTGCAACAATATGTTGCTTGACCGTGCCAAGTCCTATCCCCAATTCCTGGGCAACGGCCTTGTTGACCTTGCCTGCCTGCAACAGTTTGAGAATCTGTTGCTGACGTTGACTCAGTTCCGGCTGAGGATTGCGTATTTCCCCGCTCATGGCTCGATCCCTTGGTAAGCATCACGACCAGTTTTCGGGGGCGCATCTGTCCCTTCTTTTTCCGCAAAGAGTTGCGAGGAGACAACACTGCAACGTTGCTGCCCAACACGTAACATTGAACAGAACTCCTCAGCCGCCTGTTTTTCGAGGAACTTGGCGATAAATAGCTGATAAGAAGAAACATGCGCTTCACGGGTGGAATTCATCCGGAATTGTCTACGCGGAAAAATCACCTTGTTTTTCATCTGAACGGGAAACTGTGCTATCAAATTACGCCATGCGTCGGTGATGGTGTTGCGGTCATACAGATCAGACATTGCAACAAACCAAAATTGAGGAAGATTTTTTTCGTTCCCGGTGTGGGGTGGGGGAAGTGCCGCTTTGACTTCCAGACCAGCCAAAGCGCCAGAGCTTATTTGTTGCGCCAACGTAGGAGGAGCAACAAAGTCGCCTTTTCCGTCGATGGATTCTGAAGAAACAACACTGCAACGTTGCTGGCCTTTACCCAATGTAACACAAAACTGTTCGGCACGCTGTTTGTCAGGGAAGCTTGCGACAAATAACCGGTACCAGGAGGCACGTTCTTTATCCCGTATTTTTATCTGATCTTGTCGCTGTGGAAGTAAAGAATAGCTCCCGACGTCTTGTGGGAAGCGAGTGTTTATATCTCGCCACGCAGGCACTACAGCCCCACCGTCATACACACCAGGAAGTTCCACAAGCCAATGGGTTTCCCCGTTTTTCAGCAAACGCCCGGTCCAGTCAATGCTGCCGGGGTTGCTCGCTTCGTCCTGACTTTTTTCAACCTGTGCTGACTTGCCGGATGATGCAGCAGTAAACGCCTGAATGAGTATTTCTCCGTCAACTGCTGCATCGTTATTAGGTATGCCTCCGCCCAGCGCACGGAACAAGTTGACCAAGTTGCGGTAACGGTCCATGCGCACGTTGTGCCAATCGTCCAGGTTACGCTGATACGTGCGTTGCGTATCCAGCAGAACCAGATAGTCCGCGGCACCGGCCATGAACGCTTCCTGACTGTAATTCCAGGCAAGCAGGGAAGAATCCGTGGCCTGTTTCTGTTCTTCCAGGCGCTTGCCGGTATAATTGAGCCCACTTAATGAGTCGTCAACTTCACGTACCGCGTCATAGATCACACGCACATACGTTTCCAGAAGCTCTTCGTGCGCGGCCCTGGCAAAGTCCACTTCTCTAAAGCGCTTTCCGGCATCGAATATGCTCACCGAAAGATTGGCTATAGTGCTCCAGAATAGTGATTGCGGTAAAAACAGCTGTGCCATGTGCATGCTGCCATAACCAACTTGGGCAGTCAGATCCAAAGGAGGGAGTATCCGCGCACGGGCAACATCGATATCCGCATCAGCCGCCAAAAGACGAGACTCGGCCGCCCGTACGTCAGGTCTGCGCAACAATAATGCCGACGGCATATCGGGTAATACCTGCGGAAATTTGACTGAGTTCAACCCGCTCCGGGAAAGCATCAATTCCACTGGTGCCGAGCCGAGTAGTGCCGCCAGGCGATTGAGCACAATTTCACGTTGTTGCCCAAGTACCGGAATGGTGGCCTTGACCGAGTACACCGCCGCCTTTTGCTGTTCCATTTCAGTAATCGTGGCGTCACCCATCTTCAGACGCCCGTCCACCGATGCAAGCATCTCGCTCAAAGACTTTTCTGTCTCGTGTGCAACCTGCAAACGGTCATTAAGCGAAAGGTACTCGATGTAAGCGACGACCACATTGGCCACCACATTTCTTTGCATGTCGTCGCGCTGATACGTAGCGCGCAGCAATTGCAATTCGGCAGACTCATACAATGCAGCGCTTTCTCCCCAAATGTCGGGCCGCCAAACGCCTTTAAGGCTGATCTGATTCGTGGTGCGTGTACTGTTATTGCCAGTTGCATTGCCTGTCCCGACACCATATTCCGGGTACGAAGTACTGGATTGGATAGGTAACGAGATGCTTGGCAACATATCGGCTCCCACCTGACTGAGCCGCGCCTTGCTTTGTGCAATGCGTAATGTCGAGATTCTGAGGTCCGGATTGTTGGCCAGCGCGCGATCCATCAAGCTGTTCAACTCCTGGCTGCCCAGTAAACGCCACCATTCGGTCAACTGCGCATTCAGCAGTAAGGATGATGCCGTTGAGTGAGGAGGCGGGCTGTTTAAAGCATGGGGAGCATCGACAACAGCCGGTGCTTTGGCGTAGCGCTCAGGAAGATTAAGCGCAGGCAGATCATATTTGTCGCGCTTGACAGAGCAACCGGATAGCAGCAAAAGACTGAGCGCCGCGAACATCATGCTTCCGGCACATGGAAATTGGAGGAAATATTTCATTCTTGCGAAACCGGAAGCTTTTTATAGAAGAATGAATTCACTGCGGGGGCCAGCTCCATCGCTTTTTCAAACTCCTTCATCCCTGCCAGGGCGTAAATCATCCCTGTCACATGATCTACCTGTTCGGGTTCCAGCCGGTTGAGTTCGGAAAAGCATTTGTACGCCGCTTCATAACGATCACTACGCAAATGATCACGGGCAAGCGCCGTAAGCTCTGCATGGCCTGCAGAATTCCCGGAGAAAGCCTTTCCCGGCGTGGCCGTAATAAAATAGGTGTCGATCAACTTGCTCGTCACTAACCATACAGCAAGGTCACGGGCGTTACTCCTGGCTGTAAAGCTTTGAGAGAGCACAACATACATGCCGTTGTCCTTGCGAGTCATAAAGACTTCGATGCCTTTAGAGCGCAATCGGCTTATCGTCTGTTGAGCGGCTTTTTGTTCTCTGAACGCGCCCATCTGTATGACGTATCCGGATCCGTCGTTATCTGTCACCTTCCTTTGCTCTGCCGACAGTTGCCCGGGAACAAAGCATACCGACAACAGCAGCACAAGAAAGACACTTGATATGACAGAGATGCAGGTCATTATCAGCCACCATACAGAGTGAGCAGCAGAAAACTCATAGAGCAAGAACCCTCTTTATTTGTGTTTTGTGATTAAATGATTAAATCAGATATGACGTCAAACGAAAGGCTATGGTCGCTTCTTACTTAATTATCGAACTGCACTATAAATTATTACTAAGCAATGTAAATCCACGAAATGCGACGTTATGTAACAACATGTAACGGACAGTGCAGCGTCTGGGACTTTACGACAACTGAGAAGTGGCTGTCTACTGGGGGAAACCCTTAGGGACTCGGAACTTGCCAATGAAGGTGCTACGCGCCACACCTGGTGCACCAACTAAAAAAGGCGCCCGTCACATGACGGGCGCCTTTTCATTATATTGCTTCAGGCTGCTACATATTGTGGCATTTGTCGCAGTCACCGGCGACAGAGAAGGCCTCTTTGTCCTTGTTGTGGCAGGCGCCGCAGGATTTGCCCTTTTGCATGTCGGCCATGCTGGCCTTGCTGGAAAACGCCTTGTACTGGAAGACCTTGGTATGGCAGTCAGCACACTTGTACACCTGGGTATGGAATTCATGGCTGAACTTGGCATCGCCGATGTCGATCTTGTAGGTCACCGTGCCGGTTTTCAGTCCCTTGTGGCACTTGGCGCAATCTCCGGCCACGGAGAAGGCGTCTTTACCGGTATGACAGACACCACAGGACTTGCCCTTTTCCATCTCGGCCATACTCACTACGCCGGGGGACTTGCGGTACTGGAACACCTTGCTGTGGCAGTCGGTGCACTTGTACACCTGGGTATGGAAGTCATGGCTGAATTGGGCTGGCGTAACCCCCTTGGCGGCAAAGTTGATATCTTTCGGCTTCAGCCCCTTGTGGCAGCGATTACAGTTGCCAGCCACGGTAAAGGTGGGCTTGCCGTTGTGACAGGCGCCACAGGTTCTGCCCTTTTCCATTTCCGCCATGGTTACCCGCTTTTCCTTGCCGGTGATAACCTTGCCGTTGTGGCAGCTTTTACAGGCTCCGCCGGTCTTGGCGATATGCGTGGCATGGCTGAAGGTCGTCTCTCCCAAGCCCTTGAGCTTGTAGGCAACCTCCCGCGGCTTGCCCTGGTGGCAGCGTGAGCAGTCTTTCTCGGTGGCTACGCTAAACGCCCTTGCGCCGGTGTGGCAGGCACCACAGGACTTGCCTTTCTCCATCTCAGCCATGGTAAAGTTTTTACGGCTACGCAAGTCATAGAGGGTGTTGTGGCAAATGCGGCAATTATTACGGTACTTCTCCAGGTGCAAGGCATGGCTGAAAACCACCGGCTCGGCGCTTTTGAAGGAGAATCTGATATCCTTGGTTTCGACAGCCAGCACGTTTCCGGCCATAAGCAATAGCAGCAGCACACCATACAGACCCACTCTTCTGATCATTATTTCCGCTCCTGTCTACCGTGATGAAATTACAGAATTTGACGCGCCACTATACAGCCGCCAGGAAAGACCGTCAATCGTTTATTGGCGGCGCGCGAAGCTGGATAACAGGGGCGGTTTTGCGGTTGATACGCTGTTTGAGCTATGGTATACACGTACACCATTCTACGGTGGACAGCAGCCTGAAACACAGGGTTGTTGACGTCGCCATCTGCGTGAGTATGGCGCGTATTTTCGAGAAAAGATGCGAGGCTTGCCTGGGATGCTTCTGGTCATTGACGTCGGTAACAGCAACATCGTGCTGGGCATCTACGATGACCGGAAACTTGTCCGGCACTGGCGCATATCCACTGACAAATCCCGCACCTCCGATGAATACGGGGTACTGCTGCACACGTTGTTTTCCCTTGAAAATCTTACCTGCGGCTGTATCAAGGCCATCATCATCTCGTCGGTTGTTCCTCCCCTGACCGGCGTCCTTGAGGCGCTCTGCCGCGATTTCTTTGCCGTAACGCCGCTGGTGGTAGGACCGGGTGTCAAAACCGGCATGCAGATCCAGTACGATAACCCGCGCGAGGTGGGGGCCGATCGCATTGTTAACGCGGTTGCCGGCTACGAGAAACACCACTGCGCTCTGGTTATTGTCGATTTCGGCACCGCCACCACCTTCGACTACGTTAACGGCAAAGGCGAGTATTGCGGCGGCGCCATCGCCCCCGGCCTGGCCATCTCCATTGAGGCATTGTTCCAGCGAGCCAGCAAATTGCCCAGGGTTGATATCGCCCGACCTCCCCAGGTTATTGCCAAAAACACCGTCAACTCCATGCAGTCCGGCATGTATTATGGCTATGTCGGCCTGGTTGACGGCATCGTGGAACGGATCAAAAGCGAAAGCAAAGACCAGCCCAGAGTAATCGCCACCGGCGGCCTGGCAACCTTGATTGCTCCGGAATCGCGGACCATTGACGAGGTTGACGAATTTCTGACCCTTGACGGATTGAGGATTTTGTTTGAACGGAACAGCTTAATTACCGGCATCTGAACAACATACCACGCAAACAAGGAGGCTGTGCATGGGAACCTATCCAACCGAAAAGATCCGTAACCTGGGGATTGTGGCACACGGCGGGGCCGGCAAAACGTCCCTGGCGGAAGCGATCCTGTTCAACACCGGCATGATTGACCGTCTTGGCCGGGTTGACGACGGCACCTCCACCATGGATTTCGAACCGGAGGAGATCAAGCGCAAGATATCCATTACCTCCTCCTTTGATCATTGCGAGTGGCAAGCACACTCCATACACTTCGTGGATACCCCCGGTTACGGAGACTTTATCGGAGACACCCGCGCCTGCATGCGCTCCCTTGACTGTGCCGTAGTTATTCTGTCAGCCATTTCAGGGGTTAAGGTACAGACCGAGGAGGTCTGGGCCTGGGCCAACGAGTTCGAGATTCCGCGCATCGCCTTTGTGAACAAGATGGACAAAGAGCGGGCCAGCTTTCTGCGCGCTATCGACGATATGGAAACGTCCCTTGGCGCCCGCGGCGTGGCTATTCAGATGCCGATCGGCGCTGAAGACAACTTTGAAGGCGTTATCGACCTGATCCGGATGAAAGCCTGCAAATATGCCAAGGACGGCTCAGGCAAATGTGAAGAGACGGCAATACCGGCTGATCTGCAGGAAGAGGCGCAGCGCCTGCGGGAACATATGGTGGAAATTGTTGCTGAAGCCTACGACGCCCTGACGGAAAAATACCTGGAAAACGGTGAGCTGAGCGAAGAAGAGATACTGGACGGTTTGCGGGTGGGCACCATGCGTAACACGTTCACCCCGGTACTGTGCGGCTCCGCAACCCAGAATATCGGCGTCACCCAGTTGCTTGCCGCGGTCTGTGATTTTCTGCCTTCTCCCCTTGACCGCACCAGAGCGGTGGGCACCCACCCCAAAACCAAGGAGCTGATTGATCGTGGCCCGGATGAGAAAGAGCCGTTTTCAGCGCTGGTCTTCAAAACCACCTCCGACCCCTACACCGGCAAGATCACCGTCTTCCGCATCTACTCCGGCACGCTCAATTCCGACTCCACCATCTATAACTCCACCAAGGGAACCGAAGAACGGATCGGCCAGATCTACGAGTTGGAGGGCAAGAAGCAGAAGCCGGTCAAGCAGGCCTTTGCCGGCGATATCGTGGCAGTTGCCAAGCTGAAGGAGACCGTGACCGGCGACACCCTCTGCGACCCCAACAATCCGATCATTTATGAGCAGGCCAGGCAATTACTGCCGGTCATCTCCTATGCCATTGAGCCCAAAACCAAGGCCGATGAGGACAAAATCCACAACGCCCTGCACCGGATGATCGAGGAAGAACCGACCCTTGAATCCCACCGCGATACCCAGACCAAGGAGTTCATCATCTCCGGCCTGGGCCAGGTGCACCTGGACGTGATCGTGGAGAAGATGAAGCGCAAGTTCAACGTGGAAGTGCTGCTGAAAACCCCCAAGGTACCCTATTTCGAGACGATACGCGGTTCGGCAAAGGTGCAGGGCAAGTACAAGAAGCAATCCGGCGGCAAAGGTCAGTATGGCGATTGCTGGATTGAACTGAGCCCCACCGGTCGAGGCGATGGGTATATCTTCGAAGACAAGATCGTGGGCGGCGTCATCCCCCGCCAGTACATCCCGGCCGTGGACAAGGGGATTCAGGAGGCCGCTGCCGACGGTTTCCTGGCCGACTACCCGGTGGTGGACTTCAGGGTGGCACTGTATGATGGTTCATTCCACACGGTTGACTCCTCTGAGATGGCTTTCAAGGTGGCCGGTTCCATGGCCTTCAAAAAAGCGATGGAGCAGTGCAAGCCGGTGCTGTTGGAACCGATAGTCAACCTGACCGTCACCGTACCTGACGAAAACATGGGAGACGTGATCGGCGATCTGAACTCGCGGCGGGGCAAGGTGGTGGGTGTGGAGCCGAAGGCCCACTCCCAGTCCATAAAGGCAGTTGTGCCGATGTCCGAGGTACTGGCATACTCCAATGACCTGAAGTCCATGACCAGTGACCGCGGCCTGTTCAGCACCGAATTTTCGCACTATGAAGAGGTGCCGACCCACCTGGCCCAGAAGGTGATCGCCGAGGCCCAGGCATCCAAGAAAGAGTAATGGAGGCAGTTTATGGAATTTAAATTCAACAAGAAACCGGCAGATGACGCCGGTACTCCGCCGGAAGATCAGGGACAGCAGGACAAGGGACGGCAGACAACGCTGCTGGTTCTGCTGTTGCTGCTGCTGGGCATTGTCGGCTACCTGTACTTTTTCACCGGCCTGATACGGCCCCAGGAGTCTCCACCGAAACCGCCAACTCCGCCGCAAGTGGTCAAACAACCACTACCACCCAAAGGCGAAGTTCAACCACAGACATCGGTTATGCCAGCGGAACCGGCAAAACCAGGCACACCACCTGCAGCGCCGATGGCTGCTGCAAAACCGGCCCCGGCTTCCCCGGCAGTAAGCCCCGCCAAACCGGCAGCGCCACCTGTTGCATCAGCTGCCAAACCTGAAGCAAAGCAGTCGGCCGCCACTGTTCCTGCCACAAAGGCCGCCCAGCCTGCCGCAGCAACTCCTGCCAAGACCAGCACAGCTCCGGCAGTTGGCAAGCCTGCCCCGGCACAGACAGCGGACAAGCAAGCTGTTGCGTCAAAACCGGCGTCACCAAAGACCGCAAAAGTGCCCAAGGGCAGCGGCCCCTGGACCTTGGTGGTTGGTTTATACACGGTTGAGGGAAAACTTGCGGAAGATATGGCAAAGCTCAAAAAAGCAGGCCTGACCCCAACTATGACCATGGGACCAAAGAAACCGGCAGCCATGCATCGTCTTCAGTACGGCGCATTCGCGGACAAGGCCGAAGCGCAAAAGGCGGTTGAAATGCTGAAACGCCAGACAGGCGACGGCTTCATGGTGCAAAAGGGCGACAAACATGAGGTTTTTGCCGGCTCCTATGCCCTGCTTTCCGGAGCCCAGTCAGAGCAGCAACGATTGGCGGCATCGGGAATCAAGGTTAGCGTGCAAAAAACCACGGTCCAAATCTCATCCAGAAAGCTGACCGCCGGAACATTTACCGACCGCACCGCAGCCGAGGCTGCGCTGAAAAAGGTAAAAACCGCTGTTTCCGGCTCACCGGTGCTGGAATAGAAGCACGCAATGGCAGCTCCGGTCAGGATCACCATACCCTCGGAAGTAGCTGCCTTTGTCCGGCCCGGAACAGCACTTGATGAACGCCTGCGGGGGGCGGATGGAGTTTCTACCCTCCCCCCCAGGCGCCAGATACTGCTATTGTTCTGTCTCTGCCAGGATGCAGTTCCCGAAGTACGGCAACGCGCGCTGCACACCCTGGCCTCCCTGAGCGACGAACTTTTTTCAGCCTTGAACGGCTGGGACGATCTGCACCCCTCCCTCCTGCACACAATAGCGCACGGCGCGGGCAAACGCCCCTTTGTGCGCAGCCTGCTGCTTGGGCATCCGTGTCTGAGCGATGCGACACGCGCCATCCTGGAACAGCCCGGTGCAGCGGAAACCCCTGCTGTTGTTGTCCAGGAAGAACCTGAGGCAGTAGAGCATGGTGACGTGGAACAGGAGCCTGCGGCAGAGGAGATGGAATCCGCTGCCGAAGAAACCGGTGAAGAAGAGGACGAGGAAAGCGAAGAACATCTCAGTAAATATCAGCTGGCCCAGAGCCTCGGTATCGCCGAAAAGATCAAGACGGCTCTGACCGGCGACAAGGAGTGGCGCAAGATACTGGTCAAGGACTCCAACAAGCTGGTCAGCAGCGGAGTGTTGAAAAATCCCCGCCTAACCGAACCGGAAGTCCTGACCATCCTCAAGTCATCTGTTCAGAACGACGAAATCATCCGTATCATCTGCGCCAATAAGGAGTGGGTGAAGAACTACCAGATCCGCAAAGCGCTGGTTGAAAACACAAAAACCCCCTTGGCCCACGCTTTACGTTTTCTGGGAACCATGAGCGAGAAAGATATTGCCGCTTACGCCAAAAGCCGCAACATCTCCTCCGTCATCGCCACCCAGGCAAGACGAATGCTTGCCACCAAGAAAAAGTGACCCGCACACCATGGCTGTCATCAATCATTCAAAACGGGAAATAAACGCAAAGATCGTTCTGTACGGACCTCCGGACAGCGGCAAGGGTTCGCTGTTCCGTTTTGTCCATAGACGGATAAAACCATCACTGTGCAGTCCCTTGAAAACCATGGTCACCGGTGGGGACACTCTGCTGTTTTTTGACTACACCCCCTTTGAATCCTCCAGCCTTGACGGTTACCGGGTCTGCTTTCATCTCTATACTCTGACCGGCCAGGTGGATAATCCCGGCACCTGGAAAATGCTGCTCAAAGGGGTGGACGGCATTGCGCTGATTACTGGAAGTCCGCTTGCGCCAACAACCTTCACGCCTCTCCTGAACAACCTCAGAGCAATGCTGGGCAGTTACGGCAAGAATACCGCTAATCTGCCGATGGTGGTGCTCTCCGACCACGAGGATGAACCACCCACGATGCTTGATCTCCTTGCGCCCGAGCTGACCGGCATCCCGGTATTTTCAAACTCTGCCGACAGCCAGGAGGGAGCAGTATCTGCACTGGCAGATCTTTTGCGTCAGGTGATGGCATCGTTGCGTACGCTGCATGGAGCACAGCAGCAGACGCAATTAGACACCGACAGTACACCTGCTGTTGAAAACGCAGCCATAACGCTTGATGAAGCAACTACGCCGACGCCTGCAAACGCTTCACCTGACACCATTCTTGAGCCAGGAATACTCACGACCCTGCGCATTCCGGTCATGATCACGGTTGACGGGAATGAACAGCGCTACACCCTTTCCGCAACCTTGAAACTCGAAGCCGAGGACGGCAATTGATGTTTCTTTCTTCCTTTGACATGGATGTAGTACTGCATTTGGTGCTGGTAGTAGAAGGGTCAGTCTGAAGTAGTTTCCGGATGGTCCGTACGCACGGTGCGCCACGGGCGGGGAATCAGAAACGGCACCTGCTTCTGGTAGGCATGATAGGCATAGCCGAAGGTTCGCAGCAGACGGCGCTCTTCCAGCACAGCGCCAACCAGAAAATAACCGGCACTGAGCAGCGTCAGAACAAGCCAGCGGCTGGTCATGACCGGGTTCAGCAGACAGAACAACATGCCCAACAGGTACAGGGGATGGCGGACAATACGGTACCAACCCGATATCTGCAAACGAGGTGATGCCTCCTCCCTGCCCAGGTCGACGCCCAGAAAGGCTGCCATGCCGGTCTGCCGGACACAGAGAAAAACCGCCAGTAAAACCAGGACCTGGAGCCCATGAAAGATGAGACTCCAGATGCCGGGCACCAGATAGATCACGGTTGTCGCTTGCCAGGCAAGCATAACCCAGCCGAACAGAACCAGTGAAACAAGATTGTACATAAGACGATAGCCCGGCAGAGCGCTGTTCATCAGCTTCTGCAGATGGAGTTTGACAGCGGGAGCCGCCAGAAGTGAATGGACGGCTGCAAAAAACATGAAACGCACTATGAAATCAACGCTATCAGGCATGGCGGGGAAAGCCTAACATTGACCGCTTGTACCGGCAAGCAGAACATGATAAGTGAAGTACAGAAGACTGAATCGGAGGGACGGGAATACGATGGCTATCATAACGATTTCACGTGAGATGGGTACCGGTGCCTACTCAATTGCTCAGGAACTGGCAAAGAAGCTGAAATATTCACTTGTTGACGGACCACGTCTGGCAGAATGCGCTGCCGAATACGGACTTTCGGTAGATCTTTTGCAATCAGTTGACGAAAAACCGCCGTCCTATAACACCGTAGAAGACCGCCAGCGGGCAGCTTCACTGAACCGTATTGAACTGATCCTGCTTGACTATGCCCGCAAGGGGAACGTCATCCTCTATGGACGGGGCGCCCAGGACCTGCTGCGCGGATGCGGTAATCTGCTGCGTTTGCGCTTTATAGCCGATTTTGATGAACGGGTTGAACGCTTTGCAGAACGGGAATGGATTGACCCGGATCTGGCCAGGGAACTGATCAGACGCAGTGATCATCAGCGTGGCGGCTTTATTCATTATTACTTCAACCGGGACTGGAATGATCCCTTACAGTATGACCTGATTTTCAACACCATGCGGCTTTCCCCTTCCTCCATCATTGATGCCGTCCTGTCGGCGCTGAAGGATCCCCAACTGAAGGAAGCCGAGGCATGGGCTGCCAATAGTATTGACAACACGATTCTGGTGAAAAAGATTGAAACCGCCCTGTTGCAGTCCGCTGAGCTGGAATACCGGCCGTTCAGGATTGACATGGAAGATGGCCGGGTGACTCTCTCCGGCTACATCGGCTCCGATCAGGAAAAAGCGGCCGCCCTTAAACTGGTGCGGGCCATGGAGGGGGTTGTCCAGGTAGTTGACAACCTGTCGGTGGTCAATTACCGGGCACTGAAGGAAAAGATCTGACCGTTTGCTGCCGGTGGGCAGCCAGGGAACGCAGGGGCGGGAGCAGGGCGCCGGAAAACCGGATGCCTCCCCGCCCTTTTCCAATGCTGTCAGCAGCGTCAATCCCATGAAAGTCCGATCCGGCGGTCACCAACAGGTGCAGCCGGTTCGCCAGCCTTTGAAGAAATGCGGCTTCCTGTTCCGTCGCCATGCTGTTGTAAACCTCAAGGCCGTCCAGCCCCTGGGCGGCAAGCTCCGTAATAATTGCTTCAAGCGTGGGCAGATCATTGCTGATGCTGGTGGGATGAGCCAGCACGGCTACCCCCCCGGCCCGCCGGATGGTGGCAATAGCCTCCGCCATGGCCCAGTATGTTTTGGGCACGTCACAGGGAACAAGGTAGCGGGTAAAGGCATCTTCCATGGTGGTGGCATATCCCCGAGAAATCAGGGCGCGGGCAATATGGGGACGGCCCATGACCCCTTCGGCCAGACACTCCACCTCGGCAAAAGTCAGCGGTTGCAGGTTTTTTTGTTCAAGCAGCCGGTTGACCGACAGCACAATTTCCCGGTTGCGGTTGGCACGGCGCTGGGCAAATGCCGCAAGACGCTCCACCAGTTCCGGCGTCGCGATATCGATAGCGTATCCCAGCAGATGCACATCACGCCAGTCACGCCAGACAACGGAAAGCTCGACCCCTGCAAGCACCTCGACACCAAGCTTCTGCCCGGCCTCAAGCGCCCTGGCGACACCGGAGATACTGTCGTGGTCACAGAGGGCAATGACGCCAAGACCGGCCAACTGAGCTACTTCCACAAGCTTCTGCGGCTCCAGCACGCCATCGGAACAGTTCGAGTGCAGATGCAGATCAATGTAAGTCATCAGAACTCCTTTCCGGCGACATCATGACCGGAGCACATTGAAAAGGCAAGAAAAGGTCACGGACAGATGAACGATCAGCAGATTCATGAAGCAATGGCGCTCCTCCGTCAGGAATGCCGCCAATGGCCGTCACCATCGGTAACCGTAGTGGCACAACAGTATCGCAGCCCATTTACCGTGCTCATCTCCTGTATCATATCGCTACGCACCCGGGATGCCGTGACTGCTGAAGCCTCGGAACGGCTCTTCGGCAGAGCCGATACGCCGCAGACAATGGGACGGCTGACAGAAGAGCAAATTGCAGCACTGATTTATCCGACCGGTTTCTACCGGGTAAAGTCGCAACAGATCCAGGCTATTTGCCACAGACTGATGGAAGATTTTGACGGTATCGTGCCCGACACCATCGATCAGCTGACGTCATTCAAGGGAGTGGGGCGTAAGACTGCCAATCTGGTCGTTACTCTGGGATATGGCAAACCGGGCATTTGTGTTGATATCCATGTGCATCGGATCACCAACCGCTGGGGGTATGTGACTACCGGAACTCCTGACAAGACAGAGCTGGCGCTGCGGCAGAAACTTCCGCCGGAATACTGGATAGAGATCAATGACCTGCTGGTCAGCTACGGACAGCATCGCTGCTTTCCCGCAACTCCAGCCTGTTCGTGCTGCCCCCTGGCGTCACTCTGTAAACGGATTGGCGTCCTGCGCAGCAGATGACATCGTTCTAAACCGCTCGACTATGGGGAAAACGGGGTTGCCAGCAACCCAATTTCAGTGTATTAATGATCAATCATACAGCAGATAACATCATTTGATTTTTCCATAGAAGGGAGTTTGTCATGTTGCGTAAAGTTGGATTCATCGGCCTGGGAACGGTTGGACGGCATATGGCGGCTAACCTGGTTAAAGGAGAGTACGATGTCACCGTATTCGACACTGACCCGGCCAAAATCGCCGATCTGGTTTCAATGGGAGCAAAAGGCGCCGTCACGGCTGCCGAGGCATCCCATGGCAAGGAGCTGGTGATTTCCATCGTATCCGAAGGTGACGAGCAGGGACCGCTGTTCTGTGGAGAAACCGGCGTGCTGGCTGGCATTGATCCCGGTACTATTTTTGCCGACATGGGTACCACTTCCCTTGAAACAACCATGAAAATGGCGGAAGAAACCGCCAAACGCGGCGCTCTTTACCTGGATGCGCCGATATGGGGTAACAAGGACCATGCCGCAAGCGGCCTGTTGACCATCATTGTCGGCGGCGACCCGGCTGTCATCGGCAGATGCCGCGAGCCGTTCTCCGTTTTCGGGCTGAACACCATCCATGTCGGAGAAATCGGCGATGCCACTAAAATGAAGTTTATCGTCAATCTGGCGCAAGCCACACTGGTACAGGTATTGGCCGAGAGTATCGTCTTTGGTGAAAAGATGGGCTTCAATGCGGACAAGATCCTTGAAGTGCTGGACACCCGCGGCGTCGCCTCTCCGATTTTCCATCTTAAAGGCCGCGCCATGGCCCGCAACGAATTCACCCGCAGTCTGGCGCTCAAGTATGTGAATGACGGCCTGCATCTGGTTATGAACGCTGCCCGTCTGGTCGGCCTTACGCTGCCCGCTGGCGAAGCAGCAAGCAAGATGTACGAAAAGGGCGTTGAAGCAGGCTATGGCGAAGAGGATTTTTCAGCGGTCATCAAGGTTTTGAGAAGCTAAGGAGACTAGCAACAATAACATGAACATCTTGCATCTCATCTTCTGGCCATCTTTGACCGCAGCTCAATCACAAAATCCTCGACGTAGCCCTGCTACGCCTGCGGTTTTGCTCAATCACTGCAGCCAAATCTGACCAAAATCTGAGCGCAATTTTGTTCAACTTATTATTGCCAGCCTCCTAACCATCGACTTTTCGGTACCACTATTCATCATACGGGGCGTTCGCAAGGACGCCCCGTATGCGTTATGGGGGGGTAAAAGACCATGCAAACAAGCTTTACTCCGCGTCCCGTGTATATCGCTGCCTCCTGGATGGCTCCGGTTGGCCGCTATGCGGGTAGAGATCGCGAAAAACTGACGTTTCTGGAAATGGCGGAACAATGTGGGCGGGTTTTTGATGAAAGCCCGATAAAGAAGCGCCAGATAGAGGCCGTGGTCGTTGGCAGCCAGAACCCTGCGGCGTTTTCAGGGGTTGACAACACCGCAGCCAAGATCGCCGGCATCTTGGGGGTATCAGGAGTGAAATCGATTCTGATCGACACGGCCTCCTCCTCTGGCGCTTCGGCCTTTGAAAACGCCTATCTGGAAGTGGCATCAGGACGTCATGACCATGTTCTGGCCATCGGCATCCAGAAAATGAGTGACGCCTCCACTGCCGCGTCCACAGCCATCATTGCCGGAGTCATTGACCGGGATGAGTCGGAGTACGGCCTGACCATGCCGGCCTGCGGAGCCCTTGTGGCGCGGGCGCTGAAAGAGCGTCTCGGACTTTCAGACGAAGAGTGGGCCGCGTACTCCGCGCTGCTTTCACAGCGCAGTCACCGTTTTTCCAGCACCAATCCCGAGGCGCACCTGCGGGACCCGCTGCCGGTGGAAGAATACTTCCGGCAGGTTGACAGCGGCGAGAACTACCGTTACTGGAATCCGTTGCGCTACCACGACTACTGCCCCATGTCCGATGGCATGGCTGCCGTCATTCTGACCGCACGCTCCCAAGACGTGATGGTTTCCGGCCTGGGCAGCGCAACCGACATCCCCACCATAGCAGACCGCAACTATTTCCACTCATTTCCGGCAACCGTCATCGCCGCTTCCATCACCTACGGCATGGCAGGCCTGCGCAACCTGCAACCCCTTGAAGGACAACTGCATGTCAATATGCACGACCCTTTCAATGGTTTCGGCCCGATCAACCTGGTTGACCTGGGTGTTGCGCCGCGCCACCGCCTGTTTGATGCACTGCTGGACGACAGTCTGACCGGTCCCGACGGTTCCTGGCCAACCAACCTGACCGGCGGCCTGAAAGGACGGGGCCACCCCCTTGGCGCAACCGGCATGGTGCAGATTGTCGAAAACCATCGCCTGATAATCAATGGCCGTTTCAGGGCAGGTCTTTCCCACTCCATCGGTGGTCCCATCAACAATAACGTGGTGGTGCTTATGGAGCGCACCGACAGCTTTGAACGGCGCGCCAACGAACCATACCGTCCCTGGGGTATGCCGTCCTTGGGACGGTTGAAACCAAAAGGGGTGAATCTGGAAGCGTTACTTGCCGATTCGGGCCGCTGCACCGGTGAATTTGTCAGTGCAACGGTCCGTTACAACTACAAGACCGGGGCGCCTGAAGTGGCGATTCTGATTGTGGCCTGCCGTCACAACGGCAGGAAATATCGCTTCCTGTTCGGGCTTGAAGGCTCACATGCCCCGGAAGTAATGGGTCTGGCAACTGGCGACAGCGTGATGATTGAGCGGCTGGATAGCGCCATTGTTCTGAACAAAATGCCGGTACGGCGGCTTTACAAGCGCACACTCGACGGTCTGCGTTCCATTGCTGAAAGCGGCTGGAAACAGTTGCGTTCATGATCCGGGTGGGAGCATTTAAGGGAGTTGGAATTTGCTGATGTACCAGTATTTACGCTCAGATTTAGGTCAGATTTGTCATCCCTGATTGAGCAAAACCGCAGGCGTAGCCAAAGCTACGCAGAGGATTTTGCGATTGAAGGGGTGGCAAAGATGGCCTGAAGATGAGATGTAAAACGGTATATTAGCAAGTTCCAAGTTCCTAATCCCCGGCAGCTACATTAAAGGCGTTCAACTGCTCCTTCAGACTGGCAAGCGCCAGCGCAGCACCGCCAATATCGCCGGTCTTGGCCGCTTCCTCAAGCCGGGCGGCGGTTTCATGGACCTGCAATGCGCCGATATTGGCAGATGAGCCTTTGATGGCATGGGCATGCATCCGCACATCATCGGGATTCTCAGACGCTATCGCTTCTTCCAGGGCAGTCATGCTGGCAGCCACCCCTTTGCGGTACATGCCGATAAACCTGGGCAGCATCGCCTCAACACCCCCCAACCGCTCAAGCAGGTCGTCACGGGCAAAGACCGGCAGTTGCGCCTCCTGTGACTGCGCAGATACCGGAACGGCTTCCGCTTGTATCACTCCGGCACAGTGGCGTTGCAGCATCGCCAGCATCTGCACCGGCTTGACCGGCTTGGAAAGATAGTCATCCATACCGGCAGCCAGGCAATTGTCACGATCTTCGGCGGCCGCATAGGCGGTCATGGCTACAATCGGCGTATGGGGCAGGCCCGCAGACGCTTCCAATTCACGGATAGCCCGTGTGGCCTGCATACCGTCCATCTCGGGCATCTGGACATCCATGAACACAAGATGGAACCGTCCGGCGGCATAGTGCTCCACCGCCTCCCTGCCATCCTCTGCAAGCACAACAACATGTCCGGCGCGCTCCAGCACGGTCAGGGCCATTTCCCGGTTTACCTCCACATCGTCGGCCAGTAGCACGGAAAGCACTCCCAGAGGAGTTTCCACAGCAGTCCCGGAATAAGCCGACAGAGCAGCCGTTGCCTCTTCTCCCGCAATTACCGTATCAGCACCAACAGGACGCAATCGGGCCGTAAAGAGGAAATTGCTGCCAACGCCCAGCTGGCTTTCAACCCAGATGGTTCCGCCCATCAGCTCTGAAAGACTGCGGCAGATGGCCAATCCCAGGCCGGTGCCGCCAAACTTCTTGGTGGTGGTGACATCGGCCTGTTCAAAGGTTTCAAAAATACGTGCCTGGGCTTCCGGCGGAATGCCAATCCCCTGGTCCGCCACACAGAAGCGCAGCATCAGATCCTGTTCAGGATTATGCTCAAGGCAGACCGAGACCCTTATCTCCCCCTGCTGGCTGAATTTGAGCGCATTACCCACCAGATTGATCAGTATCTGACAGAGCTTGACCTCATCACCTTCAACCCGGTCCGGCACTGCCGGATCAACATTGATGACCAGCCTGATGCCCTTCTGCTGTGCCCGGACCGTCTGCGGGTAAAGCCGCCGTTCGAGCATTTGCCGCAACAGAAATGGCCCGTGACTCAGCTCCAGTTTACCCGCCTCAATCTTTGAAAAATCAAGGATATCGTTAATGATCACCAGCAGGTTTTCCGTCGAATCACGGATGGCCAGCAGATGCTTGTGTTGCTGGTCCGGTGTAAAGCCCCCTTCCAGCAGCAGTTCGGCCATGCCGATCACACCATTCATCGGCGTACGGATCTCGTGGCTCATATTGGCCAGAAACTCGCTCTTGGCGCGACTTGCCGCCTCAGCCCGTTCAGTGGCTTCGGCAAGTTCGGAGGTCCGCTCCTGCACTCGCTGTTCAAGGCCGGCCATATGTTCCCGCAACAATGTTCTCAGCATGGTGCTTTCAACAGCATAGGCAGCGGCGTATAGCACAATGGACAAAGCATTCAGGGAGGGAACGTCCATGGTGGCAAGCTGGTCAGGCAAAAGCCCGGCAAACATACCGTGGATACGGGAGCGGGTGGCAATGGTCTGCAACAACAGGGTCCGGCCATCAACAGCTGGCAGCAGCACGGACTGATTACGGTTCAGCGCCCAGGCAAAGGAACCGTCCATGATGGAAGCATCCACCGCTTTCTGCAACTGGGCCTGGTCACCCAGCGGTTCGCAGCAGACCAGCTCAAAACTACCGTCGTCCTGACAAACCAGCATACCGGCAAGATTGAGCGGACTTAAGCGCAGGATCTGGGCCAGAGTAGCAGTGTAGATTGCATCAAGACTCTCCGCCCGTGCCAGATCCGCCTGGAAGTCGCCGCTGCTGGCAAGCATCTCCAGTATCGAAACGTAGCGGCGGTTTGACTCTTCCAGATAGCTGACCCGCTCCTTGAAGAAGTCAATGCCATGAACGGCTGCTACTGGAGTCATGTTTCCTCCGAAAGTATGGTAAAGGTCTCTTCGATCTGGGTCTCCGCCTGTTTCAGGACCGCTCCCAACATGGATGGCAACGCGTCCAGCCGTTCCCAAGCCTCGGTATCCAGCGGTGGAACGCACCATTCACCGGTACGGCCATACTCCATCGCCTGACAAATGATATCAGACAGGTGAATAATACCGGTTTCCAGCGGATACTGTTCAGCCCGTCCAGGGCGATGGTGAAATTCAACGGGATCGATGATATTGGCTGGAATTTTCCAAGCCTTCAGCAGCGCCCCTCCGGCATCGGCATGGTCAAAGGCCAGCCGTTTCCGTTCCACATCGAAGTACAGTTCCTTCATTTCACGGCATTCTTCCAGCATCTCCCGCACCAGATCCGGAACAGCTGCGGCCATGATCACCTGCCCCACATCATGCAGCATCCCGGCCACAAAGAACCGCTCCACATTGGTGTCACGCCTCCAGACCGCCAGAGTGCGGGCCACAATCCCGCAGGCAATACTGTGACGCCAGAAACCGCTCATATCCATCAACTCCGGCGGAATCCCCTTGAAGACCCCCATGACCGAAGCTGCCAGAGCAAGATCGCGCAACTGCTGGGTACCGATAATGGTGACCGCCCGGTTAATGGAATCAACCTTGCCAAACCAGCCGAACAACGGGCTGTTGGCCAGACGCAACAGGCGGGCAGTCAGCCCCTGGTCTTCGGTGATAATCCGCGCTATGTCATTGACCGAGGTACGAGGATGGTTGATCGCTTCGTTCAAACGATCATAAAACAAAGGCAGGGAATAGACCGTACTGGTCCGGTCTATCAGCATTTCCAGCGTGATGGGCGGCGCGTCAGCAAATGCCATGCAGCACCTTCTTTATGGCAGCCAAACGCAACAGCTCATGCATCACCGGATGATCCGTCCCGGCAAGGACAAAAAGGGGCAACAACCGTTCCTGGGCGGCAGCCAGCACTTCAGGATCAACCTCGGAGGGCAGCGACTCATTGTCGTCATCACTGTCACCCCCAACAATATTCACTTCTGTAACGCCCCAGGTGCGAAAAATGGCCAGATGTTTCTGGGTAAGCTCCACCCCTGCCCCCAGCAACATCCGGCCATTGCGGTCCAGCACATCGCCAGCCAGCACCATGCCGGTCTCCAGACTATCAACGGCAACCAGGGCCATCAGCGTCCTCCTGTCCGGCAGATAGTGCTTTCCAAACTGCCGGAGTATATTCGCGGGAAAATGATTCGACTGTTCATGCTAAATCGGGTTATACGCTACTTTTTTAGTCAAGCAAAGCCGGAATCTCTGCTATTTTTTGACTGACGTCATACCTTTCGACAACGATAACGGGCAAGATGAAATCATGAAAACGCTGACAAGCCGCCAGATCAAAGATTTACGGATCATCGCCAGATTCACCCAGGTCTGGTGCGTCGGCCATGACCATACGGGTCAGCAACCGTTGCAACTGCCCGGCAATCTGAAACCGGTCGAGCTTTGCCCCAATTGCAGCACATTCATGAAATACGCGGTGGACAGACGGGTTCATTGCCCCATTGAAGCGGAAAAGCCGAGCTGCAAACACTGCCGGATTCATTGCTACGCCCCCGCCGAACGGGAGCTTGTCAAACGCATCATGGCCTGGTCCGGCAGGAGGATGATACTGAGAGGACGGCTGGACTACCTGTGGCACTACTTTTTTTGAAACAGAATACAATCTGACAACACGAACAACGTGTATCAAGGAGAAAAAACATGCTGAGAAAAATTGTACAAATTGACCCTGACAAGTGTGACGGCTGCGGCCTGTGCGTACCATCCTGTGCCGAAGGCGCCATCACCATCGTGAACGGCAAGGCGGTACTGGCGGCCGACAATCTTTGTGACGGACTTGGAGCGTGCCTTGGCGATTGCCCCCGCAATGCAATCACCATTGAAGAGCGTGATACCGATGCCTTTGATGAAACCGCTGTGGCACAACATCTTGCTGCCCAAGGCAAACCTGCTCCGGCCCATGGCCACCAGCCTGCCCCTGCAGCTCCCGCCGGACACGGCAGCGGATGCCCCGGCTCAAGGATGATGTCCTTTGCCAAGCCTGAAGCGCCGACAACCAGCTCTGCAACTGGCAGTCGCCAGAGCAGGCTGGCCCAGTGGCCGGTCCAACTGCATCTGGTTTCCACCAGCGCACCTTATTTTCAGGGCGCCGACCTACTGATCACCGCCGACTGCGTACCGGTTGCCTATGCCGGGTATCACGAGGATTTTCTGGAGGGCAAGGCAGTGGTTATGGGCTGCCCCAAACTGGATGACAACCAGTTTTACACCCAGAAGCTGACTGAACTGTTCGCCAAGTCCGATATCAAAAGCATCACCGTACTGAAGATGGAAGTACCCTGCTGCGGCGGCATCGCCATGGCGGCACGCCAGGCTTTGGCAAACTGCGGCAAGGAGATTCCCTACAAGGAAGTAACCATCGGCATCCAGGGCCAGATCAAGGGCTAAGGGAGTTGGAATTTGCCGATGTACCAGTTTTTACGCTCAGATTTAGGTCAGATTTGTCATCCCTGATTGAGCAAAACCGCAGGCGTAGCCAAAGCTACGCAGAGGATTTTGTGATTGAAGGGGTGGCAAAGATGGCCTGAAGATGAGATGTAAAACGGTAGATTGGCAAGTTTCGAGTCCCTAATGTCCTGTACAGTGCCCTCTCCCGGTTGCTACGGGAGGGGGCACTGACAAAAACAGTCCATACATTTGCAGCAGATGTTGTATGATTATTGCCATGAATATTCGCACCATTAAAAAAATCGAACCATGCTGCCCCCCTTCTTCGTCATCCTGTTGCGCTCCCCCTGCAGCCCCGCGGGAAAAAACGCCTTCGTGCTGTGCCGCTGTCGCTCCGACTCCGGTTGATACCGCGCCCTGCTGCGGTCCGGCAACAACGGTTCGCGGAGGAGAGATTGACGAGCAGGTCCCCGGATTTTTGGGCTGGCTGGAAACCCCGGCCGGACGCGTACCCGGTATTGCGACGGATCTGACCTTTCACGACCGCCTGGGAGCCTGCAAGGCCCGCTGGGCCATCGGCAGAATGACCTATATCGTACCGCCGGGGCTGTATGCGGTTGGCAGCCCCACAACTGAATCTTCGGTGGTGGTAACCGCCAACTACAAAATGAGCTACGATATCATCCGCAGTGTACTGGTGGGCCGGAACGTCTGGCTGCTGGTACTGGAAACCTTCGGGGTCAATGTCTGGTGCGCTGCCGGCAAAGGCACCTTCGGCACTGAGGAACTTGTGGAACGGATAGAAGCAAGCGGCCTTGCTCGTGCCGTCACCCACAGGAACCTGATCCTGCCCATACTGGGGGCTCCCGGCGTGGCTGCCCATGAGGTGAAACAGCGTACCGGCTTTCACGTACGCTACGCCACGATCCGCGCCAATGACCTGCCGGACTACCTGGATAACGGCATGGTAACCACCCCGGCCATGGGCCGCCTGACCTTTACCTGGTACGAGCGACTGGTGCTGGTGCCGGTGGAGCTGGTCATGGCCATGAAATCGACCACGCTGATTGCCGCCGTATTGTTTACGACAGGCCTGCTTGTGGACGGCTACCGGACCGGGCTTACCCTGGCCCTGGCCTGGTCCGGTGCCATGTTGACCGGCGTTGTAGCCGGGCCGCTGCTGCTTCCCTGGCTGCCGGGCAAAAGCTTCGCGCTCAAGGGAGCGATTGCCGGACTGGGCTGGAGCCTGATCTGCTGGCTGATGGCTGACGGGAAGAGTTGGGGAGCTCCGGAAACACTGGCGCTGTTTCTGGCGGCGTCGGCGGTCAGCGCATTCCATACCCTGAACTTCACCGGTTGCACAACCTATACTTCGCCCAGCGGCGTGCGGAAAGAGATGCGGCTCGCCTTGCCGGTGATGGCCGTCGCATTGTTGCTGAGCGGATTGTTACTGTTGACGGGACTGTTTACCTAGCCCCCGCAGAGAGGACACGATGAAGGAGTTCAGATATCTACAGAATGTCGCCACCCTTGCACTGAATCAGGTGGCCTGCATCGGTTGCGGCAGGTGCGCGGAGGTCTGCCCGCACCAGGTGTTTTCAGTTGAACAGCGCAAGGCCGCCATCATAGACCTGGACAGCTGCATGGAATGCGGCGCCTGTCAGCGCAACTGCCCGGTACAGGCCATAGCGGTGGATGTCGGTGTGGGTTGCGCCAGCGGCATGATCAACCGCTGGTTGCAGGAACATAATCTGAAGGCTGCGGGAGGGGGCTGTTGTTCCTGACACGGTGATGGCGCTGCGCCTCTTCAGACATCTGCATGCTGGTTCAGCAAATCCTGCACCGACCACCTTTTCTCACAATGAACCCTTCCTGAACCAATTCCGCAAGAATCCTTTGCAGACGCCCTGATTCCACAGCCAATTGTTCGCATAGCACAGTTTCCTGCATACTTGTTTCTTTCAACAACAGACGCAGAACTGCACCCCGCACCTGACGGTCTGATCCCTCAAAACGGCTTTGCACACTATGCTGGCGGCTGCGGCGGCTGGGATTGGGAAAACGGCGCTTCAAGTCACTGCCATAATCCATCAGGGCATTATACCACTGGCCGGGCTGCTGCCGGTCCAGAGTACGCTCCGCAATCAACAACAATTCCTTATCAGCCACCTGCTGCCGGTCCGCACAGAACAGATGCAGCAGCACCGCACGGATATTGGTTTCAAGAAATACGGTGGGTTGATTGAAGGCAAAGGCGGCAATGGCGCCGGCAGTATAGGAACCGATACCGGGCAGTTGCCGTAACTGTTCAGGATCGTCAGGCACCTGGCCATCGTACTGCTCAACCAGCATCCGGGCAGCCCGTTGCAGTGCCAATGCCCGCCGGTTGTACCCCAACCCCTGCCAGGCAGCCAACAGCTCCGGCAAGGGTGCCGCAACAAGGGAAGCCGGATCGGGAAACTGTCCGAGAAACGCCGGATATTTGGGGATAACACGTTCCACCTGGGTTTGCTGCAGCATCACCTCGGAGACCAGGACCTGCCAGGAAGTAGCGTGCTCGCGCCAGGGAAGCACCCGGCAATGCTCCCGGTAATAGCCGTACACCATCTGGCGGAACTGTCCAATGACCTGCTCCGAAAGTCCTTCCCGCAGATGACGCTGTATCAGTGCTGTTTCTTGCGGTGTGTTTTTCTTTGCGCAACGCCCAACAAGCGCCTTGCGATCATCCGGCACTTTCGGGTACGGTATGCCGCTATTATTTTTCCCCACGGAGAGCACCATGGAAACAGCTGTACAACAACCGATGACCGGCGATAGTATCAGGGAAATTCTGGAGGCTGCCGGAGCTCAGGTTATGGCCCGTTCCGGACGCACCGAGCACTACAGTGCTCCGCGGGAGTTTACGTTTGAAGTGAAGGCCCTGTTTCCCAACGGCATGGGTATGCAGATTGTCGCCCGGCAGTTCAACTACCGGGACTCTTGGGAGGCCACAGGCAGGGTTAATGATATGGTTGATGTGCTGCTGTCGAAAAATGGCGCGCTGACCCCGCTGCCGAAAGGTTATCCCTGGTTCCAGGGAGTTGATGAGGAGTGCGGTGTGGATGAAACGACCCTGCATGAGATCATCGCCGTTGTCAGCGAACTGAACCCCAAGCTGTATGAACTGCAACGCCTGACCGGCGACTTGTAGCCCGGAAAGCTCTGTTTATCTGCCTGGTTTTTGCTGTTGTTTCTGGCTGAAGCCCTTGAAGCCACCTTCCTGGGCAGGCGCTTTCCGCTTCGGTGGAGGCGGCGCCGTCATCTCCCAGACCACCTTGGAAAGGGTTTTTTCAACCGGCAGCATGGCCATGGCCAGGAGGAATACCAGCAGGAACACGCCGAAAAAAGCGCCCAGCATGACCACAACCACTACGAACACCTCGACAATTACCGGCATGACCCACCTCCACCCGCCTGACCTGAGTGTTTGCCATCCCCATCATTACGCCGCTTGACCATACCACAGAAATGGAATGCCGTCCAACAGAGCCATTGCACTACACGTGTGTTCTTCGTTGCTCCCGCCGTTCTTCCCTGAACAGTTCCAGAGCCGTCAGCGCCACACCGACGCAGATCAGGGAATCAGCCACATTGAACGCCGGCCAGTGGTAGCTTTTCCAGTAGACATCGAGAAAATCTATCACTTCGCCAATCCGTACCCGGTCAATCAGGTTTCCCGCTGCTCCGGAAAAGATCATGGCCAGCGCCGCCTGGGCCATCCGCTGCTCATGACGCATTTTTTTCAGGACCACAAGAATCGCACAACAGGCCACCAGCGTCACCACAATGAAAAACGGCAAGCGCCAGGAGGCCTCGGACAGAAAACTGAAGGCGGCTCCGCGATTGCGCAGATAGGTAATGTTGAAAAAACCCTTGATGACCGGAATGGATTGATACAACCCCATGCTGGCATGGATGTACAGCTTGGTCGCCTGATCAACAACCAAGCCGAGCACCACGATTACACCAAAAATCTTCCAGCGCCCCACCGTTAGCTCACCGCCCCGGTACAGGCAGGACAGATGGTCGGATGCTGCGGGTCTGTGCCCAACTGTTCGCTGTAGTGCCAGCAGCGCTCGCATTTTTCTCCCGGCGCCGCTGCAACCAGTATCTCCACCCCTGGCAAGGCGTCGGACTGGTAGCGATCTGCGGCAAGGGTATCGGCAAAGGTGACTTTGGAGACAATGAATATCTCCGGCAGCTCTGCGGCATACCCTTCAAGGAAGCTGCGCAGCTCCGGCGGCACAGCCAGCGTGACTGAGGCGTCGAGGGAAAGGCCAATCATCTTGGCCACCCGCGCCTGCTCAAGGGCTTTGGATACCTCGGCGCGCACCTTGATGATCCGCTCAAAGCGCTCCACCAGCCCATCATCCTTCCACTGCGGGCAGGATGCGGGGAACAGGGCCAGGTGGACGCTTTCCTCCCGCTCTCCCGGCATGTTGGCCCAGACCTCGTCAGCAGTGAAGGAGAGTACCGGCGCGATCAGGCGCACCAGGCTGTCCAGCACCAGGTACATGACGGTCTGGCCGGAACGGCGGGAGACCGAGCCTGCGCGTCCGGTATAAACCCGATCCTTCAGGATATCCAGATAGAAGGCGCTCATCTCCACCGTGCAGAAGGCGTTGACCGCATGATAGAGGACGTGGAATTCGCAGGCCTCGTAGGAGGCACGAACTTTTTCCTTGAGCAGTTCCAGATGGTGCAGGGCCCAGCGGTCCAGCTCCGGCATCTGATCAAACGGAACCATATCCCTTGCCGGATCAAAGTCATGGATGTTGCCCAGGATGTAGCGGCTGGTGTTGCGGATACGGCGGTAGGCCTCGGCCAGCCGGTCCAGAATTTCATTGGAGATACGGATATCGTCCCGGTAATCCTGGGCAGCAACCCAGAGGCGCAGCACCTCGGCGCCGTATTTCTTGATCACATCCTCCGGCGCCACCACGTTGCCCACCGACTTGCTCATCTTGCGGCCGGAGCCGTCCACCACGAAACCGTGGGTCAGCACACTTTTATACGGGGCGCGGCCACGGGTGCCGATGCTCTCCAGCAGCGAGGAGTGGAACCAGCCGCGGTGCT
>DIUT01000038.1 GCA_002423105.1 Geobacter sp. UBA6151 | reverse complement strand
GGTCAGGTGGGGATCGACATGATCGCTGGCCCCAGCGAGATTCTGGTGATCAACGACGGCAGCGGCACCCCGGCGCACATTGCGGCTGATCTGCTCTCCCAGGCCGAGCATGACGAACTGGCCTCATCCATTCTGATTACCACCGAGCGCAGTTTCGGCGAAGCGGTGGCTGCCGAAGTGGAATACCAGTTGGGACAGCTCTCCCGTGAATCAATCGCCCGCGCTTCCTGGGAAAAATTCGGCGCCGTGATCGTGGCCGGTTCCCTGGAGGAAGCCGCCGCCTTCTCCAACCGCATCGCGCCGGAGCATCTGGAATTAGCCGTTGCCGACCCCTTTGGCCTGCTGTCCCGCATTACCAATGCCGGCGCCATCTTCATGGGGCACTGGACTCCTGAAGCTGCGGGTGACTATCTGGCCGGACCAAACCATACCCTGCCGACCGGCGGCACTGCCCGCTTCTTCTCGCCGCTCTCCGTGGATGATTTTGTCAAGAAATCCTCCATCATCTGCTTCTCGGAACCGGGCCTGAAACGGTTGGGACCGGACATCGTACGGGTAGCAGGAATGGAAGGACTTGAGGCACATGGAAAATCGGTGAGCGTGCGGCTGGGATAACAGACAGGCCCTCACAGGAGCATGATCATGAAACATTTTCTTGCCATGTTATTGCTGTTGCTTGCACTGCCACTGTCATCAGGGGCGGCAACTTACTCCTGGACTGATGAAGCGGGCACGATTCATTTCACTGACGATCCAGGCAACGTGCCTGCAAAGTACCGCAAGAAGGCAAAACAATACGACAGTGAACCGATCCCGCAATCACTACTTCTGCCGGACCAGGCAGCACGCGATAAAAAACCGGAACCGCCAACGGTTCAGCCGCAGCCGCCCGTTACAGCACAACCACCCGCTCCTCCACAGACAGCGACAACCATCACAAAATCAAGCAAATTCGGTGAACGCACGGGGGAAGAATGGCAGACCTTGTTCAGGACGCTTCGGGATCAGCTGAAGACGATTGATCAGCAGCTTGAACAACTCAAGCGTGAGGGGGGGGACGGCAAGACCATGTTGACCCGCCAGAAAATTGATGAGTTGAACACCCGTAACAAGCAACTGCTTGAAGAGCATGAGGCGCTACGGCTGCATTTCAACCGCCTGGTGGAAGAAGCCAATACCGTGCGACTGCCGCCGGAATTCGCGCAATAACCCCCTTCCGGTTTTGCCCTGAAAACGGAAGGACTAACGGTCTTTCCGCGGAACCACCACAATGCCCGATTCCGTCACCGTGTATCCCTTGCGCTGGTCAGCATCAAGATCGTAGCCGATAACGGAACCATCGGGAATAACTACCCCCTTGTCAATGATCGCCCGCTTGATCTTGGAGTGCCTGCCCACGGTAACACTGTCAAAAAGAATGGAATCCTCAACCAGACTGTAACTGTTGATTTTGCAGAGCGGCCCCAGGATGGAACGCCGCACCGTGCTGCCGCTGGTGATACAACCGGCGCAGACGTAGGAATCGATATTCATGCCGCGCCTGTCCTCATCGTCAAACACGGTCTTGGCCGGCGGCAGGTTACCCTGGTTGGTCAAAACCGGCCATTTGTAATTGTACAGGTTCAGTTGCGGGCTGACATTGATTAGATCCATGTTGGCTTCGTAGTAAGAGTCAATAGTGCCCACATCCTTCCAGTAGCCCCGCTCTTCGGTGCGCATGCCGGGAATGACGTTGTCATTGAAGTTGTAAGCAAAGACCCGGTCCCCCTTTTCCAGCATCATCGGAATCACATGTTTGCCGAAATCCAGATCTTCGTATATTTTTTTCCCTTCAACCAGTACCTCAATCAACTTTTTGGTGGGAAATATGTAATTGCCCATGGAGGCAAAGCAGGTGCTCCGGCCCGGAATAGTTTCCGGGTTTTTAGGTTTTTCCAAAAAGCCGGTGACGCGGGAATCCTCGTCAACAGCCAGAATTCCAAAGCGATGCGCATCATCAACCGGCACCTCAAGGGCAGCGATGGTGATGTCCGCCCGGTTCATGCGGTGGTAGTTGATCATCTGAGTGACATCCATCTTGTAGATATGATCACCGCCAAAGATCGCCACGTAATCGGCATCGGAGGATTCAACAAAACGCAGGTACTGTAGAATGGCATCGGCAGTACCTTTGAACCATTCTTCGCTTTCACTGCTGGTTTCCGGCGATATGGCCACGTAAAACTCGCCCAGGCCGGTCCATTTGCCCCAGGATTCACGGATATGCTTGTTCAGGGAATAGGCCCGGTACTGGGTCAGGATGTACACCTTCTTGATGCCCGAGTTGAACATGTTGGAGAGCACAAAATCGATGATCTTGTATTTACCGCCAAAAGCGACGCTGGGCTTGGCCCGGCGCATGGTCAGCGGGCTTAAGCGCTCGCCCTTGCCTCCGGCAAGAACCATGGCAATGGTGTTGCGACCGATATTGTCAGTAGCGTACATGGTTAGGTCCTCCTGGAACATCTGAAGATAGGTATATCAGGCCATGACTATACACGATGCTTGCCGGGATTCAAGCTGGCTCGTGAAAAAACTATGTGCGCTTGAACATCCGCTCCAGGTCATGCCGTGGAAGCTCCTGGGAAACGGGACGGCCATGTGGGCAATACGCTGCAAAATCGGTCCGGTCCATCTGACACAGCAACGCTTCAATCTGTTGGCGGTTCAGGGAATGAGCGCCACGGATAACGCTATGGCAGGCGATGCGGGAAAGCAAGTCGTCAAGCACGGTATCAAAGGCATTGCTTGCGCCAAGGCTGGTCAGCCCTTCCAGCAGATCACGCACCAGGCGGGCCCGGTCCGTTTCGGCGGCAATGGAGGGAACCGCCGACAGCATGAAGGTTTGCCCGCCAAAATGCTCCAGTTCAAACCCCAGCGCCTGGAGTTGTTCATGGTAGCGCCGGACCGTATCGGCCTCGGCAAAGGAAAGTTCAAGCGTATCGGGCAACAGCAGGCGTTGAGAATCAACCCGCCTGGCCAGAAAGCTCTCCCGCAGTTGCTGAAAACGTATCCGCTCCGCAGCCGCATGCTGATCGATAATGACCAGGGCTGTTTCAGACTGGCAGAGAATGTAGGCGGCCTGGAACTGGCCGATAACCGAGAGCGAGGAAAAATACCCGGTTCCCTGCTCCTGCCAGCTGACAACAGCCGGTTTGGCATAGTCTGGCGGAGATTCATGAATCCGGACCGCTGATCGCTCCGGGGCGGCCATAAATCGGTCCAGCGCTTGCTGAACGCCCTCGCGACCTGCAAGGGGGGCCTGCAAGGGAGGCAAGGGGGCGCCGGAAGAAGCACGGCTGCTGACCGGTTCAGAGGATTTCTTCAGCCAGGGAGAGCGGCTGAGCGCTTCGGAAAGAATGTCCTGGATAGCATCATGCACCTGGCTTTGGCGGCGGAAACGCACCTCATGTTTTGTGGGGTGAACATTGACATCCACTTCAGCGGTCGGGATATCGAGAAACAGGGCCAGCAGCGGGTAGCGTCCCCGCTCCAGCACCGGACGGAAAGCCTGCATCACCGCATGCTGCACCACCTTGTCCCGCACAAACCGGCCGTTGATATAGGTGAACATGGCGGCAGTGGTGGAGCGCCCGGCAGCGGGCGCAGCAAAAAAACCGCTGACCGACAGGGCCGCGGTCGCGCCTTCCACCGGGAACAGCGGGGTATCCTTTGCAATCAGCCGCTGGAGTCGCTGCTCTCTTGTTCCCGGAATCACCTTGAAAATTTCGCGGCCATCGTTGACGTAGCTGAAGGTCAGATCAGGCCGGGCAATGGCCATACGCACCATCAGGTCGCCCACATGGGCCGCCTCGGTCTCCGAGCTGCGCAGAAACTTGAGACGGGCCGGGGTATTGAAAAAGAGATGCTCCACGGAGAGTTCCGTGCCGACCGCCATGCCGCAGGCGCTGACCGAACGGACCACGCCCCCTTCCAGGTAGATCTCGGTCCCTTCCAGCGCACCGGCTTCACGGCTTTTCAGCAGTAACCGCGACACCGAAGCGATGGACGGCAGCGCCTCCCCGCGGAAGCCAAGGGTGGCTATGGCATCAAGATCATGATCGTCTTTGATTTTACTGGTGGCATGGCGTTCCAAGGCCAGCAAGGCATCCTCACCGGACATGCCGTGGCCGTTATCGCTGATACGGATCAGTCGGCGACCGCCGGAGCTGATCTCCAGGCGGATATCGGTGGCTCCCGCATCCAGCGCATTTTCAACCAGCTCTTTGGCAACCGAGGCAGGGCGTTCCACCACCTCGCCGGCAGCAATTTTGTTAGCCAGGGATTCCGAAAGTATCCTGATACGTGACGGCACGGCTACTTCTTGGTATCGCCGAGGTCGCCGAAGAGGCTGGCAAAATCCTCTTCTTCTTTAGCCGGGGCAGCAGGTTGCGCAGTTTCCGTAGCAGGTTCGGCAGGTGCGGCAGACTCAGGAGTGTCATCCCAGGAAAAGCTGCTCAGTTCGTACCCCTGATCCGGGAACGACGGCGCCGGTTGTTGCGGTTCTGCCTTAACCGGCTGTGGTGACGTCTCCAGCAGTTCGGCAAAGGGGTCACGGACAGGACTCAAAGAACCGCCAGCTCTTTCCGTTGCTGCATCATCAAAGGACGCAGCGGGTTCATCCGACTGCCGGTCATGCTGCCCTGCAGCAGACTCAAAGGCAAACTCGCCCCCTTCTCCGCCACCGGCATGAGTAGCTGACTGTCCGGCTCCATATTCAGCTGCCAGAATCTGGCGATACTCAGGGGAAAAAACAACCGGCGCTAAACCGTAGGTCTGTTTCAGTTCCTTCAGGCTTACGGCGCACTTCGGACAGGTATCGTTGCTTTCAAAACTATTGAATCCGCATTTGGGACACTTCATCGGTTTTTCCTCCGCCAGAGGATCATATATCGCCCCAAATATACTGCACAATTGCAGTCATAGCAAGGGCAGCGGTTTCCGTGCGCAGGATACGTTTACCCAAGGTGACCGGAATAAACCCCTGATCCGAAAATGCCTGAAACTCATCCGGTGCAAAACCACCTTCCGGACCGATGGCGATGGCAATGCTGGCAGGGCGCGGCAGCGCTGCCAGGGTTTCCCGCAGATGCACAGACGTTCCCCGTTCCCACAACAGCAATTTCAGGTCCGCCTTGACATTTTCCGCCGCATCCCGTGCAGAGGGTATCCAGACCACCTGCGGCAGGTCGAAACGCTCGGACTGGCGGGCAGCCTCGAAAACAATCCGCTCCCAGCGCTCCAGACGGCTTTGCAGTTTGTCACCGGTCAGGCGGGGGACAGAGCGGTCAGCCCGGAAGAGGGAAAAGCCGTTCACCCCCAGTTCGGTCCCCTTTTGCAGCACCAGATCGATCTTCTCACCCCTGGGCAGTCCCTGAACAATGGTAATGGCTGGAGAAATGGACGGCGGAGCGGCTTCACGGGTGACGGTCAGACGGACAGCGGTCCACTCCTGGGTTATCTGATCAATGACCCCTTGATGGCTTCTGCCCTGTTCATCCACCAGCAACAGCTCATCACCGGGGCGAAGCCTGAGCACACGGGCCATATGATGGTGCAGCTCGCCGTTAAAGGAAGCGTAGCCATCCCGGATGCTGCGCGAACTGACCATGAAACGTCGCTGTTCACTCATGCCGACCTCCGGTAATGCAGACAACGCCATTCTCCATCACTGAGAGCAGTGGCCAAATGGATTGGAAAGGAGGCAAAGCCGTCTTTGACGTACTGTTCGCGCTCCCCCAGGATACCGGACAGGATCAGACTGCCTCCCGGCGCAAGCCGCGAGACCAGCTCCGGCGCAAGACGCACCAGTTCTTCCGCCAGGATATTGGCCAGGATGATGCCGTACCCGCCCGGCAGCTGGTGCAGCGGAGTGGCACTGCAACGGACCTGCTCGGCGACACCGTTGATCTGACAGTTTTCCGCCGCAACCGTGACCGCCTGCGGATCAATGTCAACGGCATCAATGTTGCGCACCCCCAACTTTGCGGCAGCAATGGCCAGTATCCCGGAGCCGGTGCCCAGATCCAGCAACGGCAGCGCCATCGGTTCAGTCAGCAGATCATCAAGGCACTCCAGACAGAGCCGGGTGGTTTCATGCCCGCCGGTACCGAAGGCCATGCCGGGATCAAGGACGATCAACTCCCGGCCGTCATCTGTGGCCTGTTGCTCCCATGAGGGGGCGATCAGCAGACGCTTGCCCACCGGCAACGGTTTGAAATGGATCTTCCAGGAGTGAGCCCAGTCTTCATCACCGATCAGCCGCCACTGCGGCGGCTGGGGAATGAAGTCCCCGTGATGCGCCGTAGCCTGACGCACCATCTCTTCAATGGTTGCCAGATGCTGTTCAATGGCACAGGGAGTTTCAAACCATGCGCTCAGCGTAACAACCGGCTGTTCCGGAATATCGTCAATGGAAAAGGTGTCAACGGTGCGGTTCTCGGTACAGACGCCGGAACCGGAAAGTTCAGCCAGCCGGTCAGCAACAGCTTCGGTGCAGTCGGCAGGCAGTTTGCAGGTAACCTGATACCAGGCAGAAGTCATGGCAATTCCTTTGTAAAAATCCTTTACAACGTGGCGGTATTCCGATTCCAAATCAAGGATGAGATCAAGGCGGCGAGGAATTCGGCGACGCAGGCGTACACGACAGTACGTCGAGGAGCTGAAGACGAGCCAACGAAGATATCGCCTTGAGTTGGAATTGGAATAACGGCGCTTGTTGCCGCGCCAACGTATCAGAACACCTACCTGCTTACAATGAAAATACGACAGGAAAAGCCTTGACAAAGGAAGGACAAGCTGACTACTTTTCATTTGGAGCATCTGCGCACAAACTACGTAACCACAAGGAATTTCATGAAAAAAATCTACGTGCTTTCCGACTCCACCGGAGAAACCGCCGAGCGGGTCGTCCGCGCAGCCCTGTCACAGTTTGGCAGCAGCGATGTCAAGATTGTGCGTCTCGCAAAGGTGACCAACCAGCAGGAACTTCATCAGGCCATTACCGTCGTAACCTCCGATCAGGGATTGCTGGTCTACACCCTGGTTGATTCAAGCCTGGCGATTGCCGCCCAGACCATCGCCGAAGAGTCCGGCCTGATGGCCTTTGACCTGCTTTCGCCGCTTTTGCACAGCCTGTCGGTATTTCTGGACTCGGTAGCCCAGTCAACGCCGGGACTGCTGCATCAGATCGACACCGACTACTTCCGGCGCATGGAGGCGGTCAACTTCACCGTCAAACACGATGATGGCCAGGAGACCAGATACCTGCACCGGGCTGACCTGGTGCTGGTGGGGGTCTCCCGCTCCTCAAAGACCCCGCTTTCCATGTATCTGGCAAACAAGGGGTACAAGGTAGCCAACGTGCCGCTGGTAAAAGGGATAGATCCTCCCGAAGAGCTGGACCGCATCGACCCGGCCAGGGTAGTAGGATTGATGATTAACCCCAAACGGCTGGTTGAGATTCGCACCTCGCGGTTGATCAACATGGGGCAAAGCATGAAGAACAGCTATGCCGATTATGAGCAGGTGGAAGACGAGATAGCATACTGCCGCCAGTACTTCAGGCGACACCCGGCATGGCTGATCATAGACGTAACCAGCAAGTCCGTTGAGGAATCAGCTTCCGAGATACTGCGCCGTCTGACGGGGCAGGCATCCGGCTAGGGACTGTCAGGAACTACGCAGTAACACTATGGAGACAGCCCCTTACTATGAAAGGAGAACAGAGTATGATGTTGCAAAGAATAGTGATGATGGTCGTACTGATGGCACTGGTGGCATTGCCGGGATTGCCGGACCGGGTGGAGGCAAAACCGGTCAGCCCCGATTTTGTGGAACTGGCCAAACGCCTGAATCCCACGGTGGTGAACATCCGCACCGCAAAGGTGATCAAACCGCGGGTCAATACCGGCCGCAGGGCGCCGCACCCCTTTTTCGGCAATGACTTTTTCAATGAATTCTTTGCTCCGTTTTTCGGCGACCAGCTCCAGCAGCCCCAGCAACGCTCCCGCAAGGAGCAATCCCTGGGCACCGGCTTCATCATCAGCGATGATGGCTATATCCTGACCAACAACCATGTGGTGAACGGAGCGGATGAAGTACTGGTCAAGCTGTCCGATGGCCGGGAACTGAAGGCAGAGATCAAGGGCCAGGATGAAAAGCTGGATCTTGCCCTGCTGAAACTGACCGACGGCACCAACAAATTTACAGCGACAGCGCTGGGGGACAGTGATGCACTGGAAGTGGGCGAATGGGTCATGGCCATCGGCAACCCGTTCGGACTTGCCCAGACCGTGACCGCCGGCATTGTCAGTGCCAAGGGGCGGGTAATCGGCAGCGGTCCCTACGATGACTTCATCCAGACCGACGCCTCCATCAACCCCGGCAACTCCGGCGGACCACTTTTCAACGCCCAGGGCAAGGTCATCGGCATCAACACCGCCATCATCGCTGGCGGCCAGGGGATCGGTTTCGCCATTCCGATCAATGTCGCCAAAGGGGTGGTCAGCCAGCTCAAGGCAACCGGCAAGGTGGTTCGTGGCTATCTGGGCATCAACTTCCAGGGACTTGAACCGGGGCTGGTGAAATCGCTCAAACTCCCTTCAGATAAAGGAGCATTGATCACCAATGTGGAGAAAGACTCTCCGGCGGATAAGGCCGGCCTGAAAAACGGCGACGTCATTGTTGCCTTTGACGGTAAGACAGTCGGCACTGACAACGAGCTACCGAAGCTGGTAGCCGCCACTCCCATTGACAAACAGGTTAAAGTGACCATTTACCGCGATGGCAAGCGCCGCGACCTGAACCTGACCGTCGGACAGGCAAAGGATGGCGCAACACCCGCGGCCAGCCAGCCCGGCAAAGGCCAGGGAGAGCAGGCAAGCGTCGGCATCTCCGTACAGGAATTGACGCCGGAACTGGCCCAGCAGCTGCGACTACGGGACATCAAAGGGGTTGTGGTAAGTGATGTAAAACCAGGCACTCCGGCCGACGAAGCCGGTGTGGTCAGAGGTGATCTGATACTGGAGGTAAACGGCCAGCGGATTGAATCACTTTCCTCCTTTGCAAAAGCGGTCAGTTCGGTGCGCAAGGGAGAAATGGTCCGCCTACTGCTGCGCAGGCCGGACAGCAGCTTTGGGTACGTGGCAATGAAGGCCGAATAGCAATAAAGGCCAGAGTCAGGATTTCAGATGCAAGGGGTGCGGTCACCGTGCCCCTTGCTGTTTTCAGGAGAGTAGCATGTCCGAGCGTTACGTCCAGCCACTGCGCACTCTTATCCAGCTTATCTTTCTGGTGCTCTGCATCTGGATCGGCGTCCAGTTTGCCTATTACATCGCTGCCATAAACAGCGGAACACCACCAACGGTTGCCAGACCGGGGGGAATCGAAGCCTTTCTGCCGATTTCAGGACTGTTTGGCACGGCAGCCTGGCTGAAGGGGGGTAGCATCAACCCGGTGCATCCGGCGGCTGTGGTGATCTTTGTCAGCATTATTGTTGTATCGCTGGCGCTGCGCCGCGCCTTCTGTTCCTGGATCTGTCCGGTGGGTACCATCTCTGAATGGCTCTGGAAACTGGGTTTCAAAAAACTGGGACGCAACTTTCGTCCACCCAGATGGCTTGATTACGCACTGCGGGGTATCAAATACCTGCTGCTGGCCTATTTCCTGTTCGCTGCCGCCACCTGGAGCCTGGATAGCCTGAACGGCTTTCTCTACAGCGGTTATCACGCCATATCCGACCAGAAACTGTTGAACCTGTTTTTACGACCATCTGCAACGACACTGACGGTGCTGGCACTGCTGCTGTTCCTGTCCGTCGCCCTGCGCAACCCTTTTTGTCGCTACCTTTGTCCGTACGGCGCGCTGCTTGGTCTGTCAGCCCTGCTCTCGCCCAGCGCAGTCCAGCGGGATACGAACAGGTGCGTTTCCTGCGGGGTCTGCTCCCAGGTCTGCCCGTCGAGGATCGATGTCATGCACGCACGGCGCGTCAATGACACGGAATGTCTGGGCTGCTGGCGCTGCATCAGCCACTGCCGGGTGCACAGCGCCCTGCGCATGCGTCTGTTCGGACGGTTTGTCATCCAGGGGGTTGTGTTTGCACTGCTGGTTGTGGGCATCTTCTGGGGAGGCACCCTGCTGGGCAAGGCCACCGGCCACTGGCAGAGTATCGTCACCCCTGATGACTACCGGCAACTGTTGCAGCGGTAGTTCTCTATGGGGCAGCGTGCACGGCAGCGCTCAGCTGAACACCGTGGATACCGGTCAGCAGGTTGCTACCAGGCGGATCGCTTAACGCTTTTGCCAGTGACCCGCTCCGTTCAATGCGCCGGAGGACCGCGACCGTACTCCTGACCGCTTCTTCCAGCAATTCGTCAAGACTTTTGTTCACCTGCTCACCGGTTACCGGATGACGCCAGCTGCTCTGCCCCTTGAAGCGTGAACCGTTTCTTTCTCCATGCCGCAACGGATAGAACAGGTGGCTGTTTTTCCTGAAAAAGCGGAGCGGCAGCAGAGCCAGGCCAAGCGCCACCAGTTTCCAGAAGGTGCTGTCATACATCCCCTGCAAGCTGCAATGCAAGCCCAACGATTGCTCCAGCGCCGCTTGCGGCAAGGTTGCACACGGATCAAACACGAGGGAAAGCGCGGTAATAAGATGTGCGCGGTTTGCCGGTTGCACCATCTCAGCCAACCGTCTGCCGGAACGCACCCGGCAGGTCTGCACAACATGAGCGTCGATGTCGGTTTCAACCCGGTAGTGCCGTGCAATATCCTCAACACCGCTGTGGGCATAGACAAAAGGATGCAGAACGATATCGGCCTGCATGTGACAGATGATCCCCAGCAGGCAGGCCATGAGCGGAGCGGGCATCCCTGCCGGAAAGGTTGCTTCCGCTTCAATCAGCGGCGTGAAACTGTTGTCGGCGGTATCATGAAAATGGTCGGCCAGCGTCAGCGCCTGCTTCGACCAAGGACCATAAAACAGATGCAACAGGGTATCCGGCAAGACCGCTCCGGCCAGATACAGGTCGCGGTGCGCAACGATCAGTTCATGCAGCGCTCCGGCACTGTCCAGCAGTTCCAGGCTTTTCTCGGCCAGCATCCAATGGGTCAGTTCTTTTGGCATGATCTGTTATCCCGTTTCCGCTCCGGCATCTGAACGGTCAATCCCCATGATTTCCGCCAGCAGCAGCGCCGTAAGCCAAACCATACCGAACGCCCAGAGACAGTCCGACAGAAAATGCCCCCCCTGGGCGATACGGGCATAACTCATCAGCATGCCGAAAATCAGACCTCCGGTCAGCCAGCGCCGGGCCAGGGCAGGTCGTGACCTGCGGTACAAAAAGAATGGAGCGATCAGGTAGAAGGCTGCCGAGGAGTGACCGGAGGGAAAGGAACGTCCCTTGCCGCTGATTCCCGGCTGCCACGGTTGAAGGAAGGTTTTGGTACCGTCGAACTGCACGATTTCGCGGGGGCGCGGACGTCCCCAGTGTTCCTTGAACACTGAGTTCACCAGCAGTCCCGGCCCCAAGGCCAGCACGATAACCAGGAAAAAACCGGGACGAACCCAGTGGCGCATCTTCAGACTGCGCAAACCCCAAACTGCCGCCACCAGACCGCCGAGCGCCAGGAGAACTGCCGGAGTCCGGTCGATCCGGTACAGCAACTTCCAGGGAAATTGCTCCCCCACCGGCCAGCCTCTCTCAAGGTAGAAACGGGAGGACAGAACCAGATCAGCGTTGGCAGCAGCAATCAGGCCGGTGGCCAGCACCAGCAGTGCTAACGTCATCAACAACTCGACAGAGAAACGTCTGTTCACAGCCCCTCCGTCCTCTTCCAGCGCCGATGCACCCAGTACCAGTCAACGGGATGCGCCGTTATGAACTGCTCAATGGCGCGGGAGTACAACTGGACATCATTCTTGATGCTTTCATCATCAGCGCCGCCGCTGAACTGCAGCTGCGGGTGTACCTCGATGATATGGCTTGCGCCCTGGCGATAAATGAAGGCCGGAATGATCGGCACGCCGGTCTTGCGGTACAAAAGCACCGGCGCTTTGGAAGCCCAGGCAGGCCGCCCCAGAAAGTTGATCAGACTCCCTTCTTCCGGAAAGACCGCCTGGTCCACCAGCAGACCGATGGTACCGCTACGGCGAATGACCGAAATCATGTTTTTCAGGGCATTGTCCTTGTAGATAACGCTGTTGTCGTAGCGCATCCGCATCCGCTCCACCATGCGGTTAAGATAGGGGTTGTTCTGACGCCGCGCCACCACCGACATCGGCAGCTTGAACAGACTGGCGTAGGCCAGCGCCAACAGCTCCCAGTTACCACAGTGGCCAGTCAGAAAGATCAGTCCCTTACCCTGTGCCCGGGCGGCATCGTAATGCTCTCTGCCGCGCAACTCTATACAGCTGATCAGTGCGCCACCCCGCCCGTGGTAAAGCCGACAAACTTCCACCAGTGACCGGCCGATATTACGGAACACTTCGCGGGCGATCCCCTGGGCATCGGGAATGCTGCAAGTCCACTCCGGCTGAGAGCGCATGTAATCCAGTGACCGGGAGATATTTTCCTCCGCAATCCGCCTGCGTTTTCCCAGTACCCGGCACATCAGCAAACCGGTTCCGGCCCCCAGCTGTTCGGAAATGCGCTCCGGCGCCAGGGCCACCAGCCAGGTAAAGAGGTAGAAGACCCCCGCCTCTATCATCCAGATCAGCTTTTTCATGCCATCCCCAGCATATCAAGGGTCAGACGGGCCACACGGCGGTTTGCGCCGCCACCGCCCAATCGTTGCCGCACCAGATCAAGTTTGGAACGGGATGTTTCGGCAAGGTCAGAGTCCGCCAGGTAGCGGCCGATCTCTTCAGCGATCCGCTGCGGTGAGGCATCATCCTGAATCAGTTCATTGGCCACCGTTTCACCGGCCACAATATTGCACAGGCCGATATGATCGACCTTTACCAGCCGCTTGGCAATCTGGTAGGTGATGGGAGACAGCTTGTAGATGATCACCAGCGGCGTCTGTACCAGCGCAATTTCAAGGGTAACGGTGCCGGACACCGAGATCACGGCGTCACAGGCCCGGATCAGGTCATGAATCCGCTCACGGACAATGGTTACCGGCAGCCTGGCATTGGCAAGGTAGGGAGCCAGATCCTCATCATGCAGGGTTGAAGCCAGCGGCAGCACAAACTGAAGATCGGGAAATTGTTGCTTCAGCAAGCAGGCCGCGCCGAGAATATCCGGCAGCAGACGGCTGATCTCGCTTTTGCGGCTGCCGGGAAAAAGACCGACGATCTGCCGTGTCGGATCAAGTCCAAATGATGCCGCTGCTTCGTCACGGCTACAAGAAACCGTTACCAGATCAGCCATGGGATGGCCCACGAAGGAAACCGGAACACCGGCCTTTTCGTAAAATGGCGCTTCAAAGGGCAGAATCACCGCCATATGATCAACCAGCCGCTTGATCTTGTGCACCCGTCCCTGACGCCAGGCCCAGATCTGGGGGGAGATGTAGTACAGCACCTTGACACCGGCTTTTCTGGCATAGGGGGCCAGACGCATATTGAAACCGGGG
Source organism: Geobacter sp. UBA6151 (assembly GCA_002423105.1). Lineage (GTDB taxonomy): Bacteria > Desulfobacterota > Desulfuromonadia > Geobacterales > Pseudopelobacteraceae > Trichlorobacter. Next base: position 55,764 of record DIUT01000038.1, on the reverse strand, counting down.
TAATCAATCAGAATCAGCAAATCAGGCGGGGTGGTCAGCAGAATCCTCTTCAGCTTCAGAAACGCGGAAGAAATCACGTCGTAATGCTTCAGCACTTCGATCAGCCCCACCACCGCCATATCAGCTGAGTCCACCAGGGTTTCGCAGCCAGCCTCCCGCATCCGCTCACCACCGATGCCGAAAAAACATATTTCCGGAGCACTATCATGTACCGCCCGGATCAGACCGGCACCGTAGATATCGCCTGAGGCCTCGCCAGCCACAATCATAATTTTTGGGGATGTTGTCATCGTGTTGCGCGCTTTGGTGAGTGTGGCTCATTACGAGGAAATTTGGATGGGCTCATTTCTGCAAGAAGGTCAGGGTGCCGTTCCACCAGTTTCAAAAGCTTGACCAAAGGGGCGGGAGGACGGGTTTCGCCACGCTCGTAACGTGAAAATGCCACCTTGCCAATTCCTACGACTTCTGAAAGTTCGGTTTGCGTAAGCTTCAGACTTTTTCTGATTCGTCGTATATCGGCGCTGACATCTTCCTTTGTTGCACGAACAAGTGCTGATTGTGCCTCAGTATAGCGGCGATAACTTTCTTCGTCCCAGACACCTTCGCCGCATTCCGGGCAGAAATCACCCTTCATCCCGTGGAGCGTCAACGACTGCCCCCCGTAAGAAAGGGTTTCATCCATGATTTTATCGGCCATATTGGTATGGCCGCATGCTGGACATTTCATATGTCACCTCATTTTGCTTTGAACTGTATAACCGGGGGACGGTCTGAATAGGCTGTGATCTTGATATATACCGCTGTTCCTTCTTCAGTTACACCATGATACACATCCTGCCATTCCTTGTGATCAGTATGGGTGGTCATGGATTTATAAAAATTCCGGCGACAAAGAGAGAGAACCACCTTTCTCATCTCGGTTTCCGTTAATCCCAGCTCAAGACCGCCACGCAAGGCAGTTGCAGTGAACGGGCGACTTGCCAGATCAGCTACGATTGCCTGTACATCAACCAGGTTGTGATGGGGAGTTCGCTTATCCATATACGCACAAAATACCCAATATGATAAAATTAGTCAATATGATAAATAAGGACAGGTCTGTTCCGCTTTAATGGCGCAAGAAAGGCGAAGCAGAGATACCCTCGACTTCGCCATGTACAAGACTTCAAAGTAAAAGTCGATTTCCTTCTGTCAGCCGACCGCCCCACGCACCGTCTGAATCACCAGATCAACCTGTTCATTGGTCATCTCGGGATAGATGGGAAGTGACATGCAGCGCTCCGCCACCGACTCGGACACCGGCAGATGCAGGTTGGTGCACTGTGCGGCAAAGACGTTCTGGCGATGCAGCGGGATCGGATAATAGACCGCGCTGGCGATCTGCTGTTCGCTTAAGCAGGCCATCACCGCGTCGCGGCGATCTGTCAGCAGAGTGTACTGGTGATAGACATGCGTGCCCTTGCCATCTTCAAACGGTACAGTCACCAGATCTTTCAGCCCCTCGGAATAACGGTGGGCCACGCGGCGGCGTTCCTGGTTGAAGCGATCAATATGCTGCAGCTTGACCCGCAGGATGGCAGCCTGGATATCATCGAGACGGCTGTTGAAGCCGATGACATCATGGTGGTAGCGTACCCGGCTGCCGTGGTTGCGGAACATTTTAAGCTGATCGGCATCTTCTGAACTGGCGCAGGTAATCATGCCGCCATCACCGTAGCCCCCCAGGTTCTTGCTGGGAAAGAAACTGAAAGCACCGAAACGGCCGATGGTACCGGTCATGCTGCCGCCAATGGCTGCGCCAAAGGACTGGGCGCAGTCCTCGATCAGGATCAGCTTATGGCGCGTACAGATATCCGTTATGGCCCCCATGTCGGCGGGCTGCCCAAAGAGGTGCACCGGAATCACCGCTTTTGTCCGGGGGGTGATGGCCTGCTCGATCAGTTCCGGGACAATATTGAAGGTCTTGGAGTCGATATCCACAAATACCGGCGTTGCTCCGGCATAGCAGATCGCTTCGGCGGTGGCGATAAAGGTAAAGGGGGTGGTGATCACCTCATCCCCAGGCCCTATACCGGCAGCCAGGACCGCCAGATGCAGGGCATCGGTACCGGAAGCGCAGCTGATTGCATGGGGACTGCCGAGGTAGGCAGCGGTTTCCTTCTCCAGGCCCGTTACATTGGGACCAAGGATAAACTGACAGCTTTCCAGCGCCTCCAGCACGGCCTTGTCAATAGCCTGCTGCAACTGGTGATATTGGGTCTTCAGATCAACCATTGGTATCATGACGGTATCCTGTTCAAAGCTTCATTGATCTTCAGCGCCGTTTCCAGCGCCATACGGCCATCGCGACCGCTTACCTGGGGTTGCCCCCCCTGTTGGATGGCTTCCACGAATGAGCTGATCTCGGACAGCAGGGGATCGGACTGACCCAACTCCCGCTCCTGCACCTGGACATTGGGGATGCCGGGCATCAACTCACCCGCGCCCCGTTTGGCCACCAGCAGTTTCTTGTTCTGAAAATCCAGGGTCAGGTAGGCGTCCCGCTGGAATATGCGCATCTTCCGTTCGCTCTTCAGACTGATCCTGCTGGCGGTGACATTGGCGACACAACCGTTCTCAAAGGCGATCCGGGCATTGGCGATATCCTCCTCGGCGGTGAAAACCGGCGCGCCGATGGCATCAATCCGTGCAACCTTTGATTTAACCAGGTGCTGGATGATGTCGATATCATGGATCATCAGATCCAGCACCACATTGACATCGGTCCCCCGCGGCTTGAACGGCGCGATGCGCACCGATTCCACAAACAGCGGCGCAGTAAGCACCTCTTCGGCAGCCATCAGCACCGGATTGAAACGCTCAAGATGTCCCACCTGGAACACCAGCTTTTTATCGTCCGCAACAGCGATCAGCTCATCGGCCTGCTCAATGGTCACGGTAATCGGCTTTTCAATCAGCACATGCACACCGGCACTCAGAAAATCCAGCGCCACCTGATGATGGTACTGGGTGGGCACCACCACGCTCACCGCATCAACCCGGCCGATCAGTTCGCGGTAGTCCGTAAAAGCGGCGCAACCGCAGGCGGCAGCCACTTCCGAGGCTCTAGCGGCATCACTGTCCACAACCCCCGTCAGTTCAACATCAAGCAACGCGGCATACTTCTGGGCATGGAAATTCCCCAGATAGCCGACACCGACAACCGCTGTACGCAGCCTGCTCATCCGCGGCAAATCCCCCGTTTGGATGTTTCAATAAACTCCAGCAGGAGATCAACCTCAGGGCAACCGGTAATTTCGGCACGAATTTTGGCAATGGCGTCGGCCTGCTTCAGGTCGGCCATGAACAATGTCTTGTAGGCCTTTTTCAGGTTATTGATCGCCTCATCGCTGAATCCGCGCCGCTTCAAACCGATCAGATTTAATCCCCGAAGTTTTGCGTCGCGCTTTCCGGAGGTGGCAATCATGTAGGGGGGGATATCAAGCCCCACCAGGGTACCGCCGCCCAACATCGCATAGGCGCCGATGGTAACGAACTGGTGAATGGCCACCAGCCCCCCCAGAATGACGTTATCCTGCACGGTAACGTGGCCGGCCAGGGTAGCCGAATTGGCAAAGACATTGCCGTTACCCACTACACAATCATGGGCCACGTGAGAGTAGGCCATCATCAGGTTGTTGTTCCCCATCACGGTTTCACCGTGTCCGGTGGTGGTGCCACGGTGGATGGTGGCGAATTCCCGGATTACGTTGCCGTTGCCGATCCGGGTCCAGCACTCTTCACCCTTGTATTTGAGGTCCTGCGGCGGCGCCCCCACCGAGGCCATATGAAAGATGTGGTTGTTCTCGCCAAGCTGAGTCCATTTCCCAATAAAGGCATGGGGGCCGACCACGCTTCCTTTACCGATGCTGACCTGCTCTTCAATAATAGCATAGGGGCCGATCTCGACCCCTTCTGCGATCTGTGCGGATGGATGAATAATTGCAGTGGGATGTAATGACATGATCGGTTCTCTCTTTCTCAGGCTGCGGCAAAGGTGGCTTTCAGCGATGCCTCGGTTACCAGCTTTCCATCCACATAGGCCTTGCCGTCAACGCCCCAGATGCCACGGCGATTGAGGGTTGTCGTGATTTCAATGCGCAGTTGGTCGCCAGGCACCACCGGCTTGCGAAACTTGGCGTTTTCTATGGCCATGAAGTAGCTGACCTTCTTCTGGGTTTCCTCGTCGGAAGCCAGATAGGCCATGATACCGGCCACCTGGGCCATGGCTTCAACGATCAGTACCCCCGGCATGACCGGGTGACCGGGAAAGTGTCCGGGAAAAAACGGCTCGTTGATGGTGACATTCTTGATCCCCACGCAGCTTTTGCCATGTTCCAGCTCTACAATCCGGTCCACCAGCAGGAACGGAAAGCGGTGCGGTAAAATCTTCATGATCGCATTCACATCCATCGGCAGCGTTGGTTCCATAGCTCACTCCTTCGCCAGCAGGGCCTCAAGCCCGGCAATCTTTTTTTCAAGTTCCGTCATTTTCTTACGCATATCTGGCAGCTTGGGCAAGGTACCCATCACCCGCAGCCACTCCTTGTGGGGCATGGCCGGTGAACCGCTGTAGTAGGCATTGGCAGCCAGAGAACCGGGAACACCGCCCTGTGCTCCGACGATCACGTTGTCACCAATGGAAACATGGCCCACGACCCCCACCTGTCCAGCCAGGGTGACATGATTGCCGATCGTGCTGCTGCCCGCAATCCCCACCTGTGACACGATCATGCAATCTTCGCCAATCCGGCAGTTGTGGGCCACCTGCACAAGGTTGTCCAGCTTGGTGCCGCGCTTGATCAGGGTTACTTCCAGGGCAGCCCGGTCAACCGTTGCGTTGGCGCCGACTTCCACATCGTCTTCCAGCACCACGATGCCGATCTGGGGAATGGGATAGTAGGAGCTGCCATCGGGAGCGTAGCCGAAGCCATCACTGCCAATGACCGCCCCTGGCTGCAACTTGCAGCGGTTGCCGATCCGGCAGCGCTCTCTGACCACGGCATTGGCATGTACCACGCAGTCGTCACCAATGGCGACATCATCGTAAATTACTGCACCGGGATAGATCACCGTCCGTTCGCCGATGGTGACGTTCGCACCGACCACGGCCCCGGCATGGATGCTGACTGCGGCACCCAGGGTAACATTGGTGCCGACTATCGCCCCCGGCATGACTCCCAGAACCGGGTGGGGACGAGTATAGAACAGGGTAAGCAACTTGGCGAAGCCCAGATAGGGATTGGCCAGTTCTATCACATTCCGGCCGTAAGCTTCGCCACCGGGCGCCATCAGCACGGCATCGGCCTTTGTCTCGGCCACCTTGGCGGCATATTTGGGATTGGCAAGGAAGGTGATGGCGCCGGGTCCGGCGTTGTCAAGGGGAGCAAGACCGGCGATCCGCACCGATCCGTCACCCCGCACAACGCCCCCCAGATACTCGGCCAGTTCCTGTAATGTCTTGGTTATCTGCATGGGGGTTATTTCTTTGCCTTGGTGGCCTCGTTCAGGGCCTTCAGCAAGGCATCGGTCAGGTCCGCGCTCTGATCGGCATAGAGCAGCGCAGAGCCACGGGCATCCAGAATAACGGTAAAACCATTTTTCTTGCCATACTCGTTGATCAGTTTTTCAAGGGTTTCCAGGATTTTCTTGGTAAACTCGCCATCACGAGCCTGCAAATCTTCCTCTGCATCCTTGGTAAAGCGCTGAAAATCCTTCAACTTCTGTTGATAATCTTTTTCCTTGGCCGCCCGCGCAGCCTCATTCAAGGTCATGCCCTGCTTCTCCAGATCGGTTTTCAGCTTCTGCAATTCTTCCTGCTTTACATTGATCTGAATCTGGTAGGCTTTCAGCCGCTCCTGCAACTGGTTTTTGGCTTGCAGTCCGGCTTCGGACAGATTCAGCGCCCGCTGCATATCGATATAGCCAATCTTTACTTCAGCAGCCCATCCAAGGCTGGAACAGATCATCACCATAAGCGCTGACAGAACAAATTTCTTCATGCTACATTTCTCCTTGTGTGTTTACCTGTCTGATTAGAACATACTGCCGATTGCAAATTCAAAGCGGCCTGATTTGTTATCTATGCCGGGCCGGGGGTTGATGGGAATACCATATTCCAGACGCAACGGCCCCATGGGTGATGCCCAGCGGACACCGGCGCCATAGCTCATCAGGAGTTCAGGCGGCTTGATACCGCCGCTGGTCCAGGCATTGCCGTAGTCAAAAAAAGCCACCCCCTTGATGCCAAACTCCGGTAACAGGGGAAATTTTAGTTCCGCATTACCGAACAGCTCTTTTTCGCCGCCAACATAAATGCCATTGGCGTCACGGGGGCTGACTGTGCGCGCAGAATAACCGCGCAAGGTGCCGATACCGCCCAGATAGAATTTTTCATCAATCGGGATCGGACCGCTGGTCTGCTGAATCGCCCCAATCACGATTCTGGTCGACACGACAAACTGCTTCCACAGCGGATAGTAGATCGTATTATCCAGTATTTCACGGACAAACTTGTTGTTACCGCCAAGACCGGCATATTCAGCCGAGAGCGTATTGACCATGCCGCTTGAGGGATCAAAACGGAAGTCCGTGGTGTTGTTGGTGATACTGGCAAACACCGAGCTGGTGGTGGTCTGGTTCAGCGGGTAGTTGCCGGGATCAATGGCGTTCCAGCTTCGGTAGGCATCCGTGGGATAATAGATATCCTTGATCTCGTATTTATACATCCAGAAGGTGCTGATGAAATCCGTAATCGGATACCCGGCCTTGATATCTCCACCGGTCAGCCGCCGACTGTAATCGGTGTAGTCACGCTCTGAACGGTAGACGTCAGCTCCAAGCGTCCATCTGCTGTCCAGGAAGTAGGGGTCGGTCAGCCCCAGTGAGTACGTATTGGATTTACCGCCAATGGCTGCCGATGCGTTGGCCTTCAGGCCCAGCCCCAGGAAGTTTGCCTGGGAAACCGACCCCTGGAAAATCAGACCGTCCAACGAGCTGTAGCCGCCACCAATGGTAAACGCTCCGGTGGGTTTTTCCTTGACATCCACGTTGACATTCAGCTTGTCGGCAGCGCTTCCCTTGATGCTGGAAATATTTGCCTCCTCAAAATAGCCGGTGTTCATCAGGTTCTGCTTACTGCGTTTGAAACCGGTGGCGCTGTAAAGCTCACCTTCCATCAGCCGCATTTCCCGGCGGATGACCTTGTCACGGCTTTTGCTGTTGCCCGCCACATTGATCCGCTCGATGGCGACCAGCCCGCCCTTTTCAATTTCAAACGCCAGATCAACGGTCTTTTTCTCGGAATCCGGCGTGGTCAGGGGAAGGACGTTGTTGAAGGCATAACCTTTGTCGGCAGTCATATCGGTCAGGGTGCCGATATCTGCCCGCAACTTACCCCGACTGAAAACCTCGCCCGGCTCGGAGACCAGCTTTTGACGCAACTCCTTTTCAGGGTAAAGTAGATCGCCCTTGAACTCTATCTGGCCTATCCGGTACTGATCCCCTTCGGTGACGGCAATGGTGACCAACAGCGATTCACTGTCCTCGGACATGGTGACCACCGGTTCGCCCACCTTGATATTAATGTAACCATTATTCAGATAATAATCCGTCAGTAGCAGGACATCGTTTTTCAGTACCTCTTCCTTGTAGGTGCCTGCTCCGGTCAGCCAGCTCATGAACCATTTTTCCTTGGTTTCCATCACGCCCCGCAGCTTGCGCGGGCTGAACGCAGTGACCCCTTCAAAGGTTATGTCGCTGATCCTGACCAGGTTCCCTTCAGTAATCCGGAAGGTGATCTGGTATTCAGATGGGGCACGCTGTTCCACCAACGGCTCGATTGCCGCCAGATAGTACCCTTCATCCTGATACTGTTTTTTCAGACGGGCGACAGCGTTGTCCAGATCCTTTTGGGAGAAAATCGCGTTTCTGCGGACCGGCAGCCCTTCCAGCAGTTTGTCCTGCTTGATCTTGTCATTGCCAAGCAAGCGGACATCCCGCACAATCGGTTTTTCAATGATCGAGTAGACCAGCACCACCCCGGAACTGACCGGCTCCGAGGAAACCTGCACATCCTGAAACTGGCCAAGACGGTAAACCGCCCGGATATCCACGTCGGTCCGGTCGCTGTTCAGTGTATCTCCAGGCTTGGCAGTGATGGCATTTAGAATGGCCGATGCCTCGATACGGCGGTTGCCACGCACCACAACATCGACAATCTTTTCGCCATCTGCACGGGAGGTCTGCGGGGCAAGCAGCAGAACACACAACGCTGCGGTGGTCATATACGGATACTGGGTCACAGTGCCTCCGGTGGACAGGTATGTATCAGGCCGTCCGCAAGACGGACAACCTGCTCCATCCCTGCGGCAAGACGTTCATTATGGGTAACGATCACCATGGTAATACCGGTTTTTTGCTGTAAACGCGCCAGTGAACAATGGATCGCATCACTGGTCTTCATGTCCAGGTTGCCAGTGGGTTCATCAGCAAGCAGCAGTTCCGGCTCCATCACCAGAGCACGGGCAATGGCCACCCGCTGCTGCTCTCCGCCAGACAACTCACCGGGACGATGGGTCAAACGCTGGCCCAGGCCAAGTTCTTCGAGCAGTTCGGCAGCTTTTTGCTCTGCCAGCCCACGATTGCGGCGGGCGATCAGGGCAGGCATCATGACGTTTTCAAGGGCCGAAAATTCCGGCAGCAGATGGTGGAACTGGAAGACAAAACCGATACTGTGGCTTCTGAAATCCGCCAGCTCCCGGTCTGAGCGCTTGAACAGATCGCTGCCGCGGAACAGCACCATGCCTTCACTTGGTCGGTCCAGAGCACCAAGTATGTGCAGCAGCGTACTCTTGCCGGCGCCGGATGCTCCCACTAAAGCCGTCGTGGCTCCCTCTGCAATGTCAAGACTGATCCCTTTCAGCACTTCAACCGTGTTAGAGCCGGTACGGTACGTCTTGCAGAGCCCTTGTATCTCAATTAAAGCTGGCACTGATCTCCCTTCACGCTATTCATAGCGCAGCGCTTCTGCCGGCAACATTCTGGACGCAGCCCAAGCCGGATAGAGTGTCGCCAAAAACGAGATCAGGATTGCCGTCAGTGCCACCGTCACCACGTCAGAGGTCACCACATGGGACGGGAAGTGATCCAGATAGTAGATCTCCTTGCTGAAAAAATTCTTGCCGGTTACCTTCTGCACCACGTCGATGATCGGCTCCAGGTTGGTGGCGATCAGCAGTCCAGACAGCAAGCCAAGCGCTGTCCCCACCACACCGATGATCAACCCTTCCAGAACAAAGATTTTCATGATGCTGCCGGACCTGGCCCCCATGGTTTTGAGGATGGCGATATCCTTGGTCTTTTCCATGACCACCATGAACAGGGTGGAAGCGATGCCAAAGGCGGCTACCAGCACGATCAGGGTCAGAATGATAAACATGACCACTTTCTCGGTTTTAAGGGCAAACAGGATATTCTTGTTCATCTGCATCCAGTCCCGCGCGTAGAGTTCCGGTCCGAACTCCCGGTTGATCCTTTGAACCAGTTCGGTGGTGGCATAGACATCCGCCACCTTCAACTGAATGCCGGTCACCGTATCGCCCAAGTCAAAGAAGCGTTGGGCCTGGGGCAGGCTGACGTAGGCCAGCGTGGAATCGTACTCGAACATACCGGTGTTGAAAATGCCCACCACACGAAACGGCTTCAGTTTGGGCATCATTCCCAGCGGGGTGATAGTTCCCATCGGAGAAACGACATTCACCCGGTCGCCCAGGGAAAGATTCAGATGCCGGGCCAGTTCCCGACCGATCATCACACCGGGATCACCCCCGCTGCCAGTACTCGGCTCCAACTGATCCATACTGCCCTGGACCACAGCACGGGAAAGGCGGGTAACCTGACGGTCCGTCACCGGATCGATTCCACGCAACACCACACCGGATACGGTTCGTCCGGTGGACAGCATGACCTGATTATAGATGAAGGGCGTTGCCGCCTGCACTCCCGGCAACTGCTTCATGCGTTCCATCAACCCACGGTAATCTTCCATCGCTGCGCCGCTGCGGATTACCACCAGGTGGGCGTTTGTACCCAGAATTTTGTCCTTCAGGTCACGCTCAAAACCGGTCATGACCGCCAGCACCACAATCAGCGCCATCACCCCCAGCGTCACACCGGCGGTGGAGATAAAGGTGATGATGGAGATGAAGGTGGACTTGCGCTTTGCCTTCAGGTAGCGCAGTCCGATTAACAGTTCAAAGGGCATGGACACTGTCTAGCGGGCCTCTTTGCGTAATTGGGGAAACAAAATGACGTCCCTGATGGACGGTGAATCGGTCAAGAGCATCACCAGACGGTCAATACCGATCCCTTCACCGGCCGTGGGCGGCAAGCCGTACTCCAGGGCACGGACATAATCCTCATCCATGTAATGGGCCTCTTCATCCCCCTTATCCTTCTCAGCCACCTGGGCCAGAAAACGCTCCTTCTGATCCACCGGATCGTTCAGCTCGGAAAAGGCGTTGGCAATTTCCCGCCCGCCAATCATCAGCTCAAAGCGGTCCACAATCTCGGGGTCGTGGTCATTTTTACGGGACAGAGGAGAAACTTCGGTGGGATATGCCGTTACAAAGGTAGGCTGGATCAGCTTGTGCTCCGCCACCTCTTCAAATATCTCCATCAACAGCTTGCCGTAACCGATTGAATCCGGCAGGTCAAGCCCGATACTGCGGGCGTAGGTCAGGGCCAGATCCCGGTCCTCCAGCTGCTTCTGGTCAATATCACCGTATTCAAGAATCGCTTCTTTGACCGTCAAGCGGCGCCAGGGACGTTGAAAGCTGATATCCATCCCCTGGCAAGTAAAGTCCAGGGCACCCAGCACCGCTTCCGCCACATGGCAGAACAGCTCTTCCGTCAGCTCCATCAAATCCTCGAAGGTGGCGTAGGCCTGATAGAACTCCATCATGGTGAACTCGGGGTTGTGACGGACCGAGATCCCTTCATTGCGGAAGTTGCGGTTGATCTCGAATACCCGGTCAAAACCGCCAACCACCAGGCGTTTCAGATACAATTCCGGAGCAATGCGCAGAAACAGCTCCATATCCAGCGCGTTGTGGTGAGTCACAAAGGGACGGGCCGTTGCTCCGCCGGGAATCGGCTGCATCATCGGCGTTTCAACCTCCAGAAAATCGCGGGAGGTCATGAACTGACGGATCAGATTGATAATCCGGGAACGTTTGACAAAAAGCTCACGCACTTCGGGGTTGACAATCAGGTCTACATAGCGCTGCCGGTAACGGGTTTCAACGTCGGTCAGACCGTGAAATTTTTCCGGCAACGGCAGCAGCGATTTCACCAGCAGGCGTATGGAACGCAGATGCAGGGAAAGCTCACCGGTCTTGGTACGGAAGGGGAAACCGGAGACGCCGATGATATCACCGATATCAAAGGATTCGAACGCTGCAAACTGCTCATCTCCCAGGTCATCCTTGCGCACGTACAGCTGTATTCTGCCGGCACGATCCTGCAACTGTATGAAAGCAGCCTTACCGAAGGAGCGGCGGGCAATAATTCGCCCGGCCAGCACAAAATCAGCGTCAACGGCATCAATCTGCTCGCTCTGACCATAGGCGGCGACGACATCAGCCGAGGTATGACGTGGTTTAAAATCATTGGGATAGGGGTTGATACCCGCCTCCCACAACGCATTCACCTTACGGCGGCGTTGCAGCAGCAGTTCACTGAGTTCTTCCATGGAAACCGTTCACCTTTCAGATGTTTCAGACATTACAGAGCCTGTAAAAGTAGCGTAGCCCTCATGCCCCGTCAAGCTATTCTTCTCCGGAAGACGCCTTCTTGGACGCCCTGGCGGGCCGTTTGGCAGCAGCACGTTTCCGGGGAGGCTTCGCCGGTTCCTCTACCGCAAGCGGAGCGACATTGCCGGGCGCTTCAGGCGACTGTTGCTGCTTCTTTTTTGCGGTTGCAGGGGCCGTTTTTTTGACTTTTGGCGGTTTTACCGGCGGCTCGGCGGCAACCTCCATCAGCGGCTGCGGGACAACCTCGCCCGATGGTTCCTCTGCCGCTACCTTACGGGGTCGCGACGACGTCTTTTTTGGCTTCTTTTTCGCTTGCGGCAACGGCTGCTTGAGTTCCACCGGTTCAACTGGTAGCTGTTCCACTGTCGGCGTAACAGTATCTCCTTCAGCCACAGCCGGGATGCCACTCACTTCCCTGGCAGCCGCCCCTTTTTTGCGCGAACGGGAGCGCTTGCGCTTTTTAGGAGCAGCGGACTCAGGTTGATCTTCTGTGGCGTTCTCAGGTACCACAACGCTTGGCACGTCATCCTGCACCGTTGCCTGCTCCACTGCCGGTTCACCGGAACCCGCCTTTTTCTTACGCTTGCGCTTGCGCTTTTTCTTGGCGTTTGCCTCTGCCAGCGGTTCTGCCACGGCAATAGGCGTATCGTAGGCTTCATCGTGGGCGATGATCAACGGCGATGTCTCGCTGTCCGGCTCTCCCCCCTCCTCGCGCAATGGCTTTTCACGCCTCATGGTTTCAAGCTCCAGCTGGTTCAACAGAAACGACGGCTTGCCCTTGACGGTCACCACAATCTCGTAGTCATTCTCAATCTGGGCCAGTTCGCGCTTCTTACGATTCAGAAGGAAATAGGCCACTTCCAGAGGCAATCCTCCGCGCACCTCGGCAATCTGTCCCTTGGCAGCCGCACCATGCACCTTGCGCAGGAACGAAACAGCCATGGCCTCCACTGACTTGACCCGTCCACGCCCTTCACAGTGGGGACATTCCAGATGGATAGCGTCATTGATGTTTTTGGCGATCCGCTGGCGGGACATCTCCATCATGCCGAACTGGGATATCCGTCCCAGATTGACTCGCGCCTTATCCATCTTCAGGGCATCCTTGAGGGTCTGCTCCACATCCTTGTTATGCCTGGTATCACGCATGTCGATGAAGTCAATCACCACCAATCCGCCCAGGTCACGCAGCCGCAACTGGCGCGCTACCTCCGCAGCAGCCTCCATATTCGTCTTGAACGCGGTGTCTTCAACACCACGTTCGCCGCTGGACTTGCCCGAGTTGACATCGATGGAAACCAACGCTTCGGTCGGCTCGATCACCAGGGAGCCGCCGGAAGGCAGCGGCACCCGCTTTTCGTACAGTTGATCAATCTGCTCTTCCAATTGATACTTGGAAAAAATCGGGCGTTTTTCCTTGTGCAGCTTCACCAGTTTTTCACAGCCCGGCATGATCTCCTTGAAGAAATCCACCGCCTGCTGGAAGGCAGCCTTGTCATCCACCAGCACTTCATCGATATCATCAGAAAAATGGTCCCGTATTGTGCGCAAGATGATCCCGGCGTCACGGTATATTTCAACCGGTCCCTTGACGTGCGCCGCCTGCTGCTTGATACGGGCATGCACGCCCAGCAGATACTCCAGGTCTTTTTTCAGCTCCTCGGCAGTCCGCCCCAAGGCCTCGGTCCTGACAATATAACCGTACCCATCCGGCACCTGAAGCTCAGCCACCAGAGCCTTCAACTCCTTACGGCTGGCATTGTCCTCTATTTTACGGGAAATACCGGCTGCAGTATCACCCGGCATCAACACCATGTAACGTCCCGGCAACGAGAGGTACCCGGTCAAGGCAGAGCCCTTCATGTCACGGGCATCCTTTTCAACCTGCACGATCAGCTCCTGCCCCCGCCGCAGCACATCCTGTATCCGCGGTCGGCGCTTGCGCTCAGCTTCTGGAATATCTTCACGCCATTGCCAGGCATCGGGATGCAGGTCCCCCATCTGGATAAACCCCGGCTTCTTATGTCCGATATCCACGAAGGCCGCCTGCAGTCCCGGCTCCACTCTCACAACGACACCCTTGAAGATATTGCCCTTGGTCTGTTCCTTGCCGCTGATTTCTATGTTCAGCTCCATGAGGCGGCCATCCTGCACGATGGCCACACGGGCCTCTTCAGGATGCATGACATTGATCAGCATTTTTCTGCTCATGCTTGGTTGGATCCTTTCCGTTACAGCTAAAAAATCGGTGAATTATACTGATGTACGGCAGATAATCCAAGTAAAGAATGGTATCTTCCAAAAGAACGGCGTCCGTGGCAAGCGTCGTCATTTCCTGCTGGCCATTGACCAGCAGGAAATACGAACAAATGCCCACGGCAAAAGCAACCAGAGAGCCACCAGTAATTTTTTGTTGACGGCCACAGAAAAATTATGATAGTTACGCAATCTCTTTTCCCCAGTAGCTCAGTCGGTAGAGCGGGTGACTGTTAATCACCATGTCCGTGGTTCGAGTCCGCGCTGGGGAGCCATACAGGGACAAAACTGGGCACCATTTCGAGTGCCGGTTTTGTTGACATACAGAGTGCACCTGCCAAAGCCGAATAGCTCCCTGACAGGTGCACTTCTTTTTTCACCACTCTGATTTCGTCCACCAGCAGTTTCAAATATTCCTTTCCGAAGTTTGACGCCTTGTCACAAAGCTTTTCCTTGAGAGCAGAGCAGAAGGCGGCAATATGTTTCTTGCCAAGCTTCTTCAGTGGCATTTCTTTCTGGCGTTTCAAGCTTGCCAGTTCCATCAAGATTTCCTGACGACGGACTTCATGCCGGTGCGAATGCTCTTGAAGCGAGTTATTAAGGGGTAAATACCCTTTTCCCACTGCATCATAAAGTTTGTCAGTCTGTTGCTTCACATCCTCAAGCTCTTTTGTCAGCAGCCTGATTTGTTCATGCTGATCGGCTTGAGCATGCTTCAAGCCATCCTGTAGCTCTTTCATCATCAGCTCGACCCGTTCAGGAGTAAAAATCCTCTCCGCTACGGTCCCCAAAACAAGGCTGTCGAGCTTTTCCATTGGCACATTGCTGTTCTGGCATCTTTGCCCATGTGAAAGGTCATTGATTTTTCTTGAGCACTTGTAATAGCGGTAACGGCCACTCTTGCCGGTTGCAATGGTCATGCTTGCACCACACGAACCGCATTTGATAAGTCCTGTTAAGAGCGTGGGAGAGTTGGCAACACGAGGAGGGATTTTTGCCGAGGAATGATTTTCCAGCCTTAATTTTACCTGATCAAATGTTTCAGCATCAATTATTGGCTCAACACTGACAGTAATCCATTCATGTTCCGGCTTAACTTTTCTGGTCTTACCTTCAATCTTGTTAAAGGTGTATTCGCCAAGATAGAGCCGATTTGTCAACATGTCATGAACAAAGGTCTTTCGCCAAGAACTCCCGCGCATGGTCAAACCACGGTTATTGAGATATGCCGCTATACCCCTGACACCAAGCTGTTGTCCCTGATAGCCGTCTGCATGAAGCTGGAATATTCTATTAACGATTGCCGCTTCAACCGGATCGGGTTCGAGCCGTTTTTTCTTTCCTTTATTTCCCTTAACATCAACTTCAACCTTGCGATAACCGTATGGAGGAGTTGAACCGTTGAAATATCCCTGCCGGGCATTCTCCTTCATAGCCCGCAGGGTATGCTTGCCGTTTTCTTTGCTCTGGTATTCATCAAACAGACTGAAAATCCGACGGGCCATTTCACCCGCCGGATCATCACTTGTCTGCTGGGTCATGGAGATGATAATGACTCCATGTTTTTTCAGACGCCGCTCATACAGGCCAAACTCGATGGAGTCACGGAAGAATCTCGAAAGACTATGAATGATAATGGCGTCAAAAGGAGGAGGCGAAACGCAGGCTTCAGCAATCATCTGCTGAAAGATCGGACGGCGATTATCGGTGGCCGATGCTCCCGGCTCGACATACTCAATTGCA
Source organism: Geobacter sp. UBA6151 (assembly GCA_002423105.1). Classification (GTDB taxonomy): domain Bacteria; phylum Desulfobacterota; class Desulfuromonadia; order Geobacterales; family Pseudopelobacteraceae; genus Trichlorobacter. Next base: position 39,913 of record DIUT01000038.1, on the reverse strand, counting down.
ACCTGATAGTGTCGAGACTTGCACCACTCTTTCATCTGACGTAATTGGTCAGGAATGGACAAATCTTTCTCAGCCTGTTTGGTTGTGGAAACCCGCGCATAAAGGGCAACTATCATCCCTTACTCCTCCTCTGTTTCAGTTGCTCGGATCACTTGCTGCAACAATGTTCCCAAGTGCGCACGAATAAGCCGCAACTCTTCTTGGGTCGTTTCGCTGCCGATCCTCTTGAACTTCACCGTAAATGTAACATCAACTTCCGCTTTGCGATTGCTCACGCATGATACACCCCTTCTGTGCACAGTGTATTCCTGCCCGAGCCTTACCTTTCCTTGTACCGATTCTCCTTGAAAAGCCTGTCCAATTCCTTGCCTAATCCGCTGTTCCCAAACTCATTGAGCATAATCTTTCTGAATGCCTGAAACTGGCTGTCAGGTAGTGAAGATTGAGCCACGAGCAACAATTGATTGATGCGGGGATTAATCAGTTGCTCTATGTGCTCCCGTGTCACCACTGCCCAAGCCCTATTTTTTTGATTCGACTTTCAACATCTGCTTGCCATGCAAGCGGCTCATGCAATTTCTGAATACGTGAATTAATGACGCTCAGAGCCTCATGCACGTCTATCAGCGGCTTTCCTGTCTGTACGCAATGCACAGCGGCCACTTGCTTGAGGTAGCCATGCACGGCAATAGCCATACGCATCATGCGTTCCTCAAGAACCGAGTTTTGCCCGTGAATTCTGGAAACGCCCAAATGATTCAGTTGTCCAATCTGTTTAAGGAGATCAATCCAAAGGGGATGAAGCGGCCAGCGCGAGGAATTACTGTCATCAGTGGGTTTTCGTAATGACGTATGCTCTGTTGAAAGATAACGCAAAAAGTCGCCAATTTGCATTTTGAGATCATCGAAGGTTGCAATACTGAAATCCTTGAGCACCTCTTTTCGCACCTGCCACTCTATGCGCCATACATTTTCATCTTGCCCCCAGAGCGTATAAAACCAGACCTTGTCACTCTTCTGCTTGATCTCTGCCACCTTATCGTAAACCCGCAACATGATGTCACCGCCGCCTCCATAGGTGAATGTCTGGGGCTTACGGCTGCCGCGATGCTTGCTATCCTTAACGCTTGTGCTCTTGAAGCAATCTTCATCAAAATCTACTTCCGGCAGATTGTAGTCAAAACAGTAGTCAACACGGGAGAGGCTTTCAGACCGGTATGGCGTAAATCCAACAGACGCAGCCCATTTCAGGAATTTTTCATGCAGAAGATACGCTGACTCGCGCCAAAGGGCTTGGCTGTAAAACTGAACGTAAAAGTTAGGTTTGTTGAATTCACCAAGCTGAATACTGAAGTCGCCATTTTCTATGACAAAAGGATAACCGGATTTTGTGCCATAGGGCTTGAGGAGGAAATCAGAGTTGCCGAGGGTGATTACGAGAGGCGCTTTCCGCTTGGATTGACGGATGGACTCTTGCTGTTCAGCCAGCATCTGAAAATCAAGCGGCTTGCTGCCGGTTGGCGCGAGGAAGTACGCACAATAAACGGAATCGAAACCGTGCAGAAGCAGCTCAAGATTATCAGAAGGAACCGCTGTCATTTGGGCTTCTTCCGCTCATTCTTGTGTTTTTCCTTAAGATGCTTGGGCGGAGTATCAATATACATGTCACCGAAGTTTCCATCCCCCATAACTTCTTTTTGTAGTTCCGCTTTGTCACGTTTTCTTGCCAATTCCTGCGCCCACGCCTTGCACTCGCTGACAGGGATGTAGCAATAGAACATGGCATTAGCTGAAAGCTTTTTTCCGCCGAAGAAAGCATCTGTTTCAACATGGAACACGAAACCGGTCAACCCACCTGCCTTTAGTTTCTGATGCACACCCGGACGAGAAACACGAGCATACATAGCCACGCCACCGGGAGACACACATCCATCGCCATGACAAATATCAAAAACAGCATCTGACCATTTTGAGCCGTCTTCTTCTGAACCATAGGCACGGTAAAGCCGAGTACCGGGGTCAGGAACGCCGATAATTTCTTTCAGATGCTCTGGGATTTCAACAAAAGGGAATGAATCTTTGCCCATGAAACGACCTCCAAATTAGTTTACGTTTCGTATCATAGTCCAATCACCATGAAAGTCAACGAATTTATGTTTCGTATTATTGGATTCAGCAAAATCACCAATGGAATTTTCTGTTCTAAAAACAAAAGGTCGGTGTGGTGTGGTCTCCCCCCAGAGGGAGGAAACCACGCCACACCGACCGCTATAAAAACCATTTATTGCAATGTGAAGTTGTGATATCGAGTAAATGTATCCAGCACCCCCCGTGTTACTGAAACGGGGGGTGTATCTGCCGAACAGGAATGCATATAGTATTAGATGCCAAGCGTCCAGACATGATAACGGCAAAATTCGATCAAAGCATATAAATGTAGATGCTACACAGGCATATACATATAGATGCAAGCATCTACATATATAAACCGGCATCTAATATTAGATGCTATTCGTTTCCGGTCAATAATGAGTTAAGGCGATTAAAAGAAATGGTACCGAAATATGAAATGGCTTAGCGATAACTTCGGAAATATCGGGAACTGGTGCTCGATTCTCGGCTTAGTTATTACTCTGTATGTCTTGTACAACCTGAGAAAAATTCGTAAACATTACGAATATCGGGCGAGGACACCAGAGATAGTTTCTCAACTAGATGATTTCTCAAAAGATCTCAATAGTTATCTGGACAACATCAGCGACAACAAAAACGAAATAATTTTAACAGTTAAGAAACTTGAGTACACCTTGAAAAGCCTCAGACGAAAAACCAACGGCGAGATAATAAAAAATATTGATTCTTTGTTGGGTAGAACCAAGAGAATGAAAAACGACGGTCCGATAATATTTCCCTTCTTCAGTAAAACCAGTTGGAGCTTTGATGATGAAGCTTGGGAAATCTATTCTGACATACAGGGAATATTGCAAGGCGTTAAAGAAGACAGCAGAGATTCATCCTGGAGGGAGCAATGAAACCTACCGACAAATATACTAAATTGGTATCGAAGCTAAATCGGCTTACTAAAGAGAAAAAAATTGATTGGAAAAAGGTTAAACCCCCGTTTGCTTTGAAGGCGGGAGTTGACGACGTGTGGATTGACTTTTACAGCACATGGTATGCTGACACTCATATCGGCATAGGCGAAACACGCATTCAAAACTATTCCGAGGACTATGACAAATTTTATTGGTCAGAGAAAATTGTGTGGGCGCTTCTTGATGATAACGGCGAATTGGAATATGAGTTCGGCAACGCTGAAGGTTTATGGAATTTACTAGAGACCATACGCCGCACATTAGCTGACGTGGATAGTAGGATAGATCACCTTATTAATGCTCCAGATGATGAAGAGGACTGAACTGCTAGCCTTAACCAGCGGGCGGCACGCGGTCTTCGCCTCGCTCCGCCGGTGCGCCTTGAAGACGTTGAACACAACCTCATAGGGAGTTAGTCAATGAATGAAGAAATAGTCAAGTTCATACGGCGGCACGACTACCAGCTTGTTAAAGAGCTTGGCCAAGGTGCGTGCGGCAAGACAGTTCTTCTATATGACGACCAAATTGACGAGCAATTTGTATGTAAAAAGTTTACGCCTTGCTATGAGGAGCGTCGGCAAGAATTATTTGACAACTTTGTTCGTGAGACGAAGATTCTTCACCGCGTGTACCATGAAAACGTTGTGCGGATTTTCAACTACTATCTTTATCCTGAAGTTCTCACGGGCTACATACTTATGGAGTTTATTGACGGCACAGACATTGATGCTTTTTTAGGAACAACACCTGAACTGATCAATGAGGTGTTTATCCAGGCGATAAGTGGTTTCAATTATTTAGAGGCAAACGGAATCCTACATAGGGACATCAGGCCTTTCAATCTGATGGTACGTGAGGACGGTTCTCTCAAAATAATTGATTTTGGGTTTGGTAAACAGGTCCACGAACAAGAGGACTTCGACAAGAGTATAAGTCTGAATTGGTGGTGCGAACCACCAGAGGAGTTTTCAAAGAAGATTTACGATTTTGCTACGGAGGTTTATTTCGTTGGAAAACTCTTTGAACGAATTATACAGGAAAACGGGCTCGACGATTTCAAGTACGCCGCGATACTTGGCAGAATGTGCCAACGAATCCCAGAGGATCGTATTTCAAGATTCTCTGAGGTAGAGCGCAACTTGCAGAGCGACAGATTTCTCGAAATAGGTTTCAGTGAAGACGAAATATCCTGTTACCGAGATTTTGCGGACGCACTAGAAAAGCAGATCACGAAGGTTGAAAACGGAGCGAAGTATCAGGATGACATCGATAAGTTTCAGACCGGACTTGATAACGCATACCGCAGTTTCATGCTAGAGGAGTTTGTTCCTGACTCTACGGTAGTTGCACGGTGCATTATCCGTGGCAGTTACTATCGAAGACAAAAGGGGCTTCACGTTTGGAAAATCCGAGATTTTCTACAGATGCTGAAAGGATTGTCGCCTGAGAAGAAACGCATTGTTATGTCGAATCTCCACACTAGGCTTGATGCAATTCCTCGGTACGACGAAATACTGGATGGAGAAATTCCGTTTTGATGAGATAAGTTTTCAACAAGGCTTACGACCTGCCCTAAAACCCGGCAGGTCAAAGCCATGCCCGTTACAGCGATAGCTGCTCTTTCCAGTGCCCTAAATAGTCCGTTTCGGGGAGCCATACCGGACAAAACTGGGCACCATTTCAAGTGCCGGTTTTGTTGACATACAGAGTGCACCTGCCAAAGCTGAATAGCTCCCTGACAGGTGCACTTCTTTTTTACCACCCTCATTTTGCCTGTCTGCCATTGAAGACTAACCTCACTTGTCATAAAAGACCGTCTATAGTATAAAGGGATGTCTTGCATATGCGATTGCAACATTCTGACCTTACTGGAGGTATTCACCATGAAACCATATTCTTACCTGGTATGTGCTCTTTTTACCGGCCTGCTTGCCGGTTGCGCCTCCAACAGCACGGTTGATGCAATCCGCCGGGATCTGCATGAAACCAGGGAGCGCGTTCAAAACATGGAAAAGGATGTACATACAGCCCGTGAGGGAGAGAAAAATCTGAAGAATGATTTTACCTCGCTTCGCAAAACTGATGCAGACATCTCTTCCATGATGGATGCCACTAAAATGGAGCTGCAGGTGGCGTCTGCCAGACTGGAAGATATGTCCCAGTCCCAGAAAAAAAACAGCGATGATCTGAAACGGTACCGTGATGACACTGATCGCCGTCTGGTCATGATTGAAGACCGGATTGTCAAGCTGCAAGCGGCTCTGGATGAAATGAACAAGCGGATGCGCGAAGGCTTGGCAGCAGGCCCTGCCCAAACAGATGAGAACAGGCCCGATGCCCTGTATCTGAAAGGCCTAGAAAGCTTCAAGGCAAACAACATGGCTGCGGCACGGACCAGTCTGGCCCAGTTCGTCGAGCAGCATCCGTCCCACGAACTGGTACCCAATGCGCGCTACTGGATCGGGGAAACCTACTATGGCGAGAAAAACTACGAGCAGGCCATTCTGGAATTCCAGGAAGTGATCAAACTGTATCCCAAAAAGGACAAGGCCCCTGCCGCAATGCTGAAACAGGCGTTGTCCTTCAAGGCGCTCAAGGACATCAAAAGTAGCCGCTACGTCCTGAGCAGACTGGTTCAGGACTACCCAAAGAGTGATGAAGCAAAAAAATCCCGGGCACTGCTGAAAGAACTGAAGTAAACGTCATAGCACTGACCCGGACTGAAAAAGGGGCGGCTCCGGATGGGACCGCCCCTTTCAGGTTTAGTGCTTCGGACAGCTGTTACAACAGCCCTTTGGTGGACATAACGCCACTGATTCTACTGTCCGCAGCTGTGGCACTATCCATGGCCCGGGCAAACGCCTTGAAGCAGGCTTCGATGATATGGTGGGCATTGTCACCATAGAGCAAGTTCAGGTGCAGATTGCAGCCGCAACTGTTGGCAAAGGCCTGAAAAAACTCACGGGCCAACTCGGTATCAAAGCTGCCCACCGTTGCAGCAGCGATCTCAACATTGTAGACCAGATAGGGACGGCCGGAAAGGTCCACGGTCACATCTGCCAGAGCCTCATCCATCGGTATCCGGGCCCAGCCGTAGCGCTTGATTCCCTGTTTATCCCCCAATGCTTCACGGAAAGCCTGCCCCAGGACGATGCCGACATCTTCCACCGTGTGGTGGAAGTCAATATCAATGTCTCCGGTAGCCTGCAGGGTCAGATCAAACAGTCCGTGCCGGGCGAACAGTGTCAACATATGATCCAGAAACGGCACGGAGCTGTTGATTACAGCCTGTCCGCTGCCATCCACCGTCAATGCCATCTGAATTCTGGTCTCAGTCGTAGTACGTGTTATGTCTGCTGTGCGTGTCATCTCCGCTCCTTTGCAGGATATTGTACTGCCACTACGGGTTATGCCTGGTTTGTTGTGCCGCTGGAAAACTTGCCCAATGGATGTCCCAACAGCAAGCGAGACGTGTTCTGCCGTACATCCCACAGGGTCAGATAGCCCTTCCAGCCCTTGGTGGTCAGCAGTGCCATAATCTCATCCAGCACTTCCTTCGACGGTTCCGCATGGAAGGCATTATAGCCGGTGTAGGCGCCGGGAGGAACCACACGGTAAGCGCCAAATCCCCGAGCTTCGGTACGTTTTGTCAGAATCTGCAGATCACCATCCCAGCGGTGCTCTTCGTAAACTGTCCAGCCACAGATGGGACACATGATCCGTCGGGAGCTGAACTGTCCCCAAGCTTCGGTGTCAATCCGCGCGTTGCTGAAACCGCACTGGCCGCACTGTTCAGACATTTCACGCAACTGCATCACACCCCCCCAATTTCCCTGATGGCATCCAGGGTCTGTTGCATTTCCTCTTCAGTGCCGATTGATATCCGCATACCATGGGCCAGCAACGGGTCACTGAAATGCCGCACCAATATCCTGCGCTGGTAAAGACCGTCATAGACACGGCGTCCATTCCGATCAGCGGGGCTTGCAAACACGAAATTCCCCTGGGAAGGAACCACCGCATATCCCAAGTTTTGCAGTTCACGGCTAAACAGTTCCCGCGTGGCCACCACCTGATCGCGACGATACAGAAAGTAATCCTGATCCTGAAGGGCCGCCACGCAGGCGGCCTGCGCCAGACGGTCCAGGTTATAGTGATCGCGAATCTTGTCCAGGGCCGCAATTATTTCAGGACGTGCAATGGCCAGCCCCAAACGCATCCCGGCCAGGGCATAGCTTTTGGAGAGGGTGCGGGTGACCACGACGTTTTCATGACGTTTCACCAGTTCCAGGGCATTCTCTCCGGCAAAATCCGCATAGGCCTCGTCCACCACCAGCAGACCGCTACAGCGGCTGGCCAGCTCATCCACATAGGCGTGCGGAAAGGCGAAACCCAGTGGCGAGTTGGGAGTGGTCAGAAAGAAGAGCTTACCATCGTAACGCTCGGGAAAACCGGCAATACGAAACTCTTCGGTCAGGCCAAAGGTACGGACCGTGGCCCCCTGAATCTCCGCCAGGGTGGCGTAATAGGAATAGGAGGGATGGATGTAACCGATCTCATCTCCTTCGGAAGCGCAAGCCCTGATCAGGTTGTTCAGCACCTCATCGGAGCCGTTGGCCATGATGATCCAGGCGGGATCAAAACCGTACAGCCGGGCAGCGGTTTCTCGCAGCACAATGCTTGAGGCGCTGGGGTAGGTACGAAGGCGCGCGGCATCATCACCGAGTTCGTCCAGAATCGCTTTCCTCACGCCAGGTGCAGGAGGATAGGGGTTTTCATTGGTGTTCAGCTTGATCCATGAAGCGATGTCCGGCGGCTGAAAACCGGGGACATAACCAGCCATTGTCTGTATATTGGTACGCAGATAGTTCATGCTGTTCTCAATATCACGCAGCCATGAGTGTAATCAAGGAGGAATCGGATGGTGAAATCAGGCCGGATGCATCCATGTATTGAATTGCCCAGTCAGGAATGGTATCCAATATCGTTAATAGCTTGCCAACTTCGTTCAGCTAGACACAGTACATGACTCTATTCTTTCTTTCATTTTTCCTGGTTTATGGCGGTGCGCACACCTTCCTCCTCTGGCGGCTGTGGATGGTCTACCCCTTGTCCGGCATCTGGGCAGCCCTTGCGGTCGCCTGGTGTTCCATCATGGTCTGTGCGCCGCTGGCGGTCCGCCTGCTTGAACGTAACGGCCATGACCTGCTGGCCGGCTCCCTTGCCTTGGCAGGATACTGCTGGATGGCCTGGCTCTTTCTTTTCTGCACACTGTCGCTGGTCACGGAACTGCTGCACAACATCCATCGACTGGTCGGCTACTTCGTCCATATCCCCCGCATTAACCTACTACAACCACGCCTGCTTGTTATCTTCTGCCTTGTTATGGCCACCGGCATCACAATCTGGGGCTGGTTTGAGGCTCTTTCAATCCGCACCGAACAGGTGCAAATTGAAACTGCGAAACTCCCTGTCGGTAGTAAAAGCATCCGCATCGTGCAGATCAGCGACCTGCATGTGGGGTTGATTGTTCAGGAAAAGCGGGTACAGCGGGTTATCGAGATCATCCGTCAGGCAAACCCGGATCTGCTCGTCTCCACCGGCGATCTGGTGGATGGTAACCTTCGTCACTTTGATAGTGTTTCCACGCTATTCCGGGAGCTTACGCCTGCTTTGGGGATGCTGGCCTCGCCCGGCAATCATGAGTACTATGTCGGTTACCGGCAAGCAAAGGATTTCACGGAAAAATCCGGTTTCAGAATGCTGCGTTCAGAAGCTTTACCGGTGGGAGAGCGACTGCTGGTGGTTGGCCTGGATGACCCCGCAGGCGCAAACTTCCCGGGATTCAACCCCAACGCTGAGCGTACGTTATTGGCACAGGCACAACAGAACCGCTTTGTACTCCTGCTGAAACACCGACCGGAACTGTCTCTGGAAAGCCGGGGACGGTTTGACCTGCAACTGTCCGGTCATGTTCACAAAGGCCAGATATTCCCCTTTAACCTGATCACCTGGATGCGCTTTCCGGTGCGTGCTGGAACCACACTACTGGAGTGGGGCGGCAGGCTGCATGTCAACCGGGGCACCGGCACCTGGGGACCACCGATCCGTTTCCTGGCCCCTCCCGAAGTAACCGTTATCGATCTGGTACCCGCACAGCAGTGACAACCGGGTTTCCAGCTTTACCAATACTTCTTTGGCGGCTCGGTATGACCGATCTTCCGGATTTCACCGTCTTCTATTTTGAACACATCTCCGGCTTCGCTGGTCCATTCATCCCCTTCCTCCGGCGGATTGGGAAAGTTGCGGTGTCCCAGAAAAACCTCTTCATTGTCCACATAGCCAAACCAGTCAAGGGAACCGGTCATCCAGATTTTTGTCTTCAACTCCATCGCTAGGCTCCTTCGTGTGTCTCATTGCTATTTTGCAGCAACTCCGGCGCCATCTATCCCCAAAACCACTACGGCTGTCAACGATCTTTTCCGGTATCCGGCTTGACTTTCAATGGGGGAATGGTTACATCTTTTTAAGACCCCGGACATCCGGTGAAAAAATTAATACAGATATTCAGGTGAGGCGCCAATGCCACGCTCCGGCAGCAGAAAGCCGTTGATTTCAGGTCAGTACAACCGGCATCTTGACGAGATGCGTTCTCTGCTGCACGCCCTTGATCACCGTTTTGACGGTGAAAACGAGGGAAACGTTGCTGCTGCCATGGATGTCTACGAAACCGAATCTGAAGTTATCCTGGAGTTTGATTTGCCAGGTCTGGCACCGGAAAATATCAGTATTATCCAACGGGGAATGGTGATGACCATCAGCGCGGACAAGCTGCCCGACCCGGCACAAGAACAACTGCGCTATCTGTGCCTTGAGCGGCACTTTGGCCGTATGCGGCGGACAGTCCGTCTTCCTGACATGATTGATCCTGCCCGGGTGCATGCCGAGTACCGCCGTGGCATGCTGCGCATCATCTGCCCAAAGGCGCGAGAACGTCGTATTGCGATAAAGGAGTTACAAGGTGAGTAAGCCCGATAAAGAAAACATACTATCTGACAGTACCGTCGCCACCGAAGAAGAACTGCACATCCCCGAAGAATTGCCGCTGTTGCCGATTCGGGACGTGGTGGTATATCCCTTCATGATTATTCCGCTTTTTGTAGGCCGCGAAGCGTCTATCAAAGCCGTTGATCAGGCGTTGGCCGGTGACCGGATGATCATGCTGGCCACCCAGCACGATATCGGCGATGAGGAACCCAGGCCTGATCAAATCTACCGTGTCGGCACCGTGGGTATGATCATGCGCATGCTGAAGCTGCCGGACGGACGGGTCAAAATCCTGGTGCAGGGACTGGTAAAGGCCAGAATTACGGAATACATCGAGGAAAAGCCGTTCCATACCGTACGGATTGAACGGATGATTGAAAGTACGGCACCGGAAAACCTTGAAACAGAGGCATTGGTCCGCACAGTGCGGGAGCAACTGGCCAAAATTGCGGAACTGGGCAAGCAGATCTCCCCGGAAGTGATGGTGATTCTCGAAAACATCACCGACCCCGGCAGCATGGCTGACCTGATCTCCAGCAATATCGGCCTCAAGCTGGTTGAAGCACAGCAACTACTTGAGATTATTGATCCGGTTCAACGGCTGACCAAGGTCAACGAATTCCTGGCCAAAGAACACGAGATGCTGTCGGTGCAGGCCAAGATCCAGAATGCGGCCCGAGAGGAGATGGGCAAGAATCAGAAGGAATACTATCTGCGGGAGCAGATGAAGGCGATCCAGCACGAACTGGGTGATAATGACGGCAAGGAAGAACTGGAAGAATTGCGCAAATCCATTGAAGCCGTAAAAATGCCAGAAACCGTGCAGAAGGAGGCCTTGAAGCAACTAGGCCGCCTGGAACGGATGCATGGCGATTCCGGCGAAGCCGGCGTGATCCGTACCTATCTGGACTGGCTAATCGAGTTGCCCTGGAGCACAACCACCCGCGATTCCCACGACATCGCCCGCGCCAAAAAAATTCTGGATGAAGACCACTGCTATCTGGACAAGATCAAGGACCGCATCCTGGAGTTTCTGGCAGTTCGCAAACTGAACAGGAAAATGAAAGGACCGATTCTCTGCTTTGTGGGTCCTCCCGGCGTTGGCAAGACCTCCCTGGGCCGCTCGGTGGCACGGGCGCTTAATCGCAAATTTGTACGGATATCCTTGGGCGGCGTCCGTGACGAGGCGGAAATCCGCGGCCATCGCCGCACCTATCTGGGGGCTATGCCGGGCCGCCTGATCCAGGGTATGAAGCAGGCGGGCAGTAAAAACCCGGTGTTCATGCTCGATGAGCTGGACAAGATGGGCTATGACTACAAGGGCGATCCGTCTGCCGCGCTGCTGGAAGTGCTGGACCCACAACAGAACAACAATTTTTCCGACCATTACATCAACCAGCCCTTTGACTTGTCCAACGTGCTCTTCCTGGCCACCGCCAACCACAGCGACCCGATCCCCTCGGCCCTGTACGACCGGATGGAAGTGATCAACATCCCCGGCTACACCGAGGAGGAAAAGCTGGAAATTACCAAACGCTTTCTGGTGCCACGCCAGCTGAAGGAAAACGGGCTGAAGAACAGGCACATCGTCTTTACCGACGAGGCGCTGCAGGAGATTATCGCCAAATATACCCGCGAAGCCGGTCTGCGCAACCTGGAGCGGGAGATAGGCAATGTCTGCCGCAAGGTGGCCCGCAAGATAGCCGAAGGGTACAAGCGGCAGATGAAGATTACCCCGGCCGCCGTACAAACCCACTTGGGCGCGGCCAAATACCTGCGCGACGACGAAATGGACAAGAACGAAATCGGCGTGGTCAACGGCCTGGCCTGGACTCCGGTGGGGGGTGAAGTACTCCATATCGAGGCCACCACCATGCCCGGCAAAGGGGGCATGGCGCTCACCGGACAGTTAGGCGATGTGATGAAGGAGTCGGTACAGGCCGCCCTAGCCTATATCCGCACCCATGGCGACGAGTACCATATCCCTGCAGAATGGTTCCAGGAAAATGAAATCCACGTCCATGTTCCGGCTGGAGCAGTCCCCAAAGATGGTCCATCAGCCGGGTGCGCCATGGCCACAGCCCTGATCTCGGTACTGACCCGCATTCCGGTGAAAAAGGATGTGGCCATGACCGGCGAGATTTCACTGCGGGGCAAGGTACTGCCCATTGGCGGCCTGAAGGAGAAGATTCTGGCTGCAGTGCGGGCCGGTATGAAAACGGTCATCATTCCTGAGCAGAATAAAAAGGACCTTGAGGATATCCCCAAGGAGATGCAGAAAAAAATCCGCATCGTACCGGTCAAGGAGATCGATGAGGTACTCAAACTGGCCTTGGAAAAATTCCCGCCGCCTGTACCCAAACTGAAAACCAAGCCAGGCGCGCCAAAAATGGTAGTAAGGCCAAACCGGGAAATTACAGCATGATACTGATAAGATAGCTGAAACAGGGGGCATGGTGCGCAGGGCATTATGCCCCTTGTTGATTTATTCCTCCCCAGGATCGATTAACCATGCCCCTCACCATTTACACCAGCAACCGGATGGAAGAGCTTGTCAGTTCCTTGGCTTCTGTTGTCCTGACCGGCGAAGGCGATCCCCTGACGCCGGAAATCATCGTCATGCAGAGCAAGGGGATGCAGCGCTGGCTGACCATGGAGCTTGCCAGTCGTTTCGGTGTCTGGGCCAACTGCCTTTATCCCTTTCCCAATGCCGTTATTACGCAGCTTTTTAGCCGGGTGCTGGCGGAGTCGGAGAACAGCGCGACCTTCTCCCGTGAAGTAATGACCTGGAGAGTGCTGGAGCTGTTGCCTGATTTCCTTACAACTGAAACAGCCGCGCCGCTACAGCACTACCTTGCCCAGGATCGGGATGGCCTGAAACGCTTTCAGCTTGCCGGACAGATCGCCGACACCTTTGACCAGTACACCCTTTTTCGGCCGGAAATGCTGCTGGCCTGGGAGTCCGGCAGTGCAGCGGACGCTGAACAGCAGTGGCAGGCCCAGCTCTGGCGCAGGCTGGTGGCTGACAGCAACGGCAGGCACCGCGGGCGTCTCAAGGAGCTGTTCTCTCAGCGCCTGTCAAGCGGCGTCCCCCTCGCTCCCGGCACTCTTCCGGCACGTATGGCAGTGTTTGGCGTCTCCTATCTGCCCGCTTATCACCTGGAAATACTGGGGGCCATCTCCCGCTTTACGGAGATCAATCTGTTTCTGCTCAGCCCCAGCAGGGAGTACTGGGCTGACATCATCCCCAGAAAAAGGCAGATGCTGCTTCCAGCGTTGGAGCGCGCCGCCAGCAGTGAAGGCAACCCGCTGCTGGCCTCCCTGGGCAAGCTGGGCCGCGATTTTTCAGATCTGGCCATTGCCCTGGGCGAACTGGCCTCGGTAGAGGAAGATCTGTATGTCGATCCGGGCCACGACACCCTGCTGCGCAGCCTGCAGTCGGACATCCTCAATCTGCTGACCACTGATGACAACACCGCACAACGGCTGATCGATCCTGCCGACCGCTCAATCCAGATCCATTCCTGCCACAGCCCGATGCGGGAAATCGAAGTGCTGCACGACAACCTGCTGGCTTTGCTGGATAGCGGCAGCGGCATAGAATGCCGGGACATCCTGGTGATGACCCCTGATATCGAGACCTACACTCCCTATATATCCGCCGTGTTCGAAGGGAGCCGCGATCCATCCCGGACTATCCCCTACTCCATTGCCGATCGCCGCCTCACCAGCGAAGGACAGGTCGCCGCAGCGTTCATGAAACTACTGGAGCTGCCGGGCAGCCGCCTGACCGTCGTCCAGTTGCTGGACCTGCTTGCCGCCCCTCCGGTCATGGCCCGTTTTGAACTGACTGACCGCGATATTCCGCTGATTCGCGGCTGGCTTGAAGAGACCATGGTGCGCTGGGGCATGGATGAACAGGACCGGATTGGCCGCGGACTGGCCAACTACCGGGACAACTCCTGGATGGCGGCCCTTGACCGGCTGTTGCTGGGCTACGCCATGCCGGACGAAGGGCAGCTTTTCAACGACATCCTGCCCTTTGACAGCATGGAAGGTTCAACGGTCCGCCCCCTGGGCAGCCTGGTTACATTTGTGGTGAGCGTAAAAACCGCAGCAGCCGCTCTGGTCGCCCCCCGTCCTCTTCAGCAGTGGCGTCGGCAGTTGCGGGCGCTGCTGAACGACTTCATCAGCAGTGATGACAACACCGCCTTTGAGCTGACGACTGTCTCCGCTATTGTGGAAAACATAGGCGAACTGGCTGAACAGTCGGGGTATAGCGGCGACGTGGAACTGGCCGTCATCCGCACCTGGTTGCAAGCACGCCTGCAACAGGAAGAAAAAGGACTGGGATTCATGACCGGCGGCGTCACCTTCTGCGCCATGCTGCCGATGCGCAGCATCCCCTTCAAAGTGATCGCCCTGGTGGGCATGAACGACGGCGCTTTTCCCCGCCAGAGCCGTCCTCCCGGCTTTGACCTGATTACCCGGCATCCCCGGCCCGGCGACCGCTCCTTGCGCGATGAGGATCGCTACCTGTTTCTGGAAGCGCTCCTCTCCGCTCGCGACTGCCTCTATATCTCCTACATCGGCCAAAGCATCCGGGACAACAGCGAAATCCCCCCTTCTGTCCTGACCAGCGAACTGCTTGACGCCATTGAACGCGGTTACACCACCGGCAGCGGTCAACCGATGGAAGAGCGTCTGCTCACCCGTCATCGGCTCCAGGCCTTCAGCAGGGACTATTTCAACCCTGGTTCAGGCCTGTTCAGCTATTCCACTGAGAACTGCGCAGCGCTGCTGGAACAGGCTGACAACAATGGCAAAGCCCGGGGATTTATGGTTGAGCCCCTGGCGGACGGCCTGATGTCGCAGGTGAGTCTGACTGAGCTGATCCGCTTCTTTGGTAATCCGTCCCGCTTTTTTCTGGAAAAGCGCCTGGGGATCCGCCTGCAACAAGGCACGCCCCCCCTGGAAGAACGGGAACCATTTGCCCTGGACAGCCTGACCGCCTACGGATTGAAATCAGCACTGCTCAAGTTAGTGCTTGACGGCAACGATCCCTTCGGGCTGTTTCCGGAAATTCGCGCCCGCGGCCTGCTGCCTCCGGCCCGGCATGGTGAACTGCTCTTCAACGAAACGGTGAAAACAGTGCGGGCGTTTGCGGAAGAGCTCCGACAGCAGACAGCAGGCAGCACCCTCTTACCGCCGCTGGAGATCACGCTGAATATCGCCGGAGTCCAGCTTGCTGGCACGCTTGATCGTATCTGGCCGTCACAGATGCTGCGTTACCGTTGTGCCCGCCTCAAGGCAAAGGATCTGCTGGGTGCCTGGATCGAACATCTCGTACTGAATGCAACGTCTATCCCCGGCTACCCCTGGCACACGCTGCTGATCCAGACCGACGGTAAGCACCTGTTTCAGCGGGTCAGCAATGCGCAGGAGATACTCCAATCACTGCTGGAACTGTACCGCAAAGGCACAACAACCCCGTTACGCTTTTTTCCCGAATCCTCCCTTGCCTATGCAAAAAAACGGGAGCTAGAAAAAGCCCGCAAGGCCTGGAATGAAGGATTCATCTCTGACGGAGAGGGGAGCGATCCCCATTTCCGGCGTTGTTTTGGTGAGCAGGAACCGTTTGATAAAGAATTTCAGCAGACCGCGGATATGGTTCTGGGGCCGCTGCTGCACTGCCTGGGTCAGGAGCAGCCATGACCGAACTGGACCACCTTGCCCTTGAACTGTCCGGTACCAACCTGATCGAAGCCAGCGCCGGAACCGGAAAAACCTACGCCATTGTCTGTCTCTACCTGCGCCTGCTGATTGAACGCCAGCTTTCTCCACAGCAGATTCTGGTGGTGACCTACACCGAAGCCGCCACAAAAGAGCTGCGGGGCCGCGTGCAGCGCCGCATCCGGGAGGCGATCAAGGTATTGGAGAGCGCTGAAACGGACGATCCATTTCTGAAGCGCTTCTGCGCCGGACTGACCTCCCCCGGACAGGCGCGGGAAACCCTGGTACGAGCGCTGCTTCTGTTTGATACCGCATCGATCTTCACCATCCACGGTTTCTGTCTACGCGTCCTGCAGGACCACGCCTTTGAAAGCGGTTCGCTCTACGACACGGAACTGGTTACCGATCAAAAAAAGCTGGTGCGGGAAACTGTGGATGACTTCTGGCGGATGCGCTTTTTCAGCCGCTCAGCGCCACTGCTGGAACTTGCCCTGCGCAGCGGCTTCGATGCCGATTACTTCATGACCTTTGTCAGCGGCATACTGGGCGCTGCAACGGTACGCATCATGCCGCAGTACAGCCCCAAACAGGTCGCGGATATTGAGGAAAGCTGTCGGACACTCTTCGTCCGAGTACAACAGGAGTGGCGCAGTTCGCACACCAGCATCCGGGAACTGCTTGAAACTGACAAGGGACTGAGCCGTTCCGAGAAGAATTACCGCAGCGACCTGCTGCCAGAGCTGTTTGAGGGAATGGCTGAATTTACGGCCGACGACAGTCCTTTCAGACTGTTTGCCGGTTTTGAAAAGTTCAGCGCCGGGTTCATGGCACAGCAGCAGCTGAAAAAACAGCCGCCACCGCAGCATCCATTCTTCAATCTGTGCGACGAACTGCTGCAAGCTGTGCAACAGCGGCTGCTGGCGCTGCATGGCGAACTGATCACCTTTTGCCAGAGCGAACTGCCTCTACGCAAACAGCAGCGCAACATCCGCTTCTTTGACGATCTGCTGACCAATCTCCATGCAGCCCTGACCGGTGAAAACGGAGGCGCGCTGAGCGCTGCCCTGCGCCAGACCTATCCGGCGGCCCTGATCGATGAATTCCAGGATACCGATCCCCTGCAATACGACATATTCAGACATATTTACGCTGGATCAGGTTTGCCACTGCTTCTGATAGGCGACCCGAAACAGGCGATCTACAGCTTCCGGGGTGCTGATATTTTTTCCTACCTTCAAGCTGCCAGTGAAACCGCTCCTGACAAGCGCTTCACCCTGACCGTCAACTGGCGCTCGACTCCTGCCCTGCTGCGGGGCCTCAACAGCATATTCGGCGCCAGTCCACAGCCCTTTGTCTATGATGCCATCACCTTTTATCCGGCCACAGCAGGCGTCGTTGACGAACAGACCAGCACTGCCGGACCGGAAGGCCATGCGCCGCTCCAGATCTGGCATCTGCCCCCTGCGGAAAACGGCAAACCATTGACCATTGAGCAGGCCAGCAGCAAAGCCACCCTGGCAACGGCGGTGGAAATCGCCCGTCTGCTGCTGGATGGCACACCTGAAGGGCAAACGGTGCTTCCCGGCGATATCGCGGTCATCGTCCGCACCAACCGTCAGGCGCGTTTGATGCAGGAAACCTTGCGGACGTTGTCCATACCCAGTGTCATGCGCAGTGACTTAAGCGTGTTTGCCACGCACGAGGCGCAGGAGGTCTGTACGCTGCTGCTGGCGCTGTCTGACCCGTCCAGTGAAACGAAGGTCCGGGCGGCACTGGCCACCGATCTGCTGGGAGCGACCGGCAATGACATAGCTCAGCTGATCGAGAACGAGCAGGCCTGGGAACACCACCTGTCCCGCTTCAGCGCCTACCACCAGACCTGGCTTGACAAGGGGTTCATGGTGATGAGCCGTATGCTGATGGCCGAAGAAGGAGTGCGGGGACGGCTGCTCGGCCATGCAGACGGAGAACGTCGTCTGACCAATCTGCTGCACTGCTTTGAACTGCTGCACGAGACTGCCTGCCAGCAGCAGCTGGGACCGGAGGCGATGGTCACCTGGTTCAGCGAGCGAACCATGACCAGGGAGCCTGGCGAGGCGTACCAGATCCGCCTGGAAACCGATGACAAAACGGTCAGAATTGTCACCATCCATCTGAGTAAAGGGCTGGAGTATCCTGTCGTATTCTGTCCTTTTACCTGGAGCAGTACTCCTGATTGCGGCAGGGTGATCACCTTCCATGAGCACTTTCAAATGGTGAAGGATTTCGGTTCCGCCAGCTATACAGAACACAGACAACTGGCAGCAGAGGAAAGCCTTGCTGAAAACCTGCGCCTGCTCTACGTGGCGCTTACCCGCGCCAGGCGGCGCTGTTATCTGGTTGCGGCCCAGGTCGGCAGTGGCGGCAAAAACTGCGGACAGCCTCCCCTTGCCTATCTGCTACATGACGCAGACGACGAAGTGACCATGGAACAGCGGCTACAGGAACTGGCAACAGCCTGTCCGGATGCCCTGGCAGTAAGCAGCATAGCGGACGAATCGGCGCAGCCACTCCCGCTTTCCGCAGCACAACACTGTCAGATAGCGGCACCGCGCACCATGCGCACAACCATCAAACATGACTGGCGGGTAACCAGCTTCACCGCCTTTGCAGCCCGCGACAGCCATCAGCATGAACTGCCGGACCGGGACGAGCCACAGCTTGATGTCATTGCCCGTGTTCCGCCACCAACTGAAACTCCTGCGGGAAAGAGTATTTTCACCTTTCCCCGGGGTGCACAGGCCGGAATCTTCATGCATGAGCTGTTCGAAAAGCTGGATTTTGCAACTTTCCGCCCGGAAGCCATTTCCACCCTGGTTGAAAAAAGTCTTGAAAAGCATGGCTATGACCGGGAATGGCAGCAGCCGGTCATAGCCATGCTGTCCAATGTCGTCAACACGCCGCTCTCTTCGCCGGAAGGACTGTTTACGCTGGCAGGTCTTGAGCAGGGAAGCTGGCAGCCGGAACTTGAATTCTTTTTTCCCTTGAAATTCGTCACCTCCGGCTTGCTGGCGGACTGCCTCAAACAGCACGGCAAAACGGCCATGCCGGATTTGACAACCGTGGCCGATGCTCTGCAGTTCAGGCCGGTACGGGGGATGCTGCGCGGGTTTGTGGACATGGTATTCCGCCAGGGGGGGCGCTACTACATCATTGACTGGAAGTCCAATCACCTGGGCTTCCGGCTTGAGGATTACCACCAGCAGGCATTGAACAGGGAGATGGAGCGCAACCTGTACCCGCTGCAATACCTGCTCTACAGCGTGGCCCTTCACCGCTATCTTTCTCTGCGCATCAAACAGTATGAGTATGAGCAGCACTTTGGCGGCGTGCTCTATCTGTTTGTGCGGGGGATTACCCCGCAAACCGGCGAAAGTTGCGGCATATTCAGGGACAGGCCAACGGCTGAACTAATCAACGCCCTGACAGCATGCCTGATTCAGGCGGGAGGATAACCGGTGACCGCCGTTTTCGAACTTACACCGCTTGACCGGCACTTCGCCGATTTTATCGCCAGCATTTCTGACGCAGCCTCCCCCCATCTGCATCTGGCTGCCGCGCTGGCAAGCAATGCGGTGGGGTCGGGAAATGTCTGTCTTAATCTGTCAGATATAGCTGACCGCACCATTCGGGTGGACAACGCCCCCTTGCGCATGCCACCTCTCAACGAACTGCTCGATTCATTGCGACGCACTACCTGCATCAGCGCTCCCGGCACGTTTGCGCCGCTTGTTCTGGATCAACGCGGCAGACTGTATCTGTATCGTTACTGGAAGTACGAACAGACACTGACTGAACAGATCCTGGCCATGGCACAGGCGCCGCCGCTTCCGGTTAACAACGAATTGCTGGCCGAAGGGCTGGACAGGTTGTTTCCCATGTACACGCCGGAAGAAACCGACTGGCAGCGAACAGCAGCCCTGACAGCAGTGACAAAGCGCTTCTGCATCATTTCCGGCGGGCCGGGCACCGGCAAGACCTTCACCATTGTTAAAATACTTGCACTGCTGCTGGAACAGGCCATCGACCGACCGCTGCGCATCGCTCTTGCCGCCCCCACCGGGAAAGCTGCCGCACGTTTACAGGAATCGATCGCCCTAGCAAAGGAATCACTGTCCTGTAACGATCAGATACGGCAGCGGATTCCGGAACAGGCCACCACCTTGCACCGTCTGCTGGGTCCTGTTGCCGGATCGCCGCGTTTCCGCTTCTCGGCAGACAATCCACTCCCCTTTGATCTGGTCATTATTGATGAAGCATCCATGGTTTCACTGCCGCTGATGGCCAAACTGACAGCAGCGCTCAAGCCTGATGCACGGCTACTGCTGTTGGGCGACCGTGACCAGTTGGCCTCGGTGGAAGCTGGAGCAGTGCTTGGCGACCTTTGTGGTGATTCCGACCTGCGGGACAGAGCAAGCAGCGAAGCCGCTGCACCATTGCAGGACAGTATCGTCATACTGACCAGAAATTATCGTTTTCAGGGGAGTAGCGCCATCGGCGCGGCTGCATCTGCCATCAACCTGGGGGACGGCGCCGCAGCCCTTACCCTGCTTACCAGCGCTAAGACCGATGATAGCGTCTGGCAGGAACTTTCCCGGACGGAATCGTTCAAAAAACAGCTTTCCGGCACAATCATCCGGGGCTATGCCCCCTACCTTGCAACAACCTCCGCCCAAGAGGCGCTGTCGATCTTTAACAGCTTCCGAGTATTGTGCGCCCTGCGCCAGGGGCCGCTGGGTGTCGAAGCGGTCAACCTGCTCATTGAGGAACTGCTTGCGGAAAAGCAGCTGATTCGTCCGCTTGGTCGCTGGTATGCCGGTCGGCCGGTGCTTGTCACGGCCAACGACTACAGCCTCAGACTGTTCAACGGCGACATCGGCCTTACCCTGCCCGACCCGCTGGTGGGCGGCGCGCTTAAAGTCTGCTTCCCCAATGGGGCAGGCGGCATCAGAACGGTCTCACCGCTCCGACTCCCGGCCCACGAAACAGCTTTCGCCATGACCATTCACAAAAGCCAGGGTTCTGAATTCACTAAAGTGCTGATGCTGCTGCCCGGCCATGATTCGGAACTGTTGACCCGGGAGCTGCTCTACACCGGGCTCACGCGGGCCAGGGAAAGCGTGGAAATCATCGGCGACAGCAGCCTGTTCATCGCTGCCGCTGCACGGCGCATCGAGCGGGCCTCAGGGCTGAAGGAAGCGCTGTGGCCCTGCTGACGATAGTCTGGCATTCTCCTGAAAAATGCGTTAAAAGATCGCTGTAATTACGCACTTCATCACTAATTCCAATTTCAGATCAAGGATGATATCAAGGCGGCAAGGAGAAGGCGACGCAGGCGTACTTGTAGTATGTCGAGGAGCCGACGACGAAGCCAACGAAGATAGCGCCTTGATATGGAGTTGGAATAACAGGTCAGGAGCCAGTCATTCAAACAATCCAGGGTAACCTTGCAGGACTGCGGCAAAGCCAGCTTCAACCGCTGGAGCGGCTCTACCGTCGCCGCGTTTCGGGGGAGGAATGCTGTTCTTCTGATCTGGCGCAGCGCCTGATAGAGCTTTCATCGGAACTACGCCGCCAGATCGGGCTATTGATCAATCGCCAGGGCAGTGTGGTACAGGTGATTATCGGCGACGAAAAAGGGCTGCTGATCCCCGAACTGAAAGACTATCCCCTGGGCCGCAAGCGCCTGCGCGGCCTGCGCCTGATCCATACCCACCTGAAAGGTGAACCGCTTTCCGAAGATGACCTGACCGACCTGAAGCTGCTGCGCCTGGATCTGGTGGCCGCACTTTCCGCTCAATCTGGCAGCAGCAACCTGACCATCCACCTGGCCCACCTTGCCAACAGTTCCTCCGGCATCACCATCTGCCCGCCACAGCCGTTTGAACGGCTCATTGGTTACGGCAGCGACGGGATCGTTGCCCTTGAACGTGAACTGGAACGGGCTGTGGATACCGCAGCACACGCCGCATCCGGCCAGGAACGGACCATCCTGATTTCGGTCATGGCCGCCGGTGAACGCCGTGAGGCGGAGGATTCGCTGGATGAACTGGCAGAGCTGGCACGCACCGCCGGAGTGCTGGTGCTGGATCGCTTCATCCAGTTGCCGCGCAAACTGAACCCACGCACCCTGATGGGAGAAGGAAAACTGCAGGAAGTAGTCATCCGGGCACTGCAGCGGGGAGCGACGCTGCTGATCTTCGACCAGGAACTGACACCGGCCCAGGTGCGCGCGATTTCTTCCATGACCGAGTTGAAGGTCATCGACCGCAGCCAGCTGATCCTGGATATCTTCGCCCGGCGGGCCACCAGCCTTGACGGCAAGGTGCAGGTGGAACTGGCCCAGCTTAAATATCTGCTGCCACGCCTCAGCGGGCGTGGGGTGCAGATGTCCCGGCTGATGGGGGGCATCGGCGGACGGGGTCCGGGGGAAACCAAGCTGGAAACAGATCGCCGCCGGATCAGGGACCGCATCACAGCCCTGGAGCGAGATCTGGAAAACCTCTCCCGCGGACGGGAGCAGCGCCGCAGCCGCCGGATCAAGTCCGACCTACCGATCATCTCCATCGTGGGCTATACCAATGCCGGGAAATCCACCCTGCTGAACGCCCTGACCAAAAGCGAAGTCTTCACTGAAAACCTGCTGTTCGCCACCCTGGACACCTCCAGCCGCCGCCTGCGTCTGCCCCGTGACCGGGAGGTGATCATCACCGACACCGTCGGCTTCATCCGCTCCCTGCCAGCTTCCCTGATGGGCGCCTTCAAGGCCACCCTGGAGGAGTTGCGGGACGCCGACCTGCTGCTGCACCTGGTGGATTCCTCTAATCCCCGCTTCGAGGCCCAGATTGCCCAGGTACGTGCCATACTGTCAGAATTGGATTTGGCCGACAAACCGGAGCTCGTGGTTTTCAATAAGACCGATCAGTTAAGCGAACTGAAGAAGAAGGACACCATCACCTTTCTGCGGGTTGCCCAGGCCCGGAAACGGTACGATGCCATCGCTGTTTCAGCCCTTGACCGAAAATCCCTCACACAGCTGCTGGATGAGTTGAAACGGCGCTTCTGGCCGGATGCTGATTGACACAATCACTCTGGATAGCCTATAGTATGCAGCCAATTATCGATGTAGAGGAGCCGCATGAAGGATCTTAAGGGCAGGTCACGGTACAACACCAGTTCATCTGGCTCTAAACGCCTGAAACTCCTGGGCGTAATTGTTCTTCTGACGTGTTTACTGATACCGCTGACGGTGCTGCTTATCCGCAAAGGTTCCGATGCCGTCGCTTTCCACCCCAAGCCGCTCCCCGTCAGCACCTTGCCAAAAGGTAACGCACTGTTTCCCGTGGCATGCTCACTTCTTCCTGAAGCACAAGAAGTTGCAGGCAATCTGTCTGCCGCCACTTCAGACGGAACGCTGCTACGTTACAGCATCGACCCGCATCTCCAGCAAAACATGCAGCAGTATTTTGACAAAGCCCGACCCCCTTACGCTCTGTTCATCGCTCTTGAACCGGCAACCGGCCGGATCATCTCGTTGACCGCATCATCGCAGGATCCATCCTGGAATCTTGAGGCCGCTTACCGGCTTTTTCCCATGGCTTCGCTGTTCAAGATGGTAACTGCAGCAGCAGCGCTGGAACAGGCAAAAATCACCCCATCCAGCCAGATGAGCTATCGCGGCAGGGCTGTTTCGGAAAGCCCCGGCAACTGGGATCCGCACCCAAAACGCGGCGGCCTGAGTATGGATATGGCCGAAGCCATGGCCAAATCGGTTAATCCGGTGTACGGCAAGCTGGCCAGCGACCTGCTGGGCAAGGATGCCCTTGCCGCAACGTGTTCAAACTTCGGCTTCAACCGCCCCTTACTGGAGGGGATTCCGCTTCCGCCGAGCCGGGCGGAAGTTCCGGAAAGCGTGCGTGGCCTGCGTCTGATGGGATCGGGGCTGGACCACGGCCTCAAAGTCTCTCCGCTGCATGCGGCAGCCATTACCGCTGCCATCGCCAATAACGGCGTGATGATGACCCCCCGCCTGGTTGACAGCACGGTGCGGGACGGCAAGGAAACCCTCTCTGACCCGCCCAGGCCACTGGCCATGGTTGTCCAGCCTGACGTTGCCGACGGCTTGCGCCGGATGTTGCTTGATACCGTTACCAGCGGCACCTCCCGCAAGGCGTTCCGCACCCATGACGGTCGGAGACTGTTGAGTGTCATGCAGGTTGCCGCCAAAACCGGCAGCATAACCGGTGATGATCCTGCGGGCCATTACAGCTGGTTTACCGCGTACGCTCCGGCGGAGAAGCCGCAGGTTGCCTTGCTGGCGCTGGTAATCAATGACGGCAGATGGAAAATAAAGGCATCAAACGTGGGAGAACATGCCCTGACAACCTTCTTCAAGGATCAACTGGCACAGGCTCCGGCACTGGCGGCTGTGGCTCCGGAACAGAAAATCAGGGAACTGCGGAAAAAGAAGACAGAGAAAACTCACCGTTCTCATATAGTCCGTAAGAAAAATGGTCAATCCAGTCACCGAGGGAAAGCAGCGTAAAATCGCCGTTCTTTTCAAACAGAGGATAGTGAAAATGCCCCAGTACCAGGGCGTCACAACCCTGTTCGCGGACATCAGTAGCAAAGGAACGGATGATCGCAGCATAATCCCAGCGTGCCTTGTCGTGACAATACCGTTTGCGGCTGGCTTTCTGCAAACGCTTCCTGATCCCCCGCACAAGAGCGCCGGGTGCAAGCCCGCCGATCAGTGGGGTAAGCCGGTTGCGCAACGCCAGATGCAGCAGACGGTAGCGCCAGTCAGCTGGATTGACCAGATCTCCGTGACAGAGATAGACCCGTCTGCCGTCAAGCTCCATAACAACAGGGCCGCTATGCAGTTCGGCGCCAATCTGTGCAGCAAAAGCGGTTCCCAGGTGAAAATCGTGATTTCCTTCCAGGTAGATCAGCCTGATACCGCTGCCGGACAGAGCGGCAAGCGCTGCAAGCAGCGGTTCCTGCTCCGGAAAATCCAGGGCAGGCAGACCGATACGGAAGTCAAAAAGGTCGCCAAGGATACAGATGAGATCAACCTTATCCCGTTGTTCTTCAAGAAAACGGAGCAGCAGTCGGTAATTGGCATCATCGGGATGATGAAGATGGGCATCAGCTAGAAACAGGGCTCGCATGGCCGCAGGATTTTGCAGCCCTGCGGCCTGTCTGTCAACCAAAGAAAAAGGAGCAGCAGATGTTACACAGCGTTACCGTGGCCTGGGATCAACTGGTGAAGGCCTTTGCCAATATGGAACAGGACCGGGTCTATTTTCTGGACCGCATGACCGGCGAGATATTTTTTATCGGCTCGGACCTGGACGACAGCGTCTGGGATCAGATCGAGAATCAGCAGGAGCGCTTTCTGGCAATCCCGCCCCTGGACCGCGCCACCGAGCGTCAGATACTGACCGGTTTCCTAAGCGGGCAGGAAGACCAGGAACTGCGCAGCCTTCTGGAACAGGCGCTGTCCGGCAGGCCTCCCTACGCAAACCCTGCAGATATTCTGTCATTTTTCCCGGAACAGGAGGACCGACTGTCTGAACTGCGTGACTCCTTTGTCAGCAACCGGGTCATGACCTGGCTGGAGGAAAACAACCTCTTTTCCCTGTCCACCAGCTTAAGCGCCGTCAACTAAGCGGAGCTGCCATGGCCCCCCTTGAGACATTCTCCAGCCAGCGTTCCAGCGGTCATCTACGCCTGATTGCCGCCATTGTGCTGGGGGCTGTGCTCATTCTGGCCGGATACGGCCTGCAGCACACCATCTCCTGTTTCCTGCTCTCCTTTGTCATCGCCTACCTGATGGAACCCCTGATAGTGTTGATGGAAAGCAAGCGTTTCAGGAGAGTACACGCAATTACACTGATTTATCTGGTGATGGCGGTCATCACTATCTTCTGCCTGATGTTCCTGCTGCCGATGCTTACCATTAACTGGAGCAACCTGCTGCAAAGCCTGCCCCAGTATCTGCAAAAACTTAAACTGCTGCTGGCTGACTGGCAATCCCGTCTGCCGACCCATTACGGCACGGAAGAGATCCGCTGGCTGACCGACAAACTGACCAGCAATCTGGATTCAATGCTGAATACCGTCAGTTCCTGGTTCTACAATTTTATCGGCGGCGTGGTCTTTAACGTCTTCAACATCATCCTGTCGCCGATCCTGGTTTTT
Source organism: Geobacter sp. UBA6151 (assembly GCA_002423105.1). Classification (GTDB taxonomy): domain Bacteria; phylum Desulfobacterota; class Desulfuromonadia; order Geobacterales; family Pseudopelobacteraceae; genus Trichlorobacter. The sequence continues at coordinate 13,796 of DIUT01000038.1, read as the reverse complement.
TTCATGCTCTATTACAAATGGCCGATCATCGATACCCTGAAATCCTGGCTCCCCCCGCAGTATCGTGCATTGGTCATGACCATCAGCCATGAGGTGAACGACAGCATCGGCGGCTATGTGCGGGGCCAGGTGCTGGTCTCCATCATGGTGGCGCTGGCGCTCATTCCGGCGCTGTACCTGCTGGAAATCCCCAACCCGATCCTCTGCGCGCTCTTTGCCGGCGCCGCATCGGTACTTCCTTTCATAGGCGTGATTCTGGCCATGCTGCCAGCCCTGTTATTGGCCTGGCTCAAATTCGGCACCAGCGCGATCCTGTTTAAAGTGCTTCTGGTGTTCTCCGTCATCTACTTCCTTGAAGGCTATCTGGTCAAACCACTGGTCTTCAAGAAATCCATGGACTTAAATCCGTTGCTTTCCATTATCGTGGTCATGGCTTTCGGCGAACTGATGGGATTCTGGGGAGTTATGCTGGCCCTGCCGCTCACCGCAGCCATCAAGATCGCCTGGGAACACTGGCTATCCGGCGATTTTGACCAGATGCCACCGGAGGCGCCATGAATGCACCATCTCCCCCTCCCGGCGGCGAACTGACCTTCGGTGTCAGCGGCCTGCACTGCGCCTCCTGCGTCGCTCGTCTGGAAAAAGCGCTGCTGGCCCACCCGGCCATCAGTACCGCAGTGGTCAATCTGGCAGCTTCCACCGGCTTTGTGCGCTTTGATCCGACACAGCTCACAGAACCGGCGATTTTCCAACTGGTGCTGGAAGCCGGTTATACACCGGTGCAACAGGAACAGGCAGAGGAAGCCGAGCTGGGTGAACTGAAAAAGCAGCGGAACTGGTTCATCTTCGCCCTGCTGCTCTCACTGCCGATCATGGCCACCATGACCATGCATCACCAGCGGGAAATTGGCTGGCTGAACCTGATTCTGGCCACCATCATCCAGTTCAGCGCCGGTCTGGCCTTCTACCGCGGCGCCTGGTCAGCCCTCAAAAGCGGCAGCAGTAATATGGACGTGCTGGTGGCTCTGGGCACCAGCGCCGCCTGGGGTTATTCCCTGCTGGCCTTCTTCGGTCTGCTGGGGGACAGCCATGATGTGTTTTTTGAAACCTCGGCCTGGCTGATCACTTTTATCCGGCTGGGCAAATATTTGGAAGCACGGGCGCGGGGCAAGGCTGGCGAAGCTCTGAAGAAACTGGCGCGACTTCAGGCAGACCAGGCACGGCTGGTCACTGACGCCGGTGAGCAGGAGATTCCTGCCTCGCTGGTCAGAGTCGGCGATCTGGTGTCGGTACGCCCCGGCGAAGTGATACCGGTGGATGGCGAGGTGGTGGAAGGAAACTCCAGCGCCGACGAATCAATGGTGACCGGCGAATCACTGCCGGTGGCCAAAAAGCCGGGGGACAGTGTCACCGGCGCTACCATCAACAAAAACGGTCATCTGCTGGTGCGGGCCACCCGTACCGGCGAAGCGGCGCTGCTTTCCCAGATCATCAAAATGGTGCGGGATGCCCAGGGAGACAAAGCGCCCATCCAGCGTTTCGCCGACGCCGTTTCAGCCTGGTTCGTTCCGGCGGTGGTGCTGCTTGCGCTTGCCGTGTTCGGCATCTGGTTTCTGATCCTGCATGCTCCCTTCATCACTGCCTTCAAGTTTGGTGTGGCGGTGGTGGTCATCGCTTGCCCCTGTGCCATGGGCCTGGCCACCCCCACCGCCATCATGGTGGGCAGCGGCGTGGCCCTCTCCCGTGGCATCCTGGTCAAAAAAGGCTCAGCCCTTGAAACCATTGCCGGTTTACAGGTGATGCTGCTGGACAAAACCGGCACCATCACTGCCGGAGCACCGGCCATGACCGACCTGATCACGCCGCCGGGCACAGACAACAAGCGTTTGCTGCATTGTCTGGCAACAGCCGAGCAGGCCTCCAGCCATCCGCTGGCCCAGGCCGCCCTGTCAGCTGCCAGGGCCGAAGGGGCCACAGCGGGAGAAACAACAGACTATTACGAATCGGAAGGACACGGTGTCACCTGCACCTACGCCGGACAGCGGCTGGCCGCGGGTAACCGGCGTCTGATGGAGCGGGAAGGGATCGACGCTTCGTCCCTTGACGATGCAGCACAACGTTTGGCCGATTCGGGCAAATCACTGATCTATGTTGCAGAAGGGCCTGATTTTCTGGGCATTGCCGCCTTTGCCGACACCATAAAACCAACCTCACCCCAGGCTGTCACGGAACTGAAGCGGCTGGGGATCACCACCTGTATGATTACCGGCGACCATGGCGCGGTTGCCGCCACCGTTGCCCAGCAGGCCGGGGTTGACCGCTTTGAAGCCCAGGTACTGCCGGAGCGCAAGCTGGAAATTGTCAAGGAATATCAGGCGCAAGGGTTTGTGGTGGGGATGACCGGCGACGGTATCAACGACGCTCCGGCCTTGGCCGCGGCTGACGTGGGCATTGCCATCGGCGGTGGAACAGACGTGGCCAGGGAAACCGGGGACATCGTCCTGATCCGGGACGATCTGCAGGATGCGGTGCGCGCCATCACCATCGGTCGGGCAACCCTGGCCAAGGTCAAGCAGAACCTGTTCTGGGCATTGATCTACAACCTGATCGGCATACCGGTCGCCGCAGGACTGTTCGCCCACTGGGGCCTCACGCTCAAGGCCGAATACGCCGGTCTGGCCATGGCCTTCTCCTCCGTGTCGGTGGTGCTGAACTCCCTGCTTCTGAAGCGAATATCACATAAACTGTAGGAGACATCCATGAAGGTCATCGCATTCAACGGCAGCGCCCGCAAGGACGGCAACACCGCCAAACTGATCACCTATACCTTTGAAGAGCTGAACAGGGAAGGTATCGAGACCGAGATGCTACAGTTGTCAGGCCAGCCGATCCACGGCTGCATCGCCTGCTACAAGTGCTTTGCCGCCAAGGACCGCCGCTGTGCGGTAACCGATGACATCGCCAACGTGTGCATTGAAAAAATGGATCAGGCGGACGGCATTATCATCGGCTCCCCCACCTATTTCGCCGGAATCACGCCGGAGGCCAAGGCCCTGATCGACCGCTGCGGCATGGTTTCACGGGCAAACAACGACATGTACAAACGGAAAGCCGGGGCCGCCGTGGTCTCGGTGCGCCGGGCCGGAGCCATCCATGTTTTTGACACCATCAACCATTTCTTCACCATCGGCCAGATGATCATCGTCGGCTCCAGTTACTGGAATATCGGTGTGGGGCGTAACATCGGCGATGTGGATGGCGACGAGGAAGGGATCAAGACCATGCGCGACCTCGGAAGCAACATGGCTTGGCTGCTCAAGCGCATTACCACCTGAAAACCGCCGCCCGGACGCCACATGTTCCTGACCCTGTACAACATCTTTTCGGTCCTGCTCTTGCCGGCGGTGCTGTTCTACCACCTGTACCGTTCCTACAGCAGGGGCCGCTCACCAGCCCTGGCCCAGCGCTTCGGCCTGCTGCCCTCCGCAACAGCAGCAAAGATCGCCGGACGCCCGGTAATCTGGCTGCATGCCGTGTCCGTGGGTGAAGCGATCGCCGCCCGCCCCTTGCTACGGGCAGTACGTGAAACCTATGCCGGTCATGCCCTGCTGGTTTCGGTCACCACGGAAACCGGCCATGCCGTGGTCTCGAAGTTTTCCGAGCCGGATCTCTGCATCTACTTTCCCTTTGATTTTCTCCCTGCGGTCCGGGCAAGCCTTGGCTCCGTCAATCCCCGGCTGATCATTATCATGGAAACGGAGATCTGGCCCAACTTCACCCATGAAGCTGCCCGGCGCAATATACCGCTACTGCTGGTCAACGGGCGGATATCAGACCGTTCCTTCAAGCGCTATCAGACCTTTGACTGGTTTTTCAAAGAATCGCTGACCCGCTTCTCGGCACTCTGCATGCAGACGGAAACCGATAGCGAGCGGATTATCGACATCGGCGCACCGAAAGAGCGGACGCTTACCTGCGGCAACCTGAAATACGATATCCCCTGGAGTCAGGTGACTCAGGAGGAGCGCAACGGCCTGCGCAGACAGTACGGAATTCCGGAAAAACGGCTCGTCGTGGTTGCCGCCAGCACCCATCCCGGCGAAGAAGAGCTGTTACTGCCGATCTGGCGGCAACTGGCGCAGCAACGGAACGACCTGCAACTGGTACTCGTGCCGCGCCATCCGGAGCGGGCTGCCGATGTGGCGGCGCTGCTGGAAAAACATGGTCTGGCCTGCCGCCGCCGCACCAGCCTGACCAGCAACGCCGTGCTGGCCCCCGGGCAGGTACTGCTGGTGGACACCGTGGGAGAGATGATGCAACTCTATGCCCTGTGTGACCTCACCTTTGTAGGGGGAAGCATGGTCCCCACCGGCGGCCACAACCTGCTGGAACCGGCATCCCGTGGCATTTCCATGGTCTTTGGCCCACACATGGCAAATTTCCGGGAAATAGCGGCCATAACCCTGCAGTACGGCGCCGGTGTCCAGGTAAGCGGCACCGAAGAGCTGGCCACTGCGCTGCGGGACTTCATCAAAAGCCCGGAGTTGCGACAGGTCATAGGCACGAACGGCCTGAAGATGCTGCGGGACAATGGCGGCGCAACCGGGCGCATCATGGAACAGCTGGCACAGCATCTGTGAACCCTCTTCCCGCCACATACTGGCGCGACATTGCCAATGGCAGCGACCGCAGCCCGGCGGCCCGGTTCTTCACCCTGCTGCTGACCCTCCCGTCACTGCTCTACGGCTGTATCCTGCGTCTGCGGGCGTGCTGCTACCGGCTGGGCATCTTCGCTACCCGCCATCTACCGCGCCCGGTGATCTCCATCGGCAACATCACCGTGGGCGGCACCGGCAAGACGCCGGTCACGGTACTGATTGCCCGCATGCTCATGGAGCGGGGGCTGAAGGTGGCAGTGCTCTCCAGAGGCTACGGCGGCTCACTGGAAGGGCAGACCGCCGTGGTATCCGACGGCAGTTCACTGCTGTTGACCCCGGATCAGTGCGGCGACGAACCGGTACTGCTGGCCCGTTCCCTGCCCGGACTGCTGGTGGTCATCGGCAGCGACCGTTACCAGGCCGGGCTCCTGGCCTGTGAACAGCTCGACCCGGACATTTTTCTGCTGGATGACGGTTTTCAGCATCTTCGTCTGCATCGCGACCTGGACATCCTGCTGCTGGACTACCGCCGCCCCTTTGGTAACGGCTTAGCCCTGCCGGCCGGGCTGATGCGCGAACCATCCTCCGCTGCACAGCGGGCTGATCTGCTGATTTTGACCCGCTGTACCGACGATGCCACCGTAACCGTACCCTGCCTGCCGGTTTGCCGCTCAACCCATCGCCTCTCCTCATTCAGGCGGCTTGCCGATAATGCTACACTGGATGCGGCAACGCTCGGACAAACACGGGTGGCAGCCTTTGCCGGCATCGCCGATCCGGCAGCTTTTTTCAGCAATCTTGAACAGTTGGGAATCAGGCCCGTTGCCACTCTTTCCTTGCCGGACCATGAACCCTATGGCAGGGAGACCCTGGAGAAACTCAACCAGCTGGCCAGATCCAGCAAGGCTGACTGGCTGTTGACCACGGAAAAAGATGGCGTCAAACTGGGATTGCCAGATACAGATATGAGTGCACGAATTGTTACAGCCCGGCTGGAGATCGTTCTCGAAGACGAAGTACCTTTACGGCAGGCGCTGGACAGGATTATCAGGGCCTAAGGAACAGAGCGTGGATACCACCGTACTTAACATACTGGCCTGCCCGGCCTGCAACGCCCCCTTGGAACCGCAGGAAAACGGCCGGGGACTGCTCTGCCACCGCTGCGGACTGGTTTTTCCCGTCATTGACGGTATTCCGGTGCTGCTGATCGACGAAGCGACACCAATAAGGGAAGGCGGCAGATGAACGGCCAGTATCCACATACCGCACGGAAAATTCTGATCCGGGCCGTTAACTGGCTGGGGGACGCGGTCATGACCACCCCTGCCCTGCAGGCGGTGCGTGAAACCTTTCCCGATGCTGAAATCACGATTCTGGCCAATCCGCTGGTTTCCCAGCTGTTGTTCCGACATCCGGCCATCGACCGGGTACTTACCTTTGAGCGCAACGGGAAACATGGCGGTAGTGCCGGACGGTTGCGACTGGCCATCGAACTGCGCAGAGAGCGGTTCGATCTGGCCCTGATTCTGCCCAACTCCTTTGACTCAGCCCTGATTCCATTCCTTGCCGGTATTCCTAAGCGTCTGGGCAAGGCTGCCGACGGACGCAGCCTGTTGTTAACAGACCGTTATCAGGAGCCGCGGCAGGCTTCTGAACTGCACGAAGTGCAGTACTATCGCAACCTGCTGGGCCATTTCGGCATCACTGGCACAGCCGAAACCCCGTTTTTATTCGTAACACCGGAAGAAGATCGTAAAGCCACATTATTTCTGGCAGAGCAGGGAATCGATACGAGAGAGCCACTGTTGGGAATCAACGCCGGAGCCACCTTCGGCTCGGCCAAACGCTGGTATCCGGAACGGTTTGCCCAGGTTGCCCGACAACTTTCACAGGAATGGGGAGCACGGATTATCCTGTTCGGCGGCCCTGATGAGCAGGATATCGTAAAAATCATCGCCGACAACCTTGACGGTGCCTGTATCAATCTGGCGGGAAAAACCTCGGTGCGCCGCCTGATGGCCCTGATCAAACGCTGCAATTTCTTCATCACCAATGATTCCGGACCGATGCACATCGCCGCTGCCTTCGGCGTGCCGCTGGTGGCAGTCTTCGGCCCCACCGACCACAGCGGCACCGCCCCGTGCAGCGGGCGGGCGGTGATCGTACGGCAGGCCACCGACTGCGCCCCCTGCAAACTGCGCCACTGTCCCGTTGATCACCGCTGCATGACCGCCATCAGCGTGGATGAGGTGCTGGCGGCGGCACGGACACTGTGGCAGAAGGAGACGTCATGAAAACGATTCTTGTCACCGGCGCCGCCGGATTCATCGGCTACCATGTGGCCCAGCGCCTCTTGATGCGCGGCGACCGCGTAATCGGCTGTGACAATCTGAACGATTACTACGACGTGACCTTGAAAGAAGCCCGGTTACAGCAGCTACAGAGTCATGCCGCGTTCGGTTTCGTCCGGGCCGATCTGGCCGACCGCGGGGCCACGGCCGCACTGTTCTCCGGCGAGTATTTTGATACGGTCATCCACCTGGCAGCCCAGGCCGGGATACGTTACTCCCTGATTAACCCCACTGCCTACATCGACAGCAACCTGACCGGTTTCGCCAACATCCTGGAAGGGTGCCGTCGGCAGGAAACCCCGCATCTGGTGTATGCATCATCCAGTTCCGTCTACGGCGCAAATACCGCCGTACCATTCTCCGTGCATCAGAACGTGGATCATCCGCTTTCCCTGTATGCGGCAACCAAGAAAGCCAACGAACTGATGGCGCACAGCTACGCGGCCATCTATGGCATACCCAGCACCGGCTTACGCTTCTTCACGGTGTACGGTCCCTGGGGACGGCCCGACATGGCCTGTTTTTCCTTTACAAAGGCCATCCTGGCCGGAGAACCGATCGATCTCTACAACCATGGAAGGATGCAGCGGGATTTCACCTACATCGATGATATCGTGGAGGGGGTGATCCGCACCGCAGACCGTACTGCTGTTCCGGACCCGGACTGGTGCGGCGGTGCCCCTGATTCGGGAACCAGTTTTGCCCCCTGGCGGATTTACAACATCGGCAACAGCCAGCCGGTGGAGCTGCTGGCCTTCGTAGAAATTCTGGAGCGCAAACTGGGCAGGAAAGCGGTGGTGAACCTGCTGCCGATGCAGCCGGGAGAGGTACCGAGCACCTACGCTGACGTGGTTGATCTGACGCAGGACACCGGCTTTTGCCCCGCCACCTCCATCGACGAAGGGATCGGGCGTTTCGTACAATGGTATCGTGAGTATTATGCGCTATGATGTGACACGAGCATTGACCTTGCCTGAGTGCTCAAGTACCATGACCTATTTTTACGTAGAAAAATTGCAACAAAAACTTGGAGCGTTCGCATGAAAAAAGCATTAATCACCGGCATCACCGGTCAGGATGGCGCCTATTTGGCGGAACTGCTGCTGGAAAAGGGTTATGAGGTCCACGGTATCAAACGCCGCGCCTCGCTTTTCAACACTGACCGCATTGATCACCTCTACCAGGATCCCCACGAAAAAGGACGGCGCCTGGTGCTGCATTACGGAGACATGACCGACTCCACCAACCTGATCCGCATCATTCAGGCAGTGCAGCCGGACGAGATTTACAACCTGGCCGCCCAGTCCCATGTGGCGGTTTCCTTTGAAACCCCGGAATACACCGCCAATGCCGACGCCATCGGCCCCTTGCGCATTCTGGAAGCGATCCGTATCCTGGGCCTGGAGAAAAAGACCCGTTTCTACCAGGCGTCAACATCGGAACTGTACGGTCTGGTACAGGAAATTCCCCAGAAGGAAACCACCCCCTTCTACCCCCGCTCCCCCTATGCAGTGGCCAAGCTGTACGCCTACTGGATTACGGTCAACTACCGCGAAGCTTACGGCATCTATGGCTGCAACGGCATTCTCTTCAACCACGAATCACCGGTGCGCGGCGAAACCTTTGTTACCCGCAAAATCACCCGTGCCCTGGCCCGCATCAAACTGGGCTTGCAGGACTGCCTCTATCTTGGCAATCTGGACTCCCTGCGCGACTGGGGCCACGCAAAAGACTATGTGGAAATGCAGTGGTTATTGATGCAGCAGGACACGCCTGAGGACTGGGTGATTGCCACAGGTATACAGCACAGTGTGCGGGATTTTGTCAATGCCGCCGCCGAAGAGCTGGGCCTGAAGATCAGCTGGCAGGGAAGCGGTGTGGATGAAACAGGCACCAGTCAAAATGGTAACGTCATCGTCCGCGTGGACCCCCGCTATTTCCGTCCCACCGAGGTGGAAACCCTGCTGGGCGACCCGACCAAGGCCAAAGAGAAACTGGGCTGGACACCCAAAATCAGCTTTAAGGAGCTGGTGGCGGAGATGGTGCGCGAAGACCTTAAAAGCGCAGAGCGGGATGAACTGGTGAAAAAACACGGCTACCGGGCTTTTGATTATAATGAATAATGATGAACCAAAAAATTACGTTCTGGCCAGAACTCTTGGCTACCTGAAGCCATACTGGGGGCTGCTGGCTGTGTCAGCCCTCTGCTCCATGGTGGTTGGGGCCATGGACGGCGCTTTTGCCTATCTGGTTGAACCGGTGTTGAAGAAAATTTTTGCCGGGGGAGATACGGGAATATTTTTGCTGGTGCCGATCGGGATCATTGTGCTGTTCATACTCAGGGGGCTCTGCCGATTTACCTATGACACAACCATAAAACTGGCCGGCCAAAAAGCTATACAGGATATCCGCAACGACCTGTACGGCTCTACCATCCGTAAAGACATGGCCTTCTACAACAGGCAGTCCACCGGTGAGCTGATGTCGCGCATGACGAATGACATCGGCATGATGCAGGAAGGGATGGCCAATGTCGTCTGCGGCCTGTTCCGGGACCTGATCTCCTTTGCTTCACTGCTTGGCGTCATCTTTTATCGCAACTGGCAACTGGCCATCCTCTGTTTTGTCGTTCTCCCCATCACGATTTATCCGGCGCAACTGATCGGAAAGCGCATCAAGAATGCTGCCCGCAACAGCCTGAGTGTCATGGGCGGTATCGGCAACATTCTTCAGGAAACCTTTTCAGGGATCAAGGTGATCAAGGCGTTTGGCCTCGAAGAGACCGCAATTTCCCGCTTCAAGGCGGAAAATCTGTCTTTTTTGCAACAGTACCGCAAATTCATCAAGTACGAATCGCTGGCCATGCCGGTTTCAGAAATGATCATATCGCTTGGCATCGCTGCCGTTGTCTGGCTTGGCGGCAGCCAGGTCATGTCTGGAAGAATGTCACCATCCGAACTGTTTTCTTTTATTGCCGCCATGATCATGCTCTTTAATCCGGTAAAAAAACTGCAGGGCTCCTACAATATCCTTCAGCGTTCGGCCGGCGCTGCGGAGCGCGTCTTCCAGCAGATGGACGCTCAACGCGCCGTTATGGACCGGCCGGAAGCCCGTGATCCAGGACGGGTAACCGGCAGGGTTGAAATCGCTAATATCAGTTTTGATTATGGCGGTGATACCATCCTTGAAAACATCAATCTGTGTGTTGAGCCAGGAAGTATGGTGGCGCTGGTCGGTCCGTCCGGCAGCGGGAAATCCACGCTTGCCGCCTTGCTCATGCGTTTTTACGATGTCCGAAGCGGCAGCATTCTGCTTGATGGGCTTGATATCCGCGATATCGGGCTTGATGCCCTGAATCGGCAGTTTGCTCTGGTGGATCAGGAGACTACACTGTTTAACGACACCATTGCCAACAACATTCGCTATGGCAAGCCCGACGCGTCTGATGCTGAGGTAACGGCAGCGGCGCGGGCCGCTTATGCCCATGATTTTATCCTGGAACTGCCGGAAGGCTACGCCACCAACATCGGTGATCGTGGATTACGGCTGTCAGGAGGTCAGCGCCAGCGCATCTGTATTGCCAGGGCATTATTGCGGGATGCCCCGATTCTGATTCTGGATGAGGCAACCAGCGCCCTTGACACAGAAAGCGAAAAGATGGTGCAAAAGGCATTGGACAACCTGATACGGAACAGAACCACCTTTGTCATTGCCCACAGACTTTCAACGATTTTACATGCTGACAGCATCGTCGTACTTGAAAAAGGGCGCGTGGTCGAAGTTGGCAGCCATGCCGACCTCATGGAAGGAAGCGGCATCTACTGCAGGCTGCATAGCCTGCAGTTTAGCAACCCCTGAGAAAGAAGCAGGATACGCAGCGCATATGAATTCATCGTGTGACCATATCCGTGCATTGCTGAAACAGTGCAAGCGCATACTGATTATTCAGACCAAGTTCACCGGCGATACCATCTGGTCTCTGCCGTTTGTTGAAAACATTCGGCAGAATCTGCCTGACGCAATCATTACGATTGCGGTAAAAAAAGGTAATGAACCGGTATTTTCAGCCAATCCGGCAGTCAACAGGGTCATTGGGCTGCCCTACAATCAAATTAAACGTGGAATTACCGGAGTCCTGTGCTTCATGGGATTCATCAAGCAACTGCGGGCCACCAGACCTGATTGCGTCATTGATCTGACTGACGGAGACCGTGGCGCTATCATGTCGTTTTTCTCCGGAGCTCCGCTACGTTTTTGTTTTTCCGACCAAAAGCAGCAGCGGCACCTGTTATACAGCCATATATTCCGACCAGTTGCAAATCGCCATATGGCGCTCTATTTTGACGACTTTCTTGCGGCTCTCGGCCTGACAATCTACACACATGATATTCGCCTTAAAATATCCGCCGATGCCTGCAACAGCATGGCTTGCAAAACAGACAATCTGTTTCTCCGGGGGACGAGAAAGAAAATTCTGATACATCCGGGTTCCAGAGTACCGCTGCACCAGTGGGGAGCAGCCCGCTACGCCCGGCTTCTCGACCTGCTGACCCCGTGCTATGACGTTTTTATCGCCGGGGGGCCTGGTGAGCAGATACTGGTTGACGAAGTCTTGCGACATGCCGCAACCTCCCCGGCCATGGCATCAACCACACTCAACCTCGATGAGTTTTCCGCTCTGTGCGGTTGCGCTGATATTTTTGTCGGAAATGACAGTGGTCCCATTCATGTTGCCGCTGCCTCCGGAACATTTGTCATTGGCCTGTACGGCCCCACGTCCGATCCCTATTCCGGACCGCGTACACCGCGAAAATATATTTTTGAGGTCACTACGCTGCCCTGCCACCCCTGCGTACGGATTTATTGCACCAATGACCATGAAAAAGCGTGTCTTGAACTGATAACTCCGGAAGAAGTGGCTCAAATAATTGAGCAGACATTGCGCGCAGACGGGGACACCGTATGACTTTTGCTACAGACACATCTTCTCCTGTTCTGTTTATCATCTTCAACCGTCCTGAAACCACCGCCCAAGTATTCGAAAGCATCAGGCAAGCACGGCCGAAACGGCTCTATGTTGCTGCCGATGGCCCACGACCGGAGCGGGACACTGACCAGTCTCTGTGTCGGCAGACCCGTGCCGTCATTGACCAGGTTGACTGGGATTGCCAGGTTTTACGACTTTTTCGGACGGAGAACCTGGGATGCAAATACGCGGTCAGTTCCGCGATCAGCTGGTTTTTCGAGCATGAGCCGGAAGGGATTATTCTGGAAGACGACTGCGTAGCTCACGGCTCTTTTTTCAGGTTTTGTGACGAACTGCTGGATTTTCATAGAAACAACGAACAGGTTATGGCCGTCTGCGGCGCCAACTTTCAAAAAGGACTCTGGCATCCTTCAGAAAGTTACTATTTTTGGCTCTTCAGCAGAATTTTTGATTACACATTGGTTCCGGCAAGTTTCCAAGTGTATGATAAAAGGCCACTTGCAGGCACTTGATGGTTTTGAATCCGTAGGCTTTTCTGATAGTCAGTTTCGCTTTGAGGTTCATACCCTCTACTGCACCACTGGATAGTCGGCCTTTTGCCTTGAACCAGTTCAGAATCATCGGCTTGTGGCTACGCAACATCTTGGCCACTTTTTTCATCGGCTCAAGGTTCGTCTGAAGAGTTCTGCTTACCCAGTTCTCCAGAAACTTGTCAGCAAAGTCATAGCGCTGGTAGCACCAGAATTGCTGGAAGTCCTCTCGCAGCATGTAGGCCTTGATTGATGAGAGGTTCAACTTCATCAGGTCTCCCAGACGGGATGTCTGTTTCTCTGAAAGGTTTTCCTTGCGCTTCAGCAGAAGCCAGCGGCCCTTTTCAAGAACGTTGACCTGGTTGTTTGCTTTGAAGCTTTTGGCTTCACTGCGCCTGATCTCATCAATAGCCTCGTTGAACTTCCGCATGATGTGGAAGCGATCAAGGATGTTCAGGGCATTGGGTGCCTTCTTGGCGATCACTTTCAGATATGGTGCCCACATGTCGCTACAGACATACTTGAGTTGTTCACTGCGCTCTTTGCCAAATTCACGAAAGAAACCCAGCAGGGTTTTTACTCGGCGCTCAGGACCACACCAAAGTAGTCGCCTGGCACCAGCATTGAGCTGGTAGACCATTGTCAGATACTTATGGCCCTTGAAAACAGAGATTTCATCAACACCAATCTCGGTTACACCGTCAAGGCTTCTGTTGGCCAAGCCATACTCGACAACATGCTGAACAGCCCGAAATACGCTGTCCCAACTGGTTAGAAAGATATCTGCTGTCTCTTTCCAGGAAAGACGTTTGGCCCATCTGGCAAGATACACCTGATACGAAAAGGTCATCTGTTCCTTACCGTATCCCCAAGGCACATCCTCTACCCGAATGCCGTGGATGGGACAGATAACTCGCCTGGCCCGATAGGCGAAGTAAACCTTGAATGCCCATACGGGAACATACTCGTATAGCCGGAGCTTTTGCAGGCCATGAACTTTGCCGCGCTTACCGCATTCAGGGCAGGCAGGCTTACTGTTACGGCGAGCTTTGATGTCAATGACCAGTGCCTCTGAACCTTTGACTGCCTGAAAACGGGCATCAACGTAAACGAATGACTTGAAGCGTTCAACTTTGTTCAGTAGAGTCTTAATAAGCATTGCTTCTCCTTGTTGGACTTGATCGTTTCTCGCAAAAACAATCTTACCCATCACCGAGAGGCAATGCTCCTATATTTTACAGCAAATCCTCACATATTCTGCGGAAGAGGC
>DIUT01000028.1 GCA_002423105.1 Geobacter sp. UBA6151 | reverse complement strand
TCCTGTTCCGACTGAGGCAAGACATTTGAGCTTGCCTGGGGGAGTTCATCAATGCCTAGAGACCGATCTCTCAGAAGACTACTGTTGCAGTGGGGACTGCTCTGGTCTGCAATCATCCTCGGTTCACTCTTGTGGAATGAACATCTGATCCGCCAGCGGATATATGATTTTTCCCGCCACGAGGCTGAAACCACCATTAACAAGGATCTTACCTTCCGGCGCTGGGTCACCATGCATGGCGGTGTCTATGTGCGCCCTACGGAGCAGACCCCTCCCAACCCCTGGCTGAAAGTCCCCAAACGCGATGTGACTACCATCGAAGGCGATAAGTTGACGCTGATGAACCCGGCCTATGTTACCCGTCAAGCCATGTCCATGTATAATGATTCTTTTGGCGCAAAGGGGCATATTACCAGCCTGCATCTTAAAAACCCTGAAAATGCCCCGGATGAGTGGGAGCGGGAGGCTCTGCAGAGCTTTGAAAAAGGGGCCGCGTCTGCCTCGACCGTAACAAAATTGGGAGATACGCAGTTTTACCGTCTGATCCTGCCGATGAAAATGGAGCAGGGCTGCCTGAAATGCCACGCAGACAACGGCATACCGGTGGGCGGCATTCGTGGCGGGATCAGCGCCTCCATACCGTTGACGCCCCACCTTGCAGCTGCCGGGCAGAGCATAAAGGGCGCCCGTACGGCCTATGGCGGGATCTGGCTCTTGGGCATGGCTTCCATTTTTGTGGGCAGCGTGCTGTACGACCGACAGCAGCGGCGTCGGGAAGAGGCAGAGGAACGCCTTCAGGAAAGCGCGCTGTTTCTGCGGGAAAGCCAGGCCATAGCCAATCTTGCCGGCTGGAAGTCAAATCCTGAAACCGGGGTGTTACGCTGGACCGATGAGATGTACCGCATGCTGGAATGCCCTGCTGACTATCATCTTGATCATGAATCAGGTTTTGTATTCTTTGACCCTGCAGACCAGGAACTGGTCAAGAGGTCGATACTTGCGGCCTGGAAAAGCGGCAGCGGCTTCGGCATCACTTGCCGCATGAATACAGTGTCAGGGCGGCAGTTCTGGGCTGAACTGCGCTGCATGGGGCTGGTGGATAACCACAACGGCAGCTATCTGGTGGGTACCTTGCAGGATATCACCGCCTACAAGCAGACTGAAGAGATGTTGATTGCGGCCAGGGAAGCGGCCGAGGCCTCCACGCGCACCAAAAACGAGTTGCTGGCGGTGATCAGCCATGAGCTGCGCACCCCGTTAAACGGTGTTCTCGGCGGCGCGCAACTGCTGGGCATGACCGAGTTGACCGAAGATCAGCAGGAGTATCTGCAGATGGTGGAGATTTCGGCAGGCAACGAACTGGCGCTGGTTAATGACCTGCTGGACATGGCCAGTCTGGATGCTTCTGAAATCAAGATTGTCACGGCACCATTTGCGCTGTACGACAGCATCATGAATGCCCTGGTTCCCCACCGCACCATCATCAGGGAACGTGGACTGACTTTCAGATCAGATATTTCTCCGGCTCTGTGCAGGACAGTGCTGGGCGACAGCCGTCGGCTGACCCAGGTGGTCAGCAATCTGATCAACAATGCGATCAAATTTACTCCCCAGGGGGAAATTTCTCTGAAAGTCGATCTTTTGGACAGAGGTACAGGCAGTGTAACCGTGCGCATTGTCGTCAGCGATACCGGCATCGGCATNNCATACCCGCAGCTATGGCGGCACCGGACTTGGTCTTTCCATCTGCAACAAGCTGGTGGAAAGGATGGGCGGCTCAATCAGCCTTGAAAGCGAAGCAGGAGCAGGCAGCCGTTTCACCATAGAACTGCCGTTCGTGGNNCCGGGAGTACGGTGCTTGTGGCTGAAGATAACCTGATCAACCTTAAGGCAACCAGCGGCATGCTCCGCAAAATGGGCTATACTGTTGTCTGCGCAGCAGATGGCAAGGAGGCTCTGGCGCACTGGATGCAAGGAGGGATTGATGTTGTGCTGATGGATATTCAGATGCCGGTGATGGACGGCATAGAGGCCATGCAGTTCATCCGCGCCAGGGAACAGAATTCCGGATGCCATACCCCTGTTGTGGCGTTGACGGCCCACGCCATGCAGGATGACCGGGAGCGACTGCTGAAAGCCGGATTTGACGGGTATCTGGCCAAGCCGGTTGATGTACAGGCCCTGGCCGCTGAACTGGAACGGGTGCGTGGCACCCGGGAACCTTCCAAAGGATAACCCTTTTCATGCTTTACCTTTCACTGATCCAGAATATCGCCCTGCTGGTGGCTCTTTCCTTTGTCCACAGTCTGTTAGTCAGGCGAATGCAGCAGAATCGGGGCGCTTACACGCTGATATCGGGTTTGCTGTTCGGCGGCGTGGCCCTGGTGGGGATGATGACGCCGGTGGTGTTGCAACCGGGTCTGATTTTCGATGGACGTTCCATTATCCTGGCTGTTGCCGGGTTTGTCTGCGGTCCGTTGACAGCGTTTGTTGCGGCAGCCATGACAGTCGCATACCGCATCTGGCTGGGTGGCGTCGGTGCGCCGATGGGGGTTGCCGTTATCATCGGCGCTGCCAGCATTGGTGTCGCCTGGCATTATCTCCGCCTGCGCACGGATCGTTGTGCCGGACTTTCCGGCCTCTATCTGTTTGGTCTGCTGGTGCACCTGTGGATGATGCTCTGCATGGTATTTCTGCCGGAAGCGGTGGCTACCATTGTCTTGTCAAATATTACCTTGCCGGTGCTGCTGCTCTATCCTCCCGCCACCCTGCTGGTCTGTCTGTTGTTTTTGCAGATGGAGAAGCATATCCGGTCGGAACAGTTGCTGAAGGAAAGTGAGGCGCGCTGGAAATTCGCCCTTGACGGCGCTGGCGACGGTGTCTGGGACTGGGATATGCAGACCAATGCCGTATTTTTTTCCCGGCAGTGGAAGGGGATGCTGGGTTATGCCGAGGACGAGGTCAACAATGATTTTAACGAATGGGATTGTCGCCTGCATCCTGATGACCGGGAACGGACCCATGCTGCTCTCAAACGGTACCTGAACGGCGAAAGCTCCAGCTATCAGAATGAGCATCGTATCCGCTGCAAAGATGGTGTCTATAAATGGATTCTGGCCAGAGGGCTGGTGGTCAGCAGCTCTGCCGGTGATGGCAAGCCGTTGCGGATGATTGGTACGCACACCGACATCACCGAGCGTAAACTGCATGAAGAGGAGCTGGAAGAGGCTCGGGAGGCTGCCGAAGCAGCCAGCAGGGCCAAGAGCGAATTTCTGGCAAATATGAGCCATGAGATCCGCACCCCCATGAACGGCATTATCGGCATGGCCCAGTTGCTGCGCTTCACCGGCCTGACCCAACAGCAGGAAGAGTATCTGAAGAGTCTCGAACAATCCACCCGCAGCCTGCTGACGCTTTTGAACGACATACTGGAACTGTCCAGGATCGAAGCAGGCAGATTCTCCCTGGAAGAAACGGAACTTTCCATCCGCAACTCAATTGGCGAAGTTGTGGCTACACAGTCCGCACGGGCCGAACAGAAGCAGTTGCAACTTCAGACCTCCATTGCCGACAACATTCCGGAGCTGCTCATCGGCGATGCGATGCGCCTCAAACAGATACTGCTCAATCTGCTGGGTAATGCCATCAAGTTTACCGAAAGCGGTGGTATCACCATTGCCGCTGAGCTGATCTCGCGGACGGACAGCGCTGCGATTATCCGTCTGGAGGTGTGTGACACCGGCATTGGCATGTCCAGCGAGACCCTTGAACGGATATTCTCATCATTTGAACAGGCGGACAACTCCGCAACCCGCAGTTATGGCGGGACCGGTCTTGGACTCTCCATCTGCCGTCGTCTGACAGAACTGATGGGCGGTAATATCCAAGCCGAAAGCAGCCATGGCACCGGAAGCAGCTTTGTGGTGAAATTGCCCTTCAAGCTGCCCTCCGGCGCCGGGGATGCAACAACGCACGATAGTGTCCTGCAGACAGCGCCATCAGCGGGGGCAGGTTTGAAGATTCTGGTGGCCGAGGATAACGAGCTGAATGCCATTACCATCAAGGCTATCTTGGCCAGAGCAGGACATCAGGTGGAACTGGTTGGCGATGGCACAGAGGTTCTGGAAAAGTGGCGCTCTACGACCTGGGACTGCATCGTCATGGATATCCAGATGCCGGAGATGGACGGCATATTGGCAACCACCACCATTCGCCGACAGGAGCAGGTGCTTGGAGGGCATGTGCCGATCATTGCCCTGACCGCGCTTGCCATGAGCGGCGATAAGGACCGGCTGCTGGCCGAGGGATTTGACAGCTACCTTGCAAAACCGGTTGAAGCGCAAACCCTGATCAATGAAATCAGTCGTGTTGTTCTGCACTAGTTTCCGTTAAAGGATGCTCCGCATGCCTGTCCTCGTGAAAAGGCGACATAGTATACTTCTGCTGTCAATGATCTGCTTGTTGCTGTTCCTGACGTTCTCCTTGTCTGTTCAGGCGCTGGAAAAAGTCACGGCGTATACTGGCAGTAATCTTCTGTCCGGCATTATCATGGCCTGTATTGTCATCATCACCGTTCTGGCCGGATTGAGCCTGGCCTTCAGGCGTTTCAATCGAATTTTGCAGACTGAGATCAGCGAGCGCAAGCTTGTTGAGTCGGATCTTCTTGCCCAGCGGGCGCATCTGCAAACCTTGTTCGAGTACAACGGTACCGGCAATTTGATTGTTTCTTCGCAGCGTATCATAGTGCAGGTGAACCAGCAGCTCTGTGAGATGTTCGGCTATGGTGAACAGGAGCTGATTGGCCAGTCGGTACGGATACTGCACATTGATCAGCTGCATTACGATGATTGGGCGCCGACCTTCATACAGGCCAGGGACGGCATGACGCACCTGAATGCTGAATACCGGCTGCTGCGCAAGAATGGCGAAATATTCTGGTGCTTTCTGACCGGGGTCAAGCAGCAACTGCCAGATGGCGAGATGGGTGTTGTCTGGAGCCTTATCGACATCACCGGGCGCAAGTTGCTTGAGATAAAACGCGAAGAAGATCAGCGTTTTCTGCAGACCATGCTGGACGCTATTCCGGACATGATCTTTTACAAGGATGTCAACAGTGTCTTTCTTGGGTGCAATCAGGCCTATGCCGAACGTTACATCGGCCTTTCCAAGGAACAGGTCGTCGGCCGCACTGATGCTGAGATTGTGCCGGACCGGGATATGGCGCTACAGTACCGCGAATCCGATCAACAGGTCATGGCAGCGGGCACAACTCTGAATTTCGAACGGGTGTTAACCCTGGTCACCGGTGAAAAAGCGGTGGTCGAAGTACTGAAGCGGCCGTTCTTTGATGCAACAGGCCGGATAGCCGGGGTAATCGGTGTCGCCCGGGATATTACTGCACGCAAGCTGGCTGAGGAAAAATTGAAGCAGCTCAGGGATGAAGCAGAGGCTGCCAACCGCGCAAAGAGTGAATTTCTGGCCAACATGAGCCATGAAATCCGTACCCCCATGAACGGGGTGATCGGTATGTCCCATCTGTTGCGGACCACCGAGTTGACACCTGAACAAGAGCAGTATCTGGAAAATATAGAAAGTTCTTCTGAGAGCTTGATAACCCTGATCAGCGACATTCTGGACCTGTCCAAGATTGAATCGGGTAAAATGGAACTGGAACAGGTCGAGTTCTCTCTACGCACAACAGTTTCAGAGTTGTTGGACAGTCAGCAGTTTCACATTCAGCAGAAAAAACTTGTTATCCGGACCGATATTCCCGGCAGCGTGCCGGATATCATCTGCGGAGATCATCTGCGCACGAGACAGATTCTCTTGAATCTGTTGGGTAATGCCATCAAATTTACCGATCACGGATCTATCTCTGTTGCGGCCGAGCTGAGCGCAAGTGCGGGTGACAGGGCGCGCATCCACCTGAGTGTCAGTGATACCGGCATCGGTATGAATCACGAAATGATCGAGCGGGTATTTGCTCCTTTTGAGCAGGCTGACAACTCCACCACCCGCAGGTACGGAGGGAGCGGGCTGGGGCTTGCCATCTGCCGCAGGCTGGCTGAACTTATGGGTGGCCGTATTTGGGCTGAAAGCTCCGAAGGGGTTGGCAGTACGTTCCATGTTGATCTGCCTTTTGAGATAGCCCCGGTAAGCACAGCACCTCCTGAGCAGGTTCCGGCTCACGATGAGCCGGAGCAGTGTCTTTTGCCGCTGGATATCCTGATGGCTGAGGATAACCGGATAAATGCCGATTTTGTTGCCCGCCTATTGGAACGAATGGGGCACCGGATTACGGTGGTGGAAAACGGTGCGCTGGCGCTGGGGAAATTGGCGCGGAATCACTTCGATTGTATCCTGATGGATATCCAGATGCCGGTAATGGGTGGCGATGAGGCCACACGGATCATCCGTGAGCAGGAGCAGCAGAGCGGCGGGCATATCCCGATCATTGCGCTTACGGCTCATGCCATGAATGGCGAGCGGACTCGTCTGCTGCAACAGGGATTTGACGCCCATGTCCCCAAACCGGTTGAAATTTCGCTGCTTTTGTCTGAATTGAAAAAGCTGACCGGCAAAGTGACAGTCGATTATCCTTACCAGGAACTACCATGACAAGGAGTATGCATGCCTTTTGAAGGACTGAGAGATTTCGAGGTGATGATCGGGCTGGCAATCATCACGGTGGTGCTGTTCCGGCGCTTGAGCCTTCCTTCCATCATCGGTTTTCTTGCTGCCGGTGTGTTGGCCGGACCCCATGCCCTGGGGCTGATCAATGATCCCCACCAGGTTGAGCAGATGGCCGAGATCGGTGTCATTCTGCTGTTGTTCACCATTGGCATTGAATTCTCCCTGAAAGAACTGATGCGCATCCGCAAGCTGGTCTTTCTGGGGGGCGGGGCGCAACTGTTGCTGACCATAGCCGCTGTTGCCGTCGGCAGCCTGCTGTTTGGCCTTACCCTCAATCAGGCCGTGTTTGCCGGCTTTCTCGTGTCGCTCTCCAGTACGGCAATTTTGATGAAACTGCTGATGGATGCCGGTGAGATGGATACGCCCCATGGCAAGACCGCTTTGGGGATTCTCATCTTCCAGGATCTCTGCGTAGTGCCGTTGATGCTCTTTACCCCGTTTCTGGCCGGACAGGGGGACGGCTGGTCCGGCATCGCCATTACCACCCTCAAGGCGCTGGTCGTGGTTGGGGCTGCCCATTTCAGCGCCCGATATGCCATTCCCTGGATCTTCAGCCATGTGGTCAGGGCCCGCAGCCGCGAACTGTTCCTGCTGACCATCATCTTTGTGGGAATGGGTACGGCCTGGCTAACTGCCCTGGCCGGGCTCTCCATGGCCCTGGGGGCCTTTATTGCCGGTCTGGCGATATCGGAGTCAGAGTACAGCCACCAGGCCCTGGGGGATATTATCCCTTTCCGTGATGCCTTCATGAGCCTGTTCTTCATTTCGGTGGGGATGCTGCTGGATCTTTCCATCTTTCTCAAGCACCCGTTGCTGCTGGCCGGAGCTATCCTGATCATCGTGCTGATCAAGGCGCTTGTTGCAGCTGGTTCGGTGATGATGCTCGGCATTCCGGCCCGGATTGCCGCTGTGGCGGGTATTTCCCTTGCCCAGGTGGGGGAATTTTCCTTTATTCTGGCCCAGGCCGGGGTGAAAAACGGCCTGATTCCTGATACTGCCTACCAGATTTTTCTGGCTGCCTCAGTGTCAACCATGACCCTTACCCCCTTTTTGCTGAAATGGGCGCCTGCGCTGGCTGACCGGTTCAGCAAATTACTGCCCAAACGTCTGGTACGCGGCGCCGGTCCGCTGATGGATCGGGAGAAGAAGCCCCGTCTCAGTGACCATGTGATCATCATCGGCTACGGACTGAACGGTCGCAATCTTTCCAATGTGCTGAAAAGCCAGGGTATCTCCCATATCATTGCCGAGGCCAATCCCTTTACGGTACGCAGCCAGAAGAAAAAAGGGCTGCATATCGTCTTTGGCGATGCCAGCAAGCAGGAGGTGCTTGAGCATATGCATGTTCATCAGGCACGCCTGATGGTCATTGCCATCTCCGATGCTGCGGCCAGCCGCCGGGTGGCGTCGGTGGCCCGTACCCTCAATCCGCGGTTGCACATCATTGTCCGTACCCGCTATGTTGCCGAGATGGAACCGCTCTACCAGCTTGGTGTCAACGAGGTGGTGCCGGAGGAGTTTGAAACCTCCATCGAAATTTTTGCCAGAGTGCTGCGCAAGTACCTGGTGCCTGAGGACGAGATCGACAACTGTGTGAATGCCGTGCGTGGCGATTCCTACGAGATGTTCCGGGGTATGAGCCGCCGTCACAGCCATGCGGTGGGGATCACCGGCTTTCTGTCCGGCGCCGAGGTGGGAGCATTCACGGTTAAAAAAGGGGCTGCTGTGGAAGGGACCAGCCTGCGTGACGGCGTGCTGAAAACCCGTTCCGGGGCCACGGTGCTGGCCATCAAGCGTGGTGAGGATGTCGCTCCCAACCCGGATCCGCTTTGGCAGCTTCATGATGGTGACGTTGCGCTTCTGCTGGGAACGCCGGACCAACTGCGCTATGCCGGGCGGCTTTTCGAGGATGTGGCATGAGCACGCACCATTTTATCGACCACTTTGCCGGTGTGGCAGGACACTACGCTACGCATCGTCCCGGTTATCCCCCGGCCCTGTTCGATTGGCTGGCACAGGCTGCCCCGGATCGCGAGCTGGCCTGGGATTGCGCCACCGGCACCGGTCAGGCAGCCTGCGAACTGGCGCGCCGCTTCAACCGGGTGGTTGCCACCGATGCCAGCGCCGCCCAGATTGCCGCCGCCACTCCCTGTGCCGCTGTGCAGTACCGCACCGCTCCGGCGGAACAGTCCGGGGTAGCCAATGCCTCCGTTGATTTGATTACCGTGGCTCAGGCCCTGCACTGGTTCAATCTGGACGGTTTTTATGCTGAGGTGAGGCGGGTGCTGAGACCGGGTGGGCTGCTGGCGGTCTGGACTTACGGTGTGTTCGGGACTGAAGGAGGCGCTGCCGCGCAAGCGGTGCAGAGTCTGTTGCACACCTTCTACCATGAGACCGTCGGGAGCTATTGGCCTCCGGAACGGCGGCATGTGGAAAACGGCTATGCGGACCTGGCTTTTCCTTTTGCCCCGGTTCTGGTTCCTGCCTTCCGCATGGCTGTGGAGTGGACCTTGGATGATCTGACCGGCTATCTGCGTAGTTGGTCTGCCACAGCCCGTTTCCATGAAACCAACGGCATTGACCCTGTGGTGCAGCTTGAACAGCAGCTCAGCGGACTTTGGGGCGAAGGGCGGAGAAGAATACTCTGGCCGTTATTCATCAAGGCGGGCAGGTTATGAGGGCGTTTCAAGCCAGCGTCAGTTCCAGTTTGTGCTTCCGCTTCTCCCAGCCCGGCATTACCTTTTCCAGAAGCCGATAAAACTCAGAACTGTGGTCATGGCATTGCAGATGGCAGAGCTCATGGGTGATGACGTAATCAATACATTCTTTTGAAGCACGGATCAGATCCGTATTGAGCGTCAATAGTCCGTTTCTTGACAGGCTACCCCAACGTTTTTTCAGACGTTTGATCTGTACACGCGGTTTTGACAGCCCCAACTTTTCAAAATGTGGCCAGCGGTGGGTTAAAATTTCTTCAAACTTTGCAGTTGCCTTTGCGGCATACCAACTATCCAGCAGCCTTTTTACTTTATCAGAAGAAACAGCGCCCCTGACTTCAACGCTAAAATAACCACGGGTCAGTTTTATTGAATCCTGATTTCCGGAACTGATTGCAAGCCGAAATTGCCTGCCCAGATACAGGTGGGTTTCCCCCCCGACAAATTGCCGCGCCGGTGTTCTCGGATCAAACTGACGGAAATAGTGCTGCTGCCTCACTATCCATCTGACACGCCTGAAGACCCTTTTTTGCACCTCTGACGAATCGATCCCGAGCGGTGCTTTAACGACAACGCTGCTGTCAGGATAAACCTCAATTCCCAAGGTTTTTCTGGCGGAATAAAGCACATTGAATTGTACCTGTTCCTTGCCGTACTTGACGGTGCCGAAGGCAGAATTCATGTGGTTCTCCGGTGCCTGGTCACCTGCATGGTCTGTTCAATGAGTTTGTCCATCTGGTCAAGGCTGATTTCTACCCCCTTCTTACTTATTACCTCATCAAACAGATAGTCGTCGATGTCGTTGATGGCCTGTTTCTGGGCATCATCGTCGTCCCAGAACTGCACCTTCCAGTGGCGGTCCAGAATGGCCTGAATGGCCAGGGCGGTTTCGGCGGCAATGGCCTCGCCTGCACACCGTTCCAAGTCATGCCGCTCGAAGAACGGTCTCAGGACGCCATAAAATGCCATCGCTTCTTCGTTGCTGGTGAGAGATTCCGGTATATCATCATGGTGGCGGGTGACAACATGGGTGCGGATGTCGGAAACCTTGTTCAGGTAGTCCAGGTCTGAGATACGCTTGGCCCGGAAATCCTCAATGGCCTGCTGAATCAGTTTGGAAAATTTCTGGTAAAAAGCCGGATCTTCAGCCATCTTTTCCGTGATGACCCGTTTCGTGGCATGGGCAATGGCATCAGCCTTGGCCGCTGTGCTATTGCCGTAAACACCCTGCTCCTCCTTCACCACATTGAACATCTTTTCGTCAAAGATATTTACCGGTTCATTCAGTTGAATAACCTCATTTGCCTGAATATGGGTGTCGAGCAGCTTCCTGATCTTCGGTTCGTAATCCCGGTAGTCAATGGCCTCGGCATAGCGGAGCTTGACGGAGGCTTTCAGGTTGTGAAAACGCTTCAAATCGGCCTTGTAGCGATAGAGCTTTGTCTCATCAACCGATGTAATGAACGCTTCGGACGACAGGGCAATACCCAAGGTTTTACTGTATTCGGCCAGGCATTGGTAAAAATCCTCCCGTGCCGCATCGTCGGCCAGCAATACCTCATACGCTTCCTCGTCGTAGCTGTTCTTGACCTCCTTGAAAATATCCCACAGGTCGGAGTAACGCTGAGGCAGCTTCTCGATCTCGCTGTTTATGGAGGTCATTGATCCTTTCAGGTCATCCTCGTCATACCCTTCAAAAGCGCTGTACATGGTCAGAGCCTTGTCCAGTTCCCCTAGTAGCCCCACGTAATCAACCACAAACCCTTCGTCCTTGTCTTCCGACAGCCGGTTGACGCGGGCTATGGCTTGCAACAGCGTATGTTCCTTCAGTTCCTTGCAGATGTAGATAATCCGGTTGCGCGGAGCATCGAAGCCGGTCAGCAGCTTGCTCACCACGATCAGAATCTCCGGATCCGACCCGAATTTGAACTGGTTGATAATCTGCTTGGTATACTCATCCTCGCTGCCGTAGCGTTTCATCATCTTCAGCCAGAACTTGACCACCTCGTCTGTCGGCTCGTCGTCGGTCTCGTCATACCCTTCGCGGCTGTCCGGCGCTGAGATAACCACTTCGGAAGAGACAAAGCCGATCTCTTCAAGGTGTTCCTGGTACTTCAGAGCCACGGTTTTGCTCGGGGCAACCAGTTGGGCCTTGAAACCGGTCCCCTGCCAGTTGGCCCGGAAATGTTCGCTGATGTCGAAGGCCCGCATGTAGACAACCTGATCAGCCTTGTTCAGCATCGACGCTTTGGCATATTTCCGTTTCAGGTCAGCCTTTTGTTCCTTGGTCAAGCCCTGCGTATGACGCTCGAACCAGAGATCGATGGCAGCCTTGTTCTGCTCCATCTCCACATGGCGTCCCTCGTAGAGCAACGGGACAACCGCGCCGTCCTCAACCGCCTGGTTGATGGAGTAGTGCGGTTCAATCAGGCCACCAAATTTCTGGAAGTTATTCTTCTCCTTTTTCAAGAGCGGCGTGCCGGTAAAGCCGATGTAGCAGGCATTGGGGAACATCTGCCGCATCCGCGCCGAGAAATTACCGAAGTTGGTGCGGTGGCTCTCGTCAATCAACATGAAGATATCGGGGGAGTCATCCTGGTATTTTTTGATGTTTAGCGCCTTGTCAAACTTGTGGATCAGCGTGGTGACTACGCTGGCCTTGTGTTCCGCCACCAGTTCCATCAGGTGCTTGCCCGAGGTGGCCCGGCTCGGGTCCAGCCCGCACGCGGCAAAGGTATTGCCCAACTGCTTGTCCAGATCGTCACGGTCCGTTACCAGCACGATGCGCGGATTGGTGACACAGGGATCAAGGGCCAGATTTCTTCCCAGCATGACCATGGTCAACGATTTGCCTGACCCCTGCGTGTGCCAGATGATGCCGCCCCGACGGCGTCCTTCATTGTCCAGTTGCTTGATCCGCTCCAAGGTTGACTTGATGACAAAGAACTGCTGATAACGGGCTATCTTCTTGATGCCCCCGTCGAAAACGGTGAATTTGAAGGCCAGTTCAAGCAACCGTTCAGGACGGCACAAGCTGTAGATCACCCTGTCCTGCTCGGTAATCAAGCGCACACCTTCTGTTTCGTGGGCATCGAAAAATGACCGGGCAACGGCAAATTCACCGCTGAACAGCAGATCTTTCTTATCGATTGCAAGAGAGGTATTGACGCGACCGGCAACATCGGTTTCCTTGTCGCGCAGTTCTTTCCAGGGAGCCCAGAACTTAGCCTGGGTGCCTGTGGTTGCGTACTGGGCGGCATTTTTGTTTATGCCCATGACCAGTTGCGTATAGACAAACAGCTTGGGGATGTAATCGTCATTCTGGTTGCGAATAGATTGGGAAACTGCCTGTTCCACCCCCACATTTGGCGACTTGCATTCGATCACCGCCAGCGGGATGCCGTTGACGAACAGGACGATGTCAGGCCGGGCGGCTTCGTTGCTGCGGGAGCGTGCTACGTTGAACTCGGCGGTGACGTGGAACTTGTTGCGCTCCCAGTTGCGCCAGTCGATGTAGTGCAGGTTGAAGCTCTTGGAGTCCCCTTCGACGGTCTGCTCCAGTGCAGTGCCGAGGGTGATCAGGTCGTAGATCGCTTCGTTGGTCTTGAGCAGGCCGTCGTACTTGACGTTTTTCAATTTCTGTACGGCGGTCTGGATGTTCTCTTCGCTGAACAGGAATTCGCGGCTTTTGTGGTTGATGCGATTGAGGCGTTTCAACTGGTCGCACAGGATGCCTTCGAGGAGCACATTACCGGTTTTGCCCTGGCGTTGTTTCATGACCTGCTCTGGGGGGAGGTATTCGTAGCCCAGGTTGATCAGGAGTTGCAGGGCAGGAATCTGGGAGAGATATTTTTCGTTGAAGCGGAAACCGGTCATGGTTTAGCCTCTCTTGCCCAATTGTATGAGCATCCCATCTGCGACAGCCTTCTCAATAATTGCCTTAACGACAGCATCAATTTCGCTGCCTTCTGAATAGTTTGCTGGGGCAATAAAATTAACGCGTCCTTCTTTTATGAGTTTTTCTGCCTTTCCCTTGGTGCCGCGGGTACTCGGCTTATAGACGGCAATGGCGTGTCCTCCCTGATTTTTGACCATACGGAAACAGGGTATATCAGTATCTCCATCCCCAATAAATATCATGTTTCTAAAAGGAACCGGCCGTTCTTCTTTGGGTACAAACTCGTTGACCTTGCTGTTGTCGTAAACGTTCATTACCCCTTTATTGATCCGAAAAAGGAACTGGGTTTTTGTCGTGTAATTGACCGCCAGTGCAGGCCATTTGGCAACACCATTATGGTCATAAACAAAAGACGAGGCATAGATGGCGGTAAACTTTTTAGCAATGGATGTGCCTTCGATCATTTCGCGGTTACCAGACGAAATAATGTAATGTTCAATCTTCAGCCCGCGTTCTTTCCCATATTTGTCAATACGGTTAAACCAGTCTTTGACCCCTTCGAAAAGAGTTACGGATCGTCCGAAATTGACAAAATCTGCCTTGCGAACCGGTACATGTGCGGCTTGCGCTTTGTCGAGCATGTGCATCATGTACATAAGGATGCTATCGGCGTTGTGTGCTTCAGCAAGCTCGGCCACCTCTTTCCAGAATGCCTTTTTAGTCATGCCAACTGACGGCACGAAGTCATATTCCTGCATATTTCCCGGTGCCAGGGTGCCGTCAAAATCGTACGCAATTGCAAATGGGATTAGTTTCTTGGCCATCAGCTATTCTCCTTACTGGTCATTACCCGCCATTCCCCGGTCAACAGCCGCTGCATCAGTCCGCGCTTCTGTCTGCGATAGGCTTCGGCCTGCTTTTTCAGCAGGTCGATTTCCTGACGCGCGGTGGTGAGGATTGCGGCAATGGCCTCTGTCTCTTCATCACAGCTAGGCAAATAAAGACTGTTCGAGAGAAACGTAGTATTTGTAATGTTGATGGTATTCTTCGCGCCTTTCTGGATGATGGGGAGGAGGTAATTAGCTGTCCTCACAGGAGACTCAAAATAAAAGTTCAGGAAAGTGCCAAGCTGCTGGCTTCTGGCAGTGAAGACACCATAAAGCGGCGAAACGATCACTGAGAAATCGATCCGACTTTGCTTGACAATTCCGTAGGGAAAATCACCCGTCGGGCTTTTTGTGTAAACGACATCCCCCGGCTTCACCAGATTGTAGTTTGAAGTGTCTTTGGCGGCAAACACGCGGCCAAGATGTTCAACTTGATTAATCAAGCCCTTGTGCACTGATACGGAATAGACTTCTTCGTAGCCCGAACTAACCTCGCGATGTTCCGTCAGCACTTCAGAAAGACGGTATTTTCTCCACTTTTCAACGTAACCCTTAATCCGTTTGTTTCCTGTAAGAAGGTTCTGAGTAAGTGCATTTAGTTGTCTCCACTTTGCCTCAATCAGCTGCTCGTTTTTTTCAATGGCGAGGTCCCAGGTAAAGATTAGTGATGCGATGGCGGTTTGCTGTTGTAGACTAGGCAAATAGGCGGCTAAAGACATAATATCTTCTTGATTGATACTGGCTTGTGCAACAGCTGGTTTTGCAACTTTTCTTAAATAATCTCTGACACGTACCGAGTTAAGGACTATGAAAAGGTACTCCGGTGATATCCCCGATGATTTGGTCAATCGGAGCCTCATCATATTCGACTCAAACACAGTAGTATCTTCAAGTTTCTCAACGATGCAGCTTTTTCCGATGTGGCTTAGGCTGTTAACACGATTTATAAGAATGTCATTACGTTTCAGAGAAAATCGATCAATCTCGCTTGCTGAAAGCCTAACACGTCTTAAGCATTCAAACCTTTTTGTGCCATCGTTGCCGTAGTCATTTATCCTGATGATGCATGTCCCATCATCAGAATATTCATCGGCATGTTTGTATATACCGTTTTGGAAACCAGAAGATATTTGATCCCCGATTTTTTTATGCTGCTTTAAAGGACTCATTCCCCTTCCTCCACCTTCTTCTGCCCACGCTCCAACTTCTTGACACTCTTCTCTGGAACAGGCAGTTCTTCCGGCATGGTGCCGCCCAACTCTTTTATTGTCTGGCGGACTTTGGCGCCGACCTCATAATGCGTCTGGTTGGCCTTTTCTTTTCCATTGACCTTGTCCCGGCGCAACTTCTCTTCGGCCTGTGTGGCTCGGAAGAGATTGGCAGCCAGCTCTGTACTTCCCATGTGGTCAAGGATCTTCTGGCTCTTTTTTAAGCCTTTACGTCCGTGAATCCCTTTTGCGTCCAGGCCGCCATACAGCCCCTTGTAGCCATGGTTCTGAAACACCGCAAAATCGATTGTGGTTTCAACACCAGCCAGTTGTGCAGCTTCAACCAGTTGTTTGTTGTGCTCTTTCAACTCGTTGCGCAGAAATAGGCGTTTATCATCCTCTTTCAGTTGCTGGAATGCCTTATCATCAGCAAGTTCCTGCCGGCGGGTCTGAAGTGCAAAGTATGTCTGACCGTTGGCAATAACTGACTTGGTCGGATCGGCATTCTGAACAATCAGATAACAGGCATAACGGGAAAGCTTGACATCCGGCACCTCTCGTTTTGCGCCTGAACCGATATCGACCATTCCGAGGAACTCCTCGAAATGGTCCTGAATCTCGTAGCCACTATTACGGCAGGCTTCTTTGGCTTTTTCTATGACCGGTAAGAAATGCCGGTATTCTGAATATTCCAAAACCTTCGATAACCTGCGGCCAGTCCAGTATTCCTGGCCTGACTCGTCTATTTCCCGCAGTTCTTCAAAGGTACGATGATGTTTTTTCTCGATGTCTTTTCCACGCATAACATTTTCCTCCATTCAGACCAATTTGCTGGGGTCAGCAAAATGGTTATATTCTGGCTTTGACCATTTCCGCGACGCCACGAAAATGGTGGTATCGAACTGTCAAATAATATTTGACGGTTGCCACTCTCTGTTAAAACTCGCAAGGATTTCTTGTGAGTTACCGTTCAATCTCCTTCAACATCTCCGCCATCCTTGCCCGCACAGCAACCAACTCACTTTCCAATTGCTCAATCTCCACCTGAACGGCATCAATATCGATCGCTGCCTCTTCCTCAAAGGTATCCACATAACGCGGAATATTGAGGTTGAAGTCATTATCCCGGATCTCTTCAAATGGGGCGACATGGGCATATTTATCAACATCCTGCCGAGCAGTAACCGTATCGACAATTTTTTGGATATGTTCCTCAGAAAGGGAGTTCTGGTTTTTGCCCGGCAGATAATCATGGCTGGCATCCACAAAGAGCACGTCCTTGCGACCCTGATTGGCTCCCCCTTTTTCGCGGCTGCGATCAAAAACCAGGATTGCTACCGGAATGGAGGTGGTGGTGAAGAGATTGCCCGGCAAGCCAATAACGGCATCCAGCAGATTCTCTTCGATCATCTTCTGCCGTATGCGCCCTTCGGCAGCGCCTCTGAACAGCACGCCATGGGGCACAACAACAGACACCCGCCCTTCCTTTTCCAGAGCCGATTCAGCCATGTGACTGATGAATGCCCAGTCAGCCTTTGATTTAGGCGGTACGCCGCGCCAGAAGCGGTTAAAGCGGTCGCTTTCAGCATTTTCGGCACCCCACTTGTCGAGAGAAAACGGTGGATTGGCCACCACGACGTTGAACTTCATCAAACGGTCGTTTTCCACCAGCGCCGGGCTGTTGAGGGTGTCGCACCATTCGATGCGTGCGCTGTCTGCGCCATGCAGGAACATGTTCATCCGGGCCAGCGCCCAGGTGCTGCCGTTTGATTCCATGCCGAACAGGGCGAAGTTGCGGTCATTGACCTCTCTGGCAGCCTCGATCAGCAAGCCGCCGGAGCCGCAGGTCGGATCGCAGATGCGATCACCTTGTTTTGGTCTGCCCAGCTTGGCTACCAGTGTTGAAATCTTGTGCGGAGTGTAGAATTCTCCGGCCTTTTTGCCGGAGTCAGAAGCAAAGCGTTCGATCAGGTAGATGTAGGTGTTGCCAATGACATCTTCGGAAACCTTGCCGGGACTCATATCCAGCAACTGCTTGTTGAAGTCTTCCAGCAGTGTTTTGAGGCGACGGTTGCGGTCCTTGGTTTTGCCCAAATTGGATTCGCTGTTGAAGTCGATATTACGAAAGACGCTTTCCAGCTTCGCTTTATTCGCCTCTTCAATGGCGTCCAGCACGATATTGATCAACTCACCGATGTTGGCCGCATTGCGCCGTTCATACAGGCTGTAGAAGTCTGCCAGAAAGCGATCTTCCACCTTGCCGGTTTCATGGTTCTTCAGCTCGGCAAAGGGAAGAACAAAACGCTCCCGTTCCAGTCTGCGTCTGATGCGCACATCGTCATTGCCATATTGCTGACGGTATTCTTCGTAGTGACTTTTCCAGACATCCGAGATGTATTTTACGAACAGCATGACCAGGATGTAATCCTTGTATTGCGCCGGATCAACCACGCCACGGAAGGTGTCGCAGGCAGCCCAGGCTGCGTTGTTGATATCTTTTTGATCGATTTGCTCAGCCATTACGGCCCCCTTGTGCCAACTGAAGTAACCTGGATGAAATATATTGATTCCGTTTTTCTGAGAGAGTTTTCAGGATGCGCTGTTCTTCTACCGCCAGCGATGCCATTTCAACAACCAGCTGTTGCCTGGCAATTGACGGCACGAATACCTCAAGATTTTCCAGTGACTGCTTGCTAATCATCTTGAGTGCAGTGCCTTCGGTGCAGCTTGCAAGGTATGACTGTGCGGGAGGTTGACTGATATACCAGTTCAGGTATTCCGGCAAAACCTGCTTGCTGGTTATCCTGATCCGCAAAAGTGGAGCCGCAAGTACGGCATCTCCGGGGTCAGACGTAAGCAGGGCAGAATTACTGGTTAATCCGCGTGAACGGAAGATCAGATCGCCAGGCTTTACCAGGTGATGTGCCTTGGGCATTTCTATATCGACACGTACCAGTTCGTCGCAGCAAACAAGGTTCGCGCTTGTCAGGTCTTTCATCTGGATGACGGCAAGAGAACCGTTTTCCATGGACTCCAGCCGAGCGCGGAATGAATAACCTGCCTGAATGGAGGTGATATTTTTTAAGACCGTCTTCATTGTTAATCCAATGCAATAATGATGTTACTGTGCCTATAACATCAATTGTGTCGCTTGGCAATGATAAATTGCAAAAACGCTATTACTGTTATTGTCGGGCACAGAAATGAAAAGGGACGCCTCCATAACAGGAGACGTCCCTTTCGCTCAGGCGTATTTTGTTGTTTCTTACCGCATCATTTCAAAGTAGCGATCCTCGCAGGTCTCATCCTTGATATCGATAAACTTGTTGCAGATCTCGGTAACCATGTTGATCACCCCCTGGTAGCCCACCAGCGGGTAGCGGTGCTTGTTGACCCGATCCATGATCGGGAAGCCGAAGCGGAACAGCGGGATACCGGCATCGCGGGCCGCGAACTTGCCGTGGGTGTCGCCGATGATGGCGTCCACCGGCTCGGTCATCACCAGGCTGCGCAGGTGCCAGAGGTCCTTGTTCATGTAGATCTTGCACCCTGCGCCGTAGGGGGAGGCGTCCAGCAACCCCTGCAACTCTTTCTCAATCTTCTTGGTTCCTTTGCTGCAAAGGATGTGGTACGGCACTGCTCCCATCTCCAGCAAGAAGGAAACGTAACCAATCAGGTAATCCGGATCTCCGTACACGGCGAATTTCTTGCCATGCATGTACTGATGGGAGTCGGTCATGGCATCCACGGCCCGCCCGCGCTCGTTTTTCAGAGAGGCAGGCACTTCTTTGCCGAACAGTTCCGCAACCTTCATGATAAAGGCGTCGGTCTTCTCAATTCCCATGGGCAGCGGCAGGCTGACATGCTTGCCGGAGTAGTTGTCCTTGATCCAGCCAAAGGTCTTGGGGGTTGCGTACGGCCCCAGGGTCATGGTGACTTTGCCGTTGATGGAATCTGCGGCATCCTCCAGCTTGGTGCCTCCCGCGTAGGTGTGATAGCTGCCGTCGCAGGGGGAATCAAAGGTGTCGGAGATATCGGCCAGCATGGTGCAGGGTACGCCGAACTCCTTCAGTATGCGCTTATACTCCCGGTAGTTGCCGGTGTTGAAGTCGCAGCCGGGTATCAGGTTCAGTTTGCCGGTGCAACGTCCTTCCAGCTTTTTGTCTTCGGTCAGGGTCTGCAGGATCGACACCAGCATGGAGTCATAGCCATGGATATGGCTACCGTTGAAGCTGGGGGTGTTGGCATAGGGGATCGGCAGCTCCTTGGGGGCCATCCCTTTTTGCTTGGCATTTTTGATAAAGGCGGTCAGGTCATCGCCGATGACCTCCGGCATGCAGGAAGTGAATACTGCCACCATTTTGGGCTTGTAAAGAGCAATGGCGTTTTCCAGACCTTCATGCAGGTTGTTCTGCCCGCCGAACACCGCGCCGTCTTCGGTCATGGCGTCGGAAACCGCCGGAGCAGGCTCACGGAAGTGACGGTTCAGGGTGGAACGGTAGTAGGAGGCACAGCCCTGTGAACCATGCACAAAGGGCAGGGTGCCTTCAAAACCGTGGGCTGCCAGTTGTGCGCCCAGCGGCTGACAGGCGTGGGCCGGGTTGATCACCAGTGCCTGACGGGCAAAGTTTTTCTCCTTGTACTCCTCGCTGTTGATCCAATTCCGGGTATTCTCCACCTCTTCGGCGGTATATTCGGTTACTTTCTTGACCTCAAGGCCCAGTGCGTTAGCCATGACAAACTCCTTTTGGGTTGGCGACCAATCCGTCACACAACCGAAATTATTTTTCGTAGGGGCAACACCATGTGGTTGCCCAAGACCGGGCGGCCACATGAGGGCGGCCATACGGGGCCGCCCCTACATTATCAGAACGGACTCTTGACCAATTTCCACGTCGGGCTGTTCACCGCCATATCCACGTCGCGGGCAAAAATCTCAAAGCCGTTGTAACCATGGTACGGACCGGAATAATCCCAGCTGTGCATCTGACGGAACGGAATACCCATCTTCTGGAATACGTATTTCTCCTTGATGCCGGAGCCGATCAGATCGGGACGCAGGGCATCAGCAAACTTCTCAAACTCATACTCAGACGGGTCGTCATAGACCACGGTGGCATCCGGCATTTCCGGGGCCGTACGGTCGTAGTCGTCGGTGTGGGCAAACTCGTAACCGGAACCGACGCATTCCATCCCCAGGTCTTCGTAGGCACCGATGGTGTGGCGGGGGCGCAGACCGCCCACTAGTAACATCACCTTTTTGCCATCCAGCCGTGGTTTATACTGCTCAACGATCCCCTGCATGATCGGGTCGTACTTGGCGATGACCTTTTCCACATTGGCCTGGATGGTCTCGTCGAACAGGGCACCGATGGAGCGCAGTGATTCCCTGATCTTGGTGGGACCGAAGAAGTTGAATTCATGCCAGGGAATGCCGAACTTCTCTTCCATTACCTTGCACATGTAGTTCATGGAACGGTAGCAGTGAATCAGGTTCAGCTTCACCTTGTGGGTGGCGGCAATTTTTTCCAGCTCGCCGTCGCCGGTCCAGACCGCCTTGACGTTCAGGCCGATCTCCTCCAGCAAAGGCTTGGCCGACCAGACGTCGCCACCGATGTTGTAGTCACCGATCAGGGCGATATCATAGGGCGTCTCTGGCTCGGCAAACTCGCGGGTTTCGATGATATAGTCCCGGATGGTATCGTTAGAGATATGGTGGCCCAGAGACTGGGAAACACCCCGGAAGCCCTCGCAGTTACAAGGGATGATTGGTATGCCCATATCTTTGGAGGCGGTCTTGGCAACAGAGTTGATATCGTCGCCGATCAGGCCCACCGGACACTCGGACAACACCGAAATACCTTTGGCCAGCGGGAACAGTTCCCTGGCTTCTTCCAGCAGTGTGCGCAGCTTCTTGTCACCGCCATAGACGATATCCTTTTCCTGGAAGTCGGAGGTGAACTGCATGGCAAACTGGGTCACGCCGTTGATGCCGGTCACCAGGTTACGCCGGGTACCCCAGGAGTACCAGCCGCAGCCCACCGGACCGTGGGAGACGTGGACCATATCGCGGATCGGTCCCCAGACCACCCCTTTGGCGCCGGCGTAGGCGCAACCACGGGCCGACATGACGCCGGGAACGGTCTTTTTGTTGGATTTGACACAGGCGTTGCCTGAGCCCTGATCATTGGCCCCAAGGTGCGGAGCGCGCTTCTTGCGGGCTTTTTCCGGGTAGACCGCAAGCACGTCATTGATCATCGCTTCGGTCGACTCCTTGGTAATGCCCTCTAATTTCTTTATTTTGTTTGACATAGTATGTCTCCTCGGTGATGTCTCGTGATCCGTAGGGGCAACCCCATGTGGTTGCCCTGTATTCGGGCGGCCACGCGGGGCCGCCCCTACAAATCATATCTGTTACGCTGCCGCTGTTTCGGCCACACCTACCACGCTCTCGTCCTCTGCCTCCATAATGCCGAACTCCATCAGCAGTTCTTCCAGCTCTTCCATCTCCAGCGGAGTGGGAACAACCAACATCTTGTTGTCAGAGATCTTCTGGGCCAGTGTCAGGTATTCCTGTGCCTGAGGATGTTCAGGGGAGTACTCGATAACCGTCATCCTGCGCAGCTCGGCCCGTTGTACCTGGTTGTCACGGGGAACGAAGTGGATCATCTGGGTTCCGAGACGACGTGCCAGTTCCGAAATCAGTTCGTACTCCTTGTCGGTCTTCCTTGCATTACAGATCAAGCCGGCCAGCCGCACTTTGCCTGAGGAGGCGTACTTGAGG
Source organism: Geobacter sp. UBA6151 (assembly GCA_002423105.1). Classification (GTDB taxonomy): domain Bacteria; phylum Desulfobacterota; class Desulfuromonadia; order Geobacterales; family Pseudopelobacteraceae; genus Trichlorobacter. Next base: position 20,798 of record DIUT01000028.1, on the reverse strand, counting down.
ATACCTTTGGCGATGTTGTTAGCAGCATACATGGCCATCATTTCACCGGAGGTGACGATATAGATCTCTTCGGCCTTGCCTTCACGGATCGGCATGGCGAACCCGCCGCAGACAACGTCGCCGAGAACATCATAGAATACAAAGTCAAGATCTTCGGTGTAAGCGCCGTTCTCTTCAAGGAAGTTGATGGCAGTAATAACACCACGGCCAGCACAGCCAACACCGGGCTCAGGTCCGCCGGACTCAACACATTTCACATCGCCGTAACCCACTTTAAGAATATCGTCCAGCTCAAGGTCTTCAACGGTCCCCAGCTCCCGAACCTTGTCCATAACCGTGGCCTGTGCCTTGGCATGCAGGATCAAACGGGTTGAGTCAGCCTTGGGGTCGCAGCCGACGATCAGCACCTTCTTGCCGAGGGAAGCCAGTCCTGCCACCGTGTTCTGGGTTGTGGTTGATTTGCCGATGCCGCCTTTGCCATAAATTGCGATCTGTCTCATGGTGTTGCTCCTTTCGCCCACCAATCTGTGGGCCTCTTGGTTTTTGTGCCGGGGTACGAAAAAACGGCGCTCCAATACTGTGAATGACTGGAAGGCGCCGTTGCCTTGACTACATGTGTGTTTTTCAAAACTACCGTGGTATCGCTATAAGCATAGGCCGTGCCAAGTTACAAAAAACAGAAAAATATCATTAAAACAAGTGAGTTGTGAGATGTGATGGTGGCGATTGTATATAATTTTTTACGGAGCTGCTGCATGGGGGGCAGGCTGGATTGCAAAAAAAGGGAGCAGATAAAAACGGGCGAAGCCAATCTGACTTCGCCCGCAAGCTATATCCTGTTGCAGTTGCTCTACAGCCTGAAGTGGCTTACCAGCTCGTTCAACTCATGGGCCTGCTTGGCGAGCATTGCGGCGGCAGATGCGGTTTCATCCGAACCGCGTGCCGTCTTTTGCACGGTGTCGGTCACCTGGTGCAGGTTACCGGAAATCTCGGTTGTTGTTGCGGTCTGCTGTTCGGCTGCGGTTGCAATCATGCCCACCTGGCTTGTCATCTCGTCGATTCTGGCCATGATTTCCTGCAAAGCCCGCTGTGAGTCCTCTGCCGCCTCTACCCCGTTGTCCACCTCGGCAACGCTTGCCGACATGGCCTGTACCGCTTGCTGGGTCTCAGATTGAATAGCCTTGATCATCTCACCGATTTCCCGCGTTGCCTTGGTGGTGCGTTCCGCAAGCGCCCGCACCTCATCGGCAACAACAGCAAAGCCCCGTCCCTGTTCCCCGGCCCGTGCTGCCTCAATGGCCGCGTTCAGGGCCAGCAGGTTGGTCTGATCAGCAATATCCTCAATGGTGCCCACAATGGCGCCGATCTGGTCAGACCTGGATCCCAGGGCGCTTACTGTGCGGGCCACCTGCTGGACCTGTCCGGCCAGCGAGGTCATGCCGGAGATGGACAGCTTGACCACCTGTTCACCCTTATGGGTAGTCTCAGCACTTCTGTGGGATGTTTCCGCTGCACCGGCGCAGTTGCGGGAGATGTCGTTGCTGGTGGCCGCCATCTCTTCGCTGGCTGTGGCGATAGCGCCAACCTGGCGGGCGGCATGGTCCGACGCCTGGGAAAGTTCTTGCGAGGCGGCCTGAAGCTCTATGGAGGCCGCGGCTATACCGGATGCGGCAAGGGAGGTGTTGCTGATCACCTGCCGCAGATTGCCAACCATCTGCATCATGGCGGCCATCAGGCTGTGCTTTGGTGCATTGCCTGCCTGCAACGCAAGATCCCCGTTTGAAACCTTTTCCACAATGGCAACCACATCTTCAGGCTCTCCCCCCAGGCGTCCAAGAAGTTGCCTGACGATCAGCAGGCCCATGGCAGCAGAGCAGGCCAGAATAATCAGGCTTACTGCCAGCATCAGCCAGTTGCGTTGCGAAATAATGCTGGCAGCCGATTTTTCATTCGCGACACCATCATCAGTGGCAACCTTGACCAGTTTGTCAATTGCCAGCCGGTGGGTGTTGTAATGTTCCTTCAAGCTGCCGTAGGCAAGCGCCTGGGCTGTGCTGTGGTCCCCTGCCGCCAGGGCAGGCAGAAACTTCTGGTCAACTTCAGTAAAGAAGAGAATTGCCGGCTGGTATGATTCAGCCAGCATCAAATCACGCTTGATGCCAGGTTTCAAGGTCTTTGTCCAGAACTCATGGCGTTCGTCATACTCTTGTTTCAGGGTCTTGATCCGTGCGGCAGTGACGGCAGGAGCATCCTGCAGCGAGGTGTCCAGGGACTGCAATACCACAAGATAAGCTTCGATGATGTAGCGGGGAGGAGGAAGAATATCGGCGATCAGGTCTTTATCTGTGATAATCTCGGTGTAGACCGGGCCGGTTACCTTGATGGTGTCACTGGTGTTTTTGGCCAGAAAACCGAAAACGATAAAGCCGATGCTGAAAATTACCAACAGTAGATACAGTCTGGACGAAAAGCGCATGGTAAGCCTCCTGGAATGCCGGACGCCGTTGTCCAGATATTCTTTATAGCCGCAAAAATCAGAGCCTTCTGTTGATCCGCACAATAAGGTCTCCTTCAAATAACAGCGGGTGACGACGGATGCCGGTGAGAAGACCGGCAGTTGGGGCCACCACTTTTTCAATTATCTTGCCGGAGAAGCTGTCGTAGATGTAGCCCAACTCCTGTCCGGCACGCACCCAGCGCCCCACCTGGCGGTCTGAGACAAAGGTGCCTGCCTTTTCAGCATAGACCCTTATGGCGCTTTCACTGGTAAAGAGACAGCTCTCTTCGTCCTCTTCCGCTATCTTTACCCCTGCCAGCACCCCGGAGCGGCCCAGGAAAGAGACCAGCGACCGGAACACCCGCTGACAGTGCTCAAGCTGCAACGTGCCTGCCTGTCCAACCCGCAGCAGAAAGCTCTGCCCCGGCCAGACTTTCCATGACGACATCAGGGTGGTGGTGAATACCGGCGACATGGAGCGCTCCATGATGGCTGAAAGACCGAACAACCGGGCACTTTGGCGCTCTTCGTCACTGGGGCCGTAGAGCCGCACCTGGGGCAGTTCTTCAAAGTCACTGCTTGCTGTATGGAGATCGATACGCAGCTCTGCCTTTTTGGTGGCCTCCAGTACGGCAAAGGCTATCCGCTGGGTAGTCTCGCCAAGGGTGCTGCCGGGAAACATCCGGTTCAGGTCGGACTTGTCAAAGGGCCAGGTACGAGTCCGCAGGTTGACTCCCAGCACGTTGACCGCCGGAATGATCAAGACCCGCTTCAGCAGGCGCAGTTCAGGGTAATTGCCCGCTTCAACCCCCTCCAGAAAGTCGGCCAGGCGGGAGAGGATGAAGACGCCGTTGATCTCATCCCCATGCAGACCGCCCACCAGGGCGGCTGATGGATGGTGCGCGGCAGGACCAAGCTCATGGCAGGGGATATCGAAGCCGTCACGCAGCGGCGCAGTCATGCAGAGCAAGTTCCGTTTCATGACCGTTTCCCCCGGCTGGCCATGACCCGTGCCATCAGGGAACCTTCATAGACCAGCGGATACTCTCGCAAGGTAAAGAGGATGCCGTCAACCGGTGAGCGCACTTCGGACAGTACGGCGCCATGGAACGGCGACACGATGGTGCCCAGCAGTTCTCCCTGACGCAGATCGGTCCAGTGGGATGCGTTGGGGATGAACATGCCGGAGGTCTTGGCATTGAGGTAATGGACGTTGCTGTCATCGGCAATGTAGGGGCGGTTGGTAATATCCGGAACAGCGACGTCAGCGGCCAGCACCTCCATATCTTTCCAGACATTAAGCAGCCCGGTCACCAACTGGTCGCAGTACTCCGGCGTGATACGCATCCCCACCCCCATCTCCACCACCAGACAGGGGATGTTGCAGCTGTTCAAGCTGTGGGCCACGGTGGTTTCAAGCACGGTAGAGGCGCTGTGGAGCCAGATCAGATCCAGGTTCATGTTTTGAGCAATGGGCACCAGCAGGCTTTCAAATTCCTGATTGATTCGCACCTGGGGGATCTCCCGCAGGTAGATGTTGCTGGCATGGATATCAATCACCAGGTCCGCACCCTCAAGGGCAGCCATGATGGCAGCAGCAAGCCGCTTGGGCAAGGGGCCGCCCGGTGAGCCGGGAAAAGCCCGGTTCAGGTCAGTTTCATACACCGGCAGGCTGCGGGTGAGGGTGTCAAGCCCCAGGGTGTTCAGGGCCGGATACAGCTCTACCGCGCCCAGCAGTCCCTGAGGGTTGGACCGCTGCAACTGCTCAAGCCAGGCTGCCAGCCGGTGGCAGACATACAGCCCTTCAAGTTCATCGCCATGAGTACCGGACAGCACGGCAACCCTGGGGCCGTTGCCACCTGAGAAAATGGTGCGGCGAACCTCAAGCTGTTCACAGTAGGGCATCTCTATGGTGTAAAAGGTTTCAGTTTTCATGGCAGGGACGTCGTTGTCCTTTCGGGTTGGTTATTGCTGTTGAATCTGCTGGACCTGCACCGTTACCATCGGTTCCGACCCTGCCGAACCTCCCTTGAAACTGCCCCGTTGAGGTGCGGCGTCAAAAGAATCACGGCCGACAGCAACAGCGATATAGCGCTCATTGGCCAGCAGGTTGTGCACCGGGTCAAATCCGATCCAGCCGCCGCCGGGCACCAACGCCTCCGCCCAGGCATGGGTTGCCCCTTCCCGCTTCTCTTCCTCGTCGCCCGGATCAAGGTAGCCCATGACGTAGCGGGCAGGCACCCCCCAGGAGCGGGCAACGGAGATAAAGAGATGGGCAAACTCCTGGCAGACACCGGCTCCCTGTTGCAAAGCATTGATCAACTCGGCATGCACGCCGGTTGAGCCGCTTTTGTATTCAAGGACAGTGGGAATCCAACCCATCAGTTCCAGCAGGCTCTGCATGACCGGTTGATCCCGTTCAAACCGTGGAAAAGCACGGGCAGTATGATCTGCAAGCTTCATGATCGAAGGCGTAAGCAAGCTGCGATGCAGTACATAATCGTTGTAGCGTGGCTCTCGCTTTATGGCTTCATGCAGCCACTGCTGCTGCACGTTCGGCACGGTGGGCTCAAAATCAAAGGGGTTATAACGGGTGATCTCCACCTCGGCCTTCAGGCGGGTCACCAGCCTGGTGTGGGCCGGGATCACACAGAAATAATCCACCCGGTTGCCGAAATAGTCGCTGTAGCTGGCAAGCCGGGCATCAGGTTCGGTCTCCAGGCCACAGGAGACCAGATTCTGCTGATCATCAACCCTGGGGGCAAGACGCAGCTCGGTGTGATGTTCGCGGATCGGTTCCGTGTAGTCAAGGATGGTTTCGTGATGGATCAGATAGCGCATAATAGTTCCTTCACTGGAAAAACTCCCCGGCAAGGGCGGTATGGCACTGGCCAATCTTCTCCACGAACTGTTCAAGGTATTCGTGCAGCCCCTGGGCAAAGATCTCCTGGGCAGTGGTGTCAACCTGGGCTGAAAGCTGGCCGAAAGCAACGGACGTGCCTTCCTTGCCCTGCAGGCCGATGATCTCCAGGGCTTCAGCCATTCGTTTCACGGAAAAGGCGATGGAGCGGGGGAACTCACGGTTCAGCACTACGAACTCGGCCACATCGGCAGGCATGAAACCGGCATGGTGGCTGCGGCGGAACGCCTCAAATCCGGATAAAGACTTGAGCAGGGCCGCCCACTGGTAGTAGTCAAGCGCTGAGCCCACCATGGAAAGGTCTGGCAAAATGATATGGTATTTAACATCCAGAATCCGGGAGGTCATGTCGGCCCGCTCCAGGCAGCCGCCCAATTCATAGAAGGCATAGGCCTCGCCTCGCATCATCGTGGATGCGGTGAGGCCGTTGAAGCGAGCCACCTGATTACGCAGCTCCACAAACAGCGAGCTGGCACGCTCTGCTGAAAGGGGGCCCTTCAGGCGCTCGTTGAACCCCATCCAGATCTCGTTCACCGCCTCCCACATCTCCTTGGAAATTCGATCTCTGGCAACGCGGGCGTTTTCCCGGAAAAGCCGCAGGCAGGTGCGGATACAGCAGGGGTTGGTGCGCCCGGCGCTGATGAACTGCACCACCCTGGGGGTAGTGATGCCGACATCGCCGAACAATTCCTCATACATCGGTTCCGAGGAGGTAATCTGCAGGATGGGACGCCACTTGTCCTCTTCACTCATATCCTCTTCAGCCTCCACCAGATAGAGTAGGTTGATCTCCATCAGACGGGCGGTCTCACCGGCCCGTTCGAGATAACGAGCCATCCAGTACATTGAGTCGGCTAGTCTGCTTAGCATAAAGTTGATCCTTTTTACGAATCCGTCAGGTTAAAACTATAAACTACAAAATCACTGCCTTCACGGAGGCTGATTTTTTCGTCAGGTCGGTGGCGCCGAGGAAGAGCGCGGAGGCGTAGCAGCGCTACGCCGCACAAGCGATGACGAAGGCAACGCCGAGATGGCGGAAAAGGCGGCCTCCGCTATTCCGCCAGCACCCAGGTGTCTTTGCTCCCCCCACCCTGCGATGAGTTAACCACCAGAGAGCCTTTCCTTAATGCGACCCGTGTCAGGCCTCCCGGTACCACCTCGATATCCTCGCCGTAGATCACAAAAGGGCGCAGGTCCAGGTGGCGGGCCTCCAGCTCGCCGTCCATGTAGCAGACATGGCGGGACAGATAGACCACCGGCTGGGCTATGTAGTTGCGGGGGTTCTCCAGTACTAGATCCATGAACTCTTTGCGCAGGGCCGGTGTGGAGGAGGGCCCCATCAGCATGCCGTAGCCGCCGGATTCGCTGACCGCCTTCACCACCATCCGTTCCATGTTGTCAAAGACATACTCACGGTCTTTTACATTGGTCATCTGAAAGGTGGGGACATTGTTGAGGATCGGCTGTTGCCCCAGGTAGTAGCGGATGATGTCCGGTACAAAGGGATAGACCGCCTTGTCGTCGGCAATGCCGCTGCCCGGCGCGTTGACTATGGCCACATTACCGGATCGCCAGGCGTTGATCACGCCGGTGATTCCCAAGGCGGAATCGGAGCGGAACACCATCGGGTCAAGGAAGTCGTCGTCAATACGGCGGTAGATGACGTCAATCTGCTGTAACCCCTTGGTGGTTTTCAGGTAGACGATGTCATTGATCGTCACTAGATCCCGCCCTTCTGCCAGCTCAACCCCCATCTCTTTGGCAAGGAAGGTGTGCTCGAAATAGGCGGAGTTGTAGATGCCGGGAGTCAGCACCACGATCTCTGCGGTTCCCTTGCCCCGTGGCGAGAGGGAGCGGAGCGCAGCCAGCAGCAGTGAGGGGTAATGTTCAACACGGCGCACCCGGTATTTACTGAAAAACTCCGGCATGATCCGGCGTTCGATCACCCGGTTTTCGATCATGTAGGAGACGCCGGAAGGGGTACGCAGATTATCTTCCAGGATCAGGAACTCCCCCTGCTCATCCCGGATAATGTCGATGCCGCTAATATGGGTGTAGATACCACGGGGAGGCACAATGCCGACAATCTCCCGCCGGAAGTCCTTCCCCTGGTAAATCAGCTCCGGCGGAATGACCCCGTCCTTGATGATCTTCTGCTCGCCGTACAGGTCCCCCAGAAACAGGTTAAGAGCTCGTACCCGCTGCTTCAGGCCGGATTCAATCTTGACCCATTCCGCTGCGGTGATGATGCGGGGGATAAGATCAAAGGGCCAGATCCGCTCGATCCCTTCTTCGCTTTCACCGTAGACCGTAAAGGTGACCCCTTCGGCCTGCAGGGCCAGTTGCGATGCATGGGCCTTGGCCTCCAGGGCGCTGTTGCCGGTGGCCTTGATATGATCCCAGAGCAGGCGGTAATGCTCCCGCGGGGTGAAGTCATCGGCGTGGAATTCGTGGTAGGGGGTGCGGTTTCGGTTTGTCTGTTGGGCTGCAGGGAACATGGGCGCTCCTTTTGTGGGCAATTACGCTGCGGCTCCATTCTGCACAGTTATGATGAAAAAACGGTCGTCAAACCAGGGAATAAGCAACGGTCGCACCGTGTGCCATGCAAAACCTCCGCCACCGCAGGCTGGGCGGGGAACTATAATCTTTTGCCATCCCATGGCATCGGCAAGAATGCGCAGTTCTCCGGCAGAACGGGCTATGATGCGGGGATCAGGCTGAGACCAGGCGGTTTCTTCAACTGGAAAGGTGATCAGGCCGTTGCCCAGATCAGCCACATGGTTGCCATGTTTTGCAACAAGACTGCCCAAAGTTTCAGCAAGCGCCGGAAAGCGAGCGCCGGCCTGTTTTGCCACCCCACGTCCCAAAATTGCCCGACCGCTTTTGCTGACCGAGCCATTGGTGGTTATGGCAATAATAGCGTGTCCCTGCCAGTCCCAGATATCGCCAATTATCTCATGCATTCCCTGGCCGATCCCAGCAGGTAGTCGAACACCTCTTCCCGTGTCTTGATAAAACCGGGCATCTTGTTCAGGAGATCTTCAAGAAGGTGCAGATCCTCGCCATCGTTGGTCCCCAGTGCATCCATGACCGCTGCCAGCATCGGCAGCACCTCGTACAGGTCATGATGGTTGAAAGTCGCAGGATCGGGCAGGCCGCAGAATTTCGGCTCATCGCGGTGGGCGATATCCTTGGGATATTTGAATTTCAGATCAGAGGCCTTAACGATCAGCATGGCAGTTACTCCTGTCTGTCAGTGCCCGCCGCAGCCGCCACTGCCACAGCCCCTGCCGCAACCGGTCTTTTTGAAATCAGACGGTTTCGGCTTGCCACACAGTTGCAGCGATGCCTTATCAATGTACCAGATGTCATCAACCTGTTTCCCTACCAGTTCCTGCTTTTTCAGCATCATCAGAATTCTGGTTTCGGTGGTCTCAAGATAGGCTGCCGCCTCGTCCATGGTGATAAAATTTTCTCCTGCAACGCACATGGTGGTGTCTCCTTTCTAAGCCGCTTTCAGTAACTCCGCTCCATTCAAGTAAATCTCCATCAGTTCCCGATCCTTCAGGTCGCGCTTGCGGCATAGGGCCTCGTGACGGATCACCGGCAGCAGCAGGTCGGCGTCTGGTCGGGAAAGCACGATACCCAGTTTGCGATAGCGTTCCATCATACCGCCGCAGCCCGAATGTTTGCCCACCACGATCTGCCGCACCAGTCCCACATCTGCCGGGTCAAATCCTTCGTAGTTGTGCGGGTCTTTCAGCACGCCATCGGCATGCAGGCCGGATTCATGGGCAAAAACCCGCTTTCCCACCACCGGTTTCCAAGAGGGCAGGTCGCGACGTGAGGCCTTTGCCACCATGAGCGACAGCTCACGAAAACGATGGGTGTCAATTCCGGTCTCAATGCCGCAGGCATGTTTCAGACCCATTACCACCTCTTCCAGGGCTGCATTGCCGGCCCGTTCTCCCAGTCCATTGACTGTGGTGTTCACAAAGCGGGCACCGGCCCGGATTCCGGCAATGGCGTTGGCAGTGGCCATGCCCAGGTCGTTATGGGTATGGACCTCGATATCAACTTCTGGTACTGCTGTCCGCAAATAAGCTACCTTTTCGAACATGGTGAATGGATCCAGCATACCCAGGGTGTCACAGAAACGGAAACGATCCCCCCCCAGCGAGCGGGTGATTTCCATCAGTTCCACCAGAAACTGCAGGTCGGCCCGACCGGCATCCTCGCCACCTACCGAGACATAGAGATCATGATCTTTAGCAAAGCCCAGTGCTATCTTGAGCTGTTCCTTTACGGCGTTGCGGTCTTTTTTTAGCTTGTGGGCGATCATCTGATCCGACACGGAAAGGGAGATGTCTACTGCCGTAATACCGCAGGCGATGCTGGCTTCAATCTCCGGTATCAGTGCCCGGTTCCAGGTGATCAGGCGGGCGGAAAGGCCCAGATCCACCAAGGCGCGGATGCTTTCTTGCTCATCCTTGCCCATGGCCGGGATGCCGCACTCGATCTCCTGTACGCCGATTCTGTCCAGCATCCGGGCGATGGCCAGTTTTTCGAGACGTGAAAAGACTACCCCGGCGGTTTGCTCACCGTCCCGTAGGGTGGTGTCATCTATGATGATGTCAGTGATGGTCGTCATGGCAGGCCCCTTTCTGAAGTGACCCTTGCAGTCGGCGTACCAATATGTGAATCATCATTATTACAGGACGTTAGATTGGGCTGATGGACGTGAGCATGGTCTGATGTGGTAGGAGGTGCCTCAGTAATGGGCAGTTGTGTGTATGGGTACGCTGTTGAGGTAGATGGAGTACGTCAGGGATGTGCACAGGGTTTTTCTTTGGCCGTTTTGTCAGGTCGCATATTGGCCATGAAATGTTCTTCCAGCTGGTCAGCAGCTGTGTTATTGCCGGTGCGGCGCAGGATTTCGATGACACATTCAGCAGTACAGAGGCCGGATTCCTTCTGGTTTTTTCGCAGGTTGTAACGCGACCTGTGTACGGTTTTCAGGCTGATGCGCCTTACGTGCTGCAGGTATGAGCTGCGTTGGTGGATTTTACGTGCTTCGTGCCAGGTGCCATCAATTATAATGAACTGCCTGATGTCGCTCAGATTGTTTTCCTGCTCATCAGGAGTACCGGGATAGACCAGCGCCACTCCACCAGCTTCGATCTCCTTTAAAAGAATATCGGGTGGATTCATCCTGTCCCAGCGTATTTGCTCGGCGCTGTTGCCCAGAACTTCCAGAACCAAGCGGCCGGTATTTGACTTTTTGGGAAACTCTTTGAAATGGGTTAATAAGGTTATTTTCATGGCATGCAAAGTAGCATAGAGCATAACGGAACAACAACTGAAAGCGATTGGCGCACTTATTATTAGCTACGGACAGATGGGCTGCCGGTTTGTATATTTCGACAAATTTATTGGGTTTTGTCTCTTATTTAATAGCTTGACTTAACCAGTTCAAAGCTGTAGGATAAATTAAAGTTCATTGAAAAAGATGGACAAAAATTACAAGAGAAACATCAGGAGCAAGTGCAAACATGGTAAACGGAACGGTAAAATGGTTTAACGACAGCAAGGGTTTTGGTTTTCTTGAGCAGGAGAACGGTGAAGATGTATTTTGTCACTTCTCCGCGATCGCTGGTGACGGATTCAAATCCCTTGCTGAAGGCGATAGAGTGACGTTTGACGTAACCAAGGGTCCGAAAGGGCTTCAGGCCGCAAACGTAACACGTATCTGATTAGTACGTTAATCAGCTCAATAAAGCCCCGGGATATTCTCGGGGCTTTATTGTTTTCTGACCATTTTATTCAGGAGTCATGCAATGGCAAAACCTAACTTCCAGTTTCAGAAACGCCAGAAAGAGTTGGAGCGGAAGAAAAAGAACGAAGAAAAAATGCAGCGCAAGCTTGCGAAAAACGATACCTCTGACGAAAACACCTCTGACGAAGAAACCCTCGAAACAACTCCTGCTGAAGAAGATGCTTCTTAAGACTGCATTTGCAGCCCGCACATAGTTTCAATTAAAAACGCCGCAATGAATGCGGCGTTTTTATTACTGTTTTTTGAGTAGGTAAAAATAATCAGCTCTTAGTAACCGTGACGGACAGCGAAGCTGCCGGGCTGCTGGTCAAGCAGTTCAGCTCTGCGGCAGGGTAATGATTGGGTACGACGATCAGTCCTGCCGGGATGTTCTGCTGAATCTGGACGGGAAGGATAACGTGGGCGCCGTTGGCGGAAATGGTGATCACCGCTCCATCAGCAACGCCGATTCGTGCAGCATCAATGGGCGAAAGCAGCACTGCCGCTTCAGCGGCAACCATTCGGTTGTGGGCTGACCAGGTGGAGAAGCTGCCGTTATGGCGGATAACCGGCGCAAGGAGCAGTGTCATGGAGGCCGCAGATGATGCAACCGGAGTCACCGGAACAAGGACCGGAGCTTTTGCCGGTGCTGCCGCGGAGGTAGCCTGGGTGATTTCCTGCCGCACGGCGCAGAGGCTGGGCACGGCACTGCCGGTCAGGCGAGCGTACAGGTCGCCGAGGATGATGCAGTCAGGCCGGGACTCTCCTGCCGGTGATGCTGCGGCACAGAACTTCTGTTGCCGTTTGTCCACCGTGGTAAAGGTGCCGCTCTTCTCCGCCGCCGATGCTGCGGGAAGCACCACATGGGCCAGGTTGGCTGTTGCCGTAGGGAACAGGTCCAGCACCACCAGACATTCCAGTTTTTTCAGAGCTGCTTCGATCCGTTCCCTGTTTGGCAGGACATGGAGCAGGTCGCTGCCCATCACGTACAGGGCGCGAATTTCTCCCTTTTCAATGCTATCAATAATACCAAGCAGATCCTTACCGCCCGGTGCGGGAGCAATGCCCATTTCCAGCATTCCCTGGGTATTGTTCTTTTCGTCGATGGGAAACAGTGCTGCGCCGGTGAGCAGAGACAGATTTATTGCGCCGGTTACGGCGGCGCTGGCGTCAGTGCTGCGCATGAACTCATGGCCGTAGATAACGGCAACCGGTCCGCTTATGAAGGAGACCGCATCATTAAAATCAGCTTCGGTCAGGCCGGTGGCCATGGTGATCTGGTCAGGCGAGACGCTCTCAACGGACTGGCGGAACTGATCAAGCCCCGCTGCCTGTATGTGAAAGCCGGCGGCCAGTACGGCCCGTGCAAGTCCAAGGGCGACAAATCCTTCTGAACCGGCCTTGTAGCGCAGATTGTTGTTTGCAAAACCATCCAGCGACGTGGGGCGGGCCGAGGCAATCACCAGTTTTGCATCATGCTTGGTTGTAGCCTTGATCACCCGGTAGCCAAATCCGGCGGATTCGGCCTTCAGGTCGCTGCCCAGAACAATGATACAGCCAGACTGCTCCAGAGTGTCCATCTGGGCGGTTGCTCCAGTTATACCAATCATCTGCTGCTGAATGGCCTGGGCCGGTGCATAGCCCAGCCGGGCTTCAGAGTCAAGGTTGGGGCTGCCGATTGCTTCTTTCATCAACTTGGCAAACAGGTAGTTGTCTTCGTTGGTGGCGCGCGGGGAGCCGATACCGGCAACTGCCGTAGCGCCATATTTAGCAACAACCTCCTTGGTGGCGGAGACTGCTGTGGAAAGGGCGGCATCCCAGGTTGCGCTTTTAAGGCTGCCGTCTACGGCGCGGATGAGCGGACTGGTCAGACGCTCCGGGGCGTTGAAGGCACCGTAACCGAAGCGGCCATTGATGCAGAGGTTGCCATTGTTGTAACCGCTGTCGCTGCTGGTAACCCGCGCCACCTTGCCGTCCTTGACATGGTATTCGATCTGGCAGCCGCTGGAGCAGAAGGCGCAGATACCGTCTTTTACTTCAAAGGACCAGGGACGGCCCAGAAACTTGAAGGGGGTGCTGATCAGGGTGCCGGTGGGGCAGGCGGCAATACAGTTGCCGCAGAAGTCGCAGTTCAGTGGCTTGCCGGAAACGGTTTCTACAACTGCGCGGTCACCGCAGGACTGGGTTTCAATGGCAGCCGGGCCGGTGATCTCGCGGCAGACCTTGACGCATTTCTCACAGAGGATGCAGCGGTTTGGATCGCTCTCCAGCAGTCGCCAGTCATAGCGGATTTGCAGCCGTTCCAGGTCAGCGGCGTATTCCTGCTTGGCAACTCCGAGGCCGTAGCAGGTGTCCTGCAGATCGCATTCACCGGCTGCATCACAGACCGGGCAATCCAGAGGGTGGTTGACCAGCATCAGTTCCATGGTCTTCTTACGGATCTTTTCAAGTTCTGGCGATTGGGTGGTAACCTTAATCCCTTCCTTGACCGGGGTGTTGCAGGCGGTCATGGGACGGGCAACCCCTTCAACTTCCACGGCGCAGACCCGGCAGGCGCCGGTGGTGGATATCTTTTCCAGCCAGCAGAGGGTCGGAATCTGGATCCCCAGATTGCGGGCCGCATCCAGGATAGTGGTTCCAGCCGGGACCTGAACGTCGGTTCCGTCGATGGTCAGGGTGACTGTCTTATTGGTATCGCAGCATTCAGTGTGTGCCATTGCTCAATTCCTATGCTGGTTTGAATTTGTGTTTCTTGGCGCAAGGTGCAGAAAAGTGACTCTTCCTACAGGGCAACCATCGCCATTCTGTAACATCTCAGACACCGGTCTGCTTCTGCCTGGGCCGTGGAGTCGGAGAAGCCCAGTTCCACTTCCTTGTAGTTGCCTGCGGCTGCCCGCTCCCTGCCGTGCACCTCATTCTGGTTGGCACGGTCTGCTGAATCCAGCCAGGGAACTTGCTCGTTCTTGTCGTAGACCCCCAGGTAGGTAAGCAGGTCTTCAAAGATCTCCTGCTCGGTCAGATAGACCTTTCCTTCTTCCAGATAGCGCTGGATCACACTGGCGGCGCGGTGGGCGTTGCCGATGCAGGCAACCACGGTAAGCGGGCCGATCTCGGCGTCGCCGCCGGCAAAAACGCCGTCGCAGTCGGTGATCAAGGTGCGGGAAAGAGGGTTGCCCATGCTGTCATTCAGTGACTTTCCGGCTGCATCCTTCAACGGCAGGTGCTTGGTGACCACGGTGTTCCACTTGGTGATGTCGATGCCCATGTCCGGCGGGATAAAGCCCAGGTCAGGGTCCTGGCCGATGGCCGGAATGACGGTGTCGCACTCGACTATGAATTCGCTGCCGGGAACCGGCTCGGGACGGCGGCGACCGGAGGCGTCCGGCTCGCCCATGGCCATACGTACGCACTCAACGCCGGTCACCTGCTGGTTATCATCAACAATGATCTTGGTGGGCAGCACCTGAAACTCGAACTTGACCCCTTCTTCATCAGCGCCATCCACTTCCCAGACATCGGCCGGCATCTCTTTGCGGGAACGGCGATAGAGCAGGATGGAGTCCTCGGCCCCTTCACGCAGGGCCACCCGGACGCAGTCAATGGCGGTGTTGCCGCCGCCAACCACGCAGACCTTCTTGCCCATGCCGGTCGGGCGACCCATGTAGGCTTCCCGCAGGAAGTCGATACCGCCGGACAGGAAGCCCTTGTAGCCCTTGTCCTCACCTTCCACGCCCATCGGCTTGGAACGGTGGGCGCCTGGAGCAAGGAACACAGCATCATGCTTTGCCTTCAGCTCCGGCAGGGAGATATCCTTGCCGACGCGACAGTTGTAAACGATCTCCACGCCCATGGACTGAATGATGTCGATGTCGCGCTGAAGGATATGGCGAGGCATCCGGTAGGCCGGGATACCGACGGCAACCATGCCGCCGCCGAACCCTTCGGGCAGCGCTTCGTAGATGGTACAGGGATACCCTTGCAAGGCCAGATAGTAGGCTGCTGCCAGACCGGCAGGACCGGCGCCGACAATGCCGATGGTCTTGTTCTTCTTCGTCGCGGGCTTCATGGGCGGGGTCAGCTTGTGCAGCCACTCGTAGTCGGAGGCGGAGCGCTTCAGCACCATGATGTTAATGGCATCGTCGACGTTCTTGCGGCGACAGGCGGTCTCGCAGGGATGCGGACAGACCCGACCGCAAACCGCCGGCATCGGCATGCTTTCACGAATGGTAGCCAGCGCCTCGGCATATTGGTAGTTCTTGATCTCTTCAACATATTTGGGGATGTCGATGTGGGCAGGACATTTATCCATGCAGGGGGCGGTAATCTTGTGCAGGTATTTTTCCTGCTTGGCGGCCCGGCTGCCGTTGAGACAAGCCAGGAACTCATCCCGGTAATGCTGGACCGCATCCAACACCGGCTGGGTTGAGCTGGGGCAGAGGGTGCACTTGCAATTCTGCAGCAGAGCGTTCAGGTCAGCCACCTGATCCAGATCAGCTTCCTTTGCTGTTCCTGCAAGAACTCTCTGTAGCAGGTCGGCCAGTACCTTGGTCCCTTTTTTGCCGGGGGTACACTTGCCGCAACAGTACAGGGTCTGTACCCGTTGCATGTATTCGGCGGTCATGGCCGGGATATCGACATCCTTGTCAAAGACGATAAGTCCATCCCAGCCCATGAAGGCCCTGAGCGGCTGTTGACCATCAAATGCTACCGGGAGGCGGAAGTCCACTGTTGTCGCCTCACCGGACGGATTCCTGTTATCAACTACCTTTCTACCCCATGTGGAAAAAACGACCTGTGCCACAACCACCTCCGGAAAGCTAAAAAACCAATCATTTCATTGGCTTATGTGTTTGTTTTGGCAAATACACGATTGCTTAAAAATTGTATACAGTATGCCTGTTTATCATAACCATCCCGTTGAAATCAAGGGTAAAAAATTTTCGAAACCACGCAACTGTCCATTGATCGCACGTGGATTTTCTGTGCTATAGTCGTGCTGTTTTCAATCTTCATTGCAGGAGTTGATTCCATGGGGCTATCCACGTTGGCATTCAATGCGCTTTTCACGATCAATATGGGATACCGTGCCGGTGACCGGATTCTGGTGTTCAGTGATCTGATCCGTACTGATGAAATAGTAACCGCGCCCGACCTTGATCGCCGGACGCGGCTGCTTGCCGTGGCACGGGAACTGGCCTCTTTTGCGGAAGCAAAGTATGGCAGCGGTCTGTTTGTTGATTTTCCTGCCACAGCAGCCTCCGGTGTGGAGCCGCCCCTGACCCTCTGGCGCGCGGTTTTCGGCAGCGGCATTATCATGCAGCTTGAGGCAGCCGGATTGATGGCACCGTTGCTGACCAAGGCCATCAATGCCGATGGTTTGGAAAGGGCGCGGGCGATTGTTGGCGGTGACCGGGAAGCGGTAGCGGACATTATTGTCGCTATGTCCAATAACTCCACCAGCCATACCAATTTTCGCAAGCTGGCCTGCCATGCCGGAGTCCGTTTTGCCTCGCTACCTCACTTTGATCCTGCCATGTTCAGTACTTCCATGGCGGTGGACTGGCATGCGCTTGCGGAACGCACTGCCCGGCTGGTTGCGGCTGTAAACAAAGCTGAATGGGTGAACGTGGAGTGTCCCAATGGCACGGCCATGCATATCTGTAAAAAAGGGCGTCAGGCTGAAGGGGATGACGGACTGCTCACCGCCAAAGGAGCTTTTGGCAACCTGCCTGCCGGTGAGGCCTATTTGGCACCACTGGAAGGGGAGAGTCACGGTGTAATGGTGGTCGAATGGGGGCCGACGGCAAAACTGTCCAGTCCGCTGACCCTGACCGTTGCTGATGGCAAGGTGGTGAAGATTGATGGTGATGATCCGTTGCGGCAACGTCTTGAAGCGAAGTTTGCCGAAAACCCAAACTGTCGTAATCTGGCGGAACTGGGAATCGGTACCAACGACAAGGCCAGCCGTCCGGACAACGTGCTGGAGGCGGAAAAAATCCTGGGCACCATCCACCTGGCTCTGGGGGACAATACCGGTTTCGGTGGTGTTGTGGCTGCGCCGTTCCATGAGGATTATGTGTTCTATCAGCCAACGGTCACCCTGGTCATGGCGGATGGCACGCAAGAGATAATCCTGGATGGTGGCTGTTTGCAGGTCTGACCATCTGATATTTTATCAAACTATCCGAGGAGACTGTTGCCCGTGTCCAACCCCACTATTTTTCGCACCCCATCCGCCCATGACAGCCAGTTGCTGATCAAGAATCTGCTTTTTTGCCCGGTTGTGAATGCCCCTGAACAGGAGATCGTCTACCGTGGCACGTTCCGCTACACTTATCGCGAACTGCATCAGCGAGTCCGGCGTCTGGCCAATGCATTGACCGCACTTGGCGTTAAGCCCGGTGACACCGTTGCCGTGATGGATTGGGATTCCCACCGCTATCTGGAGTGTTTCTTTGCTGTACCGATGATCGGCGCGGTGCTGCATACCATCAATGTGCGGCTATCTCCGGAGCAGATTCTCTACACCATTGATCATGCCGAGGATGACCTGTTGCTGGTAAACAGCGAATTTCTGCCGATTCTTGAACATATCAGAGGCCGGATTGGCACTGTCAGAAGTTTTGTGCTGTTAAATGATGAACCTGTTCCACCACAGACCACCATACCGTTTTCCGGAGAGTACGAAGAGTTGTTGGCATCAGCCCTGCCTGAGTTCAACTTCCCTGATTTTGATGAAAACACCCGCGCCACAACCTTCTATACAACCGGTACCACCGGCATGCCCAAGGGGGTCTACTTCAGCCATCGCCAACTGGTACTGCATACCCTTGGTACCATGGGCGTACTTGGCTCAGCCCTTGGCCACGGGCGCTTTCACTGCCAAGATGTCTATATGCCGATCACCCCCATGTTTCACGTCCATGCCTGGGGAGTTCCCTATATCGCAACCATGCTGGGGGTAAAACAGGTCTATCCCGGCCGATACGTCCCTGATCAGCTGCTGGAACTGGTTGAAAAGGAAAAGGTCACCTTCTCCCACTGTGTGCCCACCATCCTGCATATGCTGCTTAAACATCCCCACAGCCTGAGGATGGACCTGTCGGGCTGGAAACTGATCATCGGCGGCGCGGCCATGTCCAAAGCGCTTTGCATTGAGGCCCTTGGACGCGGTATCGACATCTTTACCGGCTACGGCATGTCAGAAACCTGTCCGATTCTTACAATTTCCCATCTGACGCCTGAGATGCTTGAGCTGTCCCAAGATGAGCAGGCTGCTATCCGTTGCAAGACCGGCCGCTCCCTGCCGCTGGTTGATCTGAAAATCGTGGAAGGCAATCTGCGGGAACTGCCCCGCGACAATGCCAGCGCCGGTGAAATTGTGGTGCGAGCCCCCTGGCTGACCCAGGGCTATCTCAAGGACAACAAGGCTTCCGAGCGGCTGTGGGAAGGGGGCTGGCTGCACACCGGCGATGTGGCGGTGCGTGATGAGCTGGGCTATGTGCGCATCACCGACCGCAGCAAGGATATCGTCAAAGTGGCCGGTGAGTGGGTTTCTTCCCTGGAGCTGGAAGATATCATTGCCCATCATCCCGGTGTGGCTGAGGTGGCGGTGATCGGCATCCCTGACGAGAAGTGGGGCGAGCGCCCCCTGGCGTTGGTAGTGCCCCGTCCCGATGGTGGGCTGACCGAAAAGGATGTCGGGCGGCTTGTCAAGGAATATGCTGACCGGGGACTGGTCAACAAACAGGTTGTCTTGCTGAAGGTGCGCTTTGTCGCGGCCATTGACAAAACCAGCGTTGGCAAGGTCAACAAGGTCACGTTACGGGAGAAATACGCTTCTCAATAATCATATTGCAACAAATCAAACTTGCTCACAATACATCAGGTGTGATATATCAACTAAACTTGATTTAATTATTTCTTGAGAATTGATATATCATGCTTGATCTCCTTAAAGCCCTGGCCGATCCCTGTCGTTTACGGCTTGCGGCAATTCTGTTGCGCGGTGAATTCACCGTACAAGAGTTGACCGGCATCATGGGTATGGGGCAGTCCCGCATTTCACGCCACCTGAAGATACTGACCGAGGCTGGCGTGTTGTCCGTCAAGCGTCAGGGAACCTGGAGCTACTACAAAGTTGGCAGCGGCTCACGCTTTTTCAGCGCCATCCGTCTGGCCTTCGAGCAGGAGCTGGAGATGCTCCCCGAGCGGAGCCGCGATCTGGCTGCGGTAGCTCAGGTGCTTGAAGAACGCCGACGGCGCAGTCAGGAATTTTTCAATCGCCATGCCAGTCAATGGGACGATCTGGCCCGTACCCTGCTGCCGGTGCCGGACTGCCGGGATCGCCTGCTGGCGCTGCTGCCCCAGGGGGACAGCATATTGGAAATTGGCATTGGCACTGGCAGTCTTCTGACTGACCTGGCGGCCCGTGCATCAAGGGTCATCGGTGTTGACCACTCTCCGGCCATGCTGGAAGAAGCCCGCCGCAAGCTGACCGAGGCCGGGCTGGACAGTATTGACCTGCGGTTGGGAGAGATGACCCATCTGCCGGTACCTGATGCCTCAGTCGGCTGCGTCGTGGCCAACATGGTGCTGCACCATGCCGCCGACCCGCTGGCAGTGCTGGGTGAGATCAGGCGGGTGTTGCTTCCGGGTGGCGTTTTGGCCCTGGCCGATCTGGCACGCCATGAACGGGAGGCGGCACGGGAACAACTGGCAGACCAGTGGCTGGGGTTTGAGGAGGAAGAGTTGGCCGGGTGGTTGAAAACGACAGGGTTCGCGAATGTAGCCTGTGAGCGGGTCGAAGGTGCTGCCGGGCAGGAAGATATGCTGCTGGTGAGTGCATCGTAGGGGCGCTGCTTGCCGCGCTTGATTAATACGGGATTAAAACCAGGGCGGAACAAGCGCCGCCCCTACAGATAACATAGGAAAAATCACCACACAAAAAGGAGAAACTGACATGTCACAGGATTTCATCGTAGCCGACCTTGCCTTGGCCGACTGGGGCCGCAAGGAGATTAAAATTGCCGAAACCGAGATGCCGGGCCTGATGGCCATTCGTGAAGAGTATGCCGCTGCACAACCGCTGAAAGGGGCACGTATCACCGGTTCGCTGCATATGACCATTCAGACCGCCGTGCTGATCGAGACCCTGACCGCCCTGGGTGCCCAGGTGCGTTGGGCTTCCTGCAATATCTTCTCCACCCAGGACCACGCAGCGGCAGCCATCGCCGCCAGTGGCGTGCCGGTCTTTGCGGTCAAGGGAGAGAGTCTGGAGCAGTACTGGGATTACACCCATCGGATATTTGAGTGGACCGACGGCGGGTTCTCCAACATGATCCTGGATGACGGCGGCGACGCCACCCTGCTGTTGCATCTGGGGGCCAGGGCCGAGAAGGATCAGAGCGTGCTGGCCAACCCCGGTTCCGAAGAAGAGACCATCCTCTTTGCCGCCATCAAAGCCAAGCTGGCTGTTGATCCCACCTGGTATTCGGTCCGTCTGGCCCAGGTCAAGGGGGTGACCGAAGAGACCACCACCGGCGTCCACCGCCTCTACCAGATGG
>DIUT01000033.1 GCA_002423105.1 Geobacter sp. UBA6151 | reverse complement strand
TCCCCTTGACAACGACCGGCGGCACTGACTATCATTCCAATACCATAAAGGGGAGTAGCTACCGGCCGGAGAAAAGGCCGACCCACGATCCGTCAATACGGCCTTGAAAAGCCCGGACGCGGGACGATTGGAATCGACAGCAAGACCTTTATCCTGGCGCTTCAGGCGCTCCCAGGATAAAGGTCTTTTTTAATACCCTTTCAATTGAAAAGGAGGAAAACAGATCATGATGAACAGCCTGAAAACAACAATGCTTTTAAGCCTGCTGACGGTACTGCTGGTTTTAATGGGAGGTGCGCTGGGCGGCCAGGGGGGCATGATGATAGCCTTTGTCATGGCCGCGGTGATGAATTTCGGCAGCTACTGGTTCTCTGACAAGATCGTGCTGCGCATGTACAACGCCCAGGAGGTCGCCCGCAGTGACAACCCGGCTTTTTACGGTATGATTGAACGGTTGGCTACCAAAGCCGGATTGCCGATGCCCAGGGTCTACATCATCCCGGACCAGTCGCCCAACGCCTTTGCCACCGGACGCAATCCCAGTCATGCCGCAGTTGCGGCAACGGAAGGGATTCTGCGCATCTTGTCACCTGAAGAACTGGAAGGGGTGATGTCCCATGAACTTGCCCACGTCAAAAACCGCGACATCCTGGTATCCACCATTGCCGCCACCTTTGCCGGAGCCATCTCCATGATCGGCAGCATGTTGCAGTGGGGCGCCATGCTGGGCGCCGGACGGGGAGATGATGAAGAAGGGGGCGGTCTCGGCGGTATGATCGGCTCCCTGGCTATGGCCATTATTGCGCCGATTGCCGCCATGTTGATCCAGATGGCGGTCTCCCGCTCCAGGGAGTACATGGCCGACGCCACCGGCGCGGAGATATGTGGTAAACCGCGGGCTCTTGCCGCAGCGCTGGGAAAATTACAGAGCGCTTCCCAGATGATCCCAATGGAAGAACAGCGTCCGGCAACTGCCCACCTGTTCATCGTCAACCCGCTGACCGGCGGCGGGCTAATGTCGCTCTTCTCCACCCATCCACCCATGGAAGAGCGGATAGCCCGGCTAAGGTCGATGCGCTGACCATTTACAAGGAGACCATCCCGATGAAACGCTCCACCATGATAATTCTTGCCGTACTCTTTGTCCTGCTGCTCTCCATGGCGCCCCTGTTGGGACTGTACACTGACTGGCTTTTCTTTGAAGAAACCGGTCTGCGAATTGTCTTTTACACCATGCTGCAGGCCAGATTGGGCGGAGCGCTCCTGTTTGGCCTGGCCATGCTGCTGATGTTGGCAGTGAATCTGCTTCCGGCAGCCAGGGCCGCTTTTCCCCGCAGCGGATATGTTATGGATGGGGCAGATATCCAGCCGGTGCAGTTAGACCAGGCGCGGACAGCCCGTCTGATTCTGCCGGTGGGTTTTGTGACTGCCCTGCTACTGACAGGGTACGCGGGATGGTCAGGTGCGTTGCGCTGGAACGAACTTCTGCTGTTTCTCAATGCCCTGTTCCTGGGCAAGGCTGACCCTGTTATCGGCAGGGATGTGGGTTTTTATCTGTTCCGTCTGCCGCTTATGGAGTCGCTGCAAGCCTTTATCAGCTTTACGCTGACGGCAACTCTGATTTTGACAGCGGCAATCTACTACATAAAAGGTGGCATACTGCTAACGGTGAGGGGTCTGGTGATTGACTTAAGGGTCAGGCGCCATCTTGCTCTGCTGGCCGGGCTTTTCCTGCTGGCCCAGGGCTTCGGTTTTTATCTTGATGGATTCCGTCTGCTATTCTCTTCGGAGGGGACAGTCTATGGCGCTGGTTACACCGATGTGACCGTGCGCCTGACCGTTTACAGGACGCTCACTTTTTTATCCGTACCGGCGGCGCTGCTGCTGGTGGCCGGAATCTGGAAGGAGCGGATCAAACTGGCGCTGCTTGGACCGGCAGTGCTGGCAGCTTTGTACGGCGTCGGCATCAAGGTCTATCCGCAGATGCTGCAAAAATTTAAAGTAGCCCCCAATGAACTGGCCCTGGAAGCCCCCTACATCGGTCACAACATCAACTTTACCCGTTTGGGCTACAATCTGGAGGCGATTAAGACCCGCCCCTTTGATACGGACAACCGGCTCTCTGCAGCCGGCATAACGGCAAACGACGCCACCATCAAGAACATCCGGCTCTGGGATCATGCGCCGCTTCTGCGCACCTACAGCCAGTTGCAGCAGATCAGAACCTACTACAGGTTTTTTGATGTGGACAACGACCGCTACACCGTGAACGGCAAATACAGCCAGATCATGCTCTCCCCGCGAGAACTGTCTTACAGCGATCTGCCCAGTAAATCCTGGATCAACGAGCGGATGATCTTTACCCATGGCAACGGCATTGCCATGGGGCCGGTGAGCCGGATCAGCAAGGAAGGGTTGCCGGAATTTTTTGTCAAGGATATCCCGCCGGTCAGTTCGGCGGATATCAAGGTAAGCCGTCCCGAAATTTACTACGGCGAGCTTTCCAATGACTACGTGGTGGTAAAGACCAAGGTGGCGGAATTCAGCTATCCCACGGCTTCAGGCAATATCAACACCACCTATGAAGGCAAAGGCGGGGTTGCGCTGGACTCACTGCTGAAAAAAGCGCTGTTTGCCGTCCGCTTCAAAACGGAAAAACTGCTGCTCTCCACGGATATCACCCGTGAAAGCAAGATCCTGTATTACCGCAACATAAACAGCCGGGTACAGGCCATTGCGCCTTTCTTACGCTTTGACGTTGATCCCTACATGGTGGTAACTGACTCCGGCCGCTTGGCCTGGATGATTGATGCCTACACCTATTCACACCGGCTGCCCTATTCCAAGCCGCTTAAAGGCGGTATCAACTACATGCGCAACTCGGTCAAGGCGGTTGTGGATGCCTACGACGGCTCGGTCAGCCTGTATATCAGCGATCCTGACGATCCGATCATCAAGGTCTACAGCAAGATTTTCCCCACCCTGTTCAAGCCATTGTCTGAAATGCCGGATGGTCTGCTCAAGCATGTCCGTTATCCCCATCAGTTTATGGAGATGCAGGCCGCCATGTACGCCGCCTATCATATGACCGACCCGCAGGTCTTCTACAACAAGGAAAACCTCTGGGAAGTGCCGATGCTGGCCGAGAAGCGGATGGAGGCCTACTACACCATCATGCGCCTGCCGGAGGAAAAGAAGGAAGAGTACATCCTGATGCTCCCCTTCACCCCGGCCAAACGGGATAACCTGGCAGCATGGCTGACCGCTCGTTGCGATGCCCCTAACTACGGCAAGCTGATCGCTTACACCTTCCCCAGGGACCGCCTGGTATACGGGCCAAAACAGGTGGATGCCCGGATTAATCAGGATGCCGACATCTCCCAGCAACTGACCCTCTGGAGCCAGCGCGGTTCAGAGGTCATCCGGGGCAGCATGCTGGTGATCCCCATAGAAAATTCATTGCTCTATGTGCAGCCGTTGTTCCTCTCTGCCACGGACAAGTCAGGACTGCCTGAACTGCGGCGGGTAATTGTGGCTTTTGGCGACGAGGTGGTGATGGAAGATAACCTGGAGCTGGCCCTGCAACGGATCTTTGGCGGCAAACGGCCGACCCCTTCCGAAGCGATTAAGCCGCTGTCTGAATCAAAAGGAGGTTCATTGCCGGAGCTTGCCAAAGAGGCGATGAGCGTGTATGAAAAAGCGATTTCCCAACAGAAACAGGGGGACTGGAGCGGCTACGGCGAGTCCCTGAAACGTTTGCAGCAAGTGCTGAAGCAGATGAATCAGTAGAAACGGGGCGGTTTTGGAACAGTCTGTTTTTTTCAGCACCTTTGCGCTGATTTTTCTGGCGGAGTTGGGAGACAAGACCCAGCTCACTGCCATGGCCCTGGCGTTGCGCTATCCCTGGAAACGGATATTCATCGGCATAGCCGCAGCCTTTGTGGTGCTGAACCTGGCAGCGGTGCTGATCGGCAAGGTGCTGTTTCTGCTGCTGCCCATTTTCTGGGTAACCCTGGTATCAGCCCTGCTGTTCCTGTATTTCGGTTACAGCACCCTGTGCGCCGCCTGCGGCGAGGAAGAAGAAGACGGGCCGCCCCCCACTGCATCCAGCGCCATCCGCACCGCCTTTGTGATGATCTTCATGGCGGAACTGGGGGACAAGACACAGCTGGTAACCGCCAGTCAGGCAGCCCAGCATTCAAGCAGCTTTTCCGGCATGGGGATGGTTTTTGTCGCCTCAACCCTGGCCCTCTGGTCAGTATCGCTTTTGGGAATCTTTGCCGGCAAGCAGCTGGTGCGCTACATTCCGGTCTGCTGGATTCACCGTGCAGCCGGGGTGATGTTTCTTGTTTTTGGCGTCCTGATGGGAATACGCTGCTTTTCACTGTACTAAACAGCACGAATATCACGCATAAGGAGAACACATATGGACAAGCCGTTGGTCGGCATTTTGATGGGAAGCGACAGCGACCTGCCGGTGATGGACAAGGCAGCGGAAGTACTGACGCAAATGGGCGTAGCCTGGGAGATGGACATCAGTTCTGCCCACCGTTTGCCGGACAAAACCGCTGACTATGCCCGTAGCGCACGGGAACGGGGCATTGAAGTACTGATCTGCGGTGCGGGTATGGCGGCCCACCTGGCAGGAGTTGTTGCCTCCCATACCACCCTGCCGGTCATTGGCATCCCGCTCAAGTCCGGCGCCATCGGCGGCGTGGATGCCCTGTATTCAACCGTGCAGATGCCTCCCGGCATTCCGGTGGCCACCGTTGCCGTTGACGGCGGCAAGAATGCCGCCTATCTGGCCTGCTCGATTCTGTCCATAAAACGACCGGAGCTGGCGGAAAAACTGGAGCAGTTCAGGGAAGCGACCCGTAATGAACTGCTGGAAAAATCGGCAGAGTTAAAAAAACGTAACGGAAAATCCTGATAAAAATCTTTATCCATGCAAAAAGACCGATTTCATATATACCTTGCGGTAGTCATCATGCTGTTTGCCCAACTCATGCTGGTGTCAACAGCTTTTGCCTATCAGCCATCTGTTGCTGACAAGCCGTTGGCAACAGATGGCTGTTGCGGCGGATGTCCAACCGCCCCTACTGAAAATACTGAACCGTTCAACGGCTGCTGTCCTGCCGAGGGCTGCTGCTCCGCCTGCAATGCTCCGCTGGCATCCGCCGTGCTGCTGCCGACAGCAAACCACGTAACCGGGCGGCTGATCTTTTTTGAGCCGCAATTACATTTCCCCGAAGTCTATCTTCCCATTTTCGTCCCCCCGGAAAGCCGCACCTGATTCCTGCAGATCACATTTCCGCCAAACACATTTGAAGCGGCGGGCCGTTCCTGCGCTGAATGGCTTGCATACGTACGCCTACCCGCACGCAATCCTTGCTTTTGTGCGTCACAGGAGAACTTTATTATGTCAACTGCTTCACCTTCAATCCTCACAAAAATTCAGGACTTCCTGGCCTCTTTACGTCTGACCATGGCGCTGCTGCTGATCCTGGCCATCGTCTCCATCATCGGCACCGTCATCCCCCAGGGGCAACTTGCCCCTGAATACCTCGCAGCAATCGGCGGCGAGCAGGGTAATCGCTACAAGCTGTACTCCATGCTTGGTTTCTTCAACATGTACTACTCCTGGTGGTTTGTCGGACTACTCAGCCTGCTGTCCCTTAACCTGACCGCCTGCAGCATCAAACGTCTGCCCGGCGTCTGGCGGGTTGCTTTCAAACCGGACGGGCTCCTGACTGACTCCGTGGAACGGAGCGCCACTGTCTGCCACAAACTTCCCGCTGCCGAAGCGCTCAGCCTTAAAGAGATAGCCGTCCGCCTGCGCAGCACATGGGGAACTGCTTCGGACATCGAACACGAAGGAACACGGCACCTGTTTGTCCAGCGCCGTCCCTGGAACCGGCTGGCAGCCTACGTGGTCCATGCCAGCATCATTCTCATTTTTGCCGGCGCAATCATCGGCAACCTGTTTGGTTTCAAGGGCTTTGTGAACATTCCGGAAGGGGGCAGCGCCGGCACCTACCTGGATAAAAAGGGGGGTGAAAAACCGCTGGGTTTCACCATTACCTGCGACCAGTTCACCGTTACCTACTATGACGCTCCCGGCGGCGGCCAAAGCCAGATGCCCAAAGAGTTCAAAAGCATCCTGACCCTGACCGAAAACGGCCGGGAAGTTCCCGGCTACAAACATGCACGGGTCATCGTCAACGAGCCGCTGACCTACCGTGGTATTACCTTTTATCAGTCCAGCTACGGCAGTTCCGGCAGTCACACCTTCAAGGCCGGCGATCCCAAGGGAGGAAAAGAAGTTACCCTGACCCTGGACAGCCAAAGCAGCGCCACACTGCCCGATGGCAGCCGCATACGGGTGCTTGAAAGCGTTCAGGACGTCTCCCCGTTCATGCAGGGGCTGCATGGCCCGGCAGCGCGCATAGACCTAACGCCCGGCGAGGGCCACCAACACCTGACCGTGGTTGCCTTTGCCAATCATCCTGAGCTGAACCGGCAGCAAGCGAAGGAGAACGGCGGCATGGTGATCGATTATCTGGGGGGTGAGGAGCGGCCCTACACCGGCTTGCAGGTCAACAAGGACCCCGGCGTCTGGGTGGTCTGGATCGGCTGCATCCTGATGTGTCTGGCCCTGTACGTGGCGTTTTTCATGCCGCACCAGCGGATCTGGGTCAGGCAGGACAAAGACGGGATTGTAATTGCCGGACATACAACCAGAGGCCAGGAGACCTTCCGCACCACCATGGAAGAACTGCTTGTAACTATCAGAGTCAACCCAGGCAAGGAGGAGCAGCAGTCATGATAAGCCCCACACTGTTCAACGTAACCACAATTTTCTACATGGCCTCCACCCTGGCCTTTTTCGCCTATCTGGCCGGACGCAACAAAAATATCGGATTGGGCGGTGTCGCCCTGGCCTGGGCCGGCTTTGCCATCCACACCGTGGCCACCGGCCTGCGCTGGAAAGAATCCTACGACATCGGAATGGGCCACGCCCCGCTCTCCAACCTCTATGAGTCAGTGGTATTTTTCGCCTGGAGCATCGTGCTGATCTTCGGACTGATTGACGCCAAGTACAAGTATCGGGTCATCGGCGCCTTTGTCATGCCCTTTGCGCTTTTGGCCATGGCCTGGGGCCAGTTGTACCTGCCCACCGACATCAACCCCCTGATGCCGGCCCTGCAAAGCAACTGGCTGCTGTATCACGTACTGACCTGCTTTCTGGGCTATGCGGCCTTTGCCGTGGCCTGCGGCGTTTCCATCATGTACCTGATCAAGGCTAAAAGTGAAGAAAGGGGAACTGATGCTGCCGGAGGGATCGTCTCCCAGTTTCCGCCCACCAAGGTGCTGGATGAGCTAAACTACAAGGCGATCATGATCGGCTTTCCACTCTTGACCCTGGGCATCATCACCGGCGCAGCCTGGGCCAACTATGCCTGGGGTACTTACTGGAGTTGGGACCCCAAGGAAACCTGGTCACTGATTGTCTGGTTCATCTACGCCGCCTTCCTGCACGCCCGTTTCACCAAAGGCTGGGTGGGCAAGCGGGCAGCCTGGATTTCCATTGTCGGTTTTGCCGCTACAATATTCTGCTATCTGGGAGTGAATCTGCTGCTGTCAGGATTGCACAGCTACGGCGGGATATAATACGGCAGGATGATTATTCCACAGTGCAATCAAGGTCAGTGTTGACCTCTTTTGGCCTCCCCTCCCTTGACGGGAGGGGATTGAGGGGAGGGTGAAGCTGCAACTGAGTCACTACGTGGCAATTTCCCCCGCCCCCTGCCCCCCTCCCACCAGGGGAGGGGGGACTTTTTTATGCCTGGAAATGTCCAACAACCTGGGCGAATGCCATCCGCCCCTACATTTCAGGCATTTTTTCCAAAGACACTCATCACCAGATAGGTGGTATAGCCGATGTAGCAGGCCAGCAGCAGCGCCCCTTCAAAGCGGTTTATCCGCCCGGTGCCCCGGAAACCATAGCCAAACAGAAATAACGACACGGTCAGCGCCGTCATCACCATCATGTCCCTTGAAAAAATCGCAGGCTCAACCTTCAGGGGATGAATGGTTCCGGCTATCCCCACCACCGCCAGGGTATTGAACAGGTTGGAACCGATCACATTCCCCAGGGCTATGTCATGCTCTTTTTTTCTGACCGCAATGATTGATGAGGCCAGTTCCGGCAGCGATGTTCCCACTGCTACTACGGTGAGTCCGATGATCAGATCGCTGACCCCCAACTGATGCGCAATATCTACCGCCCCCCAGACCAGAATCCGTGAGCTTGCAATCAGCAGCAGCAGACCGGCTGTCAGCCAGAAAACCGCCTTTCCCAGCGGCATACCATGGACCTTCAGTTCATCTTCTATCTCCGAACCGAATGCGTCGTCCCGTTGCTTTAATCCCTGCCAGATGGTCCAACCCATCAGACCGGCGAACAGCAGCAGGTGCATCCAGCCATCCAGCCGGGTCAACTCCAGGTCCCCCATAATAAACAGGGCAAACAGGGTGACAGCGGTCAGAATCGGCAACTCCTTGCGCAGAACCTGCGAATGGACGGCAATGGGGCTGATGACGGCAGTCAACCCCAGAATCAAGGCGATGTTGGTAATATTGGAGCCATAGGCATTCCCCAAGGCAATACCGGGGTTTCCCTGCCATGACGCAATGGCCGACACCACCATCTCCGGCGCTGACGTGCCAAACCCCACAATCACCATGCCGATCAGCAGTGCTGGCATACCAAAATGGCGGGCCAGCGCCGCCGCCCCCTCCACAAACCGGTCCGCGCTCCAGACCAGCAACACCAGGCCAAACACAACAGCAACAATGGGAAGCACCATCTCCAACTCCTCTATACAAGATCAATGAAAAGACTTTATTCGCGTAGCGCACTCTGCATCATGACGCAATCGGTATCTCCATCACAAACTCTGCGCCATTACCGGCATTGTGCGCCATCAGATGCCCTCCCATCCCTTTGGAAAGAATCATCTTGGCCATGTACAGCCCCAGCCCGGTCCCCTGGGATTTGGCCTTGGTGGTAAAATAGGGGTCAAATACCTTATCCAAAAGTTCTTCCGGGATTCCTCCGGCATTGTCACCAATAGTTACAATACCTGTTTTCCCTTCGCAACGACAGGCGATCCGGATAACCGGATCTGGAACTTGGCGATCAAGCAGGACATCCCGGGCATTGTTGATAATATTCAGCACCACCTGGGAAAACTCGTTGGAAAAACCGAGCACCGCACATTCGCCGCTTGTCTCGACACGAATGGTGATTCCTTTAGTTTTCAGACTGGCCTCCACCAGATGCACGGCCTCCTGAATTGCCAAGGCTATGGTAAACTTTTTCTTTTCCCGGTCGGGCCGGAAGAAATTCTGGAAATCACTGATGGTCCGTGACATGTACTGGAGGGTCTCCATGGAGCAGCTTACATATTCAGCCATCCGTTCAGTATCCAGCAGGGATTCCTGGTAATCCAACTGCATATTCTGCAGATAGAGCCCCAGGTTGTTCAGCGGTTGCCGCCACTGGTGGGCGATGTTGGACAGCATCTCCCCCATGGCCGCCAGGCGGGCCTGATGGGAGATAATCCGCTCCTGATCCCGGTTTTTTTCCACCTCTTCCTGCACCCGCTGCTCAAGGGTGGCATTCAGCCGCTGCAGCTCAGCATGCTCTATGGCCAGCCGCTGCTGCGCCTCCTGGCGTTCAGCCATTTCCTGTTCCAGCAACAGTGTCTGTTGATGGAGTTCAACAGTGCGCTCCTGCACCAGCTCTTCCAGATGATCATGGTAGCGGCGGTTTTCCAGCAACAGTCTGGAGCGTTCCAGGGTATGGCTGATAACCATCTCAAGAGCGCTCTGGTCAATAATCGGTTTTTCAATAAAATCCCAGGCCCCGCAATGGACAGCCTCCATGGCCGAACTGATGGAACCGGTGCCGGAGATGACGATGAGCGGCGTATCCGGATGTTTTTTGTGCATCTCCCTGATGAGTGTCAAACCGTCCATCTCCGGCATACGCAGGTCAGTCAGGATCAGCTCCGGCAACTCCTGTTCAAAGAGATCCAGGGCCTCGCAGCCGTTGGCAGCCTCAAACACGATAAAGCCCAGATCCTCCAGTAATGCCCGCATATTCAGCCGAACCATAGCCTCATCATCAACAATCAGTATTTTAACGGTCCGGGTCATTGACTCACACCCTTACCGGTTTTATGAAGTGCTTTTTCAATGGCCGCCACCAGATCCTGCAGATCATGCAACGGCTTGTAAAGACAGCAGAAAGCGCCCAGAGATTGTATCTGTTCAGAGGCATGACGCTCAGCGGTTCCGGTCACGGCAATCACCTCTGTCGCCGGGTTCCTGGCCTTTATGGCAGCAACCACACCAAAGCCGTCCAGCCGGGGCATGCGCAGATCGGTCACCACAATATCCGGTTTCTTTTGCGCAAAAACTTTCAACCCCTCTTCGCCGTCAAAGGCACCGTAGACAACGTAGCCGCTGTCCTCCAGATAGGCGGTCAAGGTCATCAGAATGTCACGGTCATCATCAATTATCAGGACCGAGCATGCGTTATTGTTCATTTGATTTCCCTTCCAGCGGCACTTTAACCGTAAATTTTGTTCCTTTGCCCGGTGTGGAAATTACCTCTATCATCCCTTTGTGGTTCTGGGTGACAATCATGTAGGAAACGGAGAGTCCAAGACCGGTGCCGATGCCCGGCTCCTTGGTGGTGAAAAACGGCTCAAAAACCCGGCGTTTGATATCCTCAGTCATACCGGGACCATTATCCTCCACCTCAATCATAGCATAGCATTCCTGTTTGACAATCCGCACTGTTATACAGGACTTACGTTCCTCAGGGTTGGCGCTCATGGCCTGGGCCGCGTTTTTCAGCAGGTTCAGCAGGACCTGCTCGATCTCCGTGGCCACCACCGGCACTTCAGGCATATCAGGCTGATAGTCACGGATAATTTCTATACTACGGAAGTCATACTTCTTTTTCAGATCGTAGTCATTGCCTGCAAGCTCCAGCGCCTGTTCCATGATCTCGGTGAGGTGGGCTGGTTGCATGGCCATTTCCGTGCGACGGCTGAAGCGGAGAATGCTGGCAATAATTTTGGAGGCACGGGCAGCCGCCTCGCGGATGCTGGCGATGAACTCCGGGATATGGCGGCGCTCGAAGTAGGAATAAATCTTCTCCAGGCTGATGTCGGCTTCCTTGGCAGCCTCCTGGTTGGCAGGCAGGTTTGGTGAAACCCGGCGCTCAATGTTCTGGATCGCCTGGGTGATAATCCCAAGCGGGTTGTTGATCTCGTGGGCCATACCTGCCGCCAGCCCTCCCACTGACATCATCTTTTCAGTCTGGATCATCATCTCCTGGATACGGGTGCGTTCTGTCACGTCCTCGATCCGGAGCACCGTCCCCTCCATACCGTTGGTGATGAGTGGATAAACCACCAGGTCGTAAAAATGGCGTTCTCCCTGCTTCTCGATAAGGAGTTTTTCCATGGAAACTGGACGCTGACACCGGATTTCATCCCGCAACGCATCAATCCAGGGCAGAAAATCGGGGATAAGCTCTCCCAGCGGCCTGCCGAGCGCCTCCGCAACCGATATGCCGGTGGCGGCTTCGGCCTGGAGGTTCCACTGGGTAACGATCTCGTTCCGGTCCATTCCAACCAGTACTGACGGCATTGAGTTGATGATGTTGGAGAGATAGTTCTTCAGGTAGCGCAACTCCTCCTCCGCCTGTTTTTGCTCACTGATGTCCTGCACCGTCACGGCCAGCCCGTTGCCGGAACGGACCAGTCTTCTCTTTGCCCACTCGATTTGCAACTTGCCACCGTGAGGTGTTTGTATTTCATCTTCATAGAAACCCGATGCCATTGCCCCGCTAAACGTGTTCATCAATTCATCGAAATCTCCCTCAGGATATAAAGCGGAGAGTTTCCTCCGCAGGAGCTGCGTTTGCGGAATACCATAGAACCCTGCGCCATGCTCGTTGCAATCGACCAGTACGAAGTCGACAATGGCACCGCTCTTGTCATACTGAGCTTCATACATATAATAGCCTTCGCTCCCTCCTTCCGTGGCGATGCGATAGGCCTTTCGCACCTCCTCCTCCTGATGCTTTCTCTTGACCAGGCGTGTGGACATTCGCGTTGCCACAAGCGCAAACAGAAACAGGATAACGCTTCCCGAGATCGCCACGGCCCTGTCGGTCGCCCAGGCTTTCTGATAGGGTGCAAAATACTCCTGTTCGGAGAGCCCCACCATTGCAACCAGCGGATACTCTTCCAGCGTTTTCCAGGCGACATACCGCGATTGTTTGTCACCAAACCACTGCTCTCCGCTAAGATATGAGGCACCTTGCGGTGAATTGAACAGGGGAACGGCACGGAGCGCAGCGGGCATTGGATCTTGCGTTGCACTCCCGATTGTTGCCGAACGCAAAGTTCCGTCCAGGCCCGCCACCATCAGCAGGCCCGTCCTACCCGGAAAAGAGCCCGCGTAGAAGGATGTAAGAAAATGGGGGTCAAAGCCAACCAGCGCGACCCCGTCAAACGCGCCGTGCGGCGTGTTTAACCTGCGCGAAAACGCAATGGCCGGTTTGCCTGTCATTCGTGACACCAGTGGTTTCCCTATCAGAAGTGCTTTCGAGTCATCGTTCTTATGGTAAATAAAGTAATCCCTGTCGGTATATGAGACGTTCCGCAGGTTGTCGAGGATAGTCGTTGCCGGTCTCCCTTCCCGGTTGACGATCATCACATTGTTGATCCTGGGGTTGCGAAAAATCCCCCCCTGTGACAATTTTCGCAGGTTCACATTCCCGCGCGATTGCTCCCAGGCGTACTGCAATTGCAGCGTAATCTGATTTGCCTGCTCGATGGCCTGGGTAATCTCTTGCACGTAGTCCTTGCACAGCGCCGAGACTTCCTCGAGCACTTTTGTCTCACTCGCCTGCTTCTCCGCATCAATCTTCGAGATGGTCCAATACCAGAGCCCCGCTGCCAGAATGAGGCACAGGAGAGGCCAGGAGAGTATTTGAAGAATACCGCTTCTGAAGAATCCATGGCTGAAGATTGTGCGCCTGGTTTGATGGATCAAGTTGTCAGTGGACATGGCTGTTACTCTGCCCCCGTTTCTTATTTCACTCCCCATATTTTCCGGTATCTGTCCCGGTAACCATTATCCGGGTCGAACTCATTGTACCGCCCGCCGTCGAATTTGATATTGGCAGGTGTCACCAGATGAACCGGGGCCGAATAACCACTATCCTTCTGCCCGGCAAAAGCGCGGTTAAGTTCGTCAATGGCCTGCCAACCATGAAGACGCAGCGGTTCGGCAACTGTCCCGATCTGGTAGCGGTTCTTGCGAATCCGCTCGAACGCCGACTCGCTGCCATCCCCCGCTGATATGTTCCTTGGATAACCGTTGCCGGGAATCGCGGCGGCAACAAAGGTGGAGGGCATGGCATCAAGCCAGAGATCATTGACGGCTATTGAATAGGTCCATTTCTTGCCATAGCGCTGCAACAGCCATGCTGTACGTTGCGGCATGACTGCCGCAGTAGCCTTCAGCGGGGTCGTGTCAACCAACAGCAGACTACATCCCGCGCAGTTGCGCAGAATCTTGATCATGGCATTTGTTTTTGCGTTGGCGATGGCGTAGATGGGATCGGTGAAAATGATCACCTTTGCTGTGCCATTGGAGTCAGCCACGGCATACATGGCTGCGGCCTTTGCGACATCATCCGGTTCTGTGGCG
This sequence comes from Geobacter sp. UBA6151, assembly GCA_002423105.1. GTDB lineage: Bacteria > Desulfobacterota > Desulfuromonadia > Geobacterales > Pseudopelobacteraceae > Trichlorobacter. Next base: position 53,598 of record DIUT01000033.1, on the reverse strand, counting down.
AGATTGGTGAAGATCGGCAGATCACGGACAGGGCCAGGCTTCCCCAGGGCATGCCAACCGACCATCTTGATCCCCTCTTCTGCTATATCCCTGATCAGATCCGCCTGCTCCATGGCATCAATAGTGCCGAGTATAATGCCATCCGGCTTGAGACTGGCCGCCTGAATCAAGGCATTCCTTCTGCCAGATGCAGTGCCTTGACCGTCGATCAGACGGAAGCTCCAGCCTATGACCTTTGCCGCCTCCGCAGCGCCCTTGCCGACGCCGCGGGCCCCGCCATTGTCCTGGCCGTCGGAGACATAAATGACCGACTTGTTGCGTTGGGCCGACGGCCCGGTGGTTGGCCCATCCCAGGGAGGATTAGGCTTTGAAACGAGGGCGGTATAGCGCTTTGCCTCGGCAACGAAAGAATCCTGCGCAACCGCCGGACTGCACAGCAGTGTGGCGGCAACTCCCACCATCCCCAGTAAGAACAGTTTGTTTCTCATCGTTTCCATCCTTATCTCAGCAAACATCCTGGTCCACTGTGCCGTTGTTAGCGCATGATTCTTCTGAATGGTCGCCATGTGCCAGCGGCACCTTTATAGAAAATTTTGATCCTTTGCCCGGTGTGGAAGCCACATCCATCAGTCCCTTGTGGTTCTGGGTGACAATCATATAGGAAACGGAAAGGCCAAGACCGGTGCCGACGCCCGGTTCTTTGGTGGTGAAGAACGGCTCGAAAACCCGGCGACGGATATCCTCGGTCATACCAGGGCCGTTGTCTTCCACTTCAATCACGGCATAACGTTCTTCCAGCCTGATGCGCGACACAATACGCGGTTTCCGCTCCGGCGGGTTGGCGATCATGGCCTGGGCCGCGTTCTTGAGCAGGTTGAGCAGCACCTGCTCAATCTCAGTCGCCACTATCGGCACGCCGGGCATCTCCGGCTGGTACTCCCGCACAATTTCGATCCCGCGGAAGTCGTACTTTTTCTTCAAGTCATAGTCGTTGGCTGCCAATTCCACGGCCTGCTCCATGACCGTTACCAGCAAGGCGGGCTGCATGGCCGCCTCGCTTCCGCGGCTGAAGCGGAGCATGTTGGCTATGATCCTGGATGCCCGTGCGGCGGCCTCGCGAATACTGACGATGAACTCCGTAATCCGACGTTGCCTGAAGTAGACCTCAAGCGAGTCCAAGTTGACCCCGGCCTCGGCGGCTGCTACCTGGTTGGCAGACAGGCTAGGGGAAACCCTGCGCTCGATATTCTGGGCCGCCTGGGTAATAATCCCCAGCGGGTTGTTGATCTCGTGGGCCATGCCTGCTGCCAGCCCACCCACGGACATCATCTTTTCAGTCTGGATCATCAGTTCCTGGATGCGGGCGCGTTCGGTAACATCCTCTATCCTGACCACGGTTCCTTCAACACCATTGGCAATCAGCGGGTAGAGCATAAGGTCGTAGAAATGCCGTTCCCCCTCCTGCTCAAGGAGCAATTTTTCCAGGGAGGCAGGACGGCGCTGCCGTATTTCATCACGCATGGCCGCGATCCAGGGAGTGTAGTCAGGCAGCAGCTGCATAATCGGTTTGCCAACAGCTTCTGCGGCAGATATTCCAGTGAGGATCTCCGCCTGACGGTTCCACTGGGTAACCTGCTCATCCCTGTCCATTCCCACCAGCAGCGATGGCATGGAATCTATGATGTTGGAAAGGTAGCTTTTAAGATGCCGGATTTCATCCTCGGCCTGTTTACGCTCGGTAATGTCATGAAATGTGGTTACCACCGCATTCGGCCATATTTCTCCGTCCGGGACCAGCGGTTGCGAGTTGACGGATATCCAGACAAGGGTGCCGTCCGGCCGCCTGACTCCCATCTCCACATTGTGTTGTGGCTCTCCGGTTTGCAAGGCGACCATTGCCGGATGCAGTATTCCGGGAATCGGGGTGCCGTCTTTATTCACTGCTCCCCACGGTAACTCGTCCGGGCCGCGTCCCGACATCTGTCCGGCGCTGTATCCGAAAATCCTTTCAAATGCAGGGTTCACGGAAGTTATCACGCCATTTTCAGTCTGGAATACCATGCCTTCCGCCATAGCCGTAACAAGCGAGCGGTACAGCGCTTCGCTTTCACGCAAGCGCTCACGATCAGCAAGCAATTGTTGCTCCGTAGAGAGCAGTTTTTCAGAAGCGTGATTCAATGATGACGCCAACTCAACTATTTCTGTCGTTTGCTGGTTGACAGTAATCCGTGAGCCTTTGTGTTCGTCAAGCTGTTTGGCAAATTCAGTCAGCCTGCCGAATGCACGTACGGGAGGACGCAGAAGAATAAGAAGCAAGAGAGCGCTTCCGACAACCCATAACAGGGCAAGCTGTAAACTCTGCCTCCAGGTCTCGGCCTGCGCCTGCCGGATAGAGGCCATACTGTAGTCGGCCTTGATCCATCCCAGCAGACTCCCGGCCTTGATCGGCTGCCAGACAATCAGTTGTTCTCCTTCAACAGCTACAGATGGATCAGTGGTAGCCGGTGGTGTGACCCGAATAACATTCAGCTCTGAAACCGGCTTGCTAGCGCTCCTCCGGCTGATATTCACCAGAATTCGGCCATCCGGTTCACAGACCTGCAGGCCTCTGATGTCCGGCAGTTCTGCTGACCTGAGCAGAAACGATTCCAGTTCGGCATAATCCTCAAGCACCAGGGATCTGGCACTGTTCTCGGCAAAATTCCTGACCATGACGGACGAGTGTTCCCGCATGGCTGTTATGAGCCGCTCCGACTGCCGCTTGGCAGTTACCCAGCCAGACATCATTCCGGTAACAGAAAGGATCACCGAAACCAGCAGGACAATCCGCATATTCAGGCTGCGCGGCAGAATACGCATGTCACTTTCCCCAGTCGGTAAGTCTTTTGACATCCATAACTTCCAGCGGTTTGTAATCTCTTTCGTAATCCGCAACAACGGGAGCCGTCATCCTGATCGTCTTGAACTGTTCAGCTCCCTCCTTTGTGGAGGCTATCTTCAATACCGCTTTCTTGATCTGCTCCCGCAGTTCCCGGGGCACACGCGGGTGAGCGCTTAATGGGTGCGGGGCAACTTTCTGTGTAACTATGACTGAACGGAGCTGTTCTCTGTTTTCTTCCAGTTCACGCTCCAGTTCCGGGATAAACACCGCTCCGGCATCCGACTTGCCAAGGATAACGTTCTTGATCACATTTCTGGTTGAACCGGCATATTCCCTTGAAAAGGAAAGCGGCGCTTTCTGATTGGCCAGCAGGTGCATGACAAAGACACTGCAAAGGTTTTTGTTGCCGACAAATGCGATGGTTTTTCCGGAAAGATCTTCAACTGAGGCTACCGGTGAGTCCTTGCGCACGAACAGCCCTATGGAAACAGGCTTGCCGCCGCGCACCAACGGCACGTATTGATGCATTTGACGGGCCACCACCATCTGGATCGGAGAGGCGAAGATAAAATCAGAGGTTCCATCCCCGATTTCCCGCTCGAAGTCAGCCATCCTTTCAAACAGTTTCACCCGGAATTGAAGACCGGTTTCCCTGGTCAATTGTTCCAGAATAGGCGCCCATTGCGTATGCAGGCTGACCGGCGGGGCCGATGGTATGACAGCGATGGTATAGGGCGCCTGCTTAGCCGATACTGGTGGAGCCCAGCATAAAACAAGAACTGCCAATAAGAGGAAGCAGGTTGAATATTTTAAGTATCTTGTGTCGACGCCTATCATAGTGAGTTTCTCCCTGAACAAAATAATTAAGAAAGCGGCAACCTGACCGTAAAGCGCGCCCCGTTGCCCGGCTGAGAGGCCACATCCATCAGTCCCTTGTGGTTCTGGGTGACAATCATATAGGAAACGGAAAGTCCCAGCCCGGTGCCGATACCTGGCTCCTTGGTGGTGAAAAACGGCTCGAACACCCGGTGCCTGACCTCTTCCGTCATACCAAGGCCATTATCCTCCACCTCAATCACCGCATACCGGTCTTTTCGCCTGATTCGCAGCATTATGCATGGTTTGCATTCCGCCGGATTGGCGTTCATTGCCTGGGCCGCATTCTTTAGCAGGTTCAGCAGCACCTGCTCGATCTCCGTAGCCACCACCGGCACTTCAGGCATATCAGGCTGATAATCACGGATAATTTCTATGCTGCGGAAGTCATACTTCTTTTTCAGATCGTAGTCATTGGCTGCCAGCTCCAGGGCCTGTTCCGTGATATCAGCCAGAGAGGCAGGCAGCATGGCTGTTTCGGCCTTGCGGCTGAAACGGAGAATGCTGGCAATAATTTTAGATGCACGGGCGGCCGCCTCGCGGATGCTGGCAATGAACTCCGGGATCTGGCGGCACTCGAAGTAGGCGGCAAGACCATCCAGATTGACGCCTGACTCTGCGGCCGCCTGCTGATTGGCGGACAGTTCCGGCGAAATCCGGCGTTCGATGTTCTGGGCCGCCTGGGTGATAATGCCCAGCGGGTTGTTGATCTCGTGGGCCATGCCTGCTGCCAGCCCACCTACGGACATCATTTTTTCGGTCTGGATCATCAACTCCTGGATGCGGGTCCGCTCGGTGACATCCTCGATCCGGAGCACTGACCCTTCGACGCCATTGGCAACCAGCGGGTACAGCATGAGATCGTAGAAATACCGTTTCCCCTCTTTCTCGATCAGCAGTTTCTCCAGGGAGGCAGGACGGCGCTGCCGTATTTCTTCCCGCATGGCTGCAATCCAGTTTTTGTAGTCTGGCAGCAGCGTTGCAATGGGTTTGCCAATAGCTTCTGCGGCAGGTATTCCTGTGAGGATTTCAGCATGGCGGTTCCACTGGGTGACCTGCTCATCTCGGTCTATTCCCACCAGCAGCGATGGCATGGAGTCAATGATGTTGGCAAGGTAGTTTTTCAGATGACGGATTTCATCCTCAGCATGTTTGCGCTCCAGCAGTTCATGGGTCAATTGGCTGTTGGCGGCTTGCAGTTCCGCGTCCCGTTCTTCCAGAATATTCAGCATGGAGTTGAACTCATCCGCCAGCAGGGCTGCCTCGTCGCTGCCGGTGATTGATGAACGGGCCGAACAGTCTCCGCCGCGCACCCTGTTGATGGTTTCCTGAACAGCGTAGAGACGTTTGGTAATGCGGCATCCCATAAACCAGGCAATGACGGAGCCGACCACAATTGCCGCCAGTGCGTAGAGCATGCCGCTTCTGGTTATCCCGGCAAGTTTTCCGGCAACAGTCTTTTGACCTATGCCTACCCTGGTCCAGCCAACGTGCTGCCCCTCTATTATGGCCGGAGTCGCCACATCCACCAGTTCGGCAGTCCTGGAAAAGATCATTTGCCGTGGTTCGCGGGGGAGATCCTGCAGATACTGCCCAAGTCTGGTATGATCGTTGTGGGCCAGAATCCGCCCCTGGGCATCGGTGATCATGGCAAAAACCAGCTCAGGATAGCGGCTCTGTATATCCACCAGCTCCTGCATACCAGCAATGTCGTCTGCCGCAATCCAGCCTGCGGCGGAGGTGGCCAAAGTGTAGGAAAGCGCTGTTGAGTGCTCGGTCTGGTAATCAATCAGCATCGCACGTTGACGGGCGGTCAGGTCGGCAATGAAAAGCGCCATCATCACGGCATGCACCAGCGCCACGCCGACAATCAGGCGGCCCCGAAGTGTGCCGAACAGAAAATGATAGATAGCATTGAGTCTCATCGTTTTTCCACCGGCCTCACCTCCCGCTCAAAGCGGGCAATGTAAGCACGCGCCAGATCGTACTCCTTGTCGGTTGCCGGGAGAAAGCGGGCGGTCTCCATGCCTGCCAGGATGGTGCGGCCTTCCTCAGTCTCCTCAAGTTTAAGCAACAGCCTGCGGACCTGCTCCAGCAGCGCAGCCGGAATATCGTCTCGCGCCATGACCGAGTTATTCAGCAGCGATTCCGTCTCCCAGACGATTTTCAGCTCTGCCGCCTTTTGCGGATGCGTCTTCTGGAAAGCACGCCAAGGGGTGGGCCAGGTGACCCCTGCCGCTGTCTTGCCCAGATAGGCGTTCATGATGGATGATTCCTGGGAGCCGACATAGCGGTTTTCAATATCAACCATAACATTGACACCATTGGTATGCAGAAAGTACTGGGGCATGATACAGGCTGCCAGAGCGGTGTGCGAAGGGTAGCTGACCGCCTTTCCTTTCAGATCAGCAGGGACCTTGATGCCGCTATCTTTGCGTACCACAAAGATCCCCCGGAAATCCTTTGGCTCTCCGGCCATGGCAATGACATGGTAGCCATGTTTCATCGCTTGCAGGGTCTGCCAGGGGTTGGGCAGCAAAAATTCCGGTTTACGGGCGCGGTACTTTTCCTCAAAGGTGGCGTAATCCCGCGATGCTTCCAGGGCCAATGACGCCCCTTTGATATGACGGTTCAGGTAATCGATCAGCGGCTGATAGGCCTGGGTAAGCTTGGCCGGGTTGTGCAGCGCATGCACGGCAAGAGTATAGACCGCCTGTTCGGCGTCCCTCGGTTTTGAGCTGTAGCTCGGCCCTGTGCTCTCCGGCTCACGGGTGCAGCCGATACACAGCACAATGATTGCCAGCACAACAAGTGGCAGGCAGCGGTGGATTCTCGCAGCTATTTTTGGAGTATCAGCCATTGCTGCCTCCCCCTGCCGATTGTCCGTTATCCAGCGGCAGCCTTACCGTAAACCGCGCCCCGCTGCCCGGTGTGGAAGCCACTTCCATCAAGCCTTTATGATTTTGCGTCACAATCATATAGGAAACAGAAAGCCCCAGCCCGGTGCCGATGCCTGGCTCCTTGGTGGTGAAAAACGGCTCGAACACCCGGCGGCGGATATTGTCCGTCATGCCGGGGCCGTTGTCTTCAACTTCAATCACGGCATAGCGCTCTTTTCGCCGAATGCGCAGCGTTATGCACGGTTTGCGTTCTGTCGGGTTGCTGATCATGGCCTGGGCCGCGTTCTTCAACAGGTTCAGCAACACTTGTTCTATCTCCGTTGCAACAACCGGCACTTCCGGCAGACCAGGCTGATAGTCACGGATAATTTCTATACTGCGGAAGTCATATTTCTTTTTCAGATCGTAATCATTGGCTGCCAGTTCCAATGCCTGCTCCATGACGTTCGGCAGTGATGCCGGCGCAATGGAGGTTTCGGTCCGACTGCTGAAGCGAATCATGTTGGCGATTATCCTGGACGCCCGGTCTGCCGCCTCACGGATACTTGCGATAAATTGCGGGATCTGGCGCTGCTCGAAATATGCTGTCAGGGCGTCCAGGCTCATACCGGCCTCTTTGGCAACCTCTTGGTTGGCAGAGTGAACCGCTGAAACCCGGCGCTCAATGTTCTGGGCCGCCTGAGTGATGATGGCGAGCGGGTTGTTAATCTCGTGCGCCATGCCGGCTGCCAGCCCCCCCACCGACATCATCTTTTCCGTCTGGATCATCAACTCCTGGATGCGGGTACGTTCGGTCACGTCCTCAATCCTTAACACCGTTCCCTCCATGCCATTGGTGACCAGCGGGTAGAGCATCAGATCGTAGAAACGCCGCTCGCCCAGGCGTTCCAGCGAGACCTTTTCCCGGCTGACCGGATGGTCATGACTGATCTCAGCGCGCATTGCCTCGATCCAGGGGCTGTGGTCGGGCAGCAGCTGGCCGATCGGCTTGCGGATTGCCTCCACCGCCGGGATGCCGGTCGCAGCCTCTGCCTGGACGTTCCATTGGGTAACTACTCCATCCTGGTCCATCCCCACCAGCAGGGACGGCATGGAGTCTATGATGTTGGCCAGATAGTTCTTGAGATGGCTGACTTCATCCTCGGCCCGTTTGTGTTCAGTGATATCAAAATTGATGCCGGTCATGCGCAATGGAATACCGTTCGCATCGTTGACAATCTGCCCATACGCCTTGAGGTAATGGACCGAGCCATCCGGCCAGACCACCCGGAATTCGGTATCGTATTTCTGTTCTCCGCTTCGGGCACGTCTTGATGTTTCATCGCTGAAGGCGCGATCATCAGGATGTATCCCTTGCAGCCAGGCTTCATAGGCACCGGCAAAGTCTTCCCTTTTGATGCCGTACAGGGCGTACATCATGTCGTCCCAGAGCAGTTCGTTCTTCTGTATGTCCCAGTCCCACACCCCCAGACGGGCGGCGCTGGTGGCGAGGGAGAAGCGTTCGTTCATAAGGCTCAGTTCAGCTGTCCGCCCCCTGACCAACTCTTCAAGCTGCTCCCGGTAGCGCCGGAGTTCATCCTCCACCTTTTTCCTGTTGATAATATTGTTGAGGAGCCGGTCAATCTCTGTGGAGAGCCGTTCCTCCACCAGAAATTCGTCCGGCGGGACGTAATAGAAGTTACTGCACACCATACCCCCGAAAATGACGGTAGGGTGTGTGGCTATAACGTCTTTGATAATCTCCGGCGGGAAAGAGTTACGGTTATACTGACAAATGGCGAGAGCGTCGTTTTTGGGTAAAAAATAGTTGAGTTTCGCCTCATATTCCATCAGGCGTTCCGTGCCGGGATCTCCTCCCAGCATCCAGGTCATCTCACCGGTGACCCGCAGCGCGGAAAAACCGGCGGACTTTGCCTCGTTCGCAGCTTTTTCAAGAAAATCGATCATCCAGTCCGGGTCAAAATATCCTTGTTTCAGATATGCGTCTTGCTTGTTGGCAATAGTCAGCTGCCCGGATTTGAGCGCGTTCTCTACATCAATATTGGCACCTTTCATCCTGTCAATGACCATCTCCGCAGTATTGTCGTCAACGATGTACACACACCGTTCACCACGCTCAAGGCCGATCTTCATAAAGGGAATTACCGTTGAGAACTGTTCTTCCCGGGACTCATAAATCAGACAGAGATGGTCGTGCACACCGATTTTTTCTATTGCGCCGATCAGGTCATGAAAGTCTGCGTCAGATCCGCTTGCCATATCGCTCTCCTTAATGCCTATAACTCAACTCTCACAGTTCAGCGGCAACTTGACCGTAAAGCGCGCTCCACTGCCGGGTGCCGATGAAACTTCCATCATCCCCTTGTGGTTCTGGGTGACGATCATATAGGAAACGGAAAGTCCCAGACCGGTACCGATGCCCGGCTCCTTAGTGGTGAAGAACGGCTCGAACACCCGGCGTCGGATCTCTTCAGTCATGCCGGGACCGTTGTCCTCAACCTTAATCATGGCATAGCGTTCCTGCTTGCTGATGCGCAGGGTTATGCACGGTTTGCGTTCCGCCGGATTGGTTATCATGGCCTGGGCTGCATTCTTCAGCAGGTTCAGCAGCACCTGCTCAATTTCCGTAGGCGCCACCGGCAGTTCAGGCATGTCAGGCTGATAGTCACGGATGATTACTATGCTGCGAAAGTCATATTTCTTTTTCAGATCGTAGTCATTGGCTGCAAGTTCCAGCGCCTGCTCCATGATCTCGGGGAGGCGGGCAGACTGCACGGTCATTTCAGTGCGGCGGCTGAAACGGAGGATATTGGTGATGATGCGCGAGGCCCGTGCGGCAGCTTCACGAATGCTGGCGATGAACTGGTGAATCTGGCGCTGCTCGAAATAGATACCAAGATGCTCCAGGCTGACCCCGGCCTCTGCGGCTGCGGCCTGATTGGCGGGCAAGTCAGGTAAGACCCGGCGCTCGATGTTCTGGGCTGCCTGGGTGATGATACCTAAGGGATTGTTGATCTCGTGGGCCATGCCGGCCGCCAGCCCACCTACGGACATCATCTTCTCGGTCTGGATCATCAGCTCCTGGATGTGTGTCCGTTCGGTGACATCTTCGATCCTGACTACCGTCCCCTCAACGCCGTTGGCAATCAGCGGGTAGAGCATCAGATCATAGAAACGGCGCTCCCCTTCTTTTTCGATCAGCAGTTTCTCCAGAGAAGCGGGACGGCGCTGCTCGATCTCGCTACGCAACTGTTCAATCCAGGGGGTGAAGTCCGGGGCCAGTTCGGTGAACCGCCTGCCCACAGCGAAGGCCATGGCAATGCCGGTTGAGGTTTCCGCCTGGCGGTTCCACTGAGTGATCCTGCCATCGCTATCCAGACCAACCAGCAGTGACGGCATGGAGTCGATGATGTTGGCAAGGTAGTTCTTCAGGCGGCGGACTTCATTCTCGGCCTGTTTGCGCTCCGTAACATCCTGCACCGTGCCCACCGAGCGTAGCGGTGCACCGTCAGCGTCAAATTCCGAGGCGCACTCCTCATGGACATATTTGATCCGGCCATCGGGCATTAACAGCCGGTGATGTATGGAATAGGCTGCTCTGGTAACAAGGGAATCGGAATAGGCACGGTCAACCGCTTCACGATCTTCAGGGTGGATGGCGTTCAGAAAGGCTTCGTATGACGCGCTGAACTGCTGCGGGTCAAGCTCGAAGATGCGGAACACCTCGTCGGACCAGGTCAGTCGATTGCTGCACAGATCCAGTTCCCAACAGCCGATATGAGCCACGCGCTGTGCTTCACGCAACATGGTCTCGCTCTTGCGGAGAGCCTGCTCTGCCTGCTTACGTTCTGCCAGCTCCTGCTGCAACTGCGCATTGGCGGCTGACAGCTCGGCAGTGCGCTCCCGCACCGTATCCTCCAATTGATCCCGCACCGTAAGCAGCGACTGTTCGGCCCGCTGCCGTTCGTCAATTTCCATCTCCAGCTCTGCATTGATGTCGCTTAACCGGTCATACGCCTGCTGCAAACGGCTGTGCCCTTGTATCTCGTTCTTGAGCACAAGGGCCACATACCTGAAAAATGCCGGAAACTGCGGATACATCTCCTGCATGGAGATATGCAGGTTCACCAATTTAAACACACCGACCCGCTCCTGGCCTACGGTAAGCGGAAATACCCAGGTGAAGGCAGCGGAAAATTCACTGGTCAGCATGTGCGTTTCAGAGAACGAACTTCTAACCTCCTCAGGCTCACCGCTGGTAAACACCCGGAGCACCGTTCCGTCCTCGATCAGTTCCAGCCTCTTCCTGACACCGAGCAGGTCGGCATACAACAGCTCATCATCAATCCGGTAATACAGAATCAGGTTGTCACCACCCACAACCTCCACAATGCTTTGCAGCATGTTGTCGATCATATTGTCCAGACCGGGCAGAGCGCTTATGCGGTTCATCAGGTGTATGATCAGCTGCATCTCCGATTTTTCACCGGCCAGCTTCCTGATCCGCTCCTCAAGATAGGCCAATCTCCCGGAGGGTATGGTAATGGTCTCGTTCATCAGCTACTCCGCAATCTTCGGTTAAACGCCGTGTGCAGGACCGATTCAAGGTTGTCAAGGGTAACGTCCAGCCAGCGCAGTGGCAGACCGGCCTGCCGGGCGGCATGCTCCGCTGCTGCACTGAAATCAGCGGAACAGGGAGTACGCAGGCAGAGCAGCACGGAATGGCTGCCGGTAAAAATGTCCCGGACAATCATCGGATTACGACCAAAGGTCCGGGTTATCATCTGATCCCAGCGCAGAGCCCAGTCCTCAAGCAGAAAATACGCGCCGCCAGCCAGCTCTTCCCCGAAGCGCTCCACTCCCAGCAGCATTTCCACACAGTTCTGGCCCACGGTTCGAAAGGCGCCTGCCCGATGCAGCATCTGCTCCATCAAAGGGTGGCAGGCTCCGTAAAAGACAAAATTCCTGCATCCGGCATCCCGCTCCAGAGCTGATTGGAGGCTCCTGGCCAGAGCATCAAAATCAACATGCAGCATGGAGTCCAGAAACAGGGTATCCAGCGGCCAGTTGTTTTTCTCAATCAGCAGCCGGACCTCTTTGTGGAGGATGCCGCAACCGAGCAGCAGCGGGCGATCGTCAGCCATTAGCGCCTCCCCCCTCTTCCAGACGGCCATACAGATAGGCCGCCTCCAGCATGACCCGAATATTCTCCTCAGGGATGGCCATCGGCATCAAAAGCGACCCGAACAGGAACTTGCCCCCCGGCTTGCCCGCCAGAACGATCCGCTTCACCTCCTGACGCACCTTGTCCGGCCGCCAGTCGATCATCCGGATGTCATTGATGGTGCCGCAGCAGAGCGCCCGTCCGGCAATGATCTGCTTACCCTCGGCCACATCATCCAGCGGGCTTAAGTAATAGGCTCCGATACCGGTCCGCTGGAATACGGCATCTATCACCTTGTTGAAACGGGCGCTACCACAGTAGTACACCATCCCTGCCGTACCGGCGGCAGCGATGTCCTTTTCAATCCAGGGCATCGAATGCTCCAGCAGATAGCGCATCGGCACGAACTCCGTGGAACCAAAGGGATTGGAATAGAGCAGCAGGTCTGCCCCGGCGTCGCGATAGGCCTGTACCTCTTTGACAAAAAAGGCATGGCATTTCTTAAGCAGTTCTTCACGCAGGTCAGCAGGCCCGCAAAACAAAAGATCCATCCAGTGTTCCATCCCCATCAACAGAGCCGGTAGAGTCATGGTGGCGGTAACGTAGGCGCAGATCGGGTATGTGCCTCCTGCCTCCCGGCGCAGGATACGCAGGCATTTCAACTCTTCCTGAAAAGCGGGATGGTCGGAGATATCGTCCGGCACCTGGAGTTTGGCAATATCATCAAGCTTCTGAATAATCATCTCCCCCACGTTGGGGGGACCGTCGTTGGCGTAGATGATCCGCTTGCAGCCCAGCAGTTCAGCCTCCTTACCTACGTAGAACAGGCTCCAGAGGTTGTCATACCCGTATTTTTCGCGCATCTGTAGTTGGGCTGTGGCCACGTTCTCGCCGTTTGCGTAATACTCCTTCAGTGGAAGCCCCAGATGCGACGCCCCCTGGTCCAACAGGTTGCAGAACACCGGAATCCGGTCGGCAGCGGTGCCGTTAATGGCAGCTTTCAGCCGTTCCATGCCGGTCATCATGACTTCACCTCCCTGATGAGGTCAGTAATGATCTGGCCGGCTGCCACAGCGTTCTCGGCCCAGGAGTCAGCCCCCACAGTCCGGTACAACTGCTCATCAAAGCGGTAAGGCGCCCCGCCAACGATAATCCTGAAGCGGTCCTCAAGCCCGCGCTCCTGCAATAGTCTGCGCACTGCCCGGCAACCGTTATCTCCCCTGGCCGTATGCACCATCATGGATGATATGCCGATCACCTGCGCGCCATGCTCCAGCGCCGCATCCACAAAGCGTTCCGGCGGGACATTCAGCCCAAGATCCACCGCCTCGATCATACGGGCCTTGAGACAGCCAATGACGATCCGTTTACCCAAGCCATGAAAATCGCCTGGAGAGGTGCCGATCACGATGGTACCGACAATTTCCGGCGCTGTCTTGAAGCGGGGAATCATCTGGTCGATAATTTCTGCGGCGATCTGCGAGGTGAGAAAATGCTGGGCAAGGTTGGCATCCATGTTGCTGCTGACTGAGGCCAGCATCTGTTCAATGGCGGGCACCACCAGCTTGAAAACGATATCTTCGGGAGAGAACCCTTGTTCTGCCGCCTGGGAGACAATGCTGAGCGCCCGTTCACGGTCGGTGTCAAAGATGGCTTCGTTATAGGCGGTGATGATCTGTTCAAGCATGGGAGGACTCCCTTGTATGCGAGACTTTGAGGCAAGTATACCACAGTTTCGAAAGGTCAACAGGCAGGGGAGCGGCGTGTTGCAACAGGCCGGGGATTGGTGCGAAGGGGTTTAACGCATGGCGATTATGGCGAGCTGCCGCAACAGCAAGAACAGGAGAGTCCTTTGGCTTTGTCAAAGGCCTCCCTGCCTTCTTTGAAAGCCAGCCAGGCGATCAGCAGAGCGCCGATGGCATCAAGGCTGGCGATGCCGGTCAGCGAGTAACCGACGCTGGAGATCATCAACACCAGCGACAGGTACAGGCAGGCACGGGAACAGGCAGCGTCAGCCAGGATGGCCGGTGAGTTGAGCGCAGTGCCGACTTTTTTCTTGTGGTGGAGCAGGAACCACATGAAGGAGATGGAAATCAGCGAAATGACGATCCCCCAGAAGGTGGTCTCAGGCCGGTGCTGCTGGTACAGATTCATCCCTGCGGTCAGCAGCAGCCCGGCGGTCAGCAGGTAGAAAGCCGCTCCGGTTATCTTTAGCGCACGCTGCTCAAACTCATCCCGCGCTTCACCTCCGTTGGCCCTGATCCGGCGCACCAAATGCCAGACCCCCACCGCTGAAATAACTTCAATAAATGAATCCACTCCAAAACCGAACAGAGCCAGGGTTTCGTCGGCGACCCCCAGCCAGACCGAAATCAATCCTTCCGCCAGGTTATAGACAATAGTAAACAAAGCCAGAAGATGAGCGTGCATCAGAAACCTGTTACGTACATTTTTTCCCATGTTACATCACACCTTTTTCCGTCAATCAGTCCTTACTCCTTGCAGGAGCAGAGCGAATAGTAAACCGTTTTATCTGCCTTGTCCCGTCTTTTGCGCTGAAGCATTCTGACCAGAAAAACATTGACAGGCTTTTTTAAATGTGAAAAATTCGCATTTAACAACACTCAACAACTAAGGCTTGTTAACCATGCCGGATGCCCCTACAAAACCGAGCAAAACAGCTCAAAACCTTAACGCCAAGGATAGCCCCTTTATCAGTATGTTGAATCGCGTACTGTCCCCCCTGGTTCGACTGTGTCTTGCAAACGGCATTACCTATACAATTGTCAATGAAGTGATCAAGCGGGTTTTTGTGCATGAAGCCGATGCTTTGCAGCCGGGGTCGCCGGAGCACGGCAGGGTGAGCCGCATCAGCACCGCCACCGGTATCAACCGTTATGAGGTTACGCGCCTGACCAGACAGGAAACGGCTCTCCAGATTACCAGGAAGCAACCGCTTGCCTCCGAAGTGATCGCACGCTGGACAACGGAAACTGCATACCGTGATGCTGATGGTCATGTGCTGGGCACCATAAAACGACTCGGCGCCGAGCCGAGCTTTGAAGCCCTGGCCCGGGAAGTTACCCGCAACGTACACCACCGCAGCATGATGGATGAACTGATCCGCCTGGGTAGTATCAGTTACGATGAACAGCTCGACCTGGTTTCTGTCCGCCGGCATAATTTTGTTCCTGCAGATGATTCCCTGCAAATGTTTGATTTCTTGGGAAACAACGTCGGAGACCACCTGAACGCTGCCGTTACCAACGTCATGCACAATGGCACGAGTCATCTGGAGCAGGCTGTCTTTGCCGATGAGCTTTCCGCTGAGTCGCTGCATCTGTTAACGCCACTGATTATGTGCCACTGGAAAAAACTACATGACGAGCTGATACCCGCCATTAACACGCTTATAGATGCCGATGCCCACGCCGGTCGACAGCAAGACCGGCGCATACGCATCGGACTTTACTCGTACAGCGAATCCACAACCGATGCAGCAACAGTACAGCACCTTAAAACCACGCGACGTTTCCGCAAATCCACTTCAAAGGACAGTTCAGCATGAGCCCTCTGTATGCGTCATATTGGCGATTAATTGCTACATGCCTGATCAGCGTTGCCCTCATCACAGGATGCGGTTCAGGAAGCTTTACCAGTGCAGGAGCCAGCTCCGGCGGCACAGGCATTCTCGTCGCTTCTATCTCGGGCTCAGTTGCAGACGGCTACCTGGAGAAGGCCACGGTATTTTTGGACAAAACCCCGACGAACTACCAACTGGATGCAGGCGAACCCTTCGCCATCACTGACCAGAA
Source organism: Geobacter sp. UBA6151 (assembly GCA_002423105.1). Classification (GTDB taxonomy): domain Bacteria; phylum Desulfobacterota; class Desulfuromonadia; order Geobacterales; family Pseudopelobacteraceae; genus Trichlorobacter. The sequence continues at coordinate 37,962 of DIUT01000033.1, read as the reverse complement.
CGGGGCGTACACGCTGACCATTGATGCCGCAGATATAGGCAGATACCCCATTGTTGCGCTGGTCATCAAAGGGGTAACCATCGATAAAGACACCAATCAGCCCGTTGCAAACAGCTACCTCCTCAGTATGCCAAAGAACAGTGTCAGCGGCACGGCCAGCACCAACTTCATCAGCCCCATCACTTCGCAACTGCGTGAAATGATGGAAACGGGCAGCTACACCTCAACGCAGCAGGCCGCAGATGCCCTGCGCGTACAAATGGGATTGCCAGGCGGAACAAATATCATGGCTGATTACATAGCGGCCAATAACACAGCGCTGCACACTGCCGCACAAAACATGGCGACGCTCATGGGAAACCAGATGGATCAGGTTATCAGCATGAGCGGTTCAACGGTAACCGTTGATGTTACCCGCTACCGCAGCATGATGGGAACCATGTTTAACAACATGTCAACCGTCATGGGAGCACGCTCTCAGACCGATATGGCAGAACTGGGCAGAACCATGACGGGCATGATGTCCAGCATGCCCTCAAGCTTCAGGAAGTGACTCGCGCCATACACAGATGTTGTAACAGCACCACATACCCCAAAGGAGAGAACACCATGAAAAAGCAGGCACTGGCAGCACTTACCATTCTTTCAGCAGGCATGTTAGCTGGCTGCGGCAGCAGCGGCAGCAGCACCGGCATGTCCTCGATGACACCGGTTGCGACAAGCGCTTCCGTCAGTGGAGCTGTTGCAGACGGCTATCTGGAGAAGGCCACAGTATTTTTGGACAAGAACCTGAACTACCGGCTGGATACCGGGGAGCCTTCCGCCATCACTGACCAGAACGGGGCGTACACGCTGAATGTTGATGCCGCAGATATTGGCAAATACCCCATTGTTGCTTTGGCAACCCAGGGGGTTACCATCGACAAAGACACCAACACGGCGGTCACGGGCAGTTACGTGCTCAGCATGCATGCCGTCGCCGTTGCACCAACCACAGGCGGAGTTTCAGGAACGGTCAGCAATTTCATCAGCCCCATGTCCACACAACTGCGTGAAATGATGGAAACCGGCTCCTATACGACCCTGCAGCAGGCGATGGATGCCCTGAGGACGCAGGTGGGCCTGCCAGCAGGCACCAATATGATGTCCGACTACATAGCGGGCCGCAATACCGCCATGCACACCGCTGCACGGAACATGGCAACATTGATGGGCGGGCAGGCAGGGCAGGTGATCGGGACCAACGGTACGGTTGATGTGAACCGTTATCGCGGTATGATGGGCACCATCTACAGCAATCTGCCGACGATTACCGGTTCAAACGCTCAGACAAACATAACAACCCTGAGAAATACCATGAACACAAACCTGTCCTTCATTCCTGCAGGAATGCCGTTCCGCAACTACTCGACCGCCTATCGTGGCGGTATGGGTATGATGTGGAGATAATCTGCTGAAACATCTTCATGGGAAGGCAAGGACCCGGCTCTGCCCAGCGGGTCTTTGCTTTATTAGCAGGCAGGCAAGCAGATTTACGCTTTACACGATTACCGGATACAGCGTATAGAGTTGCATCATGTTTCGCACAGTCGCCACAATCATACTGCTTGTCAGTCTGTTAACCGGTAATATCTGTTTTGGGATAGACCACGCCGAAGCAGGGACATCGGACAGCGGCTGCTGCTCAATCTCATCCCCCTGTATCCCCATTTCTAACTGAATACTTGAGGCTCTTTCAAAAAGCTTGTCATCCCCGAATGCCTTTATCGTGGATCCAGTCTTTTCAGGCAGTTAAAATCTGGATTCCGGCCTAAAGCCTGCCAGATGACATAATTTGAGACTTTTGAAAGAGACTCTACTTATAAATCTTTTAGTTTTAGCCCTTGCGCAAGACTGTAAAAGCTATTAACATTATAGTTGAACGATTGCTCAACTATCGATAGTGAGGTTGTAAATGTCAAGTGACTATACCTGTGATGTTTTGTGTATTGATCAAGAAAAGGTCTCCTCCGTCAGGGCAAGGCTGCTTTGCGACAAGACGGTGGTACAGCTTGCAGAAACCTTCCGTTTGTTGAGTGATCCGACAAGAGTGCGGATCATTCACGCATTATCACTGGAAGAGTTGTGTGTTTGTGACGTTGCAGCCCTGCTGGGTACTACCAAATCAGCAATTTCGCATCAGTTACGGCTTTTGCGTACCATGGGGGTGGTGAGGCATCGCAAGGCAGGCAAAATTGTTTACTATTCTCTTGACGATAGACACGTGGAAAATCTGCTCCTGGAAGGGCTGGGGCATATTGCCGGGCAAGGAGAATTGTCATGATAAAACAAATAAGCGCAGCCTTCACCGGTGGAGCCATAGGCGGTTTTGTCGATAGTTTCAATATCTGGTTCATGGGGTGGTCAGGCATAAGTTCTCTGATCGGGTTATCCATGCAACCTGAATTCAGTGCTCCATGGCTGTATCAGCGGATGGTCTGGGGAGGCATCTGGATGCTGTTGCTCTTACTGCCGGTGCTGCAAACCAGGACCTTGCTTCGTGGTTGTATCTTCAGCCTTCTGCCATCTGCCATGATGCTCTTTGTCGTACTGCCGGAAATGGGTAAAGGTGTGCTGGGGCTTGGGTTTGGTGTCGTAACGCCGATTGTTGTACTTGGTCTGAACTGCATATACGGAATGACGGCCTCTATATGGTATCGAAAAGGGGTAACTTGAAATGAAAACAGTCGAACGAGATCACCTTATTGCCAGAGCAAACCTTCTGGCGCTGTTGACCATCGGCTACAATTTAGTGGAGGGTATCATTTCAATGGCACTGGGTGCTGCGGATGAAACTCTGGCTCTGTTTGGGTTTGGGGTAGATTCTTTTATCGAAGTTATCTCGGCTGTGGGCGTCTGGCACATGATCAAACGAATCAGGGCCAATTACGGCGAAACAAAAGATGTCTTTGAACAGCGGGCGCTCAGGATTACCGGGGGTGCTTTCTATCTTCTGACCGTCGGACTGGTTGCCACAGCAGCCTTGAACATCATTGTGCAGCACAAGCCGACCACTACGATCTGGGGGATTGTCATATCTTTGGTGTCGGTATCGTTCATGTGGCTTCTGATTCATCACAAGACCAGGGTCGGCAAGGCATTGAACTCTCCGGCGATCCTGGCCGATGCGGCCTGCTCCAGGGCCTGTGTGTATCTGTCAGTCGTTTTGTTGGTCGCCAGTGCCGGTTTCCAGTTGACCGGCATCGGCAGTCTTGACTCCATTGGCGCTCTCTTGATCGCCTGGCTTACGTTCAAGGAAGGGCGGGAGGCGTTCGGCAAGGCAAATGGCATGTCCTGCTCGTGCGGTTGTAGCGGCACAGCAGACGTGGAGTGTGATAAAAAATGAACGGTTTAATTCTCCTTGTTGAAGATGATGCCAGAATTGCAGAAGTTGCAATTGCGTATCTGAAGCAGGCCGGATTCAGAGTAAAGCATGTTTCGTCAGGTCGGGATGCCATACATATCGTTGCGATCGAAACACTGTCACTGGTTGTCCTTGACCTGATGCTCCCAGACTTGAGCGGAGAGGCAGTGTGCCGGGAAATGAAAGAACGTGCCGATGTACCGGTAGTGATATTGACCGCCAAGGCATCTGAAGAAGAACGTTTGGCTGGATTTGCCCTGGGCGCTGATGACTACATTGTGAAACCATTCAGCCCACGTGAACTCGTGGCCAGGGTCCAGGCGGTGCTCAAACGGTCAGGAACAACCGAAAGCAGCCTGCGACTCAGTTTTAACCAGGGTCACCTTGTTCTCGATGAGCGCAACCACGCGGTGATTCTCAAGGGTGATGCCATCCGGTTGACGGCAGTGGAATTCAAGATCCTTTTCACGCTTGCAGCGACCTCCAGCAAGACCTTTACCCGCGAAGAGCTGGTTGATAAGGCCATGGGCTATCACTTCGACGGTTATGAGCGAAATATCGACAGCCACATCAAGAACATACGTCAAAAGCTGGGTGACAGCACCAGGGCTCCGCTCTTTCTGATCACAGTATACGGGCTTGGTTATCGTTTCGGCGGTGTTCGGGATGTATAAAAAATTTCTGCTCATACTGCTGTTCATGGCAGGCCTGGGAGTGTCTTCTTCGATCCTTCTCCGGGAATTGGTCGTGCGCGATTTTAACCGCCTGACCGAAGCAGAACAGGAAGATCGGGTTTCCTGGGTGGTGGCCGACCTGGAATCTGTTTTTTTGAAACAGAAAGGGTGGAGTCCGGAAATGGCGGTCGAAGACGCTGTCTGGGCGCTTCAGCTCGGCCTGGACACCAGGGTGCGGGACCGTGACGGCATGATCATCATGGAAACCTCCAGAGCATTGGCCTCCCTGGAACCGGAACAGCAAGTTCGTCTCAAGGCTGCATCAGGATTTGCGAAGCTCTCAGGAACAGGAGAATTCCACATCTATCCCCTGTTTCTCCATGGCAAAGAGATCGGCCAACTGGAAGTCAGGTTTCTCCCCGATACCAGAAACAGTTTCTTTATCAGCCGCACCAACCACCTGCTTGCTTACTCGGCCTTGGCTCTCGGTGTTATTGCCTGCATATTAAGTATTGTTCTTGCCCGCCGCTTAAGTCGGCCAATCGTCCGGATATCGCAAGCGGCGCAGAATATCAGTCAAGGCAACCTGACCGAACGGGTTGAGATACCGGGCAGCGATGAGTTGTCCAGCCTCGGCCAGTCTTTCAATGCCATGGCACACACGCTCCAGGTGCAGAACAAACTGCGCAAACAGATCTGCGCCAATCTTGCCCATGAGTTACGGACTCCCCTTACGATCATGCGTGGTCAGCTTGAAGGTGTTTTGGATGGCGTTATTAGCAATGACGAATCACGCATCCGGCTCCTGTTGGAAGAGAACCAGCGGCTGACCACTATCGTGGCTTCCATGGAGGATTTTTTCGAGGCGCAGGCCAGCGTACTCAGCCTCGACGTGCATCAATTGCTGCTCCGGCAGATGTTTGACAATCTGGCTTTGAGTTTTGAAGCTGTTGCACGCGAAAAAGGGGTGGTTATCAGGGTAGAGTCAGATGATGAAACTATGGTATCTGCTGATCCTGACCGGCTTTCCCAGGTACTTATCAATCTGATAAGCAACGCCCTGAAGGTTACGTCACCGGGTGGGGTAATCACTCTCAGCGGTAAACAGACCGTATCCGGCTGCATTATCACCGTAATCGATACGGGCTGTGGAATTTCCGAAGAAGATATTCCCTTAATCTTTGAACGATTCTATCGGGGCAAGGATGGTGGCCTCGGCCTTGGCCTGGCAATTGTCAGGGAATTGGTGGATGCCCATGGCGGCACCATCGAAGTCGCAAGCCAAATGGGTGTGGGAACGGTATTTACCATTCAGTTTCCCGCTGAGCCCAAAACTCCATAATTCTCCACAACTGCTTCATAATTCTTCCATACTCCCTTGCTATCCTGTCAGCATCAGTAACGACGCTATGCAGGCAAAGGAGAAAGATCATGAAAACGGGAATGGTAGCAGTTATCGCGGTTGTCGGGGCATTGTTGGCAAGTTCGGTCGTCTACGCAGGTTGGGGATGGGGAGGCGGCTGGTGTATGACCGGTACCGGCCAAAATGTGAGCACACAAAAGATGAGGAGCTTTCAGAAGGATACCCTGAAGACACGAGAACTTCTGATGGAAAGGCAACTCGATCTTCAGGATGAGTCCAACAAAGATGTACCGGATGGTAAACGGGTGGCGGCACTCCGCAAGGAAATCATCGAGTTACAGAGCCAACTACAGGCCGCTGGTAACAAGTATGGTATGGGTAACCGGGGAATGGCTGGCAATATGGGGCAGCGGCAAGCCATGACCAATGGCAATAGTTGCGGCTGTGGCATGTGTGGATGGTAACATCCGGCTTTTTCAATGGGAGGGTAACTCCTCGCAAAATGGGGCGCTCTATGGCAGGAAAGACAGTATTCACAATCGGAGTATCACTACTTATTGCCGTTATGTTGCGTACCGAGGCTGCTGCATGCCGTGAGTGCGGTTGCAACAAAACCTATGGCGGATACTGCAACACTCTGAGCGGTGATAGCTATGGTGCGCGCAGGAGCGTTCAATCGGCAGAGGATGTACGGAATGGCCTTGCGGAATACTATGGTGGCAGTGGGACAAAAACTGGAAAAATAATTGATAAAACAACCTATTTTGAGGCTGAGATACTGGATAATGAAAACAAGATAATCGACAGGGTAGTTATCCATAAACGAAGCGGACGTATCCGTTCAATCAGGTAAAGACTTTTGGTGCAACAGCACACCACATACCCCCAAAGGAAAGAACATCATGAAAAAACAGACATTAGCGGCACTCACCATTCTTTCGGCAGGCATGATAGCCGGTTGCGGCAGCAGCGGCAGCGACACAAGCATGTCGTCGTCAATGATGACACCGGTTGCGACAAGCGCTTCCGTCAGTGGAGCTGTTGCAGACGGCTATCTGGAGAAGGCCACAGTATTTTTGGACAAGAACCTGAACTACCGGCTGGATACCGGGGAGCCTTCCGCCATCACTGACCAGAACGGGGCGTACACGCTGCATGTTGATGCCGCAGATATTGGCAAATACCCCATTGTTGCTTTGGCAACCCAGGGGGTAACCATCGACAAAGACACCAACACGGCGGTCACGGGCAGTTACGTGCTCAGCATGCATGCCGTCGCCGTTGCACCAGCCACAGGCGGAGTTACCGGAACGGTCAGCAATTTCATCAGCCCCATGTCCACACAACTGCGTGAAATGATGGAAACCGGCTCCTATACGACCCTGCAGCAGGCGATGGATGCCCTGAGAACGCAGGTGGGCCTGCCAGCAGGCACCAATATGATGTCCGACTACATAGCGGGCCGCAATACCGCCATGCACACCGCTGCACGGAACATGGCAACATTGATGGGCGGGCAGGCAGGGCAGGTGATCGGGACCAACGGTACGGTTGATGTGAACCGTTATCGCGGTATGATGGGCACCATCTACAGCAATCTGCCGACGATTACCGGTTCAAACGCTCAGACAAACATAACAACCCTGAGAAATACCATGAACACAAACCTGTCCTTCATTCCTGCAGGAATGCCGTTCCGCAACTACTCAACGGTCTATCGTGGCGGTATGGGTATGGGTATGATGTGGAGATAATGTGCTGAAGCGTCTTCATGGGAAGGCACGGACCCGGCTCTGACCAGCGGGTCCTTGCCTTTATGAGCAGGCCGGCAAGCAGATTTACGCTTTACACGATTACCGGATACAGCGTATAGAGTTGCATCATGTTTCGCACAGTCGCCACAATCATACTGCTTGTCAGTCTGTTAACCGGTAATATCTGTTTTGGGATAGACCACGCCCAAGCAGGAACACCGGACAGCGGCTGCTGCTCAATCTCATCCCCCTGTAACCAGGATAAAACTCCCTGCCATGACAGCGGCAACAGCTCTCATAGCGACCACTGCTGCGCTAGCCACACCCACGCACAGGCCATAATCGGCCAGCAGTCCGATTTTTCCCACCCTCTACAGGTTAAACAGCTTACCGCAGTCATTCCACATCTGTTTCCACAGGATTTCCCGCGCATTCCCTTCATACCGCCTCGAACCATTTGCTGACCCCGCATAACAAACCACAACCAACATAAGTAGTCTTCACGGGTTACGACCATGCGATTGTTTCTTATCGCTACGTGGCGGTGCTCTGGGTTATTCCGTCTTTTGCGCTGGAGTCTTCCGCTCCCGTAACGGCGCAGATTGCAATGGCTGATCCCTGGGCCGATTCATACGTTGAACATAAAAAGGAAAATTAATCATGAAAAAGATCATCATACTCTTGGCATCAGTGGCCTTGTTTTCCGGTTGCGCTTCAACCGAGACTATCAGACGGCTTGAATCACAAAGCGGGCAAGGTGTGTTTCAGGTGGTTGGGCAGAGCAGCACTTCACCCGCAACCGGTTTTGGCGATCTGCAGATATCCCTGTCGGTAAAAACCAGAAAAAACGGCACTGTCCTGATTGACACAACGAATTACGGCACAGAGCGTTACCAGATGCTGGTGGGGGTCAAGGGGCAGACTCACCGCGTGATGGGCACGATGACAACTGAAACCGGAAAATATCAGGGCAGCACTGATCCGGAAGCAGGCAACGGTGTCCGCTATACCTTCAACAGCACGCTACGTCTGCCGATTGGGACACACAAAATCAGCGTTGCCCTGCCGGGAGACGGCACGCTCTTTGAGCAGGATGTCACTATCCGGGATGGCTTGCAAAAGCTGGAGTTAAAACCGGTTTACAAGAGCAGGAATCCCCACCGGCTGATCGGTTTCAACGGAGATCGGACCTACTATGAAGGCGTGAAGAGCTTACAAAATATTGGCCAGGGCCGATAATTTAGGCAACGTCACGGTTATTCACATCAATCCGAATACAAGGTGAAATAGATGAAAATTCACAAGGCCGTATCCTTTGTCGTCGTGGCGGTATGCATGTTTCTAAGCGTGCCCGTATTTGCTGAAGAGGTAAAAAAGATTCAGGACAACTCATTTTTGCTGGAAGAGGCCTACAACCAGGAAGACGGCGTCGTACAACACATATCGCTGTTTCAGTACCTGAAAAAATCAAAGGACTGGCAATACATCTTTACGCAGGAGTGGCCGGTTCCCACCCAAAAACACCAGTTTTCCTATTCCATTCCGTACCAGCATGTCACCGATTCAGAGAACACCAGCGGACTGGGAGATATTATGCTAAACTACCGGTATCAGGCGATTTTTAAGGGACCCGTTGCACTGGCTCCTCGCCTCTCTCTTGCCCTGCCCACCGGTGATTATAAAAAGGGGCTTGGAACTGATGCAATTGCTGTTCAGGTGAATTTACCGCTTAGTGTTGAGTTGAATGACAGGTTTGTGACCCACTGGAACCTGGGCGCAACCTTTACACCCGGCTCAAGGGAATCGGGGGGAGCAAAGGCAGATACCTTTGGAACCAATTATGGAGCGAGCATTATCTGGCTGCTACACGAGAACTTTAACCTGGTGCTGGAAGCGGTTGGCACTACCGGTGAAGCAGTACAACCGGATGGCAGCAAACAGCACAAAAACAGCTTTTTCATCAATCCGGGCATTCGCGGCGCTATTAACTTCAAGTCTGGCCTTCAGGTGGTTCCGGGCATCTCAGTTCCCGTTGGCATTGGCCCTTCCAAAGGAGAGTATGGCGGTCTGCTCTATCTTTCCTTTGAACATCCACTCTTTTAAAGACTACTGACATAAGCAATTTATTTTCAAGGAGTACGACCATGCGATTGTTTCTTATCGCTGCTGTCGCGGTTCTCTGGGTTGTCCCGTCTTTTGCGCTGGAGCCTTCCGCTCCCGCACCGGCACCGCTTGCAATGGCGGATGCCGTGACGCTGGCCCTGAAGCAGAACCGTGAGCTTGCAGCAGTACGTGAAGAACTGGCAGGTTTGAAAACTGCCGCAGAACTGACCGGGGCTTTACCGAACCCGGTGCTGGAACTGGAAGGCACAACCGGAGCATTGACCAACAGCCCTGACGAAAAAGTGTTTGGTGTCTCACTGGCTCAAGAGATCCCGCTTATGCCCGTCGGTACACGACGCACAGCCGTGGCACGGGCAGAGGTCCACGTCGCCCAGGCCCGCTTGAACGAGCGGGAGCGCGAACTGGCAGATCAGGTGCGCCGGACCTGGCTTGAAGCGGCGCTGTCACGCAAACGTCTTGACCTGATACAAAGCCAGCAGGAGATTTCTGCGAAGCTGCTGGAGATGGCGACTATCCGCTTCAAGGCTGGCGATATCCCGGAATTTGAACTGCAACTTGCCGATCTCGATCAGCGCAAGAGTAGTCTGCGTCATGCCGAGGCCGTCGCAGCCGCTGCATCAAACAGCAGACGGCTTGCACTGCTGCTAGGTTTTGATGGAACCGGCAATTTGCCACAGCTTGCCCCACTGCCGGAGCTTCAACAGATTGCCGGAACCGACGAGTCACTGATTAACCAGGCCCTGGAACGGCGCCCGGACGTAACCGCTCTCCGGCACGAAATAAGCCGGGAAGATGCCGCATTATTGCTGGCACGGGCCGAGGCCGTACCGTCATTGACGGTGGCGGTGTCCTACAGCAACGAACGATCTTCGCAGAACGCCTACGAACTGAATGGCGGAGCGCTGACAGCAGGCAAAGAGCTCACGAACGACCACATTCTAGGACTTAAGCTGTCCATACCGCTCCCGCTTTTTTCACGGAACCAGCCTGAACGGGCAAAGGCCGCAGCCCGTGTAAGCGCAGCACACAGGCGCCTGGAAGCTGGTCGCCGCACTGCGGAAAGCGAACTGCGGGAACTGCTGGCGCAGCATCACCTGGCCCGCAGGGCTCTGGAACTGCACCGGACCGCACTGGGACCGGTGGTACGGGATAACTTCAGGATACAGCAGGATGCCTTTGAGCTTGGCGAGATCGGCATGCAATTGCTGCTTGACGAAAAACGGCGGCTTGGCGAACAGCAGGAAGCAGAGCTAACTGCCTTGCAGACCGCAATCGAAACCCATAGCCGCCTGGCATACGCGCTGAATCCGGTCTTAAAAGACACCACTGCAGCACAGGGAGGTAAAGAGTGAACAGGAAGCGAATCATTATCGGCGTTATTCTGGCCGTTATCCTGGGTGGATTCATCTATCGCTTCACCCATTTGGAAACCGGCACTGATGGCCATACCGACAAAAAAGAAACTGCCTACAAGGAAGAGAAAGCCGGTGGGCATGACGAAGGCAAGGAACACAAGGAAAAGAAGGAGGAACACGGCGATCATGAAGAAGATGAGGAGTTCGACCATATCAAAATGACCGCCGAGATGCAAAAGCAAAACGGTGTGGTCATTGGTGAGGCTAAAAAACAACGACTGGGGGGCGTTATCAGCGTCACCGGCAAAGTGGCGGCCAATGCCGACCGGATAGCGCATGTTTCCCCCCGCATACCGGGCAAGATCATTGCAGTGCGGGCTTCTCTGGGGGATAGCGTTTCCAACGGACAGCCCCTGGTTACCCTTGACAGCGTCGAGATGGGTGAATCACTCAACCGTTACCACCAGTCAAAAACCAGATTACAACTGGCAAAGAACCGCCTGGACCGGGTGATGACGCTATCAGACAAGAAGATTATAGCCAGAAAGGATGTCTTTCAGGCCGAGAGTGACTACCAAATTGCAGAAGCCGAGTTTCACAATGATGAGGAGCGTCTATCCCTGTACGGGGTTTCGGTGGCTGACCTTAAAAACGGCTCCCACAAGAAACCGGTTCTTACTGTACGTTCGCCGATCAACGGCGTGATCACGGAAAAACAGGCAGTTGTCGGCGAACTGTCCGATCCGTCCAAAAGCCTCTACACCATAGCCGACCTTTCATCTGTCTGGATACTGGTGGATATCAACGAAAAAGACCTGTCCAAGGTACGCAAGGGGCAGAGTGCGACAGTTGCGGTGGGGGCGTTTCCCGACCTGAAGCTGAAAGGGCGCATTACCCATATTGCCGACCTGGTCAACGAAGCAACCCGCACAATCAAGGCCCGGATAGAAGTTGTCAATCCCGGACGGAAACTGAAGCCGGAAATGTTTGCCACCGTTGAACTGGCCCTGCCGTCCGACACCCCGTCGACGCTGGCGGTTCCTGAAGAGGCGTTGCAGGACCTGGATGGCAAAAAGGTGGTCTTTGTTGCAGAAAATGAAACCGAGTTTGCCGCGCGACAGGTTCAGGCAGGTAGAACGGCGCTCGGCATGGTCGAGATCGTTTCTGGATTGAAAGAGGGAGAGAACTACGCGATCAAGGGATCGTTTATTCTCAAGTCGGAAGTGAAGAAGGGTGAAATGACCGATGAACATGGCCATGGTAAGTAGCCATACTCTTCTCACATACTTGAACTAAACGGGAGCGAGGTTCCGATGCTAGAAAAATTAATAGCCTATACCTTACGGCAGAAAGGGATGGTCATATTCCTTTCGTTGCTGATTATTGCATTCGGATTGTACTCATATCTGAAACTACCGATTGATGCTTTTCCGGATGTAACGAACATTCAGGTTGAAGTGGTAAGTCATGCCGATGGACTTTCAGCAATAGAGATCGAGCGGAACGTAACCTATCCGATTGAAATGTCCATGCGCGGCCTGCCGGACATCGAACAGATGCGTTCGGTTACCAAGTTCGGCCTGTCCATTGTCACCATTGTTTTCAAGGACAATGTAGATATCTATTTTGCCAGACAGTTGGTGTTCGAGCGACTGGCGGAGGCGCGGGAGAAGGTCCCTAAAGGGGTTGAAGTAGCCATGGGGCCGATCGGCACCGCCATGGGCGAGATCTACCAGTACACGCTCGAAGGGAAGATACCGGATGATCCGCAGGGGAAGATTGCGTACCTGACTAACCTGCGCACCCTGCAGGAGTGGGTCATTTCCCCGCAGCTGAAGAGTGTCGCCGGTGTCAACGAGATCAACTCCTTTGGCGGCTATTTCAAGCAGTACCAAGTGATCGTGTCGCCTGAAAAGCTCGTGAAATACGGCATAACCGTGGACGACGTCTATTCAGCCATTGGCAGCAACAACGAAAATGTCGGCGGCAACCTCCTCGAACGGGGCACTGACCAGTACATCGTTCGCGGTGTGGGCCTGATAAAAAATGTCAATGACATAGAAACTATCGTCCTGAAATCAGCAGGTGGTACGCCGACCTATATCCGCGACGTGGCCCAGGTAAAGGTCGGCGAAGCAGTGCGCATGGGCGCCGCCATGAAGGATGGCAAAGATGAGGCGGTGGGTGGCATCGTCATGATGCTGCGCGGCGAAAACAGCCGTGACGTTGTGCGCCGGGTGGCGGCAAAAGTAAAGGAGATGAATGAAAATAATGTTCTGCCGGAAGGGATCAAGCTCGTTCCTTATTACGACCGCAGCGACATTGTCAAGGCAAGTGTTAATACGGTCAACAAAGCGCTAATTGAAGGTTCAATTCTGGTGCTGATCGTGCTGTACCTGCTACTTAACAGCATTCGTGGCAGCATCGTGGTGCTGATTGCGCTGCCGCTTTCGCTCCTGGCCACCTTCATCGTCATGAAGCTGGCCGGAATCACCGCCAACCTGATGTCCCTCGGCGGTTTGGCCATTTCCATCGGCATGATTATCGACACGACCATCATCCAGGTGGAAAATGTTCAGCGCCATTTGAGCGAGGAAGGGGGGAAGCATCCCAAGCTGATGACTGTTCTCAAAGCGGTCATGGAAGTCCGTAAGCCAAGTATTTTCGGCGAACTGATCATTGCCCTCACCTTCATTCCGATTCTTTCCCTTGAAGGGATTGAAGGGAAGATGTTCAGTCCTCTGGCCATAACGGTGGCAATTGCCCTGCTTGCCTCGCTGTTCCTGTCGGTTTTCGTCATCCCGGTGCTCTGCATCATTTTCCTGAAACCATACCCGGAAAAAGAGAGCTTAATCATGAAGCATGCCAACCGGCTCTATCTGCCGATGCTTGAATATGCCATGAACACGAAGCGGGTGGTGTTGAGTGTTGCCGCGATTCTCCTGATTGTGTCGCTCTTTCTGGTGACGCGATTGGGAACGGAGTTCATCCCGACCATGGATGAAGGTTCCTTCGATATGGATATCGCCATGCTTCCCGGAGTTTCCCTAGCTACAGCGATGGAAGTAAACCAGCGGGCTGCCAAAAAACTCATGCAATTTTCTGAACTTGAAACCATCGTGTCTCGAACCGGGCAGACCGGTGTTGCTATGGATACCAGAGGCTCGGATAAAACCGGCTATGTCGGTGTCTTCAAGCCGAAGAGCGAATGGAAGCGGGATATTTCCAAAGAAGAAGTTATCAACGAGATGCGTAAGGCTTTGGAGTCGGTTGCGGGAATTCAAGTCGGTTTCAGCCAGCCGATTCAGTGCCGCATTGATGAACTGGTGGCCGGAACCCGCGCACAGTTGATTCTCAAGCTGTTTGGTGAAGACATAAACGTACTTAGTGAGAAATCGGCTGAAATTACACGGGTTCTCTCCACTGTTCGCGGGGGCACCGATTTGGCTGCTGAAAAGGTTTCGGGGCAGCCGTATTTGACGGTCAACATCAACCGGGAGAAAATTGCCCGCTATGGCTTGAACATCAGTGATGTGCAAAAGGTTATTGAAGTTGCCGTGGCCGGAAAAGCCGCATCACAGCTCTATGAAGAGAATCGCAGTTTCGACATCACCGTCAGGTTGCCGGAAGAGAAGCGCAACTCTCTTGAAGCGATCAAGAACCTGATGATCACCACCAGAACCGGCATCAACGTGCCATTGGAACAGCTGGCCGAGGTGAAAATGATCGAAGGTCCGGCCCAGATCAGCCGCCAGGACGGAAACAGAAGAATCGGCATTGAGATGAATATCACCGGACGGGATATCGGCGGTTTTGTTGCCGAGGCAAAACAGAAGATCAAAGAACAGGTCAAACTTCCCCCCGGATATTATCTGACATGGGGCGGTCAGTTCGAGAATCAGCAGCGCGCCATGAACAGGCTGATGATCATCGGGCCGGTGGCCATTGGTCTGATCCTGTTGCTGCTGTACGTCACCTTCCGGTCGATCCGTCTGGCGCTGCTGGTTATTTCCAACCTGCCATTCGCCTTGATCGGCGGGGTCTTTGCGCTTTACATCTCCGGGCAATATCTCTCTGTCCCGGCTTCGGTCGGGTTCGTGGTGCTGTTTGGCGTGGCGGTGCTAAACGGACTGGTGCTGGTGTCCCGCATCTCGCAACTGCGAGATGAAGGGCTTGAACTGCAGGAAGCAATCAGAAAAGGAACCCTTGACCGTTTGCGTCCGGTAATGATGACCGCATCCATCGCGATTTTCAGCTTGATCCCGATGCTGCTTGCAGGCGGAGCAGGCTCTGAAATCCAGAAACCTCTGGCAACCGTTGTTGTTGGGGGATTGGTAACCTCAACCCTGCTGACATTGCTGATAATTCCAGCAGTATATGGCTGGTTTGAAAAGCGGAAAATAGAAGCAGAGATGTAACCCCTCTAAATCTCCCCTTATCAAGGGGAGACTCTAAGACTTCCCCCCTGACAAGGGGGGACTGAGGGGGGTTGATTTAGACTTTAATCAAACGAAAGGGAATTCCATGAAAGAAATAAAAGCAATCATACGGCCATCTAAATTACTGAAAGTAGCCGAGGAGCTTCACGAAATTGATGGCTTGCCTGGTGTGACGGTAACGGAAATAAGGGGCTTCGGTAAAGGCCGGGCCAAACACGCTGAAGACAAAGTTGTTTATGAAATGGTTGAATTCATGCCTCGCATACAACTGGAGGTTGTTGTCAACGATGAGGTGGTTGACCAGATTGTCAACGTAATCCAGAAATATGCCCATACCGGCAACACCGGTGACGGGAAGATTTTTGTGTCAACGGTGGACGACATCGTAAAGATACGAACGAATCAAAGAGGCCCAAGTGCTGTCTAGTGTGATGGTCTAAACTTTGCATGGGCGTAAAGAAGAACACCTTGCCTGAAGATCGTATTTAAAGAGGTGGGTGCGAGGTGCGCTTCGGCGCCCCGTAAGACAACATAACGTTCAAAATCAGAACCTGAAAAGGATACGTAACACCGCTGGTGCACGGCCCGGCAAAGGGTCGGACATCTATTCCCCGAACACCTCGGCGCTGAAGCTTAAGATACGGCAGCCAGGCTGTTGCCAGGCATCCTGCGGCAGTCCGGCCTTGCGACAGGTCTGGCTCAGAAACGTCTCCCGGTCCCAGCCGTACTCCGTGGCCACCTGGGGCAACAGTACCCCGTGGGCATGCCCTTTGATGATGTAGAGGCCATGGATTCCCACCTGGATTTCATCCACCGCTGCAACATCACGCAGGGGTGAAAGCACCGATATCTCCAGGCTGAAATCAGCCAGTTCCTCCACCTGCATCGGACGAAAGCGGGGATCATGGGTGGCCGCCGCCACCGCCATTTCACGGACAGTCTCCCAGAGCGGTTTTTCGGAAACAAAATTGCCAATACAACCTCTGAGCTCGCCGTGCCGCTTAATGGTGACAAAGCAACCGGAGCGCGATA
Source organism: Geobacter sp. UBA6151 (assembly GCA_002423105.1). Classification (GTDB taxonomy): domain Bacteria; phylum Desulfobacterota; class Desulfuromonadia; order Geobacterales; family Pseudopelobacteraceae; genus Trichlorobacter. Next base: position 21,818 of record DIUT01000033.1, on the reverse strand, counting down.
GCAGCGCCGGGGGCGGATTATCGAGCTGTGGCAGCGGCTGGCGACTGACCGCGGCTATGATGGTTTCACGGGCCAGCCGCAGCAGTTGTGTGCGCTCCTGTTCGTTCATGGCACCTCCCCTTATCGATAGTTCTTCCGCCTGAACAGGCCGGTGGCAATACTGACCACCCGGTCAAGAAACAGGATACCGTCCAGATGATCCATCTCGTGCTGGATAGCTACCGCTTCAAAGCCGGAAGCCTGTATTTCCCGCTGCTCTTCGCTCTGACCGTCCAGAAAACGAACGGTTATCTCCGTTGCCCGTTCCACGTCGCCGGTATAGTCCGGCACGCTCATGCACCCTTCCCGCATCACCGCGCAGCCTGACCGCTCCACAATCTCCGGGTTGACCATCAACAGCCGTCCATGGTTGTTGTCTTTGCCATGGCGGCTTTTGGATACGTCCACCACGCAAACCCGCAAACCCACGCCGATCTGCGGCGCGGCAACCCCCACAGAGCCGGGACCGGCCTCCATGGTGTCCAGCAGGTCCTGCAACAGCGCTTTGATTTCATCGTCGAGGCGGACTACTGAACGGGCCAGTTTTTTCAGTAAGGGGTGGGGATATTTCAGAATCGTCTGGACAGCCATCTACAGCTCCACCGGCGTGATAATCCGCACACCGATCTCCACCTGCAACTCCTGCTTCAGGCCGGAGAGCAACTGCTCCACCTCTTCGGGGATAATCCCCTCAGGCAGCGCGGCTTCCAGCAGCATGATGTAGACCGGCTCCTCCTCCGATCCGGCCAGCTTGGTCTGCAAGTCCATGATGTTGATCCGCCGGGCCGCCAACGCACTGGTAACCCGGTAGACAATCCCCGGCTGATCGGCACCATAGACCGTAATCTGGCAGATTTCTCCCGCTGTTTCAGCTCGCTGTTCCTCGCTGCTTGAGAGATGCCGCACCGAGAGGGTCATCTCCAGACGATCGCAAACCGGCTTTAACTCTTCCAGCAGATGGGCTTTGGTGAACGGTTTTTTGTGGGAAACGATCAGGATCATGGCGAATTCCCCGGCCAGCATGGCACAGCTGGAATCGGCGATGTTGCAGCCCAGCCGGTAGAATACCTCGGTAATGCCGGCCACAATGCCGGGACGGTCAGCGCCGACAACAGAGACGGCAAAACAGGTTGTATCTTTTGCATGCATGGCGAACTCCTTGTGTCTGCAGTGAGTGGTGGATTTTTTTTGTTATCACTAATGACTATGCGGCTGCAACGGTTTTTGGCGATTGACAAACTGCGGCATCACTCTTTAGAGTGTCTTCTCCCATGACCAAAGCACAATTAAAAGAGCGTTTCACCGCCATCCTTGCCCTGGACAGTCATCCCGGCCATATTGCCGCCGGTTTTGCCGTGGGGGTGTTCATCAGTATTACCCCTTTTTTCGGCCTGCATACCGTCTTGGCAGTTGCCGCCGCCTTTCTGTTCCGGTTGAACAAGCTGACCACCATCACCGGAGCCTGGGTGAACACCCCCTTCACGGTTCCTCCGGTATTGCTGGGCAGCTACAAGCTGGGAGCCTGGCTGCTGGGGCAGACGCCAAAACCGTTCAGTGTCTCCAACCTTGAATGGAGTTACCTGAAACTCTATGCCGAAGCGCTGCTGCTGGGTAGTTCGGTGATCGGCCTCGTGGCTGCCGTGGCAAGCTACTTCCTCTGCTACTGGCTGGTGCTGCGCTTCCGCCGCAAAGATCCGGGGCTGGCGGAACTGACGCAGGAATCGCTGCTCACCGGCAAAGACCTGGAGCAGGAACAAGAGCACAGCAAACCATGACCAGAGAACGGGTTATTGAACGGGTACGGAAGCTGCTGGCCCTGTCCAACAGCAGCAACGAACATGAGGCGGCCCTGGCCGCCGCCCATGCCCAACGCCTGCTGGCTGAACATAACCTGGCCATGTCTGAGCTGGAAATGCGCGAGGAAGGGGCAGGCGAGGCAGAGCTGACCGTGGCCAAAACCGTGCCCAAATGGCTGTCGTCGCTCTTTGCGGTTGTGGCCCATACCTTTGACTGTATGGCGGTTGTAGCCAGCAGCGCTGATGCCGGACGCCTGCGCTTCATCGGCGTAGGGGAAGATCCGGCAGTGGCAGCCTGTACCCTGCAGTTTCTGATGCAGGAGCTGCGCCGCCTGGCAACACGCTATCTCAAACAGCAGGAAGCGGTGGCAGACCTGCTCTCCCCGGCAACCCGCCGCCGAATACGCGACTCCTACCTGTTGGGCGGTGTCCAGGGGGTACAGCAGGCCATGGCGCTGCAGAAGGCGGTGACACCAACCACTGCCGGAGCCTTGGTACCGGTCAAGGAGGCGCTGATCCGCCAGTACAGCGAACAGCATCTGGGACCGTTGCGCACCCAGCGCAGACGCCGTTCCAGTGTTCTATCCAGCGCCTTCCATCAGGGAAAGCAGGACGGCGCGCAGTTGCAGACCAGGCACAACGGATCACACAAACGGCTAAACGGCTGAAATGACGGAGGTCAGTCATGGGCGGTGGCGGGATCAATCACTGGCCTGAGGACGAACGGCCACGGGAAAAACTGTTGAAACGGGGCACGGCTGCCCTGTCCGATGCGGAACTGCTGGCGCTGATACTGCGTACCGGCGATGGTGCCGGAAAGGCAAGCGCCATTGACCTGGGGCGTGAGCTGCTCACGAACTTTGGCGGCAGTCTGCGTGCCCTTGCCCAAGCCGAGCTGAACGAACTGCAACAGGTAAAAGGGTTGGGGCTGGCCAAGGCGGCATCACTACAAGCGGCCTTTACCCTGGCCTCCCGTTTTCAAGCCCGCCCCCTGGTTACGCTGGACCGCTTCACCGCGCCATCCCAGGTTTTCGAGTACTTTCATCATGAACTGCGCGACCGGCAGAAAGAGCTGTTTCTGGTGCTGCTGCTGGACGGCAAGAACCGCATCACCCGCAAGGTAACAATCTCCGAAGGTTCCCTCAACCAAAGCATCGTCCATCCCCGTGAAGTCTTTGCACCGGCGGTGCGTGAATCAGCCGCTGCCGTGATTTTTGTCCATAACCACCCCTCCGGCGATCCTGCGCCCAGCCGGGAAGACCGCGACATCACCCGCCGCCTGAAAGAGGCCGGTGAACTGCTGGGCATACGGGTGTTGGATCATGTCATTATCGGTGACGGCAGGTACTTCAGTTTTACGGAATCAGGGATGCTCTAACTCTGCCATCAGTTCCAGAGCAAAATTCTTGGCCCGTCCTGCCGGGGCTATAACCCCATAGGCCATTGCTTCTTTCAGTTCGGCGCTCACGGCGCCGGCTTCCTTCGCCAGGGCGAAGTGCTTTTTCAGTCAGGTGGGACACCCGACGGCCACGGCGCAGCCCACACGGATCAGTTCACGGGTTTTTGTATCCAGCACCTCTTCGTACTCAAAATCGGCAAACAGTTTTTTTCGAATCTTCACTGGCAGTCTCCTTTCAGGTGCGCCATTTGATCATATTCGGGGACCCATGATAATTGCTGAACCCCTTCTCGACAAGCGCTGTTTTCAACCCTGCGCCAACAGAAGAGCTTTTGACATTTCAAGGGGGTTACGGCATAGTATCACGCTATGCTCATAAGGAGGTCATACCGTTCATGATCCTTTTCGCCAACATACTGTACGCCCTGGCCAAGATTGTCGAACTGACCGGCGGACTGCTGACAATCTACAAGTATATCCTGATCGCCTCCGTGCTGATTTCCTGGGTAAACCCGGACCCGTACAATCCGATCGTCAACTTTCTGTACCGGGTTACCGAACCGGTGTTGAGCAGAATCAGACGCCATATGCCAGCCTTCGGCCCCGTTGATCTGTCGCCGCTGGTGGCCTTTGCCGCCATCTATGTGGTGCAGATCGTGGTTCTGGACACCATGTACCAGTACCTGATCAATTACAGTATGCTTCTCAAGCTGAAGGGATAACGATGAAGATCACACCACTTGACATTCAGCAGCAGCAGTTTAAAGGCAAGATGCTGGGCGGCCTTGATCCCAATGATGTAGACGCCTTCCTCCAGGCAGTAGCCCAGGAGATGGAAGGGCTGATTCGTGAAAATGGCGAACTGAAGGAGCAGGCGAACCGCCAGGCTCGCGAACTGGATGAGATGACCGGCCGGGAAAAGGATCTGCGGGAAACCATGCTGGCCGCCCAGCGGATTACGGAAGAGATGAAAGCCAATGCCCAGAAGGAGTCAGAGCTGATCGTCGCCGAGGCCCAATTGCAGGCCCGCCGTCTGGTGGATGATGCAGAACGGCAGGTGGCGGAGTTGCAAACCAGGGTTCAGGAAATACGTCGGCAGCGGGTTCAGTTCGAGACCGAACTGAAAGCCCTTCTGGATAACTATGCACGGATGATTAGCAGCAACAATGGCCAATCCTGAGCAGCTTCCCTGGCAGCAGGAGGATGATGCCCTGCTGCTGCGGATTTATGTGCAACCCAGAGCATCTAAAAGCCAGATCTGCGGGATACACGATGGAGCATTGAAACTGCGGCTTGCCGCTCCGCCGGTTGATGGCGCCGCCAATGAAGAGTGCCGCTCGTTTTTCTCCAAGTTGTTCAAAGTACCAAAATCAGCTGTCACCATCGTCTCCGGTGAAGCCTCCCGCCACAAACGATTGCGAGTTGCGGGAGGGACAGCAGCGACAGTCGCAGCGCTGCTGGAAGTTTTCTAATCATTCCCCCGTCGTGAAAGGCGGGGGTATTTTGTCGTGAAAGGACATGATCTATGGCACAGGCACAACAGGGCAATACTGTCCGGGTACATTATACCGGCACCCTTGAAGACGGAACGGTCTTTGATTCATCAGAAACGACCGAGCAAGCCGGAGGCTGCGGCTGCAGCAGTTCCGGATGCAGTTCCACAGCTGATTGCGGCTCAGAACCCCTTGAGTTTGTCATCGGCGAAGGAAACGTGATCCCCGGCTTTGAAAATGCGGTTATTGGACTGTCGGTGGGAGAAAGCGTCAATGTGAAAATTCCTGCCGATGAGGCCTACGGCCCCCACCACGAGCAGATGGTAGCGGTCATTGAACGTTCGGAAATGGGGAGCGACATTGAGCCGATTGAGGGCCAGCAGTTGGAAGTGGTCTTGCAGGATGGCTCCTCAATGCCGGTGCTGATCACCGAGGTAACCGAGACCACCGTTACCCTGGACGCCAACCATCCGCTGGCCGGACGCGATTTGGCCTTCGATATCAAACTGGTGGAAATTGTAGCGTAAACCTAAAAACGTAGGGGCGATCCCTTGTGGTCGCCCAATCCGTGGCGAGTCTCATGGGCCACCAAACAATAGGGCTGCCCCACAACAGAGGGCAGCCCTTTTTACGTACCTGCTGCAACTGGCTATTTGCTGGCGGCCACGGTGGAACCGGCCGCCTCAACCCCGAACTCGCGGCCTTCCTTGGGCGGATTGACAATCACGATGATAAAGGGGATGGCTTTACCCGGTTGCACCTCAAGGTTGATCAGCGAGTCACCGAACTGGTTGTTCATGGCCGCCTCAATCTTGTCCAGCGGCATGGTGAGCAACTGCTCATGGGTCAGCGTATTACCGGCGTAGGCAACCTTGCTGATCAGCACGCCGCCATCGCCGCCGAAGACCATGCCTTTCAGTTGCAAGGCTGCACGGGTTTTGGTGAAATTATTGACCGCCTCACCGCTGATCACCAGCAGTTCACCGGCAACAGCCTGCTCAAGATAGGTGGCGCTGATCTTACGCACCGTAATCCTGCCCTCTTCAACCGGAACACGCGGTTTTTCAAACAGCTTGAAGGCGCCAGGATCGTCGCTCAAATGGTTATAGACCGTAAATCCGGCTACGCCAAGAACCAGTACACCAAGGATGGTCACCAGAATTGACAGGAGCGGACTCTGGCGGTGGCGCGAGGAGATGGAAAGCGGTGGCGCTTCCTGCTGCTCCTCCTTTAGCTCAGGAGCATCAAAAGATATGTCAGGGACAGGCGGAGCAGAAGGTACGGCTGCTTCCGGCGTCGGAGTTTCAGCAACGGCATCAGGTTGTCTCTCGGGGGCGGCAGGCGTCCCTGTTCCGAAATCAATATCGCCAAGATTGAAGTTGTCCTCGGCAACTGGCGGAGCTGTAGCAAATACTGCTGAAATATCCGTATCCTGCTTTTGGGGAGGCATGACCATGGTCATCTCACCAACGTCAGATACCGCTGCCGGAATTGCAGCAGATTCAGCCGTAAAGGAAAGATCAGCGAAATCAACATCGCCGCCTGCCGCGGCGTCGGTCTGGCCGGGATCAAAAGCGTCAGCAGCGGAAACCGCGCTGTCAAGCGGGGGGGCGCCAAAATCAAAGACCATCCCCGGTTCACGCAGATCATCCTCCTGCACCGGCTCCGGTGCAGGAGCTGTGGTCATCCGCACGGTTGCATCGGCTGCTTCCAGAGCAGGAGCCCAGACATCATCAACCGCCGGCATCTCCGCGGTCGCTGCAACAGATTCCGGCATTGCAGCAGATTGCAGCGCAATTTCCGGCTTGCGCACAGTGAAAACATGACGGCACTTTGCACAACGGACCTTGACGCCACGGTCAGATACCTTCCCGTCATCAAGCCTGAATTTTGTCCGGCATTGTTCACATTGAACGATCATCGTCAACTCCCGCTCGGGTAGTGCCTGCCTGTTGATCCGTGCAAACCTGCGATTTTGTATCAGAAAGTCCCTATGCTGTCAATTCAGTTGTCTGCGGCACAGTATCCCTGAACCATGCAGGAGGCACAGGCAGGTTTGCTAAGGCCGTTGCATCCCTCCGATATGCCCAGATGACAGAGCGCAAAATCATATTTCACCGGATCGTCCGGATCAAATTTACGAAGCGATGCCGTCAGTTCGCAGGCCATGCGCCAGTCGGGAATCCGGCGTCCGGTCAGCCCAAGGAGCTGGCCGATCCGCTCGATATGCCGATCCACCGGGATAATCAGCTGATCAGGACGCACCTTCTGCCAGAGCCCCAGATCAATGCCGTCAGCGGGACGAACCAGCCAGCGCAGGAACATACACAGCCGTTTGCAGGCGCTGCCTGCCGCCGGAGAGGGAAACAGAAAGCGAAACGACGCTTTTTCCGGCAGCCCTCCGGCTCCAAAAACCGGAGCATAATCAAAGGCCAGGATGGCAGCGGCAAAACCGGTCAGCCCTTTTTCCACCGTTGGTGCGGATGATTCGTGAAAACGCAGAAAAAACGTCTCAATACTGTCGGCTTCAACGATCATCCGTTGCATGGCCCAGAACAGAGCCGCCAGATCGCGACCGTTGTTGAAGCGGTGTTTGAAGCTTGAAAAAAGCGCGAGACCCTGCTGCGGATCGAACTGCTCCACATAGCGGCGGGGCGACGGGCCTATCTCTCGGAAGATTTTTTCCAGGCTGCCTTTGATGACGCTGACCGCGCCATAGGCGAAGCAGGAGGCGATCAGGGCCGCGATTTCCTGGTCGGCAGGATCGTTAAAGCGATGACAGAAAGAAAGCGGATCGTTGGCCAGATGGTGTTGTGAGCGGCCTGCGTACAGGTTGTCCAGGGTTTGTTGCAGTCCTGGGCGGATCACGAAACAACGGCTTCCCGCAAAAACCGGGCCGCGTCTTCCGGCGAGGTGGGATTGATAAAAAAGCCGGTGCCCCATTCAAAGCCGGCAATTGAGGTAAGGCGCGGCACCAGTTCGATGTGCCAGTGATAATCGTATTCCAGCGAGCTCCAGAGCGTTGGTTTACCGGGACGGCGGTGCATGGGAGGGCAGGTGTGCAGGATGAAATTGTAGGGGGCATCTTTCAGCACCACCTTGATCCGCATCAACATATCCTTCAGCGCCACCGCAAGTTCGGCCAATTGGGCGTCATTCATCAGGGCGAAGTCATGGGCATGGCGTTTCGGATACAGGCGCAACTCAAAGGGGAAGCTGGCAGCATAGGGGGCCAGGGTGACGAAGTTGGAAAATTCGCGGACCACCCTGGTTCCTTCTTTCAGTTCAAAGGCCAGCAGATCACAGAACAGGCAGCGCTCCTTGGCAGCGTAATGATTTCTGCACACCTTGAGCTCGGTTGCCGCTACCGGCGGCAGCAGCGGCACAGCAATCAACTGGCTGTGGGAGTGGGCCAGGGAAGCTCCAGCCCGTGCGCCATGGTTTTTAAAGAGAATCATGTAGCGAAAGCGGAAATCCCGCCGCAGATCCAGTATGCGGGTACGCCAGGCGATCAGGACATCGGTTATGTCATCCGGTGGCAGATCAGCCAGCGACAAGTCGTGATCCGGTGTCTCGATGATCACCTCGTGGGCACCGATGCCGTTCATCACATCATAAGGCCCATATCCGCGGTTTTCCAGCTCACCTTCCACCCGCAACGCCGGGTACTTGTTGGGAATTACCCGCACCTTCCAGTTTGGGGCATTGGGCAGACCGCTGGGCCGGATGGCAAAAATCTCCGGCGGCGTCTTATCCTCATTGCCATAACAGAAGGGGCAGGCAGTGGACGGCAGCGGAACAGGCTCCACATGAAAGTCTCGCGGACGCCGTCCCCGTTCCGTGGCTATGATGACCCAGTACAGCTTTAAGGGATCCCAGCGTAGTTCAGACATACAGTCTCCTCAAAATTGCAACCCGCCCACAGGGTTAAATGAGCCAATCATTTGCTTCAAGATCAGCCCCTTCATAATTGAGCATCAGTGGCGCATCACTGGGCCAACGGCCTATTTCCTCGTTGTCCCTGGTCAGGGTGATACTGACAAACAATTTGACCCCCGGTATGAGATTCAAACCGGCAAGGGGTAAGGCAAGCTCTGCCGTACGCTCAATTGCCCAACGACAGCAGATATTGGTGGGCACCCAGTTTCCCGACTCTTTTGCCAGCAACAGTCCTTCCCTGCCGCCCCGCTGCATCGGCAAGCGGTACTCCCGGTCGGAAATCAGGTGCAGAGCCAGGATATCCATTTCCTTCAACAGACGGCCCAGTTCCTGAATGCCGTCGATCCTGCAATAGAGGAATTCGCGATTATATCCCCAGTAAAATCCTTGCAGCATTCGATCCGACGAATGCATGGCCGATCCTTGACGGGTCAGGTCGAACAGTCCGGCAGCCAGCCATTCGAAGTAGTCGCCGACTCTGCCATTGATATCCGGCTCGATGAATCCGGCAGGCTCCCGCACCAGTCCAGCAGGGCTTTTTTTCTTGATCGGCTCCAGCAGCTCCCGGGGAGGATCAACCCCCAGCACGTTGTACAGGTTGGTGAGATGACGCCGGAACAGGTAGTCGAAGCGGTCGCTGTGCGGTGAAAAATGGTCATCACCGAACCACCAGAACCAGTCGCTGCCCTCGGCTGCGTAGAGCGACGTGCAGAGCAGCCGGGCCTGTTCATTGCCAGCCTCTCCGGCACCGGCCAATAACTCCGCAGCCTGGGGATGGCGCTGTTCAAGGGTCTGACGGGCGCGGGCCAACAGGTCCCAGGCCAGATTTTCTTCAGGATGACCGATCCAGATACCGTAATTGGCGTTAATCCAGGAACCGGGGTGAATCCGGTGCAGCCGTCCGGCATGGGAGGTTTGTTGCAATGCTTCGCTACAGGTGATCAGGCGCATATCCTGCGCTCCGGCAATGCCGGCATACAGCTTGGAGAGGAATTCATAGGCATTGCCGGGATAATATTCCCAGGCGTTTTCCCCATCCAGAATCACCGGCACCACGCACTCGCCGCCTCCCCCGTGCTGACGCACCTGCCGCAGTCGACCGGTAAAATCGGCCATGGCCCGCAGCGCGTCCCACTGGCTGTAAGTAAAACCGATCAGGTCCGACAGTTGATGATCCCGGAAAAAAATTCCCAGATCGCCACCAGGCGCGGCAAAGGTCCAGGGACGGTACAACTGCTGCTTGTGGTGGCCCAGTCCTCCTTCAAGGGAGTGGGCCAGCACCTCTTCGTCAGTTGCCACCCACTGCAACCCGCACTCGGCGATAATCGCCAGGGCCTCGTCGCTTACCGACCCTTCCGAAGGCCACATTCCTTTCGGCTCAACCCCGAAAACCTCTTTGAAATAGGCAAGTCCGCGCTTGATCTGTGCCCTGGCATCCGCAGGGTGCCGGAACCGCTCCTGGGGGAGGTTGACCCGCGGCATGGCTTCCCGTGCAATCTGGGTGTCACAGAGCAGGGGCAGGATCGGATGGTAGTACGGCGTCACCGACAACTCAATCTGCCCGGACTCGTGCAGCTTTTTATAGAGGGGGATGATCTGTTTCAACAGCCGTGCCTGCGTAGCAAACAACAGTTCGCGATCCTCGGCGGTGTAGTTGCTGCCCTTGGCCAGCAACTCCCGGAACTCCGGGAAGCGCCGCCGTGCCGCCTCGCCGGTCCAGGCCAGGAAGAAGCAGACTTGCAAATCCTGCAAATCCTGGTTACTGAAGTGCCGCGCCCGCTCCCTGGCGCTTCCCGCCCTGCCTTCACCGGCCATGTACAACAGTTCCAGATAGCGCCGGTGGGGTTCGATCATCTGCTGCCGGTTGGCGGAAAAGAAGTTTTCCAGCAGGAAGACCCGGTCATCCTGCGTCATATCCGCAGGATTCATCTGCCCTTTGATCAGAAACGGGTCCACCGCCGTACCTGCCGCGTAATCAAGCAGCTGTTCCACCAGCGACGGCACCAGATTGAACACCGCCCGCGCCCCCGGCGTGTCTTCCACGATGGCCGGCATGTCGAAGTAGTCCTTGATGGCATGGAGATACGTCCAGGGCAGGACGTACTCGTTCTTCACCGGGTCCTTGTAATAAGGCTGGTGCATGTGCCAGATGAAGATGACGCTTAAGGGCGCGGACATGGGGATCAGGACTCCAGTTCTTTCTTCCAGCCTTCCACCTTTTTCTGATATTCGTCCAGCAATTTGCCAGCTGTTTTATCGTCATTGGCCTCGGCAAAAATATGCACGAAGGAACCGTACTGGTCCGGCAGCACCAGCGCCCAGTCGTTGCCGAACTGCACCTTGATGCCGTCAATAAACGTTGCTTCCTTTTCCAGGCTGTCCTCACTCATCTTACGCATGACGCCGCCCTTCATCTCCCAGGGGCAGGAAACACGGGTTTCAAGAAAGGAGCGGGTCGGCGCGTCGGCAAGCGCCCTGGAAAGCGGAAGCCCCAGAGAAGAGCTCAGTTCAACCAGCTTGGCGATGGTGAACATACCGTCAAAAGCGGCCTGGAAGGCAGGGAAGGCAAAGCGGCCATCAATGGTACCGGCCAGAATCACTTCCGATGACGAGGCCGCTTCAAGCATGGCCCGGTCACTGCTCTTGGTACGGGTTACGGAGCATTTTCTCTTGAGCGCCATCTGTTCGATGGTGGATGGCGCTTGCACGGGCACCGCTATGGCACCACGCTTTTCCCCTTTCAGCTTGAGCGCGGTCACCAGCGCCAGCAGGCCCACACCGTCATGAATTGCACCCGTCTCGTCAACCAGGGTTATTGCCTCGGCATTGGGCTCCAGCCAGAAACCGGCCTGGGCCTCCAATGAACCGACAATGGTGGAGAGTTGCCGCAGCGCATCCTCTTTAGGTTTGGGCGCAACAGCCCCCTTCCCTTCATCGATGTAGGCATTCAGAGACACCACATTGCAGCCCAGTTCATTCAAAAGTATCGGCAATATCTGGCAGGCCGGGGCAAAATTAAAGTCAACCACAACAGTCCAGGCCGCCTTGCGGCACTGTTCGACATTAAGTGCCCGCAGAAAACCTTCCCGGTAAAAGTCCACGGCCTGAGGAATATCGGTGATTGCGCCCGGTTCGGTATGATGGGCGCGCCGGAAATTCTCCTTGTAGTAAATCCGCTCGGCATTTTTGGCCATGTTGCTGGAGAAATCCAGACCATCACCATCCATGAAGATGATTTCCATGGCAGCCGGATCGTCGGCAGCCTGCCGGAAGTGGAAGCCGCCCACCTCGCCGAAGGTTTTCAGTTTGTAACGGATGATCGGCAGGCAGGTCATGGTCATATCCCGCACATTGACCCCGGCGGAGAGCAATCCTCCCACAAAGCAGCGCTTCAGCATCCGGGACGAACGCTTGGCGTCCCGTCCTCCCAGCACATAGCTACCCTTGGGCAGCATGGTACCGTAGGCGCAACCCAGCTTGGCAGCAAATTCAGGGGTCAACTCCACATTGGAAAGCCCCTTGATAATCGCCCCCTCAAAAAGTGAGCGCTTCCATTTTTCACCCCAGATCAAGTTTGCCGTAACCGTGGAACCGGCCTCAATCACCTTGCGCGGCCAGATCTTGACATCGGCCTTTATATGGGCTTCATCGCCAATGGAGGTTTCGTCGGCAACAATCACCCCCTCCTCCAGTACGGCTGCCTGTCCAACCCGGACATTAGTACAGAGCACGCTGTCGGTAAGTTTGGCCCCCTTTTTGATATACGTGTTGTCCCAGATAACGCAACGGCTCAACCTGACCCCTGCTTCAATGGTGCAGTTACGGCCAATCACCGAATCCTTGATCTTGACATCACGGCTGATTTGGGAGTTGTCACCGATCACCACCGTTCCCTCAACTCCGGCGGCATCCTCCAGGGTTACATCGGCACCGATGCGCAGATCCTTGCCCACATAATCCTGTTTTTCCTCATCAATCTTGAGGTTGACTTTACCTTTGAAAATATCGTGGTGGGCATCGCGGTAGGAATCGGTGTTACCGATGTCGCGCCAGTAACCCTTGGCGGTTACCCCAAACAACGAATCCTTGTTTTGCAGCATCAGCGGAAAGAGGTCCTGGGAGAAGTCAAAATTCTCTCCTGCCGGAATATAGTCAAATATTTGCGGTTCCAGAACGTAGATACCGGTATTGATAGTGTCGGAAATGACCTCACCCCAGCCCGGCTTTTCCAAAAACTGGGTAATCCGTTTTTCCTTGTCCGTAATGACCACACCAAACTGCAACGGGTCCTTGACCGAGGTAAGGGTGATGGTGGCCATGGCCTTGTTTGTTTCATGGAAATCGATGACTTTTTTCAGGTTGAAATCGGTGAGCAGATCACCGGATATCACCAGAAAACGCTCATCAAGGTATTTCTCGGCCGCTTTAACCGCGCCGGCAGTCCCCATATCCTGCAAGGGGGTGACGTAGGTGATCTTGACACCGAAATCACTGCCATCCCTGAAGAATTTTTTGATGATACCCGGCTGATGATAGAGCAGCATTACCAAATCGGTGATGTCGTGCTTCTTCAGAAGTTCCACGATATGCAGCATGATCGGTCGGTTAAACAGCGGAATCATAGGTTTGGGCATGCTGCCGGTAAGTGGCTGAATGCGTGTGCCGAAGCCTCCGGCCATAATGACTGCTTTCATGAAAACCTCCTGTCAGTGGCATCTGATAGCACTTCTCTGTTTTCCCTCCTTGTAACAGGGGGGTGCAAGAAGTGAGCGCGGTGGGGGTGGTATTAAAGTCCTGCCGCCCTTCTCTGGGCCTTTTTCTCCAATACCCGCTTGACCTCTTCCTTAAGCTCGGTCAGGTCGCCGGATTTGACCACATAGCTGTCGGCCAACCAGGCGGAGAAATCATCCTTGTAGCTGGAAAAGGCCGAACAGAGGATAACCGGCATATCGTGACGTTCCTTGACGATCTTCTGCAGCAGCTCGATGCCGCTCTCGTTTTTCAGCTTGATGTCCAGCAACACCAGATCGAAATTCTGTTGAGCAAGTTTTTCCAGGGCCTCGGAAATAGTGGCTGCAGTTTCCACCTCATACCCTTCTTCCGTCAACTCTGCGCTGTACAAAAGACGAATATTGGCCTCATCATCAACTACCAGTAGCCTGCTCATAATAATTCCTCCTTGCGGGTTGGAAGCTTGATGGTGTAGACAACCCCACCTTCAGGGGGAGCTACCACCAAAAACGGTATGTTCTGCTTGTCCAGCATGCTGCGGCACAGGGCAAGACTCAGGCCCGACCCCATCTGGCAGGTTTCGGCAAAGGGAGTCAACATGGCTTCCAGCTCATCTTCGCTGAGCTTGCGGTCTTTGTCTTCAATCCGGATATCGATCTCACTGCCGTGCTGCGCCACAGAAATCGAAATATTGCCATGTTCCAGGCCATCCATGTCTTCAAGTATGATGGTACGGATACAGTAGGCGGTTTGCTTGTAATCCACCCAGACCGGCGGAAGGTTCTGGCCCGGATGGGAATGCACCGTAAAATCCTGCCTGATCAGCCGGTCCTGAATCTCCCGTTGGGCAGTCTCCACCAGCTGATTGACATCCCACATGTCCCTGGTTGGATACAATGAATCGGAATAGGTCAGCACCTCATCCAGCACCCCTTCCAGTTGCTGGGTTTCCGTGACGATTGACTCAATGAAGCCTCGCTTGGCATCGGTGGGTGCAGTTGTTTTCAGTATGCTGCGGGCAAATCCGCCGATCACCGTCAGGGGATTGCGGATGGAATGGGCAACGCTGGAGGTGATCCGCCCCACCAGGGCCATTTTTTCCATGCGTACCAGCAACTCCTGTTGCTCCTGCAGTTTCTGGTTGGCAAGCTGCAGTTTATCCACCTGTTCCTGCAAGCGGTCATAGAGCGAGGCCCGTTCAATGGCAAAGGCTACCGGAAAGGCAAAGGTTTCGATGGAGCGCAGGTCATCGTCCGTAATGGGGCGGTGGGTGATGAAATTATCGGCGATGATAGCGCCGATTCGGCGATGGCGAGAGATAAGAGGCAGCACCAGGAAGGTGTCCACCCCCATAAGCCGGGCAAAGGCCGGGTCAACAGCAGGATTGTTGAAGGCATCATGGACCAGCAGCGGATATTTGTCTTCAAAGACCCGTACGATAATGTGGTTCAGGTCATCAAGGGGGACCACCAGTTTATCCAGAATATCCTGGAATTTGTCCCGTTCACTGCGCAGCTTGTACTGCTGAAAGCTGCGGGCCATGGTTTGCAGATCCATGTCATTACTGACGATTTCCTGCCAGGTCTGCCCGGCCTCCTCAATCGAACGGGGGCCGATGGCCAGATGACCGCGCAGCAGATGGCGCTCCTGATCAGCCAGCAGCAGGAAGGCCCGGTTCATGCCGAAGCCTTTGCCGGCCGTGATGGCGGTCAGCGCCACCGACAGAACCTCGTCCAGATCAACGGAGCTTTGCAGCACAGAACCCAATTCATGAAGAAAGCGGGTTTCAAGGGTTTTGCTATCCAGGAAACTTACCAGAGACTGAATCTGGCTCTTCTGGCGACGATAGTCATTATGCAGGACGGCAAAGATGGGGGCCAGGGGATGACCGCTCTCATTGAAACGGCCTAAATCTCTCCGAAACCGTTCACACTCACAGCATTTTTCAAGTATGCGTCGCGCTTTTGAGGCAAGCAGATCTTCATCACCTTCGGTGATGTTCGGGCATTCACCCATGACAACGGTATCACGATCCCAGCAGCATTCCCAATCCACGTCAGCCTCGCAGTATGGATTTAATCCTTTGGTATCTGTTTGCAGCAACAGCCTATCATGCCCGTACAAACTTGCAAGCTATTCAATCGGGCATTACTTGACCTGCCAGGTTGTTCCGCCAGGCGTATCCAGCAGTTGCACATTTTTCGACAGCAGATAGTCCCTGATCTCGTCACTCCGGGCAAAATTCTTGTTTTTGCGGGCCTCCGCCCGTTCGGCAATCAAACGCTCTATTTCTTCGGCGGACACCGTCAATCCCTGCGCCTTTTCAGCCTCGCGAGCAGCCAGCCAGCTGGCGGACGACTGACGGAACAGCCCCAGCACTTCGCCAATGTCATCGATTGCCCCACGCAGGACGGCCAAGACTTCACGGGTCGCTGCATCCGGCATGGCTGACTCTGCCAGAGTCCGGTTCAGGGTACGCACCGTATCGAATACACAGCCCAGAGCCTGCGCGGTGTTAAAGTCATCATCCATCGCCTCGCGGAAGCGGTCCGCCAGCGTGGCGGCCTTTTCGGCAAGTTCTGCTGCCGAAGGTGGAACTACATCACCGGCAGGGGCTGCCAGCACCACATCCAGATTGGCCAATGCTTCATGAATACGAGTCAGTCCGCTGCGGGCTTCCAGCAGATTCTGGTCGGAATAGTCCAGGGGTGAACGGTAGTGGGCGGAAAGAATAAAAAAGCGCAGCGTTTCGGGGTCAAACAGTTGCAGCACGTCGCGGATAGTAAAAAAGTTGCCCAGGGATTTGCTCATCTTTTCGCTGTTGATATTGACGAAACCGTTGTGCATCCAGTAGGTGACAAACCGACAGCAGTTGGCCCCTTCCGACTGGGCGATCTCGTTTTCATGGTGGGGAAACACCAGATCCTTGCCGCCGCCATGGATATCAAAGGAAGGCCCCAGAAAACGCATGCTCATGGCGGAACACTCAATGTGCCAGCCGGGCCGTCCCCTGCCCCAGGGAGATTCCCACCAGGGCTCCTCCGGCTTGGAGCTTTTCCAAAGGGCAAAATCCATGGGATGCTTCTTCTTCTCCCCCACCTCTACCCGCGCGCCAGCCAGCATATCCTCCAGATTACGTTTGGACAGCTTGAGGTAGGAGGGAAAACTTTCCACCGCAAAATAGACATCCCCCCCGGCTTCGTAGGCATGTCCCTTGTCAATCAGGCTCTGCACAATGCCGATAATATCAGCAATATGGTCAGTAGCCTTGGGCTCAACGGTCGGCTTTTTCAGCCCCAGCCGTTCCATATCCTCATCAAAGGCAGCAATATAACGATCAGCGACAGCACGGTAATCAGTCCCTTCGCGGTTGGCGCGATTGATGATCTTGTCATCTATGTCGGTATAGTTGCGGACATAGGTAACCCCGTAGCCGGAATGCAACAGGTAGCGGTAGATCATATCGAAGACAATGCCGGCGCGGGCGTGACCGATATGGCAGTAGTCGTACACGGTGACACCGCAGACGTACATGCCGACCTTGCCCGGTTCTCGGGGGACAAACAGTTCTTTTTCACCGGAAAGGGTATTGTACAAACGAAGCGGCATGGAAAGGCTCCAGGAAGGGTCCAGGGGCCGGGGTCCAGGGGCCAGAGAAAGCCTTTTCGCCTTTCTGGTCCCTGGTCCCTGACCCCTGGCCCCTGAATTTCGTGCTACTTTGTCATGATTTGGCCATGAAGGCAAGAGGACAGCCCTTGCAGGATGGATAAGGCTCAGTGTACAGTAGTGAGCAGGAGGAAGGTAATGGCGCCGTTTCAACATGAAGATTATTTGCGTCTGACGGGACGTGGTGAACCGGGAGAGATTGTGAACCTCCTCTTACAGCTTTCGCAGCAGCCGCGCCCGGACGTTCAGTTTTTCAACTATTACAAGGAAGTGCCGGTCGCAGCTCCTGCAGAATTTCTGTACGTTTTTGACGATACCCTGGCCTGCCGCACCAGCGATCTTCAAAGCCGCGCTATCGTGAACAGCCGCTATACGGTACTCCGCTCTCCACAACTCCCGCAGGATATTTATGCCACCGCAATCTTTAATGAAGGGGCCAATGAGGTTGTCTTGTCAGAGTTTGCCTACGTGGAAGTTTTGCCGGACCGCCGCACCACCCTGCGCGTGAAGATCGGCGGACTGTTCATGGTAACGGTGGAAGCAGGGCCAAACTCCTTTAGCGCAAAGCTGAAAGACCTCTCCTTGGGCGGTTGTGCCTTGGAAATACCGGACAAGACCCTGCTCGGCAAATTTGCCTATTTTTACATCAACATCTCCTTTGACCTGAAAAGCCGACCACAGCCGCTGAAACTGCGCATCATGGCCCGTTTTCTGCGTTTTGAAGGCGAGGAACCGCCGCTACGCGGCATTTTCCTGTTCGAACAGGACAAGCGGGGCGAAGACCTGATCGGCATGTACATCGCCCAGCGTCAGGCAGAGATCATCAAGGAACTGAAGGTGTGATACAGAAAGGAATGAAATACCGATGCAGACCAAAACCTTTATTGAGCAGATAATCAGCCAGGTTCTTGCCGGTCACCGCCTGACAGCAGAGGAGGCACTGCAGCTTGCTGCAGCGGAAGGAGCCGACCTGCTCTACCTGTTTGCCGGAGCTACGCAACTGCGGGAACACTATTTTGGCAACGAAGTGTCGCTCTGTTCCATTATCAATGCCAAGTCGGGCCGTTGTCCCGAAAACTGTTCCTTCTGCGCCCAGTCGGCTCACCACCAGTCCGCAGCGCCGGTCTACCCGCTGGTGAATGCCGCCACCATTGCCGAGCAGGCAAAGCAGGCCGAATTAATCGGCTCCGAATGCTTCGGCATCATCACCAGCGGCACCGGCATCTCCTCCGGCGCGGAACTTGACGAGCTCTGCGCGGCAGTGCGGCAGATCGTGGCCCAGGGCACGGTGGATCCCTCCTGCTCACTGGGAATCATTGATCTTGCGACAGCCAAGGCCCTGAAAGAGGCCGGTGTGGTTACCTATCACCACAATCTGGAAACTGCGGCGTCGTTTTTTCCGTCAATCTGCACCACCCACCGCTATGAAGAGGATGTTGAGACCGTGAAGAACGCCAAGCAGGCCGGACTCAAGGTCTGCTGTGGCGGCATTTTCGGCATGGGGGAAAGCGTTGCCCAGCGCATAGAACTGGCACTTCTGCTGCGTGAGCTTGCGGTGGACTCCATACCGATCAACTTCCTTGATCCGGTGCCGGGAACCGCCCTGCAAGACGCCGACTTCCTGTCGCCCATGGAGTGCCTGAGGATCATCGCCCTCTACCGATACATCCTGCCGGATCGCAAAATCGCCATCTGCGGCGGACGGGAGCGCAACCTGCGCGAATTGCAATCCTGGATATTCGCTGCCGGAGCCAGCGGCATGATGACCGGCGACTACCTGACCAAGAAAGGGCGCAATCCCGATGCCGACCGGCAACTGCTGGTTGACCTGCAGCTGTCCGTAGCGCAATGCAAACACTGACGATGCAGCAGCCGGACGTCATGCATGGGCAACCCCTTTCCGCTGAACTTGCCGCCAAGAAGAGCCGCCTGGAAGCCCTGGTGCGGGAAATGGGCAGTTGTCTGGTGGCTTTTTCCGGCGGCGTCGATTCAACCCTGCTGTTTGCCGTTGCCGTTGCCCAACTGGGTGAACGGGCCCTGGCGGTGACCGCCACTTCGGCCACCTATCCCGAGCGGGAACGGCACGAAGCACGGGAGCTGGCGCTAGGAATAGGCGGCAGGCACCGGGAAGTGCTTTCAGAAGAACTGGATATCCCGGAATTTGCCCACAACCCCCGCAACCGCTGCTACTACTGCAAAAAAGAACTGTTCGGCAAACTACGCGAAATTGCCGATGCGGAAGGGCTGGCCTGGGTGCTGGACGGCACCAACCTGGATGACCGTACAGACCACCGTCCCGGCCGCACTGCCGCCGAAGAGATCGGCGTCCGCAGCCCTCTCGAGGAGGCGGAGCTTACCAAGGACGATATCCGCCAAATTTCACGCCATCTGGGCCTGCCCACCTGGAACAAACCTGCCTACGCCTGCCTCTCCAGCCGCTTTCCCTACGGAACCGCCATCACCGCCGAGCGGGTACGCCAGGTGGGACAGGCCGAGGAAGCGCTGATGGCCTTAGGTCTCCGCGTGCTCAGGGTCCGTTACCACGATAGCGTGGCCCGGCTTGAATTGGGAGCGGAAGAGTTCGCGCAGGCAGTTGGTCCGCTGCGGGACGCGGTCAGCCAAGCGGTCCGGCAGGCCGGTTTCACCTATGTGGCAATTGATCTGCAAGGGTATCGCACCGGCGCCATGAACGAAATGCCGTAGACATCGGTAAATCCCGAGTCCCTTAATAAAAATAATATTGACAAAAACAGTGGGTATTTGTCATAAATATTTGCACAGTAGTTTACACTTAAAAAGCACACAACATACTTACTTATCAAGAGCGACCGAGGGACTGGCCCTATGACGTCGCGGCAACCAGCCTGCACAGGCAAGGTGCCAATTCCAGCGAAACCGCCTGCGGTTTCGGGAGATAAGGAAGAGACCCCCTGTGGAATCCTCTTCCGTACCCCGGAAGGGGATTTTATTTTGGGAGGACAATGATGAAGATTACAACCCAGGCAGTACAAATCGGACTTGAGTGGGACACCCGCACCGGCGCGGTATCAGTGCCGATCTACCAGACCGCCACCTTCCGCCATCCGGGGCTGGGGCAGAGCACCGGTTTCGACTACACCCGTTCCGGCAACCCGACCCGCCAGGCCCTTGAAGAGGGCATCGCCCGCCTGGATGGCGGCGTGCGCGGTTTTGCCTACTCCACCGGCATGGCAGCCATCACCTGCCTGCTGATGCTCTTTAAAAGCGGCGACCACCTGATTGTCACCGAAGACCTCTACGGCGGCACCTGCCGTCTGTTCGACAAGGTGTTCAACCAGTTCGGCCTTTCCTTCACCTACGTGGACACCACCGACCTTGCCGCAGTGGAGGCCGCCATCCGGCCGGAAACCAGGGCGCTGTTCGTGGAGACCCTGACCAACCCGCTGCTGAAATTCGCCGACCTGCCGGCCCTGGCCAAACTGTCCCAAAGCCGGGGACTTTTGCTGATCGCCGACAACACCTTCCTGACCCCCTACCTGCTGCGTCCGCTGGACCTGGGGGCCGACATCACCGTCTACAGCGCCACCAAGTATCTGGCCGGACACAATGATACCCTGGGCGGGCTGGTGGCGGCCAAAGACCCGGAACTGGCGGAACGGATCTATTTCCATCAGAACTCCGTCGGCGCGGTGCTTGCGCCCCAGGACTCCTGGCTGATCATCCGCGGCATGAAAACCCTGGGCATCCGCCTTGACCGCCATCAGGAAAATGCGCTGAAGATCGCCACCTGGTTGAGCAGCCATCCCCGAATCCGCAAGGTACACTATCCCGGCCTGCCGGAGCATCCCGATCATGCCCTGATGAAGCAGCAGGCGGGCGGTTTTGGCGCCATGATCGCCTTTGAAGTGGACCAGCACAGCCTGGTGGAGCAGGTGCTGCTGAAAACGCAGTTGATCTCCTTTGCCGAAAGCCTGGGGGGGGTGGAGACCCTGATGACCTTCCCCGAAGTGCAGACCCATGCCGACATCCCGCCGGAATTGCGGGCGCGGCTGGGAATCAACAACGTGCTGCTGCGTCTTTCTGTGGGGATTGAGGATGCCGAAGACCTGATCGAAGACC
Organism: Geobacter sp. UBA6151; assembly: GCA_002423105.1. GTDB lineage: Bacteria > Desulfobacterota > Desulfuromonadia > Geobacterales > Pseudopelobacteraceae > Trichlorobacter. The sequence continues at coordinate 657 of DIUT01000033.1, read as the reverse complement.
TGCGTCAGGCGTTGGAAGGATAACTCGGCTACGTTAGAACAAACTACTATCCGGCAGGTTTGCCTGCACCTCTTCAACCGTGGCGTATTCCGTCAACACCCGCACCACCTCCGGCAGCGGCTCCGGCCACAACTGCGGCAGATCAGCCTCATCCGGCTGCATAACCGGAAAGGCCAGCCGCTCTTGCGGCGGGCAGAAGCGGGCATCCACCCCCGGCTTGTTGCCCCGTGCATCGATCCGGTACCAGCCATGCGCCTCCAGCCAGACCGCATTCAGGCCGTGCAGGCAGTAGGGCGGGCCGGAATCCCTCACGGAAAGCCGCTGATAGCACAGACCGGCAGGTATGCCATTGGCCCGCAACAGCGCGGCCAGCAGATGGCTCTTGGCGTAACAGTAGCCGGTGGCATGTTCCAGCACATCGGAGGCGACACAGGTCACCGGGTTCTGCCGGTAATCCCAACTGTGCCTGATCTGATCCCGCACGAACTCGAAACAGCGCCGGGCGATTTCGGTTGTGTCCGTCACATCTCCGGCCAGTTCCCGCGCTTTGGGCAGCACAGCCGGATGCTGCCAGTTGATGATTTCGGTGGATTGGAGGTAGATGTTCATGGTTGGAGCCTTTGGAGCTGGGGACCGGGTAGGTCAGGAGCCTTTCGG